>JAKOYD010000101.1 GCA_029780695.1 Pseudomonadota bacterium
GATCGGCGCAAAGCTCGCTTACGCGGCGATCGAACTGCCCGCGCGAGATGGGCTGGATGAGTTGGTGAATCCGGCTTATGCTGAACACGTTGCGCTTTCTTGGCGGAAATTGAGTTGGCGCTCGGGGTATAGCCCCTTACGCCAAGCAGCGCAACAACTTAGCTGCAGGCAGCAAAAATTCCCCGGACAGTAGTGCGCCTTCGCGGGAATGACGATGCATGCAGCCGCGTTCGAGTGGATTTCTTTCGGATCAATAAAGGCGCTTGCCAGGCGAGCGTCAGAGCGGCATTGGATGCCCGAAAACAGAAACGCGGGCCGTAGCCCGCGTGTTCTGGGTGCGCGGCGTGGCGCGCTCAGAGCGACTTCTTGAACAGATGCCCGATTTCACCCACGATGCCGCGGCGGAACAGCAGCACGCAGACCACGAAGATCACGCCCTGCACCACCGTCACCCACGCGCCCAGCTCGGCCAGGTAGTTCTGCATGGTCACCATGACGGCAGCACCCAGCACGGGGCCGAAGATGGTGCCCAGGCCACCCACCAGCGTCATCAGCACCACCTCGCCCGACATGCTCCAGTGCACGTCGGTCAGCGAGGCCAGCTGAAACACCAGCGACTTGGTGGCGCCCGCCAGCCCCGACAGCGCGGCCGACAGCACGAAGGCGCGGTGCTTGAACTTGTCGGCGTCGTAGCCCAGCGAAATGGTGCGCGGCTCGTTCTCGCGGATCGCCTTCAGCACCTGGCCATAGGGCGAGTGGATGATGCGGTAGATCAGCAGGAAACCGCCCAGGAAGATCGCCAGCACGAAGGCGTACATGACGTTGGTGTTCGACAGGTCGATCAGGCCGAACAGCTTGCCGCGCGGCACCGCCTGGATGCCGTCCTCGCCACCGGTGAACGGCGCCTGCAGCGCGAAGAAGAACACCATCTGGGCCAGCGCCAGCGTGATCATGGTCAGGTAGATGCCTTGGCGGCGGATGGCCAGCTTGCCCACCACCCAGCCCAGCGCCGCCGCGCACAGCGTGCCCGCGGCAATGGACAGCTCGGGCGTCAGCCCCCACACCTTGGCGGCGTGCGCGGTCACGTAGCCGGCGCTGCCCAGGAACATGGCATGGCCGAACGACAGCAGGCCGCCAAAGCCCAGCAGCAGGTTGAAGGCGCAGGCGAACAGCGCAAAGCACATCACCTTCATCATGAACACCGGGTACACGCCGACCAGCGGCGCGACCATGAACAGCAGCGCCATGACGATGAAGGCAATGCGGTGCGTGCGCGCGGCGTTCTGAGCAGCCGGGTTCATCGCCGAGGTTGGAACGGGAATTGCGGATTCAGCCATGGCAGTCATTCATCGCGTGGGTGCGGCCGCGTGGTCCGAACGCAAAGGTACAAAAGGCCGCGGAGCAGGCCACGCCAGAACGCCGTGGCCGGGGTTGCCCCGGCCACCAGCGTTGTCCCCCTTGGGGGGAAGGCGCCGCAGGCGACTCAGGGGGGATGTCATTTCTGTGTTCCGAACAGACCAGCCGGACGAATCAGCAGCACGATGGTCATGATGATGAAGATGACGGTGGTGGAGGCCTCGGGGTAGAACACCTTGGTCAGGCCCTCGATCAGCCCCAGGCCGAAGCCGGTGACGATGGCGCCCATGATCGAGCCCATGCCACCGATCACCACCACGGCGAACACGACGATGATGAGATCGGCCCCCATCTGCGGGCTGACCTGGTAAATGGGCGCCGCCATCACGCCGGCGAGCGCGGCCAGCGCCACGCCGAAGCCGTAGGTGAGCGTGATCATGCGCGGCACGTTGATGCCGAAGGCCTGCACGATCTGCGGGTTCTCGGTGGCGGCGCGCAGGTAGCCGCCCAGTTTCGTGCGCTCGATGACGAACCAGGTCGCCAGGCAGACGATGAGCGACGCGACGATGACCCAGCCGCGGTAGATCGGCAGGAACATGAAGCCCAGGTTGACGCCGCCCTGCAGCTGCGCGGGCATCGAGTAGGGCAGGCCGGTCGAGCCGTATTCGTTGCGGAAGAGGCCCTGGATGATCAGCGCCAGGCCGAAGGTCAGCAGCAGGCCGTACAGGTGGTCGAGCTTGTACAGTCGCGACAGCATGGTGCGCTCGATGATCACGCCGGTGGCGCCGACCAGGATCGGCACCAGAATCAGCGACCACCAGTAGCCGAGCCCCAGCTTGTTGAGCAGCAGGTAGGCCCCGAAGGCACCCAGCATGTACTGGGCGCCATGGGCAAAGTTGATGATGTTGAGCAGGCCGAAGATGACGGCCAGACCGAGCGACAGCAAGGCGTAGAACGAGCCATTGATCAGGCCGATGAGCAGCTGGCCCATCATGGCCTGGATCGGGATGCCGAAGATTTCCATGTTTCGTTCGTTTGCCGTGCGGTCGCGTTGCGGGTCAGGCCAGCCTTACTTCTTGGCCACCAGCGGGCAGTTGCCCTCGCCGATCGGGCGGAACGCCTTGTCGGCCGGGATGGTCTGCTGCAGCTTGTAGTAGTCGTACGGGCCCTTGGACTCTGACGGCTTCTTCACCTCGAACAGGTAGACGGGGTGGATCTTGCGGCCATCGGCGCGGATGCTGCCCTTGCCGAACAGCGGATCGTCGGTCGGCAGTTCCTTCATCTTGGCGATGACCTTGCTGCCGTCATCCGTCTTGGCGGCGTCCACCGCCTTCAGGTAGTGCAGCACACCGGCGTACACGCCCGCGTGGTCGGACGAGGGGTACTTGCCGCCGTTGGCCGCCACGAAGCGCTTGGTCCAGGCGCGGCTGGCGTCGTTCAGGTCCCAGTACCAGGACTCGGTCACGTTCAGGCCCTGCGCCGTGGCCAAGCCCAGGCCGTGCACGTCGGGCAGGAACACCAGCAGGCCGGCCAGCTTCTGGCCGCCCTTGGTGATGCCGAACTCGGCCGCCTGCTTGATCGAGTTGATGGTGTCGCCGCCGGCGTTGGCCAGGCCGATGATCTTGGCCTTGGACGACTGCGCCTGCAACAGGAAGGACGAGAAGTCCTGCGTGGCCAGCGGCACCTTGACGCTGCCCAGCACTTTACCGCCGGAAGCCTTGACGACCTCGGAGGTGTCACGCTCCAGCGCATGGCCGAAGGCGTAGTCCGCCGTCAGGAAGTACCAGCTGTCGCCGCCGTTCTTGACGACCGCGCTGCCGGTGCCGTGCGCCAGCATCCAGGTGTCGTACAGCCAGTGCACGGTGTTCGGCGAGCAGTCCTTGCCGGTCAGGTCGGACGTGGCGGAGCCGGTGTTGATGTAGGCCTTGCCTTTTTCCTTGCTGACCTGGTTGATGGCCAGGCCGACCGACGAGGTGGGCACGTCGATGATCATGTCGACGCCGTCGGAGTCATACCACTTGCGCGCGATGCTGGAGCCCACGTCCGGCTTGTTCTGGTGGTCGGCGGAGACCACTTCGACCTTGAGTTGGGACTTGGAGGCCTTGAGGTAGTCCTCCACGGCCATCTTGGCAGCCAATACGGAGCCGGGGCCGCCAATGTCGGCGTAGACGCCCGACATGTCGTTCATCACGCCGATCTTGACCACGTTGCCCGAAATCTGGGCCTGCGCCACGCCAGCGGCTGCCAGACCCATGCCGGCGATCAGCGTGCAGAGCAATTTGCGTTTCATCATTACATCTCCTTGAGTGATGGACTGCCAAAAAAACGGACAGGGAAAAGGATGAAAAATCAGACGCCGAGGTACTCGTGCAACATGTCCATGTTGTCCTGCAACTCGGCCGACGAGAACTCGCGCACGATCAGTCCCCGCTCCATGATGTAGAAGCGGTCGGCCAGCGGCGCGGCGAAGCGGAAGTTCTGCTCGACCATCAGCACCGTGAAGCCGCGCGAACGCAACTCGCGGATCATGCGCGCCAGCGCCTGCACGATGACGGGCGCCAGGCCTTCCGAGATTTCGTCCAGCAACAGCGTCTTGGCGCCCGTGCGCAGGATGCGCGCCACCGCCAGCATCTGCTGCTCGCCGCCCGACAGGCGCCCACCCGGGCTGTTCTTGCGCGCCTTCAGGTTGGGGAACATGTCGTAGATCTCTTCGACGCTCATGCCGCCCTCGGCCACCTTGGGCGGCAGCATCAGGTTTTCCTGGCACGTCAGCGAGGTCATGATGGCGCGCTCTTCGGGGCAATAGCCCAGGCCGAGCCGCGCGATCTGGTGCGGCGCCATGCGCACGGTCTCGACGCCATTGACCTGGATCGAGCCGGTGCGCTTGCCGGTCAGGCCCATGATGGCGCGCAGCGTGGTGGTGCGGCCGGCGCCGTTGCGGCCCAGCAGTGACACCACTTCGCCCGGCATCACGTCGATGTTGACGCCGTGCATGATGTGAGATTCGCCGTACCAGGAGTGGACGTCCTGCAGGCGGATGGCGGGTGCGGTGGCGTTCATGCTCAGTGCGCCCCCTGCAGCACTTCGTCGGCGCTGCCCATGTAGGCCTCCAGCACCTGCGGGTTCCTCGACACCTCGGCGTACGGGCCTTCGGCAATGACCTGACCGAACTGCAGCACCGTGATCTGATCGGCGATGTTGCCGACCACGCCCATGTTGTGCTCGACCATCAACACCGTGCGGTTGGCGGCCACTTTCTTGATCAGTTGCGTGACCATGTCCACGTCCTCGTGGCCCATGCCCTGCGTGGGTTCGTCCAGCAGCATCAGCTTCGGGTCCATGGCCAGCGTGGTGGCGATTTCGAGCGCGCGCTTGCGGCCGTACGGCAATTCGACAGCCTTCAGGTGGGCATAGTCGGCCAGGCCAACGAAGCCCAGCAGCTCCATGCAGCGGTCGTTGAGCTGGTTCAGCGTGCGCTCCGACTTCCAGAAGCTGAACGCGGTGCCCAGCGTCTGCTGAAGCGCCACGCGCACGTTTTCCAGCACGCTCATGTTGGGAAAGGTGGAGGAGATCTGGAATGAGCGCACCACGCCACGGCGCGCGATGTCGGCCGGCTTGTCGCGCGTGATGTCGTGCCCGTCGAACAGGATCTGGCCGCGCGTGGGCTCCAAAAACTTGGTCAGCAGGTTGAAACAGGTGGTCTTGCCCGCGCCGTTGGGGCCGATCAGGGCATGGATGGTGCCGCGACGCACCTTCAGGTTGACGTCGTTGACCGCCACGAAACCCTTGAACTCCTTGACGAGTCCACGCGTCTCCAGAATGATGTCCGAACTCATGCGGCCGTCGCGCCTTCACGCAGTGAAAAACGGGCGGATTATGAGTGACGCACCGTGGCAAGGGGCTAGGGGTTTGTACCCGTCAAAATGCCGCCGCCCGGCGGGCATCGGCCGCAGGCGATGCCCGCGTCGCCGTGCGGGCCTTGGCGCGCTGATTAGCCTCTTGTTTGATGCCCCACCGCCCGCGTGGCAAGCGCTGACAGCTATACAAAATGTAGCAAATGCCGGTTCATGCGGAATCTTTCGGGGGCGCTGCCTCGGCGGGGGCGCTCGATCCACCCCAGCCGGGCGGCACCTCGGTGGGCGATGCCGGGGCGGCGCCGGGCGGGTGTTCCTGCTCGGGCGTCAGCGTGGCCTGGGGCCGCGGCTCGGTTCGGCGGGTCGGGTGCAGCTGGCGCGCCACCTCGTGCGCCGATGCGGGCGCGTTGCTCTTGCGCGAGCTGACCGCGCCGCGCAGATCGGGCGGCGCCTCGCCCGGCGCTGGCGTGCGCGGCGCAAAGCCGTGCGCGTCGGCCAGCGGCCAGTACAGGCGATACACGTTGGGCAGGTGCGCCAGGTCGTGCAGGATGGCGCCCGGCGCCACCTCGGGCATCAGCGACGACAGCAGCCGCACCTCGGCGTCGTCGATGCGGCGCACGATGTGGTGCATGGTCACGTCGTCCGGGTGCGTCAGGCCGGCGGCTTGCAGCAGCTCTTTCAGCGCGTGCAGGGTGTTGGCGTGGAACTGCGCGACGCGCGGCGCCTTGTCGGCCACCACCAGGGCGCGCTGGCGCAGCGGGTCTTGCGTGGTCACGCCGGTGGGGCAGCGGCCGGTGTGGCAGGTCTGCGCCTGGATGCAGCCCACCGCCATCATGAAGGCACGGCCCGAATTGCACCAGTCGGCGCCCAGCGCTAGCATGCGCGCGATGTCGAACGCGTTGGTCACCTTGCCGGCGCAGCCCAGCTTGATGCGATCGCGCAGGCCCACGCCGCACAGCGTGTTGTGCGCCAGCCGCAAGCCCTCTTGCAGCGGCGTGCCCACGTGGTCGGTGAATTCGACCGGCGCCGCGCCGGTGCCGCCCTCGGCCCCATCGACCACGATGAAGTCGGGCGTGATGCCGGTGGCCAGCATGGCCTTGACGATGGCAAACCATTCCCACGGGTGGCCAATGCACAGCTTGAAGCCCGTGGGCTTGCCGCCCGACAGCTGGCGCAGCCGCGCGACGAACTGCATCAGCTCCGCCGGTGTCGAGAACGCGCTGTGCGCCGACGGCGAGATGCAATCGACGCCCACCGGCACGCCGCGCGCGGCGGCGATCTCGGGCGTGACCTTGGCGCCCGGCAGCACGCCGCCATGGCCGGGCTTGGCGCCCTGGCTGAGCTTGATTTCGATCATCTTGACCTGGGGGTCGCGCGCCTGCGCGGCAAAGCGCTCGTCGCTGAAGCTGCCGTCGGCGTTGCGGCAGCCGAAGTAGCCCGAGCCGATCTCCCAGATCAGATCGCCGCCATGCACGCGGTGGTGTTGCGAGATGGAGCCTTCGCCCGTGTCGTGCGCGAAGCCGCCGATGCGCGCGCCCTGGTTCAGCGCCAGCACCGCGTTGGCCGACAGCGCGCCAAAACTCATGGCCGAGATGTTGAACACGCTGGCGCTGTAGGGCTGCGTGCAGGGCGCCACGCCCGCGTTGGGCGCGCCCGGCTGGCCGCCAATCCACAGGCGGAAGTCGTGCGACTCGATGCGGCTGGGGTGCAGCGAGTGGTTGATCCACTCGTAGCCCTCGGCGCCCACGTCCAGCTGCGTGCCAAAGGGCCGGTTGTCCGGCTCGCCCTTGGCGCGCTGGTAGACCATCGACCGCTGCGCGCGCGAAAACGGCTGCGCTTCGGTGTCGCTTTCGATGAAGTACTGCCGAATTTCGGGCCGAATGAATTCGAGCGCAAACCGCAGGTGCCCCAAAACGGGGTAGTTGCGCAAGATGGCGTGGCGCGTCTGCGTCAGGTCGTGCGCGCCCAGCCCGAGCAGCGCCGCCGCCAGCACAAACCACGGCAGGCCGCGGCCAAACGCGATCATCGAAAACAGGCTGAGCACCAACACCAGCGCGCACAGCGCCAGCGTGCTGTAGCGAACGGTGCGGGCAAAAGTGATGGCGGGCATGAGGGCAAACCTTGCAAAACGGGCTGCCCGAGCCTATCACCCACCCATGTCAGCCACGGTGTTGCTATCAAGTAAGTAGTGGATCGCGCCCATTCAGCAAGCGCTGCCAGTGGATTTGCCTTGAAACGGCGAGGCATCGAGCGCGCGCAGCCATCTTTTTGAAAGCGGGTCGCCTCATGTCAGGGACTTCCCTGTGCCGCCGCGTCACGGACGGCTTGCATACTGCCCGGTTCCGATATTTGACAAGGGACACCCCGATGAACATCCGTACCGTGAGCCTGGCCGCGCTGGCCGTTTGCTGCGCGCTGCCACTGCACGCCAAGACCTTCAAGTGGACCAGCGCCAGCGACATCCCCACGCTGGACATCCATTCGCAGAACAACGCGCTGGGCAACGGCGTGCACGCGGCGGTGTACGAATCGCTGGTGTACTACAACAGCAAGACCTTCAAGCTGGAACCGATGCTGGCCACCGCGTGGAAGCAGGTCAGCCCCACGCAGATGCAGTTCACGCTGCGGCAGGGCGTGAAGTTCAGCGACGGCAGCGCCATGACGGCGGAAGACGTCAAGTTCTCGCTGGAACGCGCCATGGCCAAGACGTCCAACTACAGCGTCTACACCCAGGGCATCGACAAGGTGGTGGTGGCCAGTCCCAACACGCTCGACGTCTTCACCAAGGCACCCAACCCCGTGCTGCTGAACCAGCTGACCGAGCTGCGCATCATGAGCCGCGCCTGGGCCGAGAAGAACAAGTCCGTCGAGCCCAAGGACATCAAGACCAAGGACGAAAGCTTTGCCCACCGCAACGCCATGGGCACCGGGCCGTACATGGTCAAGGAATGGCAGCCCGACCAGAAGCTGGTGATGGTGAGCAACCCGCACTGGTGGGGCACGGCGGCCAAGGCGGGCAGCAGCAACGTGACCGAGATTGTCTACACCCCCATCAAGTCAGAGGCCACGCGCATGGCGGCGCTGCTGTCCGGCGAGGTGGACCTGGTGCTGGACCCCACGCCGCAGGACTTGCAGCGCGTACAGGGCAACAGCGCGCTGAAGGTGGTGCAGGGCCCTGAAAACCGCACCATCTTCTTCGGCATGGACCAGTTTCGCGACGAGCTGCCCGGCAGCAACGTCAAGGGCAAGAACCCGCTGAAAGACCAGCGCGTGCGCCAGGCGCTGTACCAGGCCATCGACATCGACGCCATCCACAAAGTGGTGATGCGCGGGCTGAGTCAAAACACCGGCACGCTGATCGCGCCGCAGGTCAACGGCTACACCAAGCGTGCCGACCAGCGCTACCCCTTCAACGTGGCCGCCGCGCAAAAACTGCTGGCCGACGCCGGCTACAAGGACGGCTTCGAAGTCGACTTT
This sequence comes from Pseudomonadota bacterium, assembly GCA_029780695.1. Lineage (GTDB taxonomy): Bacteria > Pseudomonadota > Gammaproteobacteria > Burkholderiales > Burkholderiaceae_C > Ottowia. The sequence continues at coordinate 8,688 of JAKOYD010000101.1, forward strand.
GCCTGCCCCAACAACCGCTACATCGGCGACGAACGCATCTGTCAGGCGGTGGCGGCCATGTGGTCCAAGGTGGGCGTAAAAGCCAAGCTGCGCACGCTGCCGCTGGTCACGTACTTCCCCATGATCCAGCGCTACGAAGCCAGCATCTACATGCTGGGCTGGGGCGTGCCAACCTTTGACGCGCTGTACAGCCTGCAGTCGCTGGTGCGCAGTGTGGGCGCCGGCGGCGACGGCAACTACAACGTGGGCCGCTACAGCAACCCGCAGATGGACGCGCTGGTCGAGCGCATCAAGGTCGAGACCGACCACAAGCGCCGCAGCGAGCTCATCGAGCAGGCGCTCATCCTGGAGCACCAGGACGTCAGCCACCTGCCGCTGCACAACCAGGTCATCCCTTGGGCCATGAAGAAAAACATCGACGTCGTGCACCGCGCCGACAACCGGCTGGACTGGCGGTTGATCAGTGTGAGGTGAGTCTTTCTGGGCGGTGCGTCATGCACGCCTGGCCTGCAGACCTGAACGCGGCGCGTGCGCTCTGTGGCGTTGCCGCACCAGGTAATTGCCGGCCACCGCGCGGCAGAGTGTGACCGTCTCAGTCTGAAGTGAGCGCCGCGCCTTCACCGTGCGTTGGCGCCCAAGCCGCATTCAGATCAGGCGCGCCTGCCGAGCTTCGTACACAGCCTCGTTTTTGGAATGCACGCCCAGCTTGACATACAGGCTCTTCACGTGCGCCTGCACGGTCGAAACCGCCACACCCAGAGACTGCGCGGCTTCGGCGTAGCTGCAACCGCGCTCCAGCAGGGACAGCACGTCGCGCTCGCGCGCAGAGATGGTTTCGGTCATCACGGGCATGTTTCGAGGTCGGGAAGAATGCCGTGCCGTCGGCGAGGGGGGTTCAATCAAATCTGCGTGTGACATGCGGCCGATCTTTGCCCAACCACCTCATTTTGGGTATCACCCGCGCAGGGGTGATCAGGTACTGCTGGCCTGCATCAGCGCCTGTGCCACGCCGTTGCGTTCATGCACGCCCAGTCGCGAGAAAATTTGCTTGACGTAGGACGCAGCGGTGTTGGTTGTGATGCCCATCAACTGCGCGATGTCCTGGTTGCTGTGGCCTTGCGCCATCAATACGGCAACTTCACGCTGACGCGGCGACAGCCCCTTGGCGGCGGCGCCGGTAGCCAGCTGCACCGGCTCGGCGGCCAGGCGCGATACGATCAGGGCCACCGCGGGCGCCCCGCTGTGCGACGCCATGTCATGCCGCCGAAAAGCGAATTCGCCCCAGGCCGAGTGCACATGGTGCGCCGACTGCGGCGCGCTAGTGAGCGCGGCCAGGATTGCCCTCACGAACTTGGGCACCGACTGGATTTCCTTCTGCGCACCCACAGGCGCGATCACGCTGGCTTGCGCCAGGCGCACGATGCGTTGCCAGCCAGCGTCGGCATACAGTTCTTCGCCGTCATCGTCCAGCACGGCCAAAGCTTCTTCCACCACATGCTTGCGCGGGTCGGCCGTGAGTTGCTGCGCCTGGACCGCCAGTGCTTCGCCCAGGTAATGCAGCACATCCGACAAGGTCTGCTCATCCGCCGCGCCGAAGGGATCGTCGCGTCCACCCCGGTACAGGCTCAACTGTCCGATGACCTGGCCCCTGTACCGCAACACGGCGTAGAGCATGTGCGCAATGTCCAGCGGTGCCAGCACGTCCTGGTAGTACGGCTCCAACCGCTCAGCCGCGGTCACGCTGTGGCGGCTGGTCGGGCATTCGGCGGCCACGCGCTGGATGAACCGTTCGCGAAATCGCTTCTGGTCGTGGCGCTCGTGATAAGCGGCCATGGACCGAGGCGGCAGCATGCGCTCGGCATACAGGTTGGCGATGTGCCCGTGCTCATCGCAGAAGAAGAAGGCTGCGTGGCTGGCCGGCACCAGCTCGCGCAACACCGGCAGCAACGCGGGCAGCAGCAGTGGCGCTGGCAGGCCCAGACGGCATAACTGGCGCAAGGTGACGCGGGCGGGTGAGCGGCTCATCGATCCGGCCCTTTCTCGGCGTTTGAAGGGCGAGGGTTGTCCGGCAGCGGTTGCCCGTTAGCCAGAATCCGGACGCACTGCGGCGCGGCCGAACTGGTGCCCACCAACCGCACCGTTCCTCCGCTTCGGCTACCGGCGGCGCGCAGCCCCCGAAGCACTGGGCTTTCGTCCGTCACACGCACGCGGTCGGGGTGGATCTTGAGTGGATTGCCAGGAGCGTTGAACAAGTCGTTCCGTCGTGGGCTGTAGGCAGCAGGCTTGCCCCACGGGTTGCGCCCGGAAGGCAGATGCACCCAGCCACCAACTCCCACCCAATGCACGCCGTCCGTGCCCGTCGCCAGACTGTTGTAGCTACCGCAGCGTCTAATCGGGCTTCGATTGCTGTCGCCGTGTGCGGGCATGTCTTCCGACGCGCCAAGGTTGTAGTCCGTGGCCTCGAAGTACGAGGCGCGCGCGCCGGTGAACAAGCCCAACGCCACGTCGTTGCGCTCAATGAACGCGTCCACATCCAGCGGGGGGAGAGGGTCAAAGGTGGATGTGTAGTCCACCTCGATCTTCCAGGCACCGCTGGGCGCGACCGCCGCCCCCGTCAGGCTGGCAGTCGGCGCGACGGCGATCAACAGGCAGCTGCCGTTCTCGCCCAGCATGGTTTGGTGTGGGAACACTGCCGTCGCGGTGCCCGCGCTGAAGCGTCGCCACTGGCCCGGCCGAACTGTTTCCGCTAAACCGTCGGGTTGGGTAATTCGAATGCTCAGGTTATCCAGTGCTTTCGCTTGGCCGGGCTCGCCGCGAAACCACAGCTCCAGAAAGCTCGGCGTATGCCCGTCGGGCTGGATTCGCCACGAAAGCGCAAGCCCATTCCCACCGTGCAGCCCGGCATGCGCATGCGATCTGGCCTGGTAATGATTGCCAGCGGGTACCACGATGAAAAGCCGCCCTTTCAGCCGAGGCGCTGCGCACAACGCCGCCATCGCTTTCTCCAGCACCGACGTCCCGTCGTGCGGTCCGGCCTGCGTGCCCCAGCTCAGGTTCACTACGATGCGCACGTCGTTCGCGCAGCACGACACCACATAGACCAGCGCGTCGACCACGCTCACGGCCATGGCGCGGCCCGAGGTGTCGAGCACGTTGGCCCATTCCAGTTGCACCGCCATCAAGTCGGCGGTGTCGTTGGCCGGGCTGCTGGCCTCGGGCGCGAATGTCGGCGGCGCGTCCTCGGTCGCCAGTCGGTCGGCATAAGGCTGCGTGGCCAGGCTGAACACGTGGGTGCCGTGGTGCGCGGCGCTGTCGAGACTCCACAACTCCAGATCGCGGTACAGCGCATCTTCATCCACTTGCCCGGAGTGGGTGTGCCTGTTGATGACGGCCTGGATCGCCGCTTCATCCAGCTGCAGTCCGTAGCCCATTTGCGCCGGTTTGTTCCAGCCCGCCTGGCTGCCGTGCACACGCGAGGTGCGCGCCACATCGCCCAGGTAGCGGCTGCCAAAGCACTCGTCCTGCCGCCAATAGCGCTTGACACGCGCCTCGCGCTGGCCGCCCACCTGTCGGCAGAACGCAGCGTGGGCGAATGCCAGCCCGCCGTCGATCAAGGCCATGACGGTGCGACCCTTGCCGCCCGTCAGAGGTTGGGCATCGGCCGGCTTGCCGGTGGCGGTCTCGTCGATGGCATGCAGCTCGCGCACGGTGCGTTCGACCGGCAAGCCCAGCTGGTAGCGCAACACACCAGCCCGCGCGCGTGCCGCGTCGTCGGTGAAGAACCTCCCCGTCACGCGCGCTGTGCAGTAGCGAAAATCATCACCCAGCGCATCATGCAGGTACGCGGCGGGCACCTGCAACCAGCTTCGCTGGGTTTCATCCAGCAATCGCGGGATCGGGTTCTTGCCATCTCGAGCAGGCTCCAACTCCAGCAGCACCGACCACCAGCCGTCGGGCGACTTGCCGGGGTTCAGACGGTAGCCGGCATAGGCTGTGGTGTCGGCCCAGACCAGGTACGGATCGACGGGTGGCAGATCGCCCGCCAGTTGCGCCCAATCAACGCCGGTCGCCATCACTTCCACTCCAGCTGGGCGGCGGCCCACAGAGATTGCAGCGCGTCCACCCCGGTCGCAGGCGTCAGCGCCAGCGGTGCCTCCGTCGTTCCCTTGCTCGCCGCATCCCCGTTGACGCTGAAGTCCTTGCCCCCAAATGCCTGACTGTTGAAATCCCGCTTGTTGGCCGATGTGCCTTTCGCCGCGCAAGCCACCACATAGTCGCCCAGGCTGGTGCCCAGCGCCCAGCCGGCTGCCGTGTCCAGCGGGTAGTGCAGCCCGGCCACCACGCGGTTGGTGGCGATTCGGGTGGCCAGCCGGTTCAGTTGCTCTTGAAGCGGCGCGGCGGCCAATTCGGGGCGGGCGGCCTGGATCAAGCCGCCCAGCAGCGCGGCGGCGGCAAACGACTCGGTGGCATGGCCGCCCGGCCAGGCAGCGTGCATCGGTGTTGCCAGCATCGGCTGCACCTGCGCAGACAACTGCACCGGCCGCGGCACATTGGCCAGGTGCTTCATGCGTGCCACCACATGCACGGCCAGCGACTGCACGACGGCCATCAGCAACAGCGTGTTCGGGTGTTGGCGCGGGGTAATGCCGAGCACCGCCGACCAATAGTCCACCGGCCACACTTGCTGCGACTGAATCTCGGCAAAGCGGTCGGCGCGCAAATCGGCGTAGGCGATCACCAGTTTAAGTTGCGCGTCCAGCGTGGCTTGGTCGGGCCGCGTCAGCGTGCACAGTTCGATCGAGGCCGCTGCTGGCTGAGTGACCAGCAGCTTGAGTGTGTCGTTTGCGTAGCGCACGGCCAACCGCTCCAGCAGCTCCCCAGCCACGATGGCGACCGCGTGCCCTGTTTCCCATCGCGTAAGCCGCTGCGGACCTGGCGCATTGTTGCTCAGCATCAGCAACTCAGGTGACGAAGCGGTGCTCTGGTAGCCATGTTCAAACACGCCCACGATAGCGGCGCGATTGAGAACCAGTCCGCTGCTGATGGATTCGGCGGGCCCTGCCGCTCCACCGCTGGCGCCACCACTGGCTCCGCCACTGGCGCCGCCGCTGAGCCATGAAGCACCACCGCTCAGATTCGCGCCGCCCGAAAAAGGGCTGAAGTTGAAGAACACCGGATATGGCATGGCGAAGTCTCCTAGTCAATGAGGCGGCAGCCCGAGCGATTGCATGGCACGGGCAACACGGCGCCGAAGCGGGCTGTCCTGCGTGGTGCCCAGGTATGAGCTCACCGTCAGCTGCGGTGCCAGGCGGCGAATGGTGGCGAGGCTGTCTGCCGCGGCGGCTGCGTTACCCGATTCAAATTGCGCCAACAGCAGGCCACGCAGCGCTGGCAGGTGCTTGTTGTTTTTCAGGACGGCGGACTGACACATGGGCAGCGCACGCTCCAGGTCACCCTGGGCCAGGTACGCGTTGCCCAGCATCATCTCGAAATACGCCAGCTGCGGATCGAGCGGTGACAAGCCGAGCGCGTGCTGCGCGTCTGCCACCGCCAGCGGCCCCTCACCCCACATCTGGTGCCATACGCTGCGGTACAACCAGGCCATGGGCTCGCTCGGGTTGGCGTCCACGGCGTCGTCCAGCAGGCGATGCGCCTCGTCGATTCGCACGCCCTGGTGGCACAAGGCATGCCCCTTCACAGAAAGCGCCAGCGCACTGCGGGGCTCCAGGTCCAGCGCGCGGTCGGCCATGTCGATGGCATGGGTGAGTGCGTCGCCTCGCTCGTCCATGCCTTGCACCGCGCTCAGCACATGCCATTTCGCCAACCAGGCTTTGGGCGATGCGATGTGCCGATGGCGCTCGATGACGGCGTGCAGCATGGCTTCGCTGCGCCGCAGGTCGGTCTCGCTGACGAGGTGCATCAAGGTGACCGCACCGGTCATCAGAGCATGGCTGTCCAGCTGCGGCAGCGGCATGGTCAGGGCGTCGCGTACCTGGCTTTGCAGCAGGGCAGTCGCGCAACCGCGCGCCAGGGTGCCTACCAGGGCACTCTCGGGCTGAAGCAGATCGGCCAGGTCGCCGCTGACACGTTCGGTCCAGATCAACTCGTCCGACCGGGTATCGAGCAGGTGCATGACCAAGCCCAGGCGTTGCCCCATGAGCCATGACGAGCCCGTGACCAGGTAGCGCACCCCCAGGCGCCGCGCGACGTCTGCCGGCGCCAGGGCGGTCAGCGCCGCGTTGACGGCCGACAGGCGCGACGTGACCAGCAGACCCGGGTGGCGCGACAGCCCCGCGATCAGCGAGTCCATCAGAAAATCCTGAAGCCCCTGCGGCGCACTGACCAGCCCCTGCATGGAAAACGGCAGCACCGCCAGCCGCGCGCGCCAGTCCGGCTCGCGGACACCGTGCGCCGCTGCGCCCCTGCCACAGGGGGCGGGCAAGCGCCACAGATGCACCGGCTCACGCCAATGCTTCAGGTGGCACAGGCCCATGTCAAGCGGGGCCAGGCCATGCACCTGCGCGTCTGCCAGCGCCTTCACGTCGGACGTGAACACAATGTCACCCGCCGTGGCCACGGTCAGAAGTCGCGCGGTCAGGTTGACAGCCGCTCCATACACGGCATGGCCGTCGCTCAACAGCGAACCTGAGTGCACCGCCACGCGAAGCCGAATATCGCCCGCCAGGTCGGCCGCTGGCATTTCGCCCGGGCGGTAGGCCTGCAGGGCCACGGCGCAGCGCAGCGCCGCGCCGGCATCGGTAAAGCGCAGCAGCAGGCCGTCTCCCTGGCGTTCCAGCACCTGCCCGCCGAACGAGGGAACCACCGAGCGCGCGATGCCGGCGAGGAAATGGCGAATGCGTTCGACCATGCCGCGCTCGTCGGCCTGGATGAGGCTGACCGAATCGACCACGTCCACAAACACGATGGCCGCCCAGACAGGCTGAAGTGGCCTTTCCTCCGCAAATCGGTCCATAGTGCCCCGCTGCGCCCATTTGCCTTCTCTTGATCGCAAGCATAGGGCAATACGGCCACACTTTGGCCACCGCACTTGCGGTCTGGACAACAGGCATGGGCCAGTCGAGGACATGCGGTCAGCCTAATGGGCCTACCCCAATTCATTTCACACCCATGCAGGGGGGAAATGACGCGCTGGCCTCCCATATTCATGGCATGTGCATTGGCCGTAAACCAAAGACATTGATGCCGTAGGGATCAGCCAGCGCACCGATGGTCGGCAAGCGGCACGCCCCCTGCCTTGTGTTCAAGAGAAGGAGCGCACCATGTCCAATCGAAAGCAAATGTTCGTGCTGAGCGGCTTGTTCGCCGCCGTGGCGCTGTCTCTGACCGCCTGCGGAGGCGGCGACGACAGTTCCACCACCACCCCTGCGCCCGCACCGGCGGGCAGCACGCTCAACCCGGGCACCGGGGTCAGCGACGGTGCAAGTCCGGCGCCGTCGCCCGCGCCAGTACCTTCCCCGGCGCCTGCGCCCTCTCCGTCGCCTGCACCGGCACCAGCGCCCGCCCCTGCACCGGCGCCAGCACCGGTGACGCTCAGTGGTCAGGTGACGCGTGCGGGGCCGTTGAAGAATGTCGTCGTTTGCCTGGACCTGAACGCCAACAACGCGTGCGACGCGGGAGAGCCTGCTTCTGCTGCCACCGGCACCGATGGCGCGTATAGCCTGACCTTCGACTCCACCAAGGTCGCGGGTGCGGCGGCGTCATCGTTGATCGCGCCGGTCAACCCGGGAGCGGTCACCGACCCGCGCACCACCATCGACATGGGATACCACCCTGACACCGCGGCCACGACCAGTGCCTACGTGCTCAAGCGCGTGGCGGGTTCGGGCGGCTCCATCAACCCCCTGACCACACTGGTTGCTGCCGGCGTCGCCGGTGGCATGACCGAAACCGTGGCGCGCGCCAACGTGGTGACCCAACTGGGCATCACGGACGCCAAGATCGATAACTATCAGAACGACCCGGCGGCGGACGACAACAACGTCCAGGACACGGCCCGCTTCATGGCTCAGGTCACCTCCCGCGTGCTGCGCGAAGGTGGGACGCTGGTGGTGGGCGACCAAACGGCGGCGGTCACGGCGGCCCCCGGCGCACTGAATTCGCTGACCTACACCGACGCAGGTAACTATCGGTTCCAGACGCTCGACCGGATGGCCAAGCCCGCCGGCACCGCAGGTGGTCTCACAGCCAACACTTGGGCGGGCAAGGCCAATGGTGTTGCGTTGGCGACGACCGCGCTCTACGGCAACGTTTACCTGTCGCCAAATGGCTGGGTGTTGTGTGACGACACGGTGCCGATCAGTACCACTGAAGGTAACCCGAGTCGGAGCGTCACCTGCAAGACCCGCAAGCAGGTCGGATACAACCTGCCCGCGACCAGCGTGGCAGGCAAGGCGATGGCCGACATGGTGAGCCAGTCCCAGGCTGATCCACAGTCCAATGTGATCAACAACGGCACTGGTTCGACTCCGAACCTGTTGGCAGCGCTGGGCAACGCTCAGTTTCCTGCAAGCAGCACCTTCTATAAGCGCGCCAACTACGTCCTGGGTTCGTCCATATATATCAACAACGTGTATTCGGACCTCTACTCGGTGGATTTCGCGCGCAAGTTGGAGGATCTGATCGCCAAGGTGTCAGTCGCCAATATCAACCTGGCATCCGGAAACGGCGGTACGTTGAGCATGGGCCTGGCGGGCGACGGCGGCCTGCGAAATTTACGGGTGGCCTTTATCGCCAGTACAAGCCCAACAGCCGGCACGGCGCAGTTCTACGAGTGCACTTACAACGCCGCTCAGACCGATGCCACGAACTGCAAAACCACGACGCAGGGCACTTACGAGATCTCGACCGTGAACGGCGTTCGCGTGATGCGGTTGGCCGGATATCCTGCTGTCACGGCGACCAACTACAGCCGCATCTTTGTGGAACTGAAGGCCAGCGCCACAGGTGATCGAGTTGGCTACGCGCGCGAAACCAAGACCGATCTGGCCAGTATCTTGGGTTACTCGAACCGCCTGAACGCCACCGGCTGGGCTGCGATGAAGTCGCAACTGGGCATCTGATCGCCGAGCGCACGCCTGCCCGCCAGGGCGGGTGTGCCTTCAGACCCAAATCACGGAGGAATGCCATGAAAAATACAACCAGGCTGGCTGCTGTCCTGATGGTGGCCGCATGGCTGGGCGCTTGCGCCAGCACCCCGCCCGCCACCGAGTTTCCCGCTGGCGCCCGCACGCCTGCAGCGGCGGAGATCGGGCCTTTGCTCAAGGGGCGGTCTTTCAACCTGTCCAGCGGCGGCATTCGAACCGATTACGCGGCGGATTCGAACGTCGTCACCGCCTATTTTTCGGGTCGCTCCGATCAGGGCATCTGGCGTACCGAGGATGGGCGTATCTGCTTCGAATTCAAGACCGTTCCGTCGGCCTGCAACGACCTGCGCGTGGTGGGCAACGAGATCTATCTGAAGCGCAGCAATGGAAGTGTGGTCAAGCTGGAGCCACGGCAGTGACGTCCTGGTAGTGCCGACGTCGGCAGGGAGGAAGCGGGTGAGCGGTGGCGGCCAAGGCCAAGGTGGCTGTCCACGGCTCACCCGCTTGCCATTGGCGGCAGCGCTTCCAGCAATCGCCGCAGCCCATGCGCCACGGCCTGCGCGCGCACGGCGGCGCGGTCGCCGGCGAAGTGCTGCACTTCCGTGCGGGTGGCGCCGCCCACGCACCAGCCGAACCAGACGGTGCCGACCGGCTTGTCGGCGCTGCCGCCCCCCGGCCCGGCGACGCCGGTCACGGCCACGCTGGCCTGCGCATGCGAATGGGCCAGCGCACCTTCGGCCATGGCGCGCGCCACCGGCTCGCTGACGGCGCCGTGCTGCGCGATCAGTTCGGCTGGCACGCCCAGCAGCTCGGTCTTGGCGGCGTTGCTGTAGGTGACGAAGCCGCGCTCGAACCAGTCGGACGACCCCGCCAGGTCGGTGCAGGCGGCGGCGATCAGGCCGCCGGTGCAGCTTTCGGCGGTGGCCATCATGCAGCCGCGCGTGCGCAGCTGTCGGGCCAGTTCTTGCACGATTTGTGCCGCAGGCGCTTGCCCATCCAGCGCGTTCAGCTCTTTATTTTGTAGCATAAAGCATCACCACGCGCGCCACAGCGCGATCACCAGCAGCGTGCAGAAGGCGGCCACCAGGTCGTCCAGCAGAATGCCAAAGCCGCCCGCCCAGCCACGCGCGTGGTGCAGCAGGCGGTCGGCCCAGCCCACCGGGCCGGGCTTGACGGCGTCGAAGAAGCGAAACAGCGCGAACGCGGCCAGCTGCACGCCCAGGCTGGCGGGTGTGACCAGCCAAAGCACGATCCAGAAGGCGATCACCTCGTCGGCCACGATGGCGCCGGGGTCGGCGCTGTGCAGGTGGCGCGCCGTCACGGTGGCGGCCCACCAACTGAGCAGCAAGCCCAGCGCGATGACGGCGCCCTGCACGGCCGGCGGCTGACCGGCCAGCAGCAAGGCCCACACCAGCCACGCCCACAGCGTGCCGACGGTGCCAGCGGCCTTGGGCGACAGGCCGGCGCCAAAGGCCAGCGCGATCAGGTGCGCCGGGTGGGCGCGCATGAAGCGCGCCGTGGGCCGCGTGGCCGCGGCCGCGTCGCCTTCCGGGCGCGGCAGCGGCGTGGCGGCGGTGGGCGTGGGCGTGGGCGTGGGGGGCGCGTCGTGCGGCAGCTCGCGCTTGGGCTGCACGTCGGTCACGCCGTCGTCAGGGGCTGCGGTCATGTGGCACTGTCCGGGGCGGTTTACCGCTGCTCGCGCAGGCGCTCGTCCTTGGGCCAGGTGATGACGTGTTCGGCCACCAAGCGCTGGCTGGCGCCGGCGGCCAGCGTCTGCTGCCACGCCACGGTGCCGGGCTGGTCGTTCCAGGCCTTGCTGGCCGGCTCGGGCTGGTAGCGCGATTCGACGCGCACGTCCTGGTGCTCGGCCACCGGGGCGGCGTCCAGCACTTGCAGCGTGATGGCTTCGCGGTGCCGGTTTTCCAGCGTGTACTGGCGGCTCACGCGGCGTTCGTTGCGGGTGTTGATGAAGCCGCCCGTGCCGTCGGTGCGCGCGGGCTGCTCAACGCGCACGTTCACCAGTTCGTCGCGCCCGAAGGCCAGGCCGCTGCGCGCCAGTTGCGCGCTGTCGAAACGGCCCTGGCCAACATAGGCGCCGTCGCGGTACAGGTTGACCGGGCCGGACGGCCACACGCCCGGCGGCGCGGCGACTTCAGCGATCAGGTAGGCCGCCGCGTCCAGCGCGGGCGCGCTGCGCACCAGCAGGCGCGTGTCCAGCCATTGCTCGCCCAACGATAGCGTGACGCGCTGGCCGCTGGACGGCACGCTGATCTTCTGCGGCAGCACAAATTCGGTGGCGAAGCTGCCCTGAAACACGCTGACGTCAAAGCTGGGCATCGGCTCGGCCGCTTCGGCCGCGGCGGCGCGCATGCGGGTCATGGGCGCGGGGGCGGCGGCCATCATGGCGGGCGCGGGCATGGCGACCGGTTGAACGGGCGGCTCGATGCCCACACGCCACGGCCGCGGCAGCGGCCCCTGCGTGGCTGCGCCGGGCTGGCCGGTGGACAGCGTCAGCTGCACGCCGCTCCAGTCTTCGCCCGTGGCCTGCGCCACCAGCGCCTGGCGCTCCAGCCGCACTTTCTTGGTCGCGCTGTCCAGCGTGGCGCGGTAGCTGGGTTGCCAGCCTGGGCCGCGCACCTGGTAGGTCAGGCGCAGCTCGCCGCCCTGCGGCGCGGCCAGCGTGACCTGTACGGTGCTGACGCTGGCGTCCTGCGCACCGGCGCGGTCGCGTTCGGCCAGCAGCGGCTTCAGCTCGCGTTCCAGCGCTTCTTGCTGGCGCTTGATCTGGTGCTGCCGCGTCAGCGCGTCGCGCGCCGACTGGCGCAGCGCCTGCGCGGTGGCGCCGATTTGCGCTGGCGCGGCGCGGCTGTCGGCGCCGCTGGCGGCGTTTTCGAAGCTCTTGAAATAGCCCGCCGCGTAACCGATGCCCGCGCTTTCGGCTGTCAGCGCGGCAACCTGGTCTTCGAGCGCGCGGATGCGCTCGTCCAGCGGGCTGGCGCAGGCGTTGCCCAGCAGGCCGCGCGGCAGCTGGCGCACCGCCAACTCGCCCACGCGCACGCTGGCGTCGGCACTGACCTGCAGACTGGCCGCGTCCAGCCCCGCCGGCAGACAGGCAAACACCGCATGCCGCGCACCCGGCGTCACGCGCAGCGCGCGTTCCACCGTGGCGCTGCCGGGGTAGAGCTTGACGGCAGTGACGCGCGAAGCGTCGGCCCGTGCTTCGGCCGGCTGCGCCAGCGCGGGTGCCAGTGCGCACAGCGCCAGCATCGGCAGCAGACAGCGCGGCAATGAATGGGCAAGGGGCGAGAAGTGCATGGCCCGCATGCTAGCAGCGCCACGGGCAGCACCTTGGTGTTCAATCAAATCGGCGTTTGGCGCTGGTGCATCAAGCGCGGGCAGCTATTTATTCAGGAGCAATCCGGGCGGCTCCCGGTCTTGTCGCCAGACTGCGCGGTGGCAATGGCGGCTTGAATGGCCGCACGCGCCTGCGGGCTGTTTTTCCAGCAGCTCGATCCGTTCAGTTGCGCGCCGCGCGCCAGGATGTCGGCCACGTTGGCGCGCGCCAGGTGCGTCAGCGATTCGATGCCCATCTGCTCCAACCGCGCGATCACGGTGGGGCCGACGCCCTTGACGGCCAGCAGCACACGGCGCTCTTCGAGTGAAAAGGGCATCAGCCCGCCGTTTGCAGCTTGGCCGCCAGCTCGTCGTCGATGGCCTTGGCGCGCTGGGCTGCTGGGCGCTGGGCGTGCAGATCGGCAAAGCGCACGAACTCCGGGCGCGGCTGCAGCAACTTGAACTGCAAGTACCAGCCGACATAGGCCGCCACCAGCAAGTCGGCGGCGGTGAAATGGCCGCCCGCCAGGTGGTCGCGCCCCTTCAGGGCGCCTTCCAGCGTGTCCAGCAGATCGGCTTCGGTGCCGAAGCCGGCCATCTTCGGCTCGGGCAGCGGCGCGTTGGTGGCCTTGGCGATCATCAGCTGCTCCAGCGGCGCCATGAAGCTGATCCAGCGGTAGTAGGGGCCGCGCGCGGGCGCGCCGGCGGGCGGCGCCAGCTGCTTTTCGGGCACCAGATCGGCCAGGTACATGGCGATGGCGGCGTTTTCGGTCACCACGGTGTCGCCGTGCCGAATCGCCGGCACCTTGCCCATCGGGTTGATGGCGCGGTAGGCGGGCGCCTTCATGGTGGTGCCGTAGTCGAGGATTTCGGTGGCGTAGGGCAGGCCGGTTTCTTCCAGCATCCAGCGCGCGACGCGGCCGCGCGACATGGGGTGGGTGTAGAGGGTGATCGGGGCGGTCATGGCAGGCTCCTTGAGCAGGGAGTTGATCATGGCATCACCAGGTGACGCACGCATCCGATCCGCCAAACGCGGCCGGAAACGCTTGGTAGTGCGGCAGATCGTCGCGCACCGGCAGCACGGCGTGCTGGCACTGGATGTGAAACTGCGGTGCGAAGCGGCCGGGTGGCAACCGAAAGCCGTTCACGCTGCGCAGGCCCATGTCGGCCAGCTCTGAAAACAGGTGCGTGCCGCAGGTCGCGCACGCCATGCGCGGCGTGGTTTGCACCACCCGCGCCACCAGATCGCCCTGCACCACCCGCACCGCGCCGGCCGGGTGAATGGACGCGGCCACATAGGCCGCGTCGTGCGCGGCGCGGCAGTCGTCGCAATGGCAATACAGCTGCGCCACCGGCGTGCCGTCGATCAGCAGGCGCGCGGCGCCGCAGCGGCAGGCCACTTCCATCGCTGACGCCTCGGCCACGCGCTTGAGCACCGCCAGCACATCGGGGAAGTCGCCGGATACGCCGGCGCCGATCTCTGCCGCGCCAGGGCCCTCGACCTCGGTGCGGTAGGTCACGCGCACGACCACGCCTTCAAACGCGGTTTCGTCGGTGAAGCGCTCGTTCGGCACCACGTCGATCAAAGTGCTGTGCAGCAACGGGCCGCCATCGGGCAACTGCATGTCAAACGCTGAGCCGCTGGCAAACGGCCCGTGTAGAGCGGCGCGGGCCACGCCGGCGTTCCAGCGCGGCCAACCGGGCACGTCGGCCCACAGCGCCCACACGCGCTCGGGCGTGGCGGCGATGTCGATGGCAGATTCGGTGGTGAACATGGTGCGCCTCACACCCCGTGGCCGAGGCGGCGAGCCGCGGGCATGTGCTTGACATGGCGCACGGCGAGGGCGAAGCGAGCGGATGGGGGCATCGTGATCTCCTGAAGGCGGCGGCCGGTGTGGCCAGCCGTGGCGGCAGTCTGCGCTGCGGCGCTGCCAGTTTCTGTCAGCAGTCGCGCGGCCGGTCAACCCAGTTCGTGGCGCATTTGCTCGCGCCAGCGCTGGATCAATGCATGCCGCCGCGCGGGGTAGCGCACGCCGGCGTCCGCCAGCTCGACCACCCGGTCGGCGCGAAAGTGGCGAAAGTCCTGCCGCAGCTCGCACCAGGCGGCGATCAGGCGCGCGTGGTCGAAAAACGCCATGGCAAACGGCCAGATGCGGCGCTCGGTCGTGCGGCCGTTTTCGTCGCGGTAGTGCAGCGCCAGCGCGTGTTCGTCGCGGATGGCGCGGCGCAGCACCGGCAGCCAGGGCGCCGGCAACTCGTCTTGCGGGCAGCGCGCGGGCACGAACAGGCCGCTGGTCTCCACCGCCAGGCGCAAGTCGGTGGGGAGCACGCCGCCGATGCGCTGCACCGCGTGGCGCGCGGCCTGCGCCAGTTCGGGGTCGGCCGCGTGGCCGGCGACCCAGCGCGCGCCCAGCACCAGCGCCTCCAGCTCGTCGGCCGAAAACATCAGCGGCGGCAGCGTGAAGCCGGGCCGCAGCACGTAGCCGACGCCCGGGTCGCCTTCGATCTGCGCGCCTTGTTCGCGCAGGGTGGCGATGTCGCGGTACAGGGTGCGCAAGCTGATGCCCAGTTCATCCGCCAATGGCGCACCGGACACCGGCTGGCGCCGCGTGCGCAGGCGCTCCAGAATTTGCAGCAGGCGGGCGGCGCGAGACATGGGTTAAGGGGCCGCAGCGTGCGCAAACCATTCAACCCAATGGTCGATGCACGCGCGGATCTTGGGCAAGCGGTGCCGGGCGCTCAACGTGATCGCGTAGATCGGCGTGGGCTGCAGGTCGACCAGCGGTGCCAAGACGGGCACCAATCGCCCTTGCTGAACCAGCGGCGCGGCGACCACCGTGGCCAAGCGCGCGATGCCCAGACCTTGCAGCGCCAACGCGACCACCGTCTGTGTGTCGCTGCCGCGCCAGCGACCATCGGCCAGCCATTCGATCGATTGACCGTTCACCATGAATGGCCAGCGATTGAGGTGCGTGGCGCTGCTGTTGGTAATGAGCCGGTACGCGGCCAACTGCGCCGGCAGGTCGGGGATGCCAGCCGTCGTCAGATAGTCGGGGCTGGCGTAGAGCGCGCGTGACAGCATCCCGATGCGTCGCGCAACCGTGGTGGGGGCTGGGTGGCGCGACGTCCGCAGCGCAATGTCGACGCCGTCGCGCGCCAGGTCGGCCAACGCGTCGCTGGCCAGCACGTCGATGCGCAGGTGGGGGTGTCGTTGCGCCAGGGCCGCAAGGCTGGGCACGAGACAGGTGTGCGCCAGGGCTGTGCTCGCAGCCACGCGCACCAAGCCGCTGGCTTTTTCCTTGCCTTGATCGAACTCGGCCTGCAGCTCTTCCAGCGCTGCGCCGATGCGATGGGAGTAGGCGAGAAAGCGATGCCCTTCGTCGGCAAGGGACAGCCCGTGTGTGGATCGGTGCACCAGCCGCGCGCCGCAGGATTGTTCGATTCGTGCGAGTGCCCGCGACACCTGGCTGACCGGCACGTTGCGTTCGCGCGCGACGGCCGACAGTGAACCCAGCGCGGCCACCCGCGCGAAAAGCTCCATGTCGTCGAGTGTCAGCGCCTTCATGGTGGTTGATGGTAGCGGCCGGCGTTTGCGGTCACCGCAACACCGTTTTGCGCTGCCGGGGCTGTCGCGAACGGCCCATCGTTTCTACATTGAGCGCCTCGCCAACCACGTTCCGGAGATCATCATGCCGACACTCATCCTCAAAATCGCGTCGTCACAAATTGCCGCGAACCACGCATCGCTGGCCGAAGCCTTGACCGAGGTCACCGTCAACGAGTTGGGCAAGCGCCGGGAGGTGACGGCCGTGCTGATGGAGGAAATTCCGGCAGCACACTGGTTCATCGGCGCCCAAGCCGCTGCACAGCCCACCGCCTGGCTGGAGATCAGCATCACAGCCGGCACCAACAGCGCGCAGCAGAAGGAAGCTTTTATGGATGCCGCGTGGCGTGCGCTGGACCGTCGCCTGGGCGCGGGCGTGGGGTTGCATCCGGCGAGCTACGTGATCGTGCGCGAGTTGCCTGCGCAGGACTGGGGCTACGGCGGCTTGACGCAGAAGGCGCGGCTGGCGCGGCGCAACGACCTGCGCCAGGTTCAGGCGAAGTGATCGAAGGCGCGCGCGGCCCACGGCGTGGTCTGGCCGTGGGCGTCGATCAGGCGCAGACCGGGTTCGGCTTCGATGCGGCCGATGCGGGTCACGGGCGTGGCGGCTTGCTCGCCGGCAGCCTGCACAGCGGTGCGGGCGGCGGGCGGGGCGGTGAAGACGAGTTCGTAGTCGTCGCCGCCGGTGAGCACCAGCGTGAGCCGACGTTCTGCATCAAATGGGCCGCCCGCGCTTGACAGGAAAGCGCGGGCAGCTATCAAATGAGAAGCAGACTCGCGGTCAATCGCGGCCCCTGCACCGCTCGCCTGGAGGATGTGCCCCAGATCGCCTGCCAGCCCGTCGCTGACATCGGCCGCCGCGCTGGCGATGCCGCGCAGCGCCAAGCCGAGGGCAACGCGCGGTGTAGGGCGCTCCAGCCGCTGGCGTGCGGCGGCCAGCACGTCCGGTGGCAGCGCCCATTCACCGCGCAGCGCGCCCAGCGCCAGCCGCGCGTCGCCCAGTGTGCCGCTGACCCACACGTCGTCGCCGACTTGCGCTCCATCGCGCCGCAGCGCTTGGGTCAAGGGCACCTGGCCGAACACGGTGATGCAGAGATTGAGCGGCCCGGCCGTGGTGTCGCCGCCGATCAGCGCGCAGCCGTGCGCGTCGGCCAGCGCGAACAGGCCGCACGCGAAGGCGGCGAGCCACGCTTCGTCGGCCGCGCGCTCAGGCGGCAGCGCGAGGGCGAGCGTGCAGGCCAGCGGCTCTGCTCCACAAGCGGCCAGGTCGCTCAGGTTGACGGCCAGCGCCTTGTGGCCGAGCGCTTCGGGGTCGACGTCGGCGAAGAAGTGGCGCCCTTCGACCAGCATGTCGGTGCTGATGGCCAGCTGCATGCCGGGCTTGGGCTGCAGCAGCGCGCAGTCGTCGCCGATGCCAAGCGCTATTGAATGAATAGCTGGTTGCGCTTGTCCATCGGGCGCTGGCGCCTCTTTTCTTTTAAAAAAGCGTTCGATCAGCTCAAACTCGCCCATGGCGCGGCTTGCCCGTTGGTCAGCGCCCGATGCGCGCGCTGGCACGCTCGCGCACCCGGGCCACGCCCTCGGCCAGGCGCCGCACGCGGCCGGCGCGGCGTGCGGCGGCTTTCAAAAACGCCATCATCAGCGGCCCGCTGTCGAGCACGCCGTCCCCGGGGTCGAAGCCGTTGGCGTGGAACTCGGGGTGCCACTGCACGCCCATGACGAACGGGTAGCCGGTGTGGCGAATGCCTTCGGGCACCAGGTCGATGGGGCTGCGCGCTTCCAGCACCAGGCCACGGCCGAGCTGATCGACGCACTGGTGGTGGATGCTGGTGACGCGGCGCGGCTCGTAGCCGTACACGTCGGACAGGCGCGAGCCGGGCATGAAGTGCACTTCGTGGATCAGCCGGTCGTAGCGCTGCGTGTCGTTGTGCAGGATGGCGCCGGGCCATTGGGTGGGAATGTCCTGCACCAGCGTGCCGCCAAAGTACACGTTGAGCAGCTGGCAGCCGCGGCAGATGCCCAGCACGGGCTTGTCGGCCTCGATGAAGCCGCGCAGCAGGCCCAGTTCGTACTCATCGCGGATGGGGTCGTATTCGGCCTTGTCGACCCAGGGCGGCTGGCCGTAGGTGGCGGGGCTGATGTCGATGCCGCCTTGCAGCACCAGGCCGTCGAGGTTGGCCACCAGGTCGTGCAGCGGCGGGCGCTTGCGCAGTGGCACCGATGTCTGGTCGATGAAGGGAATCATCAGCGCCACCACGCCGTGCGACATGATCCAGGTGGCCATGCCGCTTTCAAGAAACTGCAGCCGCTTGGTCGGCAGGCCCAGGCCGGGCGGCGGGTTGTGCAACAGGCGGGCGGAGATGCCGATGCGCAGCGTCATGCGAGGTCAGTATCTATGAATCAAATCGGGTGCCAGCGCTTACGGGGAAAGCGCGAGCAGCTATCAAATATAGAGTATTCGGGCGGCTCATGCAGCACGTCCGCGAAAGCGCTGCGCGGCCTGCCGGATGACTTCGCCCAGCAGGCGTTCCTGCGATTGCCGCTCGCGCAGCCAGCGCGCGTCGTTGCGGTTGTCCTGCACTTCCTGGCGCAGCAGGGCGAGCGCGCCGCTGGCCTGGCAGGTGTCGGCAAAGGGCTGCAGGCGCTCGAAGGTGGCCAGCAGGTGATCGCGCAGCGGCAGGTGCTGGCCGCTGGCCGGGTCCACGTAGACCGCGTCCAGCCCGAAGCGGCAGGCCTGAAAGCGGTTGTAGCTGTAGACGAGGTAGTCGTCCTCGCAGGGCGCAAAGGGCCGCTCTTGCTGGAACCACGCGGCCAGCGACTGCACCAGGCCGGCCAGCGCGGCGGCGCGCTCCACCGTGAGCGGGGTGTCGAACACGCGCACTTCGATGGTGCCGTACTCGGGCTTGGGGCGGATGTCCCAGTAAAAATCCTTCATCGACTTGACGACGCCGGTGCGCGTCATCTTGTCGAAATACTGGCCAAACGCGTCCCACGTCAGCACGCACGGCGCGCGGCCTGAGAGCGGAAAGGCAAACACCGAGTTGAGCCGTGCCGAATCAAACGCCGTGTCCTGCCCCTGCACGTAGGGGCTTGAGGCCGCCAGCGCGATGAAGTGCGGGATGTAGCGGCTCATGCAGTGCAGCGTGTACAGCGCCGTGTCGGCATCGGGGCAGCCCACGTGCACGTGCTGGCCGAAGATGGTGAACTGCTTGGTCAGGTAACCGTACAGCGCCGACAGCTCATGAAAACGCGGCTTGTCGTAAATGCGCTGCTGGTGCCACTGCTGAAACGGATGCGTGCCGCCGCCCACCACGGCGATGTTGAGCTTGTCGGCGCACTGCACCAACGCGTCGCGGATCTGCGACAGCTCGGCCAGCGCCTGCTGCGAGGTCTGGCACACGCCGGTGGAGATCTCGATCATGCCGGCCGTCATCTCCGGCACCACGCTGCCGGGCAGCTCGCGCCGCGCCATCAGGCGCAGCATGTCGTCGGCGTAGTGCGTCAGGTCGTAGTCGTTGGTGTTGACCAGTTGCAGTTCCAGCTCGACGCCGAGCGTCAGCGCCTGCGAGGGGCCGAAGGCTTCCAGGCTCATGGCGTCGGCCCCACGTCATCGGTCGGCCAGTCGCCGCGCTGGCGCGACGGCCGTTCCGCCTCGCGCACATGCACCAGCGCGCCGCCCACCAGCACCGCGCCCAGCAGCTCGGTCAGCAGGATCACCGGCAGCGCGATGGCGGCAACCCGCGCGCCCATGTCGGGGGCGGCCACCACGAACTGCGAGGTCAGCAGCAGCGCCACGGCCGACATCGGGAACATCGCCACGCCCACCCACAGCGACTGCCGCAGCGACAGGCTGCTGGCCGGGCCGGTGACCAGCAGAGTCACCACCTTGGCCGCCAGCCGCGTGCCCACCAGCGCCAGCGCGGCCCAGGTGATGGCGCCGCCCCAGTTGGCCTGCGCCGCCATGGACGACACCAGCACGAACATCAGGATGGTCAGCATCGACGCCGCCGTGCCCAGCTGGCGCGGCCACACCCACGGGCGCGGGTGGAACTGCTTGAGCACGATGCCCGCCAGCAGCGTGGCCAGCGGCGCCGAGCCGCCCAGCGACGAGGTGACCGCCGCCGTGGCGCCCAGCAGCGCCAGGATGACGATGGCCGTGTCCTGGCTGGTGGGGTGCAGCAGGCGGAAGGCGCCGGCCAGCAGCGCCGCCAGCAGGCCGCCCACCAGCAGCGAAATGCCCAGCACCGCCGCCGACGAAGCGAGCGAGGCCAGCAAGCTGGTGTCGCCGCGGCCGATGGTGCGCAGCATGGCGGTGCCCAGCGTCAGTGCGTACAGGGTGTTGAGCGTGGCCAGCGCGATGGCGCGGTCGGTCACCGGGCCGCTGGCGCGCAGGTCGGACACCACGCGCGTCAGCACCGCGGGCGACGCGGCCACGGCGATGATCGACAGCGCGCGCGCCACCGGCAGGTCAACCCCCAGCGCGCGCAGCGCCACAAACGCCGCGGCAAACGTCAGCACCGACTCCGCCACGCTTTGCACCAGCACCATCGGGTTGTGCCGAAACCAGCGCAGCGACAGCCGCGCGCCGGCCTCGAACAGCAGGATGGCGATGCCCAGCTCCAGCAGGTACAGGCCCACGCCGCGCAACGGCCAGGCGGCGCCGGCAAAGCCCGCCACGCCGGTCAGCGCGCCGACCACGGCGTAGCCAATGAGCTTGGGCAGGCCGGTAAAGCGCTGCACCAGGTGGCCGGCCAGCGCGGCCACGGCCAGGATCACGGCCCATTCCAGCGTCAGGGGGCCGGGCGTGGACTGCAGCGCCTGGCTCCAGGAGGCGATCGGGCGGTCAAGCAAAACGGCAACATCCTCTCTCGTGGGTCGAGGCCCATCCTAACCCGATCGGTGCGCCGCGCGCGCCGGGCACCGACGCGGTGTCTTGAATGCTGCATAAATAATAGCTACATGCGCTTGATGAACAAGCGCCAGCGGCTGATTTGGTGGCTGAACGGGGGCGTCGGCCGCCGGCGTCAGGGCAGCGCCGCGCGGCGCAGGCGCAGCGGCAGCACGAAGGTCAGCGGGTGGCGCAGCGCGCGCTGGCCCAGCGCGGCGTACAGGCGCCGGCGGTCCACGGCCGGCACGTTCTGCGACGCCAGGGCCAGCCGGAACGCCAGGGTGAAGCTGACCGCCAGGTTCATCAGGCCGGTGACGACGATGCCGCCCACCGCCCAGGCCAGCGCCGGCTGGCGCAGCGCGGGCGCGCCCAGCTCGTGCACCGCGGCGGCCACCTGGCCCGCCACCAGCGTGACGTGACGCACCTCGAACGGGATGCCGAAAAAACCCAGCACCGGCGGCACCAGCCCCAGCATCAGCCCGAGCGAGATGTTGGCCGTCCAGCCCGAGATGTTCTGGCGCCAGTAGGCGCCCCAGCGCGCCGCCCGCGCCGCGCCCAGCAGCCGCGTGGTGCGCGGGTGGTGCGCCAGCACCGAATCGAGCCGGTTGAAGACGAACCAGTTCTCGACCCAGCCGGCGACGATGCTGGAGGCGAACAGCAGCACCCCCGTGGCGGCGGCGAACAGCGCCGTCGGCCCCAGCAGGTGATGCTGCGCCTGGATGTACTGCGCATGGTAGGTGTCCATCGCGGACTGCGCCCAGCCCAGCCGCTGCAGCGCCATCGACAGCGCCACCACCACCGGCACCACCAGCCCCACGTTGCCCAGGATGGCGGCGAACTGCGAGCGCAGCAGATAGGCCACCTCGTCCACGAAGTCGTCCACCGCGCCGGGCGCGTCCATGTGCTTGAGCCGCGCCGCCATGGCCGGCGCCGTCATGGCCGGCTGCTTGGTCGCCACCGTCCAGTGCAGCAGCATGATGACCACGAACGACAGCGCGTAGTTCATGCCCGCCCACCAGCCGCCCCAGAAGGCCGACAGCCCCAGCGCGCCAATGGCCAGCTTGATCCAGGTGGTGCAGGCCAGCACCATGCCGCCACCGGCGGCGCGCGCCAGCATGCCGCCGTAGTCGGCGGCGTTGCGGGTGATGTAGTGCTGGCCGGTTTCGGCGTTGCGCTCGGTCACCTTGGCCGCCAGCAGCTCGGTGCTGGACGCCCACAGCGCGCGCATGCTGGCGCTGTCCTGGTTGACCTTGACCAGGTGCGACAGCAGCTGCGCCGTGGCCTGCGCCGGCGCGTCGGTTTCCAGGCACAGCAGCAGCGCCTTCACGCGCAGGATGCGCTGGCGCATCTGGCGCAGCTGGAACTCGATGTTGACCGAGATGCCATGCTCCTGCAGGTGCGAATACACGGTGGAGGCCGCCGCGCGGCACGCGTCCAGCTGTTCGCGCAGCTGGGCGATGGCCACCTGCGCCGGCGCGCTCTGGCGACCGTCCTGCTGCACCGCGCGGCGCAGCGACTCGAACCCGCTGGGCAGATCGAGAAAAGGGCGTCCGGCGCGCGCCGCGTCGGACATGCGCAGCCGCAACTCGGCCGACTGGCCGGCGGCGCTGATCTGGCTGATGGCGTAGGCCAGCGCGTCCATCAGCGAGCGCAGCGCGTAGCCCGGCACGCGCTGCGCCGCGCTGCCGCTGTCGACGCTGAACAGCACCACGCGCAGGCGCCGCAGCGTGCTCGCGTCCAGCGCGCGCAGCCAGCGGGCGTCGAAGTCGCTGGGAAACAGCAGGGTGAACAGCTCGCCCAGGTCGGTGGTTTCGGGCGTCACCGGCACCATCCGCCGGCGCAGGCGGCGCCCCAGTTCGCTGGCCAGCGAGCCATGCGCCGCAAAGCCCAGGTCGGCCAGCAGGGGCGTGGCGTCCACCGTGGTCAAAAACTCTTCCCACCAGTGGTTCCACAGCTTCAGAAAGTCGGGCCGCACCTCGGCGGCGTCGATCAGCATGCGCACGCGCGCCACCGCCATGTCGGGGTTGCCCGACTCGCCGCGCACCCAGTCCAGCAGATCGATCAGCCACAGGTGGCGCTCGGCCAGCGGCGCCAGCGGGTCGATTGCGCGCAGCCGTTCGATCAGCTCGAGCTGGGGCGTCGCCATCGGAAACGGCGCGCCTTAATGCAGCACGCGCGCGCCGCCGCCGCCGCCCGCGCCCACGGCGTCCAGCACGAACATGGGGATGGCTGCCTCGAAGCGCTCGCCGTCCTCGGCCACGCAGAAGTAGGTGCCGTGCATGGTGCCACTGGCGGTGCGCAGGCGGCAGCCGCTGGTGTACTGAAAGGCCTCGCCGGGCTGCAGCAGCGGCTGCTGGCCCACCACGCCCAGGCCCTTGACTTCTTCCACGTGGCCGCGCGCGTCGGTGATGATCCAGTGGCGTGAAATCAGTTGTGCCGCCACCTCGCCCGTGTTGTGCACGGTGATGGTGTAGGCAAAGCCGAACAGCGACTGCGCGGGCTCCGACTGATCGGGCAGGTATTGCGGTTCGACCTCGACGCTGAACTGGTATTTGGGCATGCACGAATGGTAACGGCGGCCCGCCGCGCGGCGCGTAAGAGAAAATCGCGCGCCATGAGCACCTCTTACCGCATCGCCCCGTCCATCCTCTCGGCCGACTTCGCCCGGCTGGGCGACGAAGTGAAGAACGTCATCGCCGCCGGCGCCGACTGGATTCACTTTGACGTGATGGACAACCATTACGTGCCCAACCTCACCTTCGGCCCCATGATCTGCCAGGCCATCAAGCCGCACGCCGTGCGCGAAGGCGGCACCAAAGTGCCGATGGACGTGCACATGATGGTGCAGCCGGTGGACGCGCTGGCGCAGGCGTTTGCGCAGGCCGGGGCCGACTACATCAGCTTTCACCCCGACGCCACGCCGCACCCGCACCGCAGCGTGCAGGCCATCCGCGCGGCGGGCGCGCGGCCGGGGCTGGTGTTCAACCCCGCCGCGCCGCTGGACGTGCTGGACTGGCTGATCGACGACATTGACCTGATCCTGATCATGAGCGTCAACCCGGGCTTTGGCGGCCAGTCCTTCATTGATAGCGCGTTGCGCAAGGTGGAGGCGGCGCGCCGCCGCATTGACGCGTCGGGCAAAGACATCCGCCTGGAGGTGGACGGCGGCATCAAGGCGGCCAACATCCGCCAGGTGGCCGATGCCGGCGCCGACACCTTCGTGGCCGGCAGCGCCATCTTCGGCCAGCCGGACTATGCGCGGGTGATCAGCGCCATGCGCGAAGAGCTGCAAAAACAATAGCTGCCCGCGCTTGTCCAGCGGGCGCTGGGCGCCGATTCAAGGCTTGAGATAGGCAAACCCTTCGCGCTGCTGCAGCTGCGTGACGCGCACCACGCCCGAGGGCACGAACTCGGCGTCCATGGTGAACTGGTCCTTCTTCAGGTTGTTGTTGCGCAGCGTGATCTCGCACACCTCGAAGCGCACGCCGCGCGCCTTCAGGGCGCTGACCAGGGCGCCGTAGTCGATGTCGGGGTTCTTCTTGTCCTTGGCGCCTTCCAGCAAAAACTGCACGCCGTCGGCGTGCGTGACCACGACGATCTTGGTGGTGGGCGCCACGTCCAGGTGGTTGCGGATGTTGCGCAGCCCCTTGGTGGCCTGCGCCTCGGTGTTGTCGATGTGGTACACCACCTTGTCCTGCGCCCACGCCAGGCCCATGGCGCACACCAGCCCCAGGGCCAGCAGCCCGCTGCGCAGGCGGCCGCGCACGGCGCCGGATTTGTTGTCGTTCACGTTCATCTCCACGTTGTCATGTCGGCTCTCAAGCTACCACAATCCATCCACGCCTGCATCATCGATCTCGACGGCACGCTGGTCGATACGCTGGGCGATTTCGAGGCCGCGCTGGCCGGCATGCTGGCCGCGCTGGGGCGCCCGCCGGTCACGCGCGCGCAGATCGGGCGGCTGGTCGGCAAGGGTTCCGAGCACTTGATCCGCTCGGTGCTGGCGCTGACGCAGCCTGCGTCACGTGCTATGAATAGCGAAGCTGACAAGGCGCTGCAACAGGCGGCCTGGCAGCATTACCAAAGCGCCTACCTGCGCATCAACGGCCAGTACAGCCACGTCTACCCCGGCGTGGTCGAAGGGCTGCGCGCGCTGCGCGACGCCGGGCTGCCGCTGGCCTGCCTGACCAACAAGCCGCTGGACTTTGCCCGCCCGCTGCTGGCGGCCAAGGGGCTGGACGGCTTCTTCGACCACGTGTTCGGCGGCGACAGCTTTGCCCGCAAGAAGCCCGACCCGCTGCCCCTGCTCGAAACCTGCCGCGCGCTGGGCACCGTGCCCGCGCAGACGCTGATGGTGGGCGATTCGCAGAACGATGCCGCCGCCGCGCGCGCCGCCGGTTGCTCGGTGGTGCTGATGACCTACGGCTACAACCACGGCGAGCCGATCACCGACGTGGATGCCGACGCGCACCTGGACACGCTGGCCGCGCTGGCGGCAGGGTTGGCCGCAGTGGGCCAGAATCGCGGCTCCAAGGAGAGCTGACACCGTGAGCGCGTTACACGAACTGCTGCGGCGCGCCGTGGCGCAACCCGATACGCTGCACTGGCAGAGCTGGGCCGCGCTGGCGCCTGGCCCGTCGCTGGTGGTGCTGGGCGCGGTGCACGGCAACGAGGTGTGCGGCGCACACGCCGTCGTGCGCACCATCGACGCGCTGGCGCAGGGCCGGCTGCAATTGCTGCGCGGGCGGTTGACGCTGGTGCCGGTGGCCAACCCGCTCGCCTTTGCGCAGGACACGCGCGAGGGCGAACGCAACCTCAACCGCCGCTTTCTGCCCCAGCCCGCGCCGCAGGACTACGAAGACCGCATCACCCAGCAGCTGGCGCCGCTGCTGGCGCAGCACGACGTGCTGCTGGACCTGCATTCGTTTCACACGCCGGGCGAGCCGTTTGCCATGGTCGGGCCGCGCAACAACAGCGGCGCGCGCGAGCCCTTTGCCCGCGCCGCCGAAGAGATGGCGCTGGCGCGCGCGCTGGGCGCGCCGCAGGTGGTTGAAGGCTGGCTGGATGTGTACGACCGCGCGGCGCTGGCGCGCGGCGCGGTGCCGGACGACGACGGCATCGGCACCAACGAATACATGCGCAGCCAGGGCGGCTACGCCGTCACGCTGGAATGCGGCCAGCACGACGACCCGGCGGCCATCGACGTGGCCGAGCACGCCTTGCACGGCGCCCTGGCGCTGCTGGGCATGGCCCGGGTGCCCGCGCCGCCGCGCTTTGACCGCCCCGCGGCCCGACTGGACGACGTGGTGCTGCGCCAGTCGCCCGACGACCGGCTGGTGCGCGACTGGCACAGCTTCGACAGCGTGCAGGCGGGCGACGTGGTCGGCGTGCGCGCCGACGGCACGCCCGTGCGAGCGGCGCGCGACGGTTGCGTGCTGTTTCCGCACCCGGAAGCCGACGTGGGGCAGGAATGGTTCTATCTGGCGGTGCCGGAGCAGGCCTGATGCCTGTGCCCGCTCGACACGTGAAGGATTTTCATGGCCGCGTGCGGCAATGACGCAGCGTGCGTCCGTCCGAGGGAAAAAGGGCTTGGGCGCTTGTCCTTGCTGCGCTGAAAGCTATAAAAACAGTAGCGCCTGACGGGCGCTTCACACGCTGGCCAGCAGCGCTTGCGGCGCGTCCTGCAATTCGTCGGTGACCACGTCAAAGCGGTTCAGCTGGTGCCAGCCGAACACCATGGCGATCGGCACATCGGTCGCGTCGCGCCCGCGCGCCATTACGACGCGGCCGATGCGGCGCGCGTTGTGGCGCGCGTCGAAGGTGTGCCAGGCGCCGCCCAGGTACACCTCGAACCAGGCCGAAAAATCCATCGGGCACGGCACCGGCGGCACGCCGATGTCGCCCAGGTAGCCGGTGACGTAGCGCGCCGGAATGTTCATGCAGCGGCACAGCGTGACCGCCAGGTGCGCGTAGTCGCGGCACACGCCGACGCCCTCGCGCCAGCCTTCCAGCGCGGTGCGGTTGGCGCGCGCCTGCAGGTAGTCGAAGCGGATGTGCTGGTGCGTGTAGTCGACGATGGCCTGCACGCGCGCCCAGCCTTCGGGTGTGGCGCCGAACTGGTTCCACGCGAAGCCCATCAGTTCGCTGTCGACCTCGCAATAGCGGCTGGGCAGCAGAAAGCGGAACACGTCCAGCGGCAGCTCGTGCAGCGGGTGCTGGCGCGCGTCGGGCACCACGGGGTCGGGCACGCCGGGGTCGGCCACCACGGCGTGGTTGGTGAAGCGCACGCTGCCCACGCCGGCCGGCACGTCGACGCGCACGATGGTGTTGTCGAACACGTCCTGGTAGGTGGTGAAGGCCAGCGCCGGCTCAACGGCAAACTGCTCGGGCGCCTGCAGATCGTGCGCGCGCGAGGGGTGCACGTGCAGCGCGCCCAGCACGGTGGTGGGGGCGTTGACCGCCATTTCGATGTCGTAGCCAATCTTGATCAACATGAGTGAAAAACCTTAGCCCCGAAGACCACGGTGGCTGGTGGATGGAAGGAAAGCGTGCGTTGCCAGCCGTGGCGGCACTTCATTGGGCCGCGCCCCAGGCCGTGTGTATGCAAGACAAATGCCACCCGGCGCGTCGGTGGGCCGACCGCTTCGGCAAGGCGCCTTTTGCTACACTAGGCCGCATGTGTTCTTCCCGCAATGTCATTTCACCGCTGGGCGCCGCCGCCCAGGGGGCGTGGCCCTGGCGTAAGCCAGCACGTTGACTTGTGAGCCGCGCCCGCAACGGGCGCACCAGGGGCATCCGGCCGACGGGTGCCGCATCAGGAAGACCGCAGCCCCCGCGCCGCATCCCGCTGAGAGACCCCAGCGTGCGCGAGCTGCCGCAGCATGGAAGCCCACTTCGCCATGATCACGGAACTCGAATTCAAGAGCCTGTCCGCCCAAGGCTACAACCGCATCCCCTTGATGGCCGAGGCGTTTGCCGACCTCGAAACGCCGCTGTCGCTTTACCTCAAACTGGCCGCTGGCGCAGGCGGGACGGGCGGCGGGCGCTATAGTTTTTTACTGGAATCGGTGATTGGCGGCGAGCGGTTTGGCCGCTACAGCTTCATCGGTTTGCCGGCGCGCACCATCCTGCGCGCCAGCGGTTTTGGCGCCGATGCCCGCACCGAGGTGGTGACGGACGGCCAGGTGGTCGAAACGGCGGGAGGCAATCCGCTCGACTTCATCGCCGACTATCAAAAGCGCTTCAAGGTCGCGCTGCGGCCTGGTTTGCCGCGCTTTTGCGGTGGGTTGGCCGGCTACTTCGGCTACGACACGGTGCGCCACATCGAGAAAAAGCTGGAGAAATCCTGCCCGCCCGACCCGCTGGGCCTGCCCGACATTTTGCTGATGCACAGCGAAGAGGTGGCGGTGATCGACAACTTGTCGGGCAAGCTCTACCTCATCGTCTACGCCGACCCGGCGCAACCCGAGGCGTATAGCAACGCCAAGAAACGCCTTAAAACCCTGCGCGAGCAGCTGCGTTATTCGGTCAGCGTGCCGCAGGTGCGGGCCACGCAGGGCTTTCCCGCCGAGCGCGAATTTGCCAAGGCCGACTACCTGAAGGCCGTGGAGCGCGCCAAGGAGCTGATCGCCGCCGGCGACTTCATGCAGGTGCAGGTCGGCCAGCGCATCAAGAAGCGCTTTACCGAATCGCCCCTCAGCCTGTACCGCGCGCTGCGCTCGCTCAACCCGTCGCCGTACATGATTTACTACGACTTCGGCGACTTCCAGGTCGTCAGCGCCAGCCCTGAAATCCTGGTGCGGCAAGAAAGCACGCCCGAAGGCGAAAAAGTCACCATCCGCCCGCTGGCCGGCACCCGCCCGCGCGGCGCCACACCCGAGCTGGACAAGGCGACCGAAACCGAACTGGTCAACGACCCCAAGGAGCGCGCCGAGCACGTCATGCTGATCGACCTGGCGCGCAACGACATCGGCCGCATCGCCAAGACCGGCAGCGTGAAGGTGACCGAAGCGTTTGCCGTCGAGCGCTACAGCCACGTGATGCACATCGTCAGCAACGTCGAAGGCATCCTGAAAGACGGCATGAGCAACATGGACGTGCTCAAGGCCACCTTCCCCGCCGGCACGCTGACCGGCGCGCCCAAGGTGCACGCCATGGAACTGATCGACCAACTGGAGCCGACCAAGCGCGGCATTTATGGCGGGGCCTGCGGGTACTTGAGTTATGCCGGCGACATGGACGTGGCCATCGCCATCCGCACCGCCATCGTCAAGGACCAGACCCTGCACGTGCAGGCCGCGGCGGGTGTGGTGGCCGATTCGGTGCCCGAGATGGAGTGGAAAGAGACCGAGCACAAGGCGCGGGCGATTCTGCGGGCGAGCGAGTTGGTGGAAGAGGGGTTGGAGTGATGTTCTCGAACCCCGAACTTCCGGACGCGAAGAACGCGAAGGATTCGCGAAGGACGCAAAAGGAAGACCAAAATTTGTTTGATGACTTTTCGCATCCGATCATCGGCGCCGCGGTCGAGGTGCAGCGCGTGCTGGGTGTTGGCTTATTGGAGAGCGCTTACGCCAGTGCACTGGCGATTGAGTTTGCCGAGCGGAATCTGCGGTTCCAGCGCGAGGTGCCGGTTTTTGCGCGGTACAAAGGCCACGATGTGGGGGTCGTTTATCGTGCCGACTTTGTGGTCGAAGACAGTGTCATCGTTGAATTGAAGGCCATCGACACGTTGGCCGATGCGCACCGTGCCCAATTGCTCACCTATCTGCGTCTTTCCGGATTGCGGCTGGGCTTGCTGATCAACTTCCACGCTTTCCCTGTCGTCAAAGGCATTCACAGAATGGTGAACAAGCTATGAAACCATTTTTGTTTTTCTTTCGCGTCCTTCGCGAATCCTTTGCGTTCTTCGCGTCCGGCTGTTTGGTATTCAGGAGCCCCCAATGAAGCTGCTGATGATCGACAACTACGACAGCTTCACCTACAACATCGTGCAGTACTTTGGTGAACTGGGCGCCGAGGTGACCGTGCTGCGCAACGACGAGGTGACGCTGGACGAACTGGACGCCATGTTCACACGCGGCGAATTCGAGCGCCTGTGCATCAGCCCCGGCCCGTGCTCACCCGACGAGGCCGGCGTGTCGGTCTACGCCATCCGCCACTTTGCCGGCAAGCTGCCCATCCTGGGTGTGTGCCTAGGCCACCAGGCCATCGGCGCGGCGTTTGGGGGCACCATCGTGCGCGCCAAGACGCAGATGCACGGCAAGACCAGCGTCATCACGACAAACCAGCAGGGCGTGTTCGCCGACTTGCCCGCCCAGTTCACCGTCAACCGATACCACTCGCTCGTGATTGAGAAAGAAAGCTGCCCGCCAGAATTGGAAATCACCGCCACCAGCGACGACGACGGCGAAATCCAGGGCGTGCGCCACACCGGCTTTGGCCACGACGTGCGCATCGAGGGCGTGCAGTTCCATCCGGAGAGCATTCTCACGGAGCATGGGCATGCGATGCTGGCGAACTTTCTTTGCGCTCAAAAACGATGAAAAATTTCGACTGGTCGTTGCCGCTTCAGATCGTTAATCCGTTTGACTTCAAGTACGTCGCTGACGATTTGCACGTGATCGCGTACATCGACCGGCATCCCCGCTACGAGGCGTTGGAAGCGATGGTTTCGTTTGGTGCTGCAGGTGAGACCTCGGTGCGCATGATCGTGACGCGGCATGACCAATCGCAGGTCGATCATGTGAACAGCAATGTGCTGGAGGCGGCGGCGCGGGGCAGCGGGCGCGAAACGGTGCGCCGAAGCATCGACGTGAAGCTGGATTTGGACGCACCACGTCCCAGCGCTGAAATTCAACTCCAGTCTTTCGAGAACGAGCCGATCGTCCTGCGAGTTGTCTGCGCATCGGTGCCAGATCCGGCGCGTGGTGGACTGAGCGATCCTGGCGAGCACAGCAATGGGACCAGCTTGCCCATCATGCTTCGTGGAAAGAGCGCTATGGCGGGTTCGGAGTCCCGGGTTGAAGTGGGTGGACAGATCTACCCAATCCCTGAGAAATTCCGGGCCGGGCCGCATTTCGTGGCGCACAACGGCTATTTCACCGTCTCACATCAAATGGCGCTGTTGCGCGCAGGCCGAAGGAACTTGGAGGTATTGCAAGCGCCGACGTCGATCAACAGCCAGAGCCGATGGCTCTACCGCTCTGACGAAGGCGAGCGCGGGTACACGGTGGCTGACTTCAATGCTGACGATGGCATCGCGCACATTCGGTCCGACGATGGGCGCGAAACGGTGGTGGCGCGGTTTGAGCGTGATCGATTGCAGCCCATCCGCGTCTTGGCACATCGGCCGAATGAAGCTGCGGTCGGGGCTTGTCTGAGTTTGGATGCTGATCGCGCGCGCTTCGGGATCGGCATCGGCGTGGAGCCTGAGTTGGTATCAGGGCGGATCGAGGGTGCCTCCGAGCGCGGCGTGCACTTAATGCCCGAATTGCCAGCTTGGGCGGTTTCGCGCAGCGTCGGCGTAGGTTGGAATTTGGAGGGTGCGCACGCCCGCATTCAAACAACGTTGGGTGCGTGAACATCGCTGCTTTCGATGCCTGATTCACACGATCTATTGCTCTTCATCACCGCTGGCCTGCTGCTCAATCTCACGCCCGGCCCGGACGTGATGTTCATCGTCGCCAACGCCGTGCGCGCGGGGACACGCGCGGGCGTGGCAGCGGCGCTGGGGATTGCGGCGGGGTGTCTGGTGCATGTGGCCGCGGCGGCACTGGGCGTGTCGGCGCTGCTGGCGGCCAGCAGTGCGGCGTTTGGCGTGCTGAAGTGGGTGGGCGCGATTTATCTGGCGTGGGTGGGCGTGCAGATGCTGCGCTCGGCCTGGCGGCAGAATGCTTCAATAAACATAGCTGCTCGCGCTGGTCAGGCAAGCGCTGGCAACCAATTTTATTCAAAAACTTCGTTGAAAACCGTGTGCCGCCGCGGCTTTCTGACCAACGTGCTCAACCCCAAGGTCGCGCTGTTCTTTCTGGCCTTCGTGCCGCAGTTCATTGCGCCCGGCACAGCGCAGCCGGCGGGGGTGTTTCTGGCGCTCGGATTGCTGTTCGCCGTCAACGGCCTGATGGTCTGCATCGGCTGGGCGCTGGCCGCGGCCTGGGCGGCGCGCCGCGCCGGCGTCCTGCAACGCGCCACGCTTTGGCTGGACGGCCTGGCGGGCGGGCTGTTTGTCGCCTTCGGCATCAAGCTCGCATTGGCTGACGCGCCAGGCGCGCGTTGACGCGGAATTTCAACGATTCAAATCACAAGCGATATCACCATGACCATCACCGCCCAAGAAGCCCTGCAACGCACCATCGAGCACCGCGAGATTTTTCACGACGAAATGCTGCACCTGATGCGCATGATCATGAAGGGCGAAATCTCGCCGCTGATGATGGCCGCCATCACCACCGGCCTGCGCGTCAAGAAAGAGACGATTGGCGAGATCACCGCCGCCGCCGAGGTGATGCGCGAGCTGTCGACCAAGGTGCACGTGGCTGACCGCACGCATCTGGTCGACGTGGTGGGCACGGGCGGCGACGGCTCGCACACCTTCAACATCAGCACCTGCAGCATGTTCGTGGCCGCCGCCGCGGGCGCGCGCGTGGCCAAGCACGGCGGGCGCAGCGTGTCGAGCAAATCGGGCAGCGCCGACGTGATCGAGGCGCTGGGCATCGCGCTCAACCTGACGCCCGAGCAGATCGCGCAAAGCATCGCCGAAACGGGCGTGGGTTTCATGTTTGCGCCCAACCACCACCCGGCGATGAAAAACGTGGCGCCGGTGCGCAAGGAGATGGGCGTCAAGACTTTCTTCAACATCCTCGGGCCGCTCACCAACCCGGCCGGCGCGCCCAACATCGTGATGGGCGTGTTCCACCCCGATCTGGTGGGCATCCAGGTGCGCGCGCTGCAACGCCTGGGGGCCGAGCACGCCGTGGTGGTCTACGGCCGCGACGGCATGGACGAGGTGAGCCTGGGCGCCGCGACGATGGTCGGCGAATTGAAGGACGGCCAGATCAGCGAATACGACATCCACCCCGAGGATTTCGGCATGCCCATGATGAGCAACCGCGCTCTCAAGGTCGAAACGCCCGAGCAGTCGCTGGCCATGCTGCGCGGCGTGCTGGACAACCAGGACGGCCCGGCCAAGCACATCGTGGTGCTGAATGCTGGCGTGGTGCTGTATGCGGCGGGCGTGGCGCCCACCATGAAGGCCGGCATCGACCGCGCGCGCGAGGCCATCGAAAGCGGCGCTGCCAAGGCCAAGCTGGAACAGGTGCTGGCGTTCACGCAAGCGCTGGCGTCGCCCAAGGCGGCATGATGTGGCGCGACGAAGGGGTCTGGATCGGCCTGGGCGTGACGCTGATCACGCTGGTGGCGGCCCTCGTCATGCACCGAATTTTCGTCAAGATACTGAAGCAGCCGGCACCGGACCAGCGCGAGGAGCTATCAAAAAATGAGTGATATCCTGGACAAGATCGTCGCCGTCAAGCGCGAGGAAGTCGCCGCGGGGCTGAAGAAGAAGTCGTTGGCCGCGATGCGCGAAGACGCCGAGAGCCGGGTGCTGACGCGCGACTTCGAGGGCGCGCTGCGCCGCAAGACCTCCCAAGGCCAGGCGGCGGTGATTGCCGAGATCAAGAAGGCCAGCCCCAGCAAGGGCGTGATCCGCGCCGACTTCGAGCCAGCCGACATCGCGCAGAGCTACGCCGTGGGCAACACCGACGTGGGCGGCAAGGTCAGCGCGGCCTGCCTGTCGGTGCTGACGGACAAGCAGTTCTTCCAGGGCAGCATCGACTACCTGAAGCAGGCGCGCGCTAGCTGCGAGCTGCCCGTGCTGCGCAAGGACTTCATGATCGACCCGTACCAGGTGTACGAGGCGCGGGCCATCGGCGCCGACTGCATCCTGCTGATCGCCGCCTGCCTGGGTGACGGGCAGATGCAGGAACTGGAGGCCGTGGCGCGCGTGCTCGACATGGCGGTGCTGGTCGAGGTGCACGACGGGGCCGAACTGGAGCGCGCCCTGCGCCTGAAGACGCCGCTGGTTGGCATCAACAACCGCAATCTGCGCACCTTCGACGTCACGCTGGACACCACGTTGAGCCTGCTGAAAGACGTGCCCGAAGGCCGCCTGCTGGTGACCGAAAGCGGCATCGCCACGCGTGCCGACGTGCAGCGCCTGCGCCATGCCGGTGTGCATGCGTTTCTGGTCGGCGAAACCTTCATGCGCGCACCAGAGCCGGGTGAAGCGCTGGCCGAGCTGTTTTCTTGATTGCTATTATTTAGGTAGCTGTGTGCGCTTGTCCAGAAAGCGCGAGAGTCAGGTTGAGTGTCTAACGTGTCAAAGCAAAGTGTCGCCAGCGACTCGTGCGGATTGAGCCATTGGCCGCCCGAGGTCGACCAGATTGCACCGGGCTGGCGGCCCTTGCTGCAGGACTTTCTGCGCAGCGCCGAGGGTCAGCGGGTGACGGCCCAATTGCAGGCCGACCTGGCCGCCGGCATCGCCGTGTTTCCGCCCGAGCCGTTGCGGGCGCTGCGGCTGACCGCGCCCGAGGACGTGCGCGTGGTGATTCTGGGGCAAGACCCTTATCACGGCCCCGGCCAGGCCTGCGGGCTCGCATTTGCGGTGCCGCCCGGCGTCAAGACGCCGCCCAGTTTGCGCAATATTTTCAAGGAGCTGCAGCGCGAATTCGGTCGCGCGCCCCATGCGGCCGGGTTGCTCGACCACTGGGCGCGGCAGGGTGTGCTGCTGCTCAACAGCAGCCTGACCGTGCGCAGCGGCGCCGCGGCCAGTCACACCAGGCTGGGCTGGCAGGCGTTGACCGATGCCCTCGTCAACCAGCTGGCCGAAGGCGAGCGTGCGCTGGTCTTCATGCTGTGGGGCGCCCACGCCCAAGCGAAGGCGCGGCTGATCGAGCAGGGGGCTGCTGCGCACGACGTACTGCGCGCGCGTCATCCTGTTGCGCGGCTGCCACGTGGCGAGCACCTATTATTGGCGGCCAACCACCCGTCGCCTTTGTCCGCGCTGCGCCCGCCCGTGCCCTTCATGGGCTGCGGGCACTTTGCCCGAGCGAACGACTTTCTGCGCACGCACGGCGATCGGCCCGTCGACTGGTTGGGCGACGCGTTGCCTGGGGCGTCTACTCCACTTGCCGGCCACGGTCAATTGGTGGCATAATCCATGGTTCTCTGCCGGAGAGGTGGCCGAGTGGTTAATGGCAGCAGACTGTAAATCTGCCCTCTTACGAGTACGCTGGTTCGAATCCAGCCCTCTCCACCAGCAGAAAAGCCAGTTGCGACGGTCCGTGGCAGTGCCTGCGCGGGAGTAGTTCAATGGTAGAACCCTAGCCTTCCAAGCTAATGACGCGGGTTCGAT
This sequence comes from Pseudomonadota bacterium, assembly GCA_029780695.1. Lineage (GTDB taxonomy): Bacteria > Pseudomonadota > Gammaproteobacteria > Burkholderiales > Burkholderiaceae_C > Ottowia. The sequence goes on from JAKOYD010000101.1 coordinate 44,027, forward strand.
TCCCGTCTCCCGCTCCATCCGGGGTTGCGCTGGTCAGATGAAGTTTTCGCCCTTGTGGCTCAGTGGTAGAGCACTCCCTTGGTAAGGGAGAGGTCGTGGGTCCGATTCCCACCAAGGGCACCAGTTTCAAAGTGTTGTTGAGTCAATTTTTTTCGGAGTCGAAGAAATGGCAAAAGAGAAATTCGAGCGCACCAAGCCGCACGTGAACGTAGGCACCATTGGTCACGTTGACCACGGCAAGACCACGCTGACGGCGGCCATTGCCACCGTGCTGGCCAAGAAGTTTGGCGGCGAAGCCAAAGGCTACGACCAGATCGACAACGCCCCGGAAGAAAAAGCCCGCGGCATCACCATCAACACCTCGC
>JAKOYD010000110.1 GCA_029780695.1 Pseudomonadota bacterium
GAAAACGACTGGTTCAACTTCACCGCGCTCAACAACCCGCCCAACCACCCGGCGCGGTCGATGCAGGACACCTTCTACGTCGACATGCAGGGCGAGGACGGCCAGCCCTACTGCCTGCGCACGCACACCAGCCCGATGCAGATCCGCTATGCCACGGCGCACGCGCGCAAGCACGCGGCGGCCTTGGCGGCGGGCGAAATCCCCGAAGTGCGCGTCATCGTGCCCGGCCGCACTTACCGCGTCGACAACGACGCCACGCATTCGCCCATGTTCCACCAGGTCGAAGGCCTGTGGCTGGGCGAGAACGTGAGCTTCAAAGACCTGAAGGTCACGTACCTGAATTTCTGCAAGGCCTTCTTCGAGACGGACGACCTGATCCTGCGCTTTCGGCCCAGCTACTTCCCCTTCACCGAGCCCAGCGCCGAGATCGACATCCAGTTCCAGACCGGGCCGCTGGCCGGTAAATGGCTTGAGGTGTCCGGCTCGGGCCAGGTGCACCCGCAGGTGGTGCGCAACATGGGCCTGGACCCGGAGCGCTTCATCGGCTTCGCGTTCGGCTCCGGCATCGACCGGCTCGCCATGCTGCGCTATGGCGTGAACGACCTGCGCCTGTTCTTCGACGGCGACATCCGCTTCCTGAGCCAGTTCCGTTGATGCGCCCGCGTCGCACGGCCCCCGTTTTTCGCTGACACCGCTATGCAGTTTCCTGAATCCTGGTTGCGCGAGTTCTGCAACCCGCCCCTTTCCACGCAACAACTGGCCGACACGCTGACCATGGCCGGGCTGGAGGTCGAGGACATTCGCCCCGTGGCGCCGCCGTTCACCGGCGTGGTGGTGGGCGAAATCCGAGCCGCCGAACAACACCCCAACGCCGACCGCCTGCGCGTGTGCCAGGTTGACGTGGGGCAGGGCGCGCTGCTGAACATCGTCTGCGGCGCGCCCAATGCGCGCGTCGGCATCAAGGTGCCGTGCGCGCTGGTCGGGGCTGAGCTGCCGCCGGGCGAAGACGGCCAGCCGTTTCGGATCAAGCTGGGCAAGCTGCGCGGCGTCGAAAGCCAGGGCATGCTGTGCTCGGCACGCGAGCTGCAGCTATCCGAAGACCATGGCGGCCTGCTCGAATTGCCGGCCGACACGCCCGTCGGCCAGGACATTCGCACCGCGTTGCGGCTGGACGATGCCATCTTCACCCTGAAGCTGACGCCCAACCTGGGCCACGCGCTCAGCGTGTATGGCGTGGCGCGCGAGCTGTCGGCGCTGACCGGCGCACCGCTCGTCACCCCGGCCATGCCCGCCATCGCCGTGACGACGAACGAGGTGCTGCCGGTCAAGATCAGCGCGCCCGATCTGTGCGGGCGCTTTTCAGGACGCGTGATCCGCGACGTCAACACGCAGGCCGCCACCCCGGCGTGGATGGTCGAGCGACTGGCGCGTTGCGGGCAGCGCAGCGTCACGGCGCTGGTGGACATCTCCAACTACGTGATGTTCGAGTACGGCCGGCCCACGCACATCTTCGATCTGGACAAGATCCACGGCGGCCTGGATGTGCGCTGGGGCAAGCCGGGCGAGCAGCTCAAGCTGCTGAATGGCAACACCGTTACGCTGGATGAAAGCGTGGGCGTGATTGCCGACGACAAGCAGGTCGAATCGCTGGCCGGCATCATGGGTGGCGACGCCACGGCGGTGTCCGACGCCACCCGCAACGTCTACGTCGAAGCCGCCTTTTGGTGGCCCGAGGCGGTGGCCGGCCGCTCGCGCCGCTTCAACTTTGCCACCGACGCCGGGCACCGCTTCGAGCGCGGGGTCGACCCGATGCTCACGGCCGCGCACATCGAGCGCATCAGCCAGCTCATCATCGACATCTGCGGCACGCCGCAAACCGCATGCGGTCCCATCGACGACCAGCAGCCGCGCATGCCCGCGCCGGCGCCCGTCACCCTCCGCGTCGCGCGCGCGGCCCAGATCATCGGCATGCCCATCACCCAGGCGCAATGCGCCGATGTGTTCCGCCGCCTGGGCCTGCCGTTTACCGAAGGCGAGGGCGTGCTGGCGGTCACGCCGCCTGCCTACCGGTTCGACCTGTCGATCGAGGAAGACCTAGTCGAAGAAGTGGCCCGCGTCGTCGGCTACCAGCAACTGCCCGAGGCGCCGCCGCTGGCGCCCATCGTGCCGCGCACGGCGTCGGCCCAGCGGCGCGGCCCGTTCGCGGTGCGCCACGCGCTGGCGCGCCTGGGTTATCTCGAAACCATCAACTTCAGCTTTGTCGACGAAGCCTGGGAGCGCGACCTGGCCGGCAACGCCGATCCGGTGCGGCTGCTCAACCCAATTGCGAGCCAGATGAGCGTGATGCGCTCGTCTCTGCTGGGTTCTTTGCTACATGTTTTGAAGCACAACATCGACCGCCGGGCTGAGCGGGTGCGCGTCTTTGAAGTCGGTCGCGTGTTCCTTCGCGACGCGTCGGTGGTCACGTCCGAAAGCGACGTGCGGGGCGTGGCGCAGCCCATGCGTGTGGCGGGCGCCGCCTACGGGCCCGACAGCCATCAAAGCTGGCAAGGCAAGCAGGCGGCGGTCGACTTCTTCGACGTCAAGGGCGACGTCGAAGCCCTGCTGGCGCCGCGCCAGCCGTCGTTCGAGCGCATCGAGCATCCCGCCCTGCACCCCGGCCGCGCCGCGCGCGTCTTGCTGGACGGGCAGGCCATCGGCCTCGTGGGCGAATTGCACCCGCGCTGGCGCCAGCAGTGGGAACTGCCGCAGGCGCCCGTGCTGTTCGAACTGGATCTAAACGCCGTGATGCAGCGCGATCTGCCGCAGGCCCACCCCGTGCCGCGCCAGCAGGCGGCCGAGCGCGACATCGCCGTCGTGGTGCCCGAAAGCGTGACGCACGGGCAACTGATGAACTCCGTTCATGCCGCAGCCACCGAGGGCCTGCTGCGCAGCGCCACGCTGTTCGACATTTATCGGCCCCAGGCGGGCAACGAAGCGGCCGCGGGCATGAGCGCGCAGGAAAAGAGCCTGGCCCTGCGCCTGGTCATGGGCAGCCCCCAGGGTACGCTGACGGACGAGCGCATCGACGGCGTCGTCAAGGCAGTCATCGACCGCCTGCACCAGGACCTAGGCGCGCGGCTGCGTGGCTGATCCAGGCCACGAAAGGGGAGCACATGACTCAGCCACCGAATGACGCGCTGGAACTGACCGTCGACAGCCTCGAAACCTCGGCGCTGACCAAGGCGCAGTTGGCCGAGATGCTGTTCGAGCAGATCGGCCTGAACAAGCGCGAGTCCAAGGACATGGTCGACGCCTTTTTCGATCTGATCTCCGCGCAACTGATCGCGGGCGACGACGTCAAGCTGTCGGGCTTCGGCAATTTCCAGATGCGCGTGAAAGCGCCCCGGCCGGGCCGCAACCCGCGCACGGGTGAACTCATCCCCATCGCCGCACGGCGCGTGGTCACCTTTCACGCCAGCCAGAAGCTCAAGGACCAGTTGCAGGACGACGCCCCCAGCGCGCCTTGACCGATTACCCTTCGCTGGCATACCCAAAGCTTGCGCGTGCGCGCTGGCGCCCCGCCAAAACTTGCGCTACGCTCAAAGGCTTGCCGCGCCAGTTCCCGTCGTGATGGAGTCCGTTCTTCCCCCCATTCCCGCCAAGTGAACCGCCCCGGGTTTCGCGGAGGCTCCTTCACTTGAGAATGGAGCCAAGATGAGAAAGTCACCGAAGTTTTCCCCCGAGATGCGCGAGCGCGCCGTGCGCATGGTTCAAGAGCACCGCAGCGAGCATCCGTCGCAGTGGGCAGCCATCGAGTCCATTGCCGCCAAGGTCGGCTGCGTGCCGCAGACCTTGCACATCT
>JAKOYD010000116.1 GCA_029780695.1 Pseudomonadota bacterium
CGCGCCCAGGAAGTGGACATGACGGTGGGCGGCATCCCGCACGACCTTTCGACCGGCGAGTTCTTCGTGGAACCCCTCACCAGCACCTCCATGGTGGCCACCGTGCGCAAGGGCAGCCCCTGGCTGAAGGCGCGCCGGCTGTCCGATCTGCAGACGGCGCGCTGGGTGTTCACCGGCTCGAACAGCGAATCAGGCTATGCCAAGCTGTTCTTCGAGCACCACGGCCTGACACCGCCGCGTGCGGGCGCCATCGTCAACTCCACCCTGGCACTGCTGTCCCTGGTGGCCACCGGCGACTATGTGGCCCTGATGCCCCGCCAGATCGCCATGCAGCCCCTGGCCGCGCAGTTCATCTCCATCATCGAGATCGAGGAAAAAGGCTTCGAGCTGGAAGTGGGCGCCATCCTGCGCAGCGACGCCGCATCCTCGCCCGTGCTGCGGCACCTGCTGGCGCATCTGCACCGGGCGGCGAACCAGTTGAACCGGGCCAGCGGCGTCGTGGATGGAGCCTGAACCCAGGGTGCGGCGGCTTACAAGGCCTTGACCAGTTCCGGCACAGCCGTGAACAAGTCCGCCACCAGCCCGTAGTCAGCCACGCTGAAGATCGGCGCTTCTTCATCCTTGTTGATCGCCACGATCACCTTGGAGTCCTTCATGCCGGCCAAGTGCTGGATGGCGCCCGAGATGCCAGCAGCCACATACAGCTGCGGCGCCACGATCTTGCCGGTCTGGCCCACTTGCCAGTCGTTGGGGGCGTAGCCGGCGTCCACCGCAGCGCGGCTGGCGCCCAGCGCAGCACCAAGCTTGTCGGCCAGCGGGGTCATGACTTCGTCGAACTTTTCCTTGCTGCCCAGCGCCCGGCCTCCGGAGACGATGATCTTGGCGGCGGTGAGTTCGGGGCGGTCGCTCTTGGCGATTTCGCTGCCCAGGTAGCTGCTTTTGCCGGCGTCGGCGGCTGCAGCTGTCGTTTCGACGGCGGCACTGCCTCCCGTGACGGCAGCGTCAAAGCCGGTGGTGCGCACGGTGATGACTTTGACGGCATCAGCAGACTGCACGGTGGCGATGGCGTTGCCGGCGTAGATGGGGCGCTCGAAGGTGTCGGCGGCGATGACTTTGGTGATGTCGCTGATTTGGGCTACATCCAGCTTGGCAGCCACGCGGGGTGCGGTGTTTTTGCCGCTGGCGGTGGCGGGGAAGAGGATGTGGCTGTAGTTGCCAGCGATGGCCAGGACCTGGGCGGCGAGGTTCTCGGCCAGGCCGTGGGCGAGGCTGTCGCCGTCGGCGTGGATGACTTTGGCGACGCCGGCGATCTGGGCGGCAGCTTGTGCTGCAGCCCCGGCATGGTGGCCGGCGACCAGCACATGCACGTCGCCACCGCAGGCGGCGGCAGCGGTGACGGTGTTGAGGGTGGCGCCCTTGAGGGAGGCGTTGTCGTGTTCGGCAATTACGAGTACGGCCATTTAGATCACCTTCGCTTCGTTCTTGAGTTTGTCGACCAGGGCGGCGATGTCGGCGACTTTGACGCCGGCGCCGCGTTTGGCGGGTTCGCTGACTTTGAGGGTCTTCAGGCGCGGGGCCACGTCCACGCCGAGGTCTTCGGGTTTGACGGTGTCGAGCTGCTTTTTCTTGGCCTTCATGATGTTGGGCAAGGTGACGTAGCGGGGCTCGTTGAGGCGCAGGTCGGTGGTGATGACGGCAGGCAGGCTCAGGGCCAGGGTTTCGAGGCCACCGTCGATTTCGCGGGTGACCTGGGCTTTGCCGTCGGCGACTTCGACTTTGCTGGCGTTGGTGGCCTGGGGCAGGTCGGCCAGGGCCGCGAGCATCTGGCCGGTCTGGTTGGCGTCGTCGTCGATGGCTTGTTTGCCCAGGATGATGAGGCCGGGTTGTTCTTTGTCGACCAGGGCTTTGAGCAGTTTGGCGACGGCCAGGGGCTGCAGTTCGGCGTCGGTCTCGACCAGGATGGCGCGGTCGGCGCCAATCGCCATGGCGGTGCGCAGGGTTTCCTGGCACTGGGCCACGCCGCAGCTGACGGCGATGACTTCGGTCACCAGGCCTTTTTCTTTCAGGCGCAC
>JAKOYD010000135.1 GCA_029780695.1 Pseudomonadota bacterium
CTAGGAGCGTGGGCGGCAGTATTCCGCCGAGCCCGCCCGTTTGATCGATTTCCGACACGGCGCGTGCGTTTCGCCCGCTCGCGAAGGGCGCGAGGTGCTGTGACCGCCCAGAGCACATTGCGGGTGCTTCTGCAGATGGCTGGTCGGGTCGGTTTTGCGCATCTCAGTACCTTCAACCTGCCAGCAGGTTGCCCATTCGCCGCAGATTCAGCGCCAGGCACACGAGCTTGAACTCGGCTTGCACACGGTGCAGGCCGCGCAGGCTGAACTGCCGGAACCCGAGCACGCTCTTGATCCAGCCGTTGGGCGGCTCGGCGATCCACTTGCGTCGGCGGTAGGCCATCTTGCCTTCGTCGGTCTGCAGCTTGGCTGCCATGACTGCGGTGCGTGGATTTCTCTGGGCATCCACTTCGGCGCAGCGTTTGCCCTCGCGCCCCAGCGCAATCACCAACTCGGTGGGTGAGCCTGCCAGGCCTGCGAAATTGGCTTCGCTGCGGTAGCCCGCATCGGCCAGCGCCTGCTCGGGTGCTTGGCCGGTGTTGTCATTGACCGCCTGCAGCATCGGCAGCAACTGGCCCACGTCAGCCGCGTTGTTGCCCACCTCGGCGGCCACGATGATGTGCGCGGTGTCATCCACGGCGGTCTGGGCGTTGTAGCAGGGGTCGAAGCCGCCACCGGCGCGCTTCATGATGCGGCTGGCCGGGTCGGTGAAGTTGTCCTGCGCCTTCGGCTCAGGCACGCCGAACTCGCGCTTGTAGCGCCCGCCCTTGGGGTTGCCGTCCTCGTCACGAGGCTTGCACCCATCGTCGTCGCTGCGGCCGCGTTCGATGTCGGCATCGCGCTGGCGCTGCTCCAGGCGCTCCCGGGCTTCGGCGATGGCCTTGAGCCGCGTCTCGCGCCGTTCGATCTCGGCGGGAATGTCCAAGTCCGGCTCATTGGCCTCGGCCGCGTCGGTGGTCTTGGCCCGATCCAGCAGCGCGTCGATCTGCGCCTTCAACTCGGCTTCGCTCTGCTGCATGCGCTCGTAGCTCATCGCCTTGTGGCGACTCGCATTGGCCTTGATCTTCGTGCCGTCGATGGCCACCGTGCCCAGCTTGACCAGCCCCATCTCGCGCGCCAGCTTGACCACCTGCACGAACAGGTCGGCCAGTTCCTTCAAGTGCAGAGCGCGGAAGTCGCGGATCGTGCGGTGCTTGGGGAAGTTGCCTGCGCCCAGCATGCGAAACGCCAGATCCTCGTGCAGCCGGCGTTCAATCTTGCGCGAGCTGAACACGCCCGTGGCGTAGCCGTAGACCAGCACCTTGACCATCATCGCCGGGTGAAACGGCTGGTTGCGCGCGCCGCCTCCCGCGTACCGGGCGTAGAACGCGCCAAGATCCAATGCGTCGATCGTGTCGCTGATGAAATACGCCAGGTGCCCCTTGGGCAGCCAGTCCTGCAGCGATGCGGGCAGCAGCATCTCCTGCTGCGGTTCATATGGGCGGTAGCTGATGGCCATGCTCGTTCAACGCTCGTGCGGTGCTCGCAGACGTCAGGGACTTCCCTTCTGCCGCCCACGCTCCTAG
>JAKOYD010000138.1 GCA_029780695.1 Pseudomonadota bacterium
GTAGGAGCGCACCACGCCCAGGTAGCGCGGGTCTTCCAGCAGGAAGGCGTCGTGCCCGTGCGGGGCGTCGATCTCGGCGTAGCTGACGTCGCGGCGGTTTTCCAGCAGGGCCTTGACGATCTCGCGCGAGCGCGCGGGCGAGAAGCGCCAGTCGGTGGAAAAGCTGACCAGCAGGAAGCGCGCGCGCGTCTGCGCCAGCGCCGCCGTCAGGTCGCCGCCGAAGGCGCGCGCCGGGTCGAAGTAGTCGAGCGCGCGGGTGATCAGCAGGTAGGTGTTGGCGTCGAAATACTCGCTGAACTTGTCGCCCTGGTGGCGCAGGTAGCTTTCGATCTGGAACTCGACGTCCTGCGTCGAGTAGCGGTAGCCGCTGCCGTTGCCGGCCACCGCCTGCCTCAGCTCGCGGCCGAACTTCTCGTTCATGACGTCGTCGCTCAGGTAGGTGATGTGGCCGATCATGCGCGCGATGCGCAGCCCGCGCGCCGGCACCACGCCGTGGCGGTAGAAGTGGCCGCCGTGGAAGTCGGGGTCGGTGACGATGGCGCGCCGCGCCACCTCGTTGAAGGCGATGTTCTCGGCCGACAGGTTGGGCGCGCTGGCCACCACCACGGCGTGTCGCACGCGCTCGGGGTATTGCAGCGTCCAGCTCAGCGCCTGCATGCCGCCCAGGCTGCCGCCCATCACGGCGGCCAGCTGGCCGATGCCCAGCGCATCCAGCAGGCGGGCCTGGGCGTCGACCCAGTCTTCGACGGTGACGACCGGAAAGTCGGCGCCGTACACGTGGCCGGTGTCGGGGTTGACGTGCATCGGCCCCGTCGAGCCGAAGCAGCTGCCCAGGTTGTTGACGCCGATGACGAAGAAGCGGTCGGTGTCCACCGGCTTGCCGGGGCCGACCATGTTGTCCCACCAGCCTTCGCTGCGCTCCTGCCCGGCGTAGACGCCGGCGACGTGGTGCGACGCGTTCAGCGCGTGGCAGATCAGCACGGCGTTGCTGCGGTCGGCGTTCAGCTGGCCATAGGTTTCGTAGCTGAGGTCGTAGCCTCGCACGCTGGCGCCGCTTTGCAGGGGCAGCGGCGCCTCGAAATGCAGGGTCTGCGGTGTGGCGATGAGCGGCATGGCAACAAAAAACCCGGTTCGCCAAAACGGGCGCCGGGTTGATACGCGCTCGGTTTTAGCGGAATTTATTGAGCGCCCGCAAGCGGAGGCAAATCGGCGCTGTGCGGGCAGTATAGCGCCCGCTTGCCCTCATATTGAGTGAGTGCGCTGGCGCGCGGCTCAGCCCCAACCCATCAGCGCCACCCCGCCCAGCACCGCAAAGATCGCGGCAGACACCAGGTGCACCACGCGGATCGGCACCTTCTTGACCAGCCGGTCGCCAAACCACACCACCGGCGCGTTGGCGATCATCATGCCCAGCGTGGTGCCCGCCACCACGCTGGCCCACGCCTTGTACTGCGCGGCCAGCGCCACCGTGGCGATCTGCGTCTTGTCGCCCATCTCCGCCAAGAAGAACGCCACCAGCGTGGTGCCGAACACGCCCAGCCTGGACGCCGCGCTGGGCTCGTCGTCCTCGTCCAGCTTGTCGGGAATCAGCATCCATACCGCCATGGCGATGAACGACAGCCCCAGCACCCAGCGCAGCACCTGCGGCCCCAACTGCGCCTGCACCCAGCTGCCCACCGCGCCGGCGAGCGCGTGGTTGGCCAGTGTGGCGGCCAGGATACCCAGCACGATCGGCCAGGGCTTGCGAAAGCGCGCCGCCAGCACCAGCGACAGCAGCTGCGTCTTGTCGCCCATTTCGGCCAGGGCGACGATGCCGGTGGAGACGAGAAAGGCTTCCATTCAGTGCGACGATTGGGTAAAAAAGTGGCCGTTTGCGCTGTCCATTACAGTGCTTTGCGCTATTAATTGCGCAGCAAACAGGCTGGCGTGATGCACGCGCCGCGCGCACCCGTGGGGCGATGGATTGTAGGTGGCCCGTCCTGCCGCCAGTGCCCACCAGCGCCGGCCGCACGAATACCCGACTTTAGTAAAGGGTGAAAAACCCCATGCTTGACTTTCGTATTTCTGACGCATAATTCGCGCGGGTGCGCGGGCTTTTGCAGGCGCACCGTGGCTTTGCGGTGATCACAGTCAGTTGCCCTTTTCGGTCGAGCGCTTGCTTCGTCGAAGGCGTTTCGCGGACTCCATCGCTTTTTTTTCGTTATTGAGGAGTCCCTTTCAATGGGCAACAAACTTTACGTCGGCAACCTGCCGTACAGCGTGCGCGACGCCGACTTGGCGCAGGCGTTCGGCCAATTCGGCTCGGTGACCAGCGCCAAAGTGATGATGGAGCGCGATACCGGCCGCTCCAAGGGTTTCGGTTTCGTCGAAATGGGCAGCGATGCCGAGGCGCAAGAGGCCATCAATGGCATGAACGGCCAGCCCCTGGGTGGCCGCAACGTCGTGGTCAACGAGGCGCGTCCCATGGAAGCGCGCCCCCCGCGCACCGGCGGCTACGGTGGTGGTTACGGCGGTGGCGGCGGTGGCGGCTACGGCGGTGGCCGTCGTGAAGGCGGCGGTGGCTACGGCGGCGGCGGTTATGGCGGCGGCGGCGGTGGTTACGGCGGTGGCCGGCGCGAAGGCGGCGGCGGTGGCAGTGGCAGTGGCAGTGGATATGGCGGCGGTGGCGGTGGCGGCTATGGCGGTGGCCGGCGCGAAGGCGGCGGTGGCGGCTACGACGGCGGCGGCAACGACGGCAGCTTCCGCAGCCCTTACGGCCCCGGCCCGCGCGGTGGCGGTGGCCGCCGCGAATACGGTGATCGCCGTCGCGACAGCTTCGACCAGGGTCGCGACGACGAATAACGCTTCAGGCCTGCCGTCCTTTTCAGGCGCAGGCGACTCCGGCAACAAGGCCCCACGTGGGGCCTTTGTCATTTCTGGCCGTCTGGATGCTCCCGGGGTCAAACCCGCCAACACCCCAGATTCGTTGGGGCCTGTTCAATGACCGGCCTTGCCAGCCGCCCGCAGCCGCCGTCGCCGCGCGGCAGAGGGGCAGAGGGGCAGAGGGGAAAAGGGGACATCGTGCTCGCCAGCGCCGCTGCTGAATTCCCGCCCCCGCCGTCGCGAGGACAGGCGCTGCGCGGGCATGACAAGACAGCTGAGACGCCGGGGTGAATACCGCTATGGGGCTTGCCTCGCCTTGCGGGGCTTGCCCGCCAGCAGCGCATCGAACAGCCGGTTGGGCAGCAGCCGCAGCAGCTTGGCGACCACCGCCATCTGCCACGGAATCACCTGGTAGCTGGTGCCGCGCGCAATGGCGCGGGCCGCGCGCGCGGCAAAGCGGTCGGCCGGCATCAAGAACGGCATGGCGTAGCGATTTTTGCGTGTCAGCGGCGTATCTATATAGCCCGGCGCAATGGTGACCACGCGCACCCCCGTGCCTCGCAGTTCGCCGCGCAGGCTTTCGCAGTAGCTCACCACGCCGGCCTTGCTGGCGCAATAAGCGCCGTGTCCCGGCAGGCCGCGAACCGCCGCCACGCTGGCGATGCCCACCAGCGTGCCGCGCCCGCGCTGGCGCATGGGGTCGATGAACGGGTGAAACGTGGCCGCCATGCCGGTGTTGTTGACGGCCAGCGTGCGCGCCATCACGTCGATGTCGTCGCGCACCGCTGAATCCATGCCCACGCTGATGCCCGCGTTGGCGATCACCACGTCTGGCACGCCCTGTGTCGCCAGGCACGCCTGGCCTGCCGCAACGATGCTGTCCACCTCGGCCACGTCCGCGCCGTACACGCGCCAGCGCGCCTCGGGCCAGCCCTGGGCGCGGCACCACGCGGCCAGTTCAGCCGGTCGGCGCGCCGGCAGGGCCAGATCCCAGCCCTGCAAGAAGCAATGCTGCGCCAGCGCCTGGCCGATGCCGCTGGAGGCGCCGGTGATATAGGCCAGGGGAGAGGTCATGGCGGGAAACGGGTCATCGTGGCGTGCTTCATGGCTTGAAAGTCAAATAACTTGAGCTACTGGGATTCTCGCGAAAGCGTATGCGTTTTACTTAATTCACGCCGGCTCGAACGCCTTCCGTCATTGCCGCGAAAATGGGAATCCAGACGGCCTATGCCGGCCGCGGCTTAGTGTGGAAGCCCTTGAATTACCGCTTTCGCGGAAATGACGCCCTTCGGTTCGACCATCTGTGTGGCCGCCCACCACCGGGCTGCAAATACCCGCCCGCCGCGCCGCCTCACCTCGGCGGCAGTGTGCCGCGCACGCGCCCCGTCAATTCGCCCACGCCGCTGCGCTCGTCGTAGCTGAACGCGTCACCGGTAAACACGTCGCGTCCGCGGCGCAGCTCCACCGGTTTGTCGGACTGCACCCGCTTGGCGTCGACGAAAGTGTGCAGATACTCGCCGATGAATTCCAGGCGCGGCGTGGGCGTGCTGCCGGGGCGCGGCACCTCGTCGCGCACCACGTGCGCGTTGCCGAACAGCTCGACCTCCGAACCGTCGCCCTTGGCCAGGGCGCGCTGCGCCGTCGCCACGGTGGGGCGGCCCTGCTCGTCGAACGAGCGGATGCGCGGCTGCTGCACCTGCAATTGGTCGTTGGCGGGGTAGTGCTGGCCTTCGCTGCCGACGATTTCCGACTTCAGCCGCCCGGACGGGTCAAACGCGCGCACTGAAAACTGGCGCATGAAATAGTCCGGCTCGCGCGACACCACCGTTGCCGCGGGCGCGCGGTCAAACTGCGGCGCGCTGCGCACCAGCCACCAGGTGGCCAGCGCGAACAGCACCATCATCAGCGCGGGCAGCCAGGCCGACAGGTGGTCCATGCCCTGGCGCCACAGGCGCGCGCGGTTCCGGTTCACGCGGGCGCCCCCAGCGCGGCGTCCAGCAGGCGGCGGTAGTGGCCGCCGGCCACCAACAGCAGGTCGCAGCATTCGCGCACCGCGCCCGCGCCGGCCGGCGCGGTGGTGATGTAGGTTGCCAGCGCGCGCGCCTCGGCGTGGGCGGCGGGCGGCGCGCAGGCCAGCGCGGCGCGCTGCAGCAGCGGCAGGTCGGGCCAGTCGTCGCCCATGGCGGCGGCCTGCGCCCAGTCCAGGCCCAGTTCGGCCAGCATGGCCTCGGCGGCGGGCAACTTGTCCTCGGTGCCCAGGCGCAGGCGTGTCACGCCCAGCGCCTGCAGCCGCAGGCGCAGCGGGGCCGAATCGCGGCCCGAGATCACGCACGGCTCGATGCCCGCCTGCCGCAGCATCTTCAGGCCGTGCCCGTCCAGCGTGTGAAAGCGCTTCAGCGTCTCGCCCTCGGCCGAAAAATACAGGCCGCCATCGGTCAGCACGCCGTCCACGTCAAAAAACGCCACGCGCACGCCCTGGGCGCGCAGCAGCAATTCGGGCGGCCAGGTCAGGGCAGGGTGCATCAGATCACCTTGGCCCGCATCAGGTCGTTGCTGTTCAGCGCGCCGGCCAGCCGCCCGTCGGCGTCCACGGCCAGCAGCACGGTGATGCGGTGCTGCTCCATCAGCTTGGCGGCCTCGGCCGCCAGCGCGTCGTCGCGAATCGTGCGCGGCTGCCCGCGCATCACGTCGCCGGCCGTCAGCGCACGCAGGTCGCGCCCGGTTTCCACCAGCCGGCGCAGGTCGCCGTCGGTGAAGATGCCCAGCACGCCGCCCTCGGCATCGGCCACCGCCGACGCGCCCAGGCCCTTGCGCGTCATCTCGCGCATCAGTTCGCTGAACGACGCTGCCGGCGTCACGCGCGGCACGTCGTCGCCGCGGCGCATGATGTCCAGCACACGCGTGAGCAGGCGCCGCCCCAGCGCGCCGCCGGGGTGCGAACGCGCGAAATCCTCGGTGCGAAAGCCGCGCGCATCCAGCAGCGCCACCGCCAGCGCATCGCCCAGCGCCAGCTGCGCGGTGGTGCTGGCCGTGGGCGCCAGGTTGAGCGGGCAGGCCTCCTTGGCCACGCCGCTGTCCAGCACCACGTCGGCATGGCGCGCCAGCGTGGAGCCGGTGTGGCCCGTCATCGCCACCAGCGGCACGCCCAGCCGCTTGACCAGCGGCAGCAGCACAGTCAGCTCGTCCACTTCGCCGCTGTTGGAAATGGCCAGCACCGCGTCGCCGCGCTGGATCATGCCCAGATCGCCATGGCTGGCCTCGGCCGGGTGCACAAAGAAGGCGGGCGTGCCCGTCGACGCCAGCGTGGCCGCCAGCTTGCGGCCCACGTGGCCACTCTTGCCCATGCCCATCACCACCACACGTCCATCCACCGCCAGCAGCAGCGACACCGCGCGCACGAAGTCGTCACTCAGCCGGCCCTTGAGGCCCAGCACGGCCGCGGCTTCGATGTCCAGCGTGTCATGGGCCAGGCGCAGCACCTGGGCGGGATCGAGGGTCATGCGGGCATTTTATCGGCGAGGGGTGGCGCAGGCGGGTCCAGTTGTCCCGCGGACACGTGCTCATGGGATTGACCCCACGTCCAAGCGGACAGTGGGTATGGCGCCAGGAACCTCGTCCAACGCGGGTTTTTCCCTGCTTCTGGCGCAGCCGACCACGTTACACGCCTGAACTGGGGTCTGTCACCCCGTTGAGCGGTGCGACGCGCCTGATACAGGCCAAAAAAGTCACATTCCAACATGAGATAGCCGCTATTTTATGTAAGCAAGTGAAACAAAAACGGGATGACCGACGCTTTGGTTCTCAAAAAAACTGAATACTTTTGAATGGAAAAATTCAAAATACACCGCAATTATTAATACATGTGTCTAATATTAAACCGGAATTGTTGTCAAGATTGTAGTTGTTAAGTGCTACCTTACAAAGTCGCTTCACTTTTACATAATCGGCCCGAATTCCGATATGCCAATTTGGGTATGAACCGTGGGGAGCGTTTTATGAAACCTTGGAGCAAATGGGTCCGCTGGGGCGTGGCGGGCGCTGCGGTGATCTTTCTGGGCTCGGCCCACGCCGCCGGCGTGATCAAAAGCTTCTCGCCCAGCTTCACCGGGCCCAACGTGCCGGCCACGCTGACGGTCACGCTCAGCAACACCAGCACCACCGCCGCCACCAGCGCCGCCATCACCGACACCTTTCCCACCGGCCTGGTGGTCGCCGGCACGCCCAGCCCCACCAACAGCTGCGGCGGCACGTTCACGGCCACGGCAGGCGCTGGCAGCGTGTCGCTGACGGGCGGCAGCATTCCCGCCGCCGTCGGCGCCACGCCCGGCTCGTGCAGCTTCACGGTCAAGGTCGTGTCGGCCAGCCCCAGTTCGTACGTCAACAACCTGCCCATCGGCGCGCTGACCAGCTCGCAGGGCAGCAGCCCGCAGGCCGCGCAGGCCACGCTCACCGTCAGTTCGCTGTCGGCCATCACGGGCAGCAAGAGCTTTGGCACATCGGGTGTCGGTGCCAACGGCGTCTACCCGATGACGATCACGCTCAACAACGCCAACAGTGTTCCGCTGACCGGCGTGGCGTTCAACGACACCTTGACGTCGCATATCAAGGTCGCCAATCCGCCCAACATCAGCAACACCTGTGGTGGCAGCTTCGCACCCTTGGCGGGCGCCACCAGCGTGTCGTTGAGCGGCGGCACGATTCCGGCCACCGGCAGTTGCACGATCAAGTTCGACTACATCGGGATGTCGGTCACCACCGGCTATAGCGCCGGCGGCAATATTCTCAACACCATCGCCGCGGGCGGCGTGACCAGCAACGAAGGTGTGACCAATACGGCTCAGATCCAGGCCGCTGCCGGTTGGGGGGGAGGAACGTCCATCGTCAAGCGCATTTCAGCCGCCAACAGCACCCTGGCCTCTGGCGCGGCCAGCACGCTGACCTGGACCGTCACCAACTTCAACGCGTCCACGCTCAACACGGTCACCTTCACCGACACGCTGCCCACCGGCCTGGTTCCCGGCGCCGTCGTCGGCAACACCTGCGGCGGTGCGGCGTCGGTATCCGGTCAAGGGGTCAGTCTGACGGGGGGTGGCCCCGTGGCGGGGGGCAGCGCTACTTGCACGCTCACTGTATCGGTGACGGGCGCCAACAGCACGGGCACCACGTTCAACGCCATCAATGCGCCGGCGAACTACACCACCAATTTTGTCGATGCGGTGGTTGGCGCCGTCACACCCGACATCAACACCCTGACGGTCGCGGTCACCCCGCCCATTACGGTCACGGTGGCCAAGGCGTTCGGCGCCACCATCATCCCGCAGACCGGCAGCACCACGCTGACGATCACGCTGGGCAACGCCACCGGCACCGACGCCACGATCACCAGCTTCAAGGACGACTTGATCACCATGGGCACGTCCGCCGGTTTCGTGGTGGGCTACAGTCCTGCGCCCAGCACTACGTGCACGGGCGGCACCGCGGTCACTGCACCGGCGGGTCAGACAGTCATCACCGCCACGGGCGGCATCATCCCGGCCAATGGCAGCTGCACCATCACGGTGCCGATTTACCTGAAGAACAACGGCCTGTCCTACGGCTTCGCGACTAACACCGTTCCGGCCGGCAACCTGGTCACCAGCGTGGGCAACAACCAGGCGCCCGCCACCGCTGGCCTGAACGGGAATCAGGCCTTGAGGACCGAGGTGGTCGTCAACAGGTCCACCATCGTCTCGGGCGTGCAGAACGCCACGGTGACCTTCACCCTGTTTCAGTCGGCCGGTGTGGCGGCCATGAGCAACCTCAGCTTCAGCCAGGCCATGCCGCAGTCTCCGTATGCCATGACCATGGTGCCGGGCACGGCCAGCACCACCTGCGCCGGCGGTACCGCCACGATCAGCGGCACCACGCTCAGCATGACCGGTGGTTCAATGCCGGCCGCCACCGCCACCACGGGCAACACGTGCACCATCACCGTGCAGGTCACGGCGCCGGCCGGCAGCAGCGGCGCCGATGTCCTTAAGGTGGTTGGCGGCGCCGCCACCGCCGCCGTGGCATCGGCCGCCGGCGCGCCTGGGGGCACGGTGTCCAGTGTTCAGTACGCCAACAACAACGGATTCACCCTTACCGCCCTCAACGCCCGCGTCGACCTGTCCAAGGACTTCGACCCTGTCACGGTTGCGCGCGGTGGCACGTCCAGGCTCAACGTTCGTATCCTGAACAACAACGCCGACGCGATTGCGCTGACCGGGGTGTCGATCACCGACAACCTGCCCACGGGCATGGTCATCGGCAATTCGCCCAACCCCACATTCACCGGCACGGGCTGTACCATGCCCACTGGCAGCAGCATCACCGCCACGCCCGGCACCAGCGTGCTGACGCTGACCGGCGCCAGCGTGGCCGCCGCCAGCACCTGCGCCCTGAGCGTGGACGTGGTGGCCAGCTACGCCGGCAACATCATCAACAGCATCCCGGCCGGCGCGCTGACCACCAACGAAGGCCTGAAGAGCCCGCTGCCGGTGAGCGCCACCATCACCTCCACCGGCACCGCCGACCCGTATGTCACCAAGACCCGCACGTCGGCCGCGGTGGTGGCGGGCAGTAGCGTGACTTACAGCGTGGTGTTCGGCAACAACAGCGGCGACCCGATCGCGGGCGCCCCCATCAAGGACGCGCTGCCTGCTGGCGCCACCAGCATGAGCTGGACCTGTTCGGCGTCCGCCGGCACCGCCTGCCCTGTCGCCAACGGCAACGGCGCCATCGACGCCCTCGCCAACCTGCCAGTGGGCGCCACGCTGACCTACACCGTCACGGTGCAGTTGCCGGTGACCGCCACGGGCAACCTGGTCAACACCGCCACCATCACGGCCCCCGCCGGCGTGACGGACTCCGACCCCAACAACAACACCAAGACGGTCACCGACCCGATTACCGGCGCGGCCGCCACCCTGACCATCACCAAGACCGACGGCAGCGCCACGTACACCCCTGGCGGCGCGGCGGTGTACACCATCGTGGTGGGCAACGGCGGTGCGGCCGACGCCACCGGCGTCAGCGTCGTGGACAACCTGCCTGCCGGCGTGACCCTGAGCGGCGCTGTCACCTGCACGCCTGCCGGCAGCGCCACCTGCGGCACGGTCAGCGGCAGCGCGGGCACACTGGCCAGCGGCGCCAGCATTCCCGCCGGTGCGGCCAACACGCTCACTTTCAGCGTGCCGGTCAAGTTTGCGTCGTCGATGACCACCAACCCGCTGGTCAACACCGCCACCGCCACGCCGTCGAGCGGCAGCGCCGTCAGCGCCAGCGACAGCGACACCCCGGCGCTCAAGGCCGACCTCACGGTCAGCAAGACCGCGAGCCCCAACGGCACCTACGTGCCCGGCCAATCGCTGAACTACACCATCACGGTGAGCAACACTGGCCTGTCCGACCTGGTGGGCGTGAGCATCACCGACACCGTGCCGGCCGCGGTCACGGTCAGCAGCTGGAGCTGCGCTGCCTCTGGCACCGGTGCCGACTGCGACAACACCGTGGCGGCCACCACCGCCGGCGGCACCACCAACGCCATCAGCCTGGCCAACGTCAACCTGCCGGCGGGCACCGCCGTGGCCATCTCGGTCGTGGGCAAAGCCACGGCCAGCGCCACCGGTGACATCGTCAACAGTGTGACCGCCACCCCTCCGGCCGGCGTTACCTGCACCACCGCACCCTGCGCCAAGACCGCCAGCGTGACCAACACCAACGCCGGCGCGCCGGTGCTGAACATCGCCAAGAGCGCCACGCCCACCGTCTTCGCCGTCGGCGCCACTGGCAGCAGCTACGCCATCACCGTCAGCAACGGCGGTACGTCGTCCACCAGCGGCACCCTCACCGTCAGTGACCCGCTGCCCACGGGCATCACCGCCACGCTGCCGGCCACCAACTGGGGCACCGGTTGGGACTGCAGCGCCAGCACCGCCAGCACCGTCACCTGCACCAGCAGCAGCGTGCTGATCCCCGGCGCCAACGCCCCGGTCATCAACGTGCCCGTCAGCATTGGCACCAGCGCCGTCTCGCCCAGCGTCAACACCGCCCGCGTCAGCGGCGGTGGCGACAACACCTGCCCGGCCACTGGCGCCCCGGCAGCCCACTGCCAGGCCACGGTTAGCACACCGGTCAATGCCCCTGGCCTCACGGTTAAGAAAACGCTGCAGGGCAACCTGGTCGTCGGCGTGCCCACCAGCTACCTGATCACCGTCACCAACAACGGCCAGGCACCCACGCTGGCGGGCACTATCAGCGACCCCATCCCGACCGGCCTGGCCATTGGCACCCTGCCCAACGGCTGCACGGCTGCGGGCCAGACGCTGACCTGCACCATCCCGGCGGGCCTGGCCACCGGCAGCGCCGTCAGCTACACCATCCCGGTCACCCCGGACGCCAGCGTCAACGGCCAGGCTCTGAGCAACACCGCCACCGCCAGCGGCGCCGGTGACCCTGCCTGCCCGGCCGGCATCAACTGCAAGGACACCGCCACCGGCACCGTCACCGCCCCGCAGCTGAAGCTGGTCAAATCCGTGGCGCCCGACACCTTGGTGATCACCCAGCAGGGCAGCTACACCCTGGCTGTGACCAACGAGGGCACCGCCCCCACCAACGCCGTGGCCACTGTCAGCGACACCATCCCCGCTGGCCTGACCATTGGCGCCTTGCCCAATGGCTGCTCGGCCACCGGCCAAGCCGTCAGCTGCACCATTGCCAGCGGCCTGGGCGTCGGCGGCAGCACCAGCTTCGTGATTCCCGTCACGCCGCTGGCCAGCCTGGCCAACCAGTCGGTCACCAACACCGCCGGCGTCAACGGCGGCGGTGACCCCGGCTGCGCCAACGGCACCGCCACCGCCAGCCTGCCCGCGCGCTGCCAGTCCACCATCACCACCCCGGTCAGCGCCCCGCAGATGACGATCAAGAAAACCGCCGGCACCGGCTGGGCGGTGGGCGTGCCTGCCAGCTACACGCTGGAGGTCACCAACACCGGTAGCGCCGACAGCTTTGGCACCATCACCGTCATCGACGTCATCCCCGGCACGCTGACCCTTGGCACCCTGCCGGCGGGCTGCACCGCCGCGGGCCAGCAGGTCACCTGCACCTCCTCGGCCGTGCTGGCCAAGGGCGCCAAGATCAGCTTCGTGATCCCCGTCACCCCCACCGCCGCCTCGGCGCCCAGCGTCAGCAACACGGCTACCGTGCAAGGCGGCGGCGATCCGGTCTGCCCCAGCACCACCGCCGCCAACTGCAGCAGCACCGTGGTCAGCCCGGTCAGCGTGCCGAAGCTGCAAATCACCGAGACCGCCAACGGCCCCTGGACCATCGGCATGGGCGGTGCTGCCTACACCGTCACGGTGACCAACGTCGGCCCCGCCACCACCGTGGGCCTGGTCACGGTGAATGCCACCTTGCCCACGGGCCTGAGCGTCGGCTGGAGCGGCACCACCACGCTGAACGGCTGGAGCTGCACCGCCAACGGGCAAGACGTCACCTGCACCGCCACGCCCAACCTGGCCAACGGCGGCAGCGCCACCTTCACCTTCCCGGTGAACGTGCTGGCGGCGGCCGTGCCCAGCGTCACAACGCCCGCGGCCGTGGGTGGCGGCGGTGACCCGTTCAACGGCGGCACCACCCCGGCCGCTGGCAATGCCTGCACCACGCTGGATACGGCCGCCGCGCCCAACCACTGCGCCACCGTCACGCTGCCGATCCCGCTGTCGGGCGCCGTAAGCACCGTCAAGACGCTGGATGCCGGCACCAAGACCCCCCTGCTGGGCGGCCAGACGGTCACCTACGTGCTGACGGCCACCAACACGGGCGGCACCGACGTACTCAACTACGTGCTGAACGAAGTGGTGCCCGCCGGCGCCACCTACACCAGCATCACGGGTGGCAGCACCCCCTGCAGCGCGGGCGCGGCCGCCGGCACCCTGTGCCCGGTGACCATCGCCAGCGTGCCGGCCGGTGGCAGCGCCAGCGTCCGCATCAGCTTCACGCTGCTCAAGACCCTGCCCAGCGGCCTCACGCAACTGGTCAACGCCGTCACCGCGCCGGCCACCTGCACCGGTGCGCAGTGCGATGCGCCGCCCACGCCGGCGGGTTGCACGGGCACCAGCTGCACGCCGGCCAAGACCTGCACCGCGGGCGATCCGCTGTGCGTGGCCACCCCGGTGAACGTGCCCAGCACCACGCCCGTGCCCACGCTGTCCGAGTGGATGCTGGCGGCCATGGCGCTGATGCTGGCCATGATGGGGTGGCGGCAGCAGCGGCGCGGCTAAGCGCTGATCGCCACCGCGCCTTGACAACCCCGCCCGCTTGGGCGGGGTTTTTTATTGGGCCGACGCGGACCGGCCGCCGACGGCGCGCTGCCTCGGCGCAAGCCCGAATGGCGGGGCAGGCGCGGCGCTTCAATAATGCCGGCATGACCACCGCCGCACCGACCCCGCCCCTTCCCCGCATCCGCCACTACCAGCACTGGCTGCGCGACACACGCGGCCTGTCGTTTGCCCGCTACCGCGATCTGTGGACTTGGTCGATCACCGACCTGGACGGCTTCTGGCAGAGCGTATGGGACTACTTCGAGCTGCGTTCGCCCACGCCGCACACGGCGGTGCTGCAGGCCAACGTGATGCCGGGGGCGCGCTGGTTTCCGGGCGCGCAGGCCAATTACGCGCACCAGGTGTTCCGGCATGTCGATGCCGCCCACGCCGCCGGCTTGCCGGCCATCGTCAGCGAAAACGAACGCGGCGACGTGCGCGAGCTGAGCTGGCCCGAACTGAAGCGCCAGGTGGCGGCGCTGGCGCTGCACCTGCGCGCGCAGGGCGTGCAGCCGGGCGACCGCGTCGCCGCGTACATGCCCAACGTGCCCGAGACGGTGGTCGCGTTTCTGGCCACGGCCAGCATCGGCGCCATCTGGAGCGTGTGCGCGCCCGACATGGGCACGCATGCGGTGCTCGACCGCTTCCGCCAGATCGAGCCCAAGGTGCTGATCGCCTGCGACGGCGTGCGCTGGGCCGGGCGCGACATCGATCGCACGGACGTGGTGCAGCAGTTGCGCGCGGCGCTGCCCAGCGTGCAGCACCTGATCGTGCAGCGCAACCTGGGAACTACCAAAACCATAGCTGACAGCGCAGACTACGTCAGCGCCACGGCCCGAAACGATGCGGAAACCGCGGCCTTCGAGCCGCTCTGGCTGCCGTTCGACCACCCGCTGTGGGTGGTGTATTCCAGCGGCACCACCGGCCTGCCCAAACCCATCGTGCACGCGCACGGCGGCATGATTCTGGTGATGCTGATGCTGGCCGCGCTGCACAACGACGTCGGCTGCAGCTACGCGCCGGAGACCTTTGGCGAGCGCTTTCACTGGTACAGCTCCACCGGCTGGGTGATGTGGAACGCGCAGATCGCCGGCCTGCTGTCGGGCACCACCTGCGTCATCTTCGACGGCAGCCCCGGCGGCAGCAAGGACGCGCCCGACTGGACGGTGCTGTGGCGCTTTGCCGCGCGGCACCGGGTGACGTTCTTCGGCGCCGGTGCGGCGTTCTATGCCAACTGCATGAAGGCGGACGTGGACCTGACCGCGTGCGGCGACCTGTCGCGCGTGCGCGTGCTGGGCACCACCGGCTCGCCACTGGCGGCCGATGTGCAGCAGTGGGGGACAGCGCAATTTCGGCGCATCGCGCGGGCGCATAAGTCGGGCGCCGCCCAGCCCGCCGTCATGCCCGCGCAGGCGGGCATCCCCTCGGCGTTGGGCAAACCCCTGGATTCCCGCCTGCGCGGGAATGACGAGGAGAAGGCCGCCCGCGTAGAGCCTCCCGGGGACATCCAACCCACCGTCATGCCCGCGCAGGCGGGAATCCAGCCGGCGTCGGCCAAGCACGTGGATTCCCGCCTGCGCGGGAACGACGAAGGAGGCGATGCTGCCGTGGAGCAACCCGGCGACATCTGGTGGTGCAATATCTCCGGCGGCACCGACTTCTGCGGCGCCTTTATCGGCGGCAACCGCGAGCTGCCGCAGCAGCCGGGCGTGATGCAGTGCCGCATGCTCGGCGCGGCCGTCGAGGCGTGGAACGACGCCGGCGAGCCCGTCATCGGCCAGGTGGGCGAGCTGGTCTGCACGCAGCCGATTCCGTCGATGCCGCTGCACTTCTGGAACGACCCGGGCGACGCGCGGCTGCTGGCCAGCTACTTCGAGATGTACCCGCCCGGTCACGGCCGCAAGCCCGGTGGCGGCGATCTGCCCAAGGAGGCCGGCAGCGTCTGGCGCCACGGCGACTGGCTGCGCGTGGGCGACGAAAACGGTGAAGGCGAGTGGTGCGTCATCTTCGGCCGCAGCGACGCCACCATCAACCGCCACGGCCTGCGCATGGGCACCAGCGAAATCTACAGCGCGGTCGAAGGCATCCCCGAGGTGCTCGACTCGATGGTGGTCGACCTCGAATACCTGGGGCGCGACAGCTACATGCCGCTGTTCGTGGTGCTGCGGCCGGGCGTGGCGCTGGACGACGCGCTGAAGCGGCGCATCAGCGACGCCATCCGCCAGTCCCTGAGCCCGCGCTTCGTGCCCGACGCCATCGTGCAGGTGGCCGAGATTCCGCGCACGCTGTCGGGCAAGAAGCAGGAACTGCCGATCAAGAAGCTGCTGCTCGGCCAGCCGCTGGACAAGGTCGTCAACCGCGAAGCCATGGCCAACCCCGGCTGCCTGGACTGGTACGTGCAGTTTGCCCGCCAGCACGCCAACGCTATTGATTCATGAGCAACCAAGTCAATCAAGATCAGCGCCAGGGCGATATTGCGCGCCAATTCCCGTTTCTGGCGGGTGACGACGCCGCCTCGCGCCAGGTGCGCGCCATCGACTGGGCGGCCACGCCGCTTGGCCCCATCGCCGGCTGGCCGGCGCCGCTGCGCATCATGCTGGGCACCATGCTCAAGTCGCGCAACCCCATGCTGCTGTACTGGGGGCCGCGGCTGATTCACTTCTTCAACGCCGCCTTCATTCCCAGCCTGGACGCGCGCCAGTTCCCCGATTCGATGGGCCAGCCGGGCGAGCAGGCCTGGTCCGACATCTGGCCCGTGATCGGCCCCAAGCTGCGCGCCGTGATGGACGGCCAGGGCGCCACCTGGGACGAGGACCAGCTGATCCCCGGCCTGCGCCACGGCCGCGTGGTGGACGTGTTCTGGACCTACAGCTTCACGCCCGTGTCCGACGAGCAGGGCCGCATCGGCGGCGTGCTGGTGGCGGCCACCGAAACCACCGCGCGCATGGTCGCCGCGCGCCGGCAGACGGCGCTGCACGGCGTCAGCGACGCGCTGGCGCGGCAGGACGCCATGACGGAAGACCTGTTCGCCAGCACGCTGCAGGCGCTGGTGTCCACGCGCATCGACGCGCCCTGCGTGACCTACCTGCGCTGGGCGCGCCCCGAAGAGGCGCCGCTTTGCATGGGCCACTTTCCGGCGGGCGACGATCCCTGGCCGCCGGCCGAACAGGCGCGCGCGCTGCAGGGCCGCGCCGACCGCTTCGACATGCTGGCGCGCGGCGAGCCGGTGCTGCTGCCGGGGCTGCTGTCGTGGCGCTCGCCCGACTACGACGAGCCGGTGACCGACGTGCTGCTGCTGCCGCTGCGCCACGCCGGCGAGGCCGAGCTGCAGTGCATCGCCTTCGGCCTGAGCCCGCGCGTGCCGCTGGGCGACGGCTACCAGCGCTTTCTGCAATCGCTGACCGACGAGCTGTCGTTCGCCATCCAGCGCGGCGAATCGGCCCAGGCGCGCCAGCGCGACTTCGACGAGCGCGACAACCTGCTGCGCAACGCGCCCATGGCCATTGCCGTGCTGTCCGGGCCGGACCAGACCTTCACCCTGGTCAACCCGCACTACTGCCGCATCACCGGCCGCAGCGAAGAGCGCCTGCTGGGCAACACCTACGTCGGCGCGTTTCCCGAACTGGCGGACACGCCCTGGCCCACTATCGCGAAAAACGTCTACCTGACCGGCGAGCGCTACGTCAGCCCCGAAACCATGATCCCGCTCGACTTTGGCCGCGGCAGGCTGGAAGAGCGTTACTTCGAGTTCAACCTGGAGCCGATGCGTGACCTGCAGCACCACGTGACCGGCCTGATGGCGGTGGCCATCGACGTCACGCAACGGGTGCGCGCGCGCGCCGCGCTCGACCGCAGCCACGCCGAGCGCCAGCTGCTGCTGGAGCGCGCGCAGCACGCCGCGCGCGGCAAGGACGAATTCATGGCCATGCTGGGCCACGAGCTGCGCAACCCGCTGGCGCCCATCGTCAGCGCGCTGCACATCATGCAGCGCAAGGGGGGTGCCTTCGAACGCGAACGCGCCGTCATCGAGCGCCAGGTGCGCCACCTGACGCGGCTGGTCGACGACCTGATGGACGTGGCGCGCATCGCGCGCGGCCGCATCCGGCTGGAGCCCAGCCTGACGCGCCCGGTGGTGCTGGTGCAGCGGGCGGCCGAAATGGTGCAGCCGCTGATGGAGCAGCGCGGCCACCAGCTCGAAGTGGTGCCGCCCGACAAGCCCATCGTGTGGTGGGGCGATGCCGACCGCCTGGTGCAGGTGGTGAGCAACCTGCTGACCAACGCCGCGCGCTACACGCCGCACGGCGGGCGCGTGGTGGCATCGGTGCGGCGCGACACCGACGCCGCCAGCGGCCGCGACGACGTCGTGATCGAAGTGGCCGACAACGGCATCGGCATCGAGCCGCAAGAGCTCGAAGGCATCTTCGACGCGTTCTACCAGGTCACGCGCCAGGCGTCAGACCGCGCCCACGGCGGCTTGGGCCTGGGCCTGGCGCTGGTCAAAAGCCTGGTGCAGCTGCACGGCGGGCAGGTGGCGGCCTTCAGTGAGGGCAAGGGCAAGGGCAGCCGCTTCGTGGTGCGCCTGCCGCTGCGCGACCCGCCCATGACAGATTTGCCCGCGGCCGAGCCGCGCCAGGCCGCGCGCCAGAGCCTGCGCGTGCTGCTGGTCGACGACAACCGCGACGCCGTCGATCTGATGGCGCACGCGCTGTCGCTGCAGGGCCACCAGGTGCGCGTGGCCTACACGCCCGAAGAGGCGCTGGAGCTGGCCGAACGCGCGCCGCCGCAGGTGGCCGTGCTTGACGTCGGCCTGCCCGGCATGGACGGCAAGGACCTGGCGCGCCTGCTGCGCGCGCGGCTGGGCGACGGCTGCCTGCTGGTGGCGCTGTCGGGCTACGGGCAGGACAGCGACCGCGCCGCCGCCAAGGAGGCCGGCTTCGCGCACTACCTCGTCAAGCCGGCCACCGTCGAGCAACTGCAGGCGGTGCTGACGGGCGCGGTCAAGCCGGCGGGGGGCTGAGGGCGCCGCGATGGGCCGGACTTTCCGGCGCCGGCGCGCTCAGGGCCGCAGCAGCCGCCGCAGGGCCGCCAGGTCGATCGGCTTGCGGAAGTAGTGGTCGACGGCGTCGAAGGTTTCGCTGACGCGCTCGTCGTGCGGGTCGCTGCCGCTGACGGCGATCAGCACCATCTCGTCTTCGTACTGCGCGCGCAGGCGGCGCGTCAGCTCGCGGCCGTCCATACCGGGCATGTTGACGTCCAGCAGCACCACGTGCGGGCGGAAGGTCTCGATCAGCGCCAGCGCCTGTTCGCCGCTGGTGGCGACCTGGGCCTGGTAGCCCTCCAGTTCCAGCGCGGCGGCCATCATGTCGGCCGCGTCCAGGTGGTCGTCGACCACCACCACGCGCACCTCGTCCGCCGGCGGGGCGCCGGCCCCGGGAGCGACGGTGTCTTGGGCCATGGGGGCGGTTTCCTTCCATCCCGCCGCAGGGCGGTCGGGCGTGTGGTGACGGTGGCGCGGCCAGCAACTGCGGGGCTGCGGGGGGATGCCGATTATGCGGTGCGTACCAACGCCTTACTATGCTGCCGGGCAGAGTCGGCGCGTGGGGTGTGGCGGCGCGGCGTCAATCGTGGGGCGCGCGGCACGGCGCCGGGCCTCATGCGCAAGGCGCGGCGCGGCGAATCGCCGGTGTGTTTCGGAGCAGAGCAAAAAACGCCTCTGGCGCTTGGTGGGCAAGCAAAGTGCGCTATTGAAATCATAGTTTTCCAGGCCCGCCCGCCCGCAACGGCTGTGCGCTGCGTTAACTGCGTGTAAAGCCGGTCGGCACGCGCGTGCCGGGGGGCGTTGAAGGGACTGTGCGAGGCCCATGGCGGGCCTTGAAGGGACTTGGCACCATGAAACCTCTCTCCGCTATCGCTCGTTCCACCGCGCTGCTGGCGCTGGGCCTGGCGGCCGCCGCGGCGGCCCACGCCCAGGCCATGGTCAACGCGCGCGTGGTGTCGTCCACCCCCGTGATGGAGCAGGTGCCGGTGTCGGACTGCGGCGGCTACGGCCGCGGCGTGCGGCCTTCGGGCCCTGGCACGGCCGTGGGCGCGCTGGTGGGCGGCCTGATCGGCAGCCAGATGGGCGGCGGCGCGGGCCACATCGCGGGCGCCATCCTGGGCACCGTGGGCGGCGCCATGCTGGGCAACGCCGCCGACGCCAGCAACGGCTACTACGGCAGCGGCTGCGCCACGCGCTATGAAAACCGCGTGGTCGGCTACGACGTGGCCTACGACGTGGGCGGCCGCCAGTACCGCACGCGCATGGCGCAGCCGCCCGGCCAGTGGCTGCAGGTGCCGGCGCCCGACGGCGGCTACGCGCCGCAGGGCGCGTATGGCGGCGCGCAGAGCTACCCGGTCAACCCGCCGCCGCTGGCCGGCTACCCGCTGCCGGCCTACCCGGCCAGCGGCGAAGCGTCGGGCGTGGTGACGGCGCCGCAGGCGGTGTATGGCGGCTACCCGCCGTCGTACCCGTACCCGGCGCAGCAGCCCTACCCGCAGGCCTATCCGCAGCCTTATCCGGCCCCGGTGTACCAGGCCGGTTACCCCGCGGCGGTGTACCCGGCCGCGCCGGTCTACGTGCGGCCGGCGCCGGTGTACGCGTCGCCGGTCGGCGTCAACCTGTCCATCGGCGGCGGCTTGGGCGGCCGGGGGCGCGGCGGCTGGGGCGTGGGCATCGGCACCGGGTTCTGAGGCGCGACGCGCAGCTTGCTGCGCTTCGGTTTCGATAGCTGTTCACGCTGAAAGGGCGCCCGCGGGCGCCCTTTTTCATGCATGGATGGATTGTGTGGCCGGGCCCGAACACCACCAGGCGTTTTGAACTCCCTCCCCCACTGGGGGAGGGTTGGGGTGGGGGCTAGCCGCGATGGCGGATCCACAAGGGTCCGCCCCATCCCGGCCTTGCCCCAGCGGGGGAAGGAGCCAGCTTGCCCAGGGTCGGGCGTCCTACCGCAGCGCGGCCAGCTGGCGCCGCAGCTGCGCCACTTCTTCCATCAGGTCGGCGGCCAGCGCGGCCAGTTGCGGGTCGGCGTCGTAGGTGTGTTCCAGCTGCGCGATGCGGCGCGCGCGCACCAGCGTGCTGCTGGCAAAGCGCCATTCGGTGACGCTGCCGCCCTGCAGCGGCTGCAGCACGCCGGCTTCGACGCGGGTGTGCACCCAGTCGGGCGGCACGGCGCAGGCGCTGGCCAGTTGCTGCAGGCTGAGCGCGGCGTCGTCCAGCAGCTCGACCCATTCGGCGGGGACGGTGACGTGCACGGGGCTCATGTCGGTGCTCTCCAAAGATCAGTGTTCCACGATGGCGGTGCGCCGCCCGCCCAGCGCGCCGTCGGGTCGCGGCGCAGACCCAGCGTGGGCGCCGTGGCCGGGCTTGCACCGGTCACTGGCGCCGTCCCCCTCCCGCAGGAGAGGGGGAAGACGCCGAAGGCGGCACAGGGAGTGTTCATGTCATTCTTGGATCGAAGCCGGGATAGGCCTTGGCCAGCGCTTCCCAGGCGGCTTTCTGTTCGGGCGTGACGGCGCTGGGCACGGCGATGTCCAGCTCCAGGTACAGGTCGCCCGGCGTGGCGGACGACGGAATGCCGCGCCCTTTCAGCCGCAGCTTGCGCCCGCTGCCGGAGCCCGCGGGCACGGTGGCTTCGACCGTCTTGCCGTCGGGCGTGGTGACCTGCACGCCGCCGCCCAGCGCGGCTTCCCAGGGCGTCACGCGCAGCTTCTGCGTGACGTCGCGGCCGTCGATGCGCCAGCGCGCGTCGGGGCGGAACTGCACTTCGAGGAACAGGTCGCCCGCCGCGCCGCCGTTGAAGCCGGGGCTGCCCTGGCCGGCCAGGCGGATCATCTGGCCTTCCTTCACGCCCTGGGGGATCTTGACCTGCAGCGTGCGCTCTTCCGGCACCACGTGGCCGCTGTCGTCCACGCGCGCGCCGCGCAGGGTCAGGCTGCGCTCGGCGCCGCGGTAGGCGTCGATCAGCTCCAGCTCGATGCGGGCGTGCTGGTCTTCGCCGCGCATCTGCGTCTGCGCGCGGGCGCCGCCAGCGCGGGCACGGCCCCCGCCGCCGCCGCGCGCGCGGCCGAACATCTGCTCGAAGAATTCGCTGTAGTCGCCCGAATCGCCGCCGAAATGCTGGCGGAAGGCATCGGCACCATCGCCGCCGCCGTCGCGGAACTCGTAGCCCGTGTTCCAGCCGGGCGGCGGGCGCACGTCGTCGCCCGAGCGCGCGCCGGCGGCCCAGGCCTGCGCGCCCACGGTGTCGTAGGCGACGCGCTTTTCGGGGTCGCTGAGCACGGTGTTGGCCTCGTTCACCTCGGCCATGCGCGCGGCGGCGTCGGCTTCCTTGCTGACGTCGGGGTGGTACTTGCGCGCCAGCTTGCGGTAGGCCTTCTTGATGTCGTCCTGCGTGGCGCCCTTGTCGACGCCGAGGATCTGGTAGTAGTCCTTGAACTGCATGCTTTTCTTGTCGTGTGGGTGGGCGGCCGTGAAAAACAACGCGCGGCCAATGCCGCTTCAGATGCGGTTCATTGTCCCATTTGCAACGGCGGCGCGAAGCGTTTTTGGATGCTTCAATTTTGATAGCTATCCACGCTTCACAGGCCAGCGCCAGCAGCCAAAAAAGCCGTGAAAACACCTTCAGCGCCGGATGTGCACCGAAACGCGCGGAACGCCGTGGAGCGGGCTTGGCCCGGCCACTGGCGTTGTCCCCCTCCCGCAGGAGAGGGGGAAGGCGCGTCAGCGCCTCAGGGGGTGCCGTTTGTTCACCATCACGATGCCCGCCGCCACCAGCGCCAGCGACAGCAGCAGCGTGGGCGTCACCGCCTCGCCCAGCCACAGCGCGCCGGCGATCAGCGCGAAGATGGGCGTCAGGAACGAAAACGCCGAGATGCGCGTGGCCGGGTAGTGCGCCAGCAGCCACATCCACACCAGGTAGCTGACGAAGGCGCCGATCACCGTCTGCACCGCCATCGACGTGGCGGCAAACGCGCTCCAGCGCCACACCCAGGTTTCGCCCAGCGCCAGCGACAGCAGCGGCAGCGTCACGGCGCTCACCGCCACCTGGTAGAACAGCATTTTTTCGGGCGACGCGCGCACCAGGCCCGTGGCGCGGATGGTTACCGTGGTCAGGCCCCACAGCACGCCGGCCGCCAGGCCCAGCAGGTCGCCGCGCCAGGTCAGCCCGCCGCCGCTGGCCGAAAACCCTTCGCGCAGCGCGAACGCCACCGCCGCAAAAGCGCAGGCCAGCCCCACCCACTGGATGCGGTGCAGCCGCTCGGCCGGCACCAGCAGCGGCAGCACCAACGCCACCCAGAACGGCGAGGTGTACAGAAACACCGTCAGCCGCGACGCGGTGGTGTGCTGCAACCCCAGGTACATGGCCGCGAATTCGGCCGCAAACAGCACCCCTGCCAGCAGCCCCGGCCACAGCGTGCCGTCGCGCGCCAGCAGCGGCACCCCGCGCGCCGCGCACCAGCCCCACAGCAGCAGCGTCGCGCCGATGAAGCGCAGCGCCACCTGGAACACTGGCGGCAGTTCGGGCAGCGTGGCCTTCACCAGCACCTGCTGCACGCCCCAGAACAGGCAGCACGCCAGCAGAATCGCCGCCGCGCGCGCGTCGAGATGGTCCTTGCGCCCGGAATTCACCTGCCAGCCGCTCCGAAAGCGCGCGTCTCGCAAGGCAGGGCGGCGCAAGCCGCACCAGCGGCCGCGGAGCAGGCCATGCGCGCGAACGCCGTGACCGGACCTGCGCAGGCCACTGGCGTTGTCCCCCCTCTGGGGGGAAGCCGCGTCAGCGGCACAGGGGGGAGCCTTTTCATTGGGGGAGCCTTGTCACAACGGATGCTCAGAATAGAAGCGCCCACCGTGAAACAGCAGCGGCGCCGCGCCCGGCTGGTGGCTGCACTGCACCACCTGGCCGACGAAGATGGTGTGGTCGCCCTCGTCGTAGGCGCTCTTGGTGAGGCATTCGAAGTGCGCCAGCGCGCCTTCGATCAGCGGCGCGCCCGTCACGCCCGGCGCCCAGGCCACGCCGTGCCAGCGATCGACCATGACGGCGGCAAAACGCAGCGCCAGCTCCTGCTGGTCGGCGCCCAGCACGTTGACCGCGTAGTGCGTGCCGCCGCGAAACACCGGCATCGACGCCGAGCGCGCCGACAGGCTCCACAGCACCAGCGGCGGCGCCATCGACACCGAATTGAAGGAATTGACCGTGAGGCCGACCGGCGTGCCGTCGGGCGCGCGCGCCGTGACCACCGTCACGCCCGTGGCGAACATGCCCAGCGCGGCGCGGAAGGCAGGCGCCGAAATCGGGGAGGCGGGGGCGTCTGGGCGGGTCATGGGCGGTGGCTGGCGGATGGCAGATGGCGTATGGCGGAGTCGGCAGGCCATGATAGCCAGCCGCCCTTGGCCGCGTTGTCGCCGGGGTACCGGGCGGCGGTGCCGGCCGTGCGGTGACGACAGGGCCGGGAGTGGGCAGGGCCAACGGCGAAATATCCCTCCAAGGGGAGAGGGCGCCGGCGACCTCAGCGGCTACCATCCCTGCATGGCGTTCATACCCACCTACACCATGCTTGGCCACGGCCCGGTGGTGCTGATGCTGCATGGGGCGGGCGGCAACTTTCGCAGCTTTGCGCCGCAGGTGGAGACGCTGGCCAGCCTGGGTTTTCGCGCCGTGGCGTGGAACATGCCCGGCTACGGCGCCAGCCCGCCCATCGAGCCGTACGAATTCAAGGGCCTGGCCGCCAGCGTGGTGGGGCTGATCGATGCGCTGGCGCCGGTGACCGGCGGCGAGCCCGTGGCGCTGGTCGGCCACGGCATGGGCGGCATGGTGGCGCAGGAAGTGGCGCTGCGCCACCCCGACCGGGTGCGCCAGCTGGTGCTGGTGGCCACCGCGGCCGCCGTGCTGCCCGGCGACGGCTACAGCCGCCACGTGGCGCACGCGCTGGCCTGGCTGGACGAAGGGCGGGCGATGCCCGAGATCGCCGCGATGCTGCTGCCGAGCCTGGTGGGCAGCGGTGCGCTGCCGGCCGGCGTGCAACTGGCCACGCTGTGCCAGGCCGAGGTGCGCGCGGCCACCTGGCGCCGCGCGCTGCAGGCGCTGGTGCGCTTCGACCGCCGCGCCGCGCTGGGGCACATCCACGTGCCCACGCTGCTGGTGGCCGGCGAGCAGGACCCGGTCGCGCCGCCGCCGGCGATGCGGGCCATGGCGTCGGCCATCAGCGGTGCGCAGTGCGTCAGCGTGCCAGGCAGCGGCCACCTGCCGCACCTGGAACGGCCGGAAGAATTCGACACGCTGCTGCTCGACTTCCTGCGCCACGCCAAGGCGTGGTTGCATTGAGCGGCAGACCTCTATCATTTTGATAGCTGCCCGCGCTTGCCCATCAAGCGCCAGAGCCACAAAATATTCAAAACACGTGCCTGCCGGGCAGCGCAGCAAGCCGGTCAAAAGGCCGCGGAGCAGGCCACGCCGGAACGCCGTGGCCGGGGTCCCCCCGGCCACCAGCGTTGTCCCCCTGGGGGGGGAAGCCGCGCAGCGGCTCGGGGGTTATCTGACCAGCAGCACCGGCACCTGGCAGTTGGCCAGCACCTTGGTGGCGACCGAGCCCATCACCAGGCTGCCCAGCGCACCGTGGCCGCGCGATCCCATGATGACCATGTCGTACTTGCCCGACTCGGCGATCTTGCCGATGGTTTCGCCCGCCTGGCCGACCTTGGAAATGGTCTTGGTCTTCAGGTTGTGGCGCGTCAGAAACTTGACCACCGGGTCCAGCACCTTGGCGGCTTCTTCGGCGTAATAGTTGTCGACCACTTCGCTGCCGACGGCCGCGCGGGCGCGCGGCGGCAGCGCGTGCTGCACCGTGAGCGCGGTGAATTCGTGCTCGCCGGCGAACATGTCGAGGTGGGTAGTCAGGTAGGCCAGCATCTTCTTGGTGTACGGGCTGCCGTCGACGGCGAGCAGGATCTTCATGGCGAGGTCCTTCAGACGAGTTGCGAAATCGGCACAGTGTAAGGCGTCGCCGCGCGGCAGCGGCAGGCCGGCCGGGCGCGGGCAGGCAGCGCGACCAACGTCAGACGCTGACCACGAAATCAGGCCGAAATGCCGCCTGCTCGCCCTTGCGCGCGTAGCCCAGCGGGTTGGCCACCACGCGGCAGCGCCCGCGGGTGTAGTCGATGGGGCAGTGCAGGTGGCCGTGCAGCCACAAATCGGCCTGCGGCAGCAGGTCGTCCAGCGCGTTGCAAAAGCCCGCGGTGCCGGGCGTCAGCCCATAGCGCGGGTCGGCGCTGTGCAGGCTGGGGGCGAAATGCGTGACCACCACCGTGCGGCCGTCGAAGGGCTGGGCCAGCGCGGCGCGCAGCCAGGCCTGGCAACGCAGCGCCTGCGCGCGCACTTCGGCGGCCAGAAAGGGCTGGCCGCCGCGTGCGGCGCCCGCGATGCGCAGGTAGTGGTTGGCGGCGCGAAACGCCTTTTCGCGCGCCTGTAACTGCTCGGCCAGCGTGGCCGTCGGCCCGCAGGGCGCCAGCGCGTCGAAGTCGGCCCACAAGGTGGTGCCCACGAAGCGCACGCCGCCGATCATGCGCGTCTCACGCTCCAGCCAGACCAGGCCCAGGCGCTCGCAACTTTCGCGCAGGCGCTGGTGCGCGTCGTCCACGTCCAAGCCGTCGTATTCGTGGTTACCGGGCACGTAGACCACCGGCACCGGCCAGCCGGCAAAGCGCGCCAGGCCGAAGTCGACGTCGCCCAGCGCTGGCAGCACCGAGCCGCGTTGGTACGAGCCGATGTCGCCCGCCAGCACCAGCAGGTCTGCTCCCCGCGCGGGCTGCGGCTCGAAGGCGCCGTTTTGCTCCAGATGCAAATCGGACAGGAGCTGGATGTTCATGCAGGCAACGGGATGGTTTTTTTGAACGAGCAAGTGCACGCACAGGCGGCATCGGCCAGCCGCCATGGGGGTGCGCGCTGCCGGCAGTGTCGCATTCATGCGATATCCAAGGGGTGGTTTGGACGATCAAGCCCTAGGGTTTTCCCTAGGATTCGCCTACAATGGAGCGGTTCGCCCACAAGGCAACATGCGCAGCCGCCGTCCATCCAACAAGGCGGTTGCGCCACTTCTATGTTCAAGATACTGCTCTCTTTTTTGCTTTTCCCCGTTCGGTCGACCCTGCCGCGCAGCGTGCCCGGCCAATTGATGGACCGCGCCGAAGCCAGCGCCGGCACCGACCCGCGCCGCGCCGCCGAACTGCGCCGCGCCGCCATGGCCTATCTGGGCGTGGTGCGCTGACGGCGCCCGCGCGGCGATAGCGGGTGTCTGCACGGGCGGGCAGCGAAAATCTGCCCCAGTTGCTGCCAGGCCGGTAGACGGCGGTCCCATGGTTGGGCGCCATCGCGCCGTGGCGCCCTTATCGACCCTTATCGATCAAGACCGGGCAAGAGCGCCTGGGCCATGCGGGCTGGCGGGTGCGCAGGCGATGCGCTGAGCAACCCTTCGCGTTTTCTCCGCAATCCTGTTTTGATAGCACGATGCGCTTACCTAGCAAGCGCAGGCGGCCGTTTTGATTCAAAATTTTGCGCGGCCACGAAAAAGGCCCGTCGTCGACGGGCCTTTCGGTCAAGCGCGGGGCTGTCCTGAAATCAGGCCATGGCGGCCAGCCGCTGCTGCATGGCCTCCTTGGTCTGGTTCATCTGCGCCGGCAGGCCCTGGGCCAGTTGGGTGAACAGCTCGTCGTGCAGGGCAAACTCGGCCTTCCAGTCGGCCGCGTCGATGCTGGTGACGCTGGCGAACTGCTCGGGGCTGAAGGCCAGGCCGGTCCAGTTGATCTCGCCGTAGGCCGGCGCGACGCCGAACATGGTGGCCTGGCCCGCCACCCGGTTTTCGGCGCGGTCGATGATCCACTTGAGCACGCGCATGTTCTCGCCGTAGCCCGGCCAGACAAACTTGCCGTCGGCACCCTTGCGGAACCAGTTGACGCAGTAGACGGCGGGCAGTTGCGCACCGGCGGCCTTCAGCTGTTCGCCCATCTTCAGCCAGTGGCCAAAGTAGTCGGCCATGTTGTAGCCGCAGAAGGGCAGCATGGCGAAGGGGTCGCGCCGCACCACGCCTTGCGCGCCAAAGGCGGCGGCGGTGGTTTCGCTGCCCATGGTGGCGGCCATGTAGACGCCTTCGGTCCAGCTACGGGCCTCGGTGACCAGCGGCACGGTGGTGCTGCGGCGGCCGCCGAAGATGAAGGCGTCGATGGGCACGCCGGCCGGGTCGTCCCAGGCGGGGTCGAGCGCGGGGTTGTTGGTGGCGGCCACGGTGAAGCGCGCGTTGGGGTGGGCGGCCTTCTGGCCGGCCTTGGCGGATTCGGGCGTCCAGTCCTTGCCCTGCCAGTCGATCAGGTGCGCGGGCAGTTGGTTGCCCTGGTCCTTTTCCATGCCTTCCCACCACACGTCGCCATCGTCGGTGAGGGCGACGTTGGTGAAGATGACGTTTTCATTCAGGCTCAGCATGCAGTTGGGGTTGGTCTGCATGTTGGTACCGGGCGCCACGCCGAAATAGCCCGCTTCAGGGTTGATGGCAAACAGCTTGCCGTCGCGCGGCTTGATCCAGGCGATGTCGTCGCCGATGGTGGTGACTTTCCAGCCCTCGAAGCCCGCCGGCGGCACCAGCATCGAGAAGTTGGTCTTGCCGCAGGCGCTGGGGAAGGCGGCGGCCACGTGGTATTTCTTGCCCTCGGGGTTGGTCACGCCCAGGATCAGCATGTGCTCGGCCAGCCAGCCCGGGCCACCGGAGGGCCCCTGCGAGGCCGCGCGCCCCATGTTGGAGGCGATGCGCAGCGCGAAGCACTTCTTGCCCAGCAGCGCGTTGCCGCCGTAGCCCGAGCCATACGACCAGATTTCGCGCGTTTCGGGGTAGTGGACGATGTACTTGACGGTGGGGTTGCAGGGCCAGGCGGTCTTGTCTTTTTCGCCGGCGGCCAGCGGCGCGCCCACGGTGTGCACGCAGGGCACGAAGTCGCCGTTTTCGCCCAGCACGTCGAGCGCGCCCTTGCCCATGCGCGTCATCAGCTTCATGTTGACGGCCACGTACGCGCTGTCGGACAGCTCGACGCCGATGTGGGCGATGGGGCTGCCCAGCGGGCCCATGCTGAACGGGATGACGTACATCGTGCGCCCGCGCATGCAGCCGTCGAACAGTGGCTGCAGCTTTTCGCGCATTTCGGCCGGCGGCATCCAGTTGTTGGTGGGGCCGGCGTCGTCCTGCTTTTCAGAGCAGATGAAGGTGCGGTCTTCGACGCGCGCCACGTCCGATGGGTCGGAGCAGGCCAGGAACGAGCCGGGGCGCTTGGCCGGGTTGAGCTTGCGGAAGGTGCCGGCGTCCACCAGCTGCTGGCACAGGCGGTCGTACTCGTCCTGGCTACCGTCGCACCAGACCACGCGGTCGGGCTTGCACAGGGCCACCATGTCGCCCACCCAGGCGATCAGTTTGGCGTTCTTGACGGTGGCGGGGACGTTCAGATCCTTGATCATCCCGGGGGTCAGGGGGGCGTTCATCGACAAAGCTCCTAAGTTGAAAATCGCTCTTTCCGAAAGTGTCGGACCTTGGGAAAGCGGATTCGAACCGTGGCTTGCGAACGTCGCCAGTACAAAAAACCGCCTGTGCGGCGGTGGGTGGCGGGGTGACGATTTTATGAAATCCGGCCGACGTCGGGCTGACGCGGACTGGGCGGCCAGCCGGCGCCCTTCGATTCAGTGCCAGGCGCTATACAAAAAATAGCGACAAGCACAGGGCCAGCCGGCATCACAAGCCGATGCCCGGGGCGGCATCAGGCCATTTTCACGGCGATGAAGGCCAGCAGAAAGATCAGGATCGCGCCCGCCACCGGAATGGCCACCGGAATGTGCCGGGTCACGGCCTCCACGGGGTCTTCGTGCAGGGCATGGTCGTCGTGGTGGGGCGCTGACATGGGGTAAAGCCTCGGGTTGCTGCCAAAAAAGGCATTTTATAAGCCGGGCGCCGCCCCTGCATGGGGCGCAACCCTGAAAGACCCTGAAAGCGCCCGGCCCGCGGCGCCAGCGCGGGCCGGCGCGGCGTCAGGGCAGGTCGTTGCGCGGCGGCGCGGCCGGGTCTGTCGGCGCCGAGGGGGGGGTGGCGGGCGGCACCGACGGGTCGCGGCGGCACAGGCGGTCGACCCAGCGCGAGGCCAGGCGCCCCGCGGCTTCGCGCCCGCCCAGGCCGAAGGCCAGCGCCACGGCCACGGCGATGGCGCCCAGCGTCAGCCCGAAGGCCAGGTTGACGATGTCGTCGGCGATGCCCATGGCGCGCAGGCCCATGGCCAGCACGATGCCCAGGATGGCAAAGCGCGCCACGTTGGCCAGCGCCGTGCCGTTGCCGCTGGCGCGGGCTATCGCCTCGTGCGCCACGTTGGCCAGCATGAAGCCGATGATCAGGATCACCGAGCCGAGCAGCACGTCGCCAGCGAACTCGATGAACGTCATGATCATGTCGCTGAAGCGCGCAAAACCCAGCTGATTGCCCGCTTCGACGATGGCGAACAGCATGGCGAACACCAGCGCGATGCGGCCGATGAGCGTTGACGGCGGCGTGCGCGCAAAGGCGTGTTGCAGGCCCAGCTTGGCGGGCAGCGTGTCAAAGCCCACGTTGGCCAGCAGGCTGGCCAGCAGCCGCGTGGCGAAGCTGCCCACCAGCCAGGTGATCAGCAGAATCAGGCCGGCCGCGATGATGCGCGGCACGGCGTCCATCAGCATGCCCAGCATTTCGGTGGCGGGGCGCGAAATCGCTTCGATGCGCAGCGCGTCCAGCGCGGCGATGAGCGCCGGCACGAACACCACGATGAACACCAGCAGCCCGGCCAGCCCCGACAACTGCACGGTGCCTGCCAGCCCGGCCTTGTTGCCGATCTGATCGAAACCGGCCGAGCGCAGCAGGTTGGTGGTCAGGTTGCGCAGCACGGTGGCCACGATCCAGCCGACGCCGCCGATGACCAGCGCCGCCACGATGTTGGGCAGGATGTCGAGCGCCTTGGTGGTCATCTCGCGCAGCGGGCTGAGCAGGCCTTCCATCTGCAGCGCGCCCAGAATGGCCGGCACGAACAGCAGGATCACCAGCCAGAACAGCGCGTTGGACAGGCTTTCGCTGATGGGCGAGATGTTGGCGTGCTCGGACAGCTTTTCGTCCAGCGAGGTGCGGTCCAGCACCTTCTGCGTCACGCCGCGCACCAGCGTGGCCACCAGCCAGGCCAGCAGCGCCAGCAGCACGGCGCCCAGCAGGCGCGGCGCGTATTCAAACAGCTGCGTGGTCAGCGCGGCGAACGAGCCGGAGACCAGCGACAGGTCGAGCGCGTTGAACATGGCGGCCAGCGTGAGCAGCATGACCACCCAGAACAGCGTCAGCGCGATCACGCCTTCCAGGTCGACCCGCTGCCCGGTGGTGCCGGCAAAGCGCTGGTTGAGCTTGAGCAGCCCCAGCCCCTTGCGCGCGCCGGCCTTGACCAGCGCGGCCACGAACCAGCCAATGATGAAGATCGCCAGCGCCCCCAGCACCTGGGGGATATGAACGCCCATCGACGTCTGCAAAGACGCCCACATCGTGTTCCATTCGCTCATGTGTCCGCACTCCTCTCTCACGAAATGTCAACTTTGGTCGCATGATCGCCCGTGAGCGCCACAGCGTCAACCGCGCCGGCACAACCCCCTGAACACGGGGGTCGCCTTGACATGTCCGCGACACATTCATCCGGTGCGGTGTGGCGCCGTTGCCACCCGCCAGCGGGTCGCGCGGCTTGTCTTCCGCGGCTGCGGCGATTGCGTTATGGTGGCATTTGCGCAGGCAGGCACTCAAGCTTCAGGAGGTGGTCGATGGCGAAACGGACGATTCAGGTGCGTGAGCAGACGGGCATGCTGGCTTCGCCGGCGCTGGCCAGCGCGCCGGTGCTGGACCTGATGTGCTCGCACTTCGTGCTGACGCTGGCCGCGCAGCAGGGCAGCAAGTTCAACGTGCGGCGCGACATCAACGGCCTGATGGCGCTGGCCGGCCGCCACCTGCTGTGGCCCGAGCCGGTGCTGCTGCGCCTGCGCGAATTCCTCACCCGCCGCTGCAAGGACAACGAGTTCTGGCGAGGCCACGAGGCGCTGTCGAATGCCGAGTTCCTGGAGCGCCACGGCATCTGGCGCGGCCCGTATGAAGAAGGCACGCTGTTCTTCTACCTGGACGAGTACGCCAAGGACTCGCCCAAGGACCTGCTGGCGCTGCTGGCCAGCACCGGGCAGTGGCTCAACCACGCGCTCAAGAAGCAGTCCACCCTGGTCGAGAAGAACATCGACGCGCTGTCGAACCTGTTGCAGCTCAACAAGGCCGAGCGCGCGCTGCTGCTGTACGGCACGCTGGCGCGCTACCAGCGCGACTTGCGCAGCCTCCTGGTGGAGTTCAAGGTCAACAACGCGCCCGAGGCGTACGCGGCCATCGCCGCCATCGCCGGCGTCAGCGCCACCGACGTGGGCGAGGCGCTGCGCGCCGGCGGCCGGCTGGAGCGCATCGGGCTGGTGGAGAACCTGATCTCCGAGCACAGCATCACCGACCTGGCCGACCTGATGAAGGTCAGCGAGAAGCTGCCCCCCGTGCTGATGCGCCAATACCGCGACCGCGCCGAGCTGATGGCCGTATTCACCCGCCCGGCCGCGCCCAGCCCGCTGAAGGCGGCCGACTTCGGCTTCGCCGGCGACGACGTGCAGGTGCTCGTCAACCTGCTGCGCAAGGCCCAGGCCACCAAGGCGGCGGGCGTCAACGTGCTGCTCTACGGCCCGCCCGGCACCGGCAAGACCGAGCTGGCCAAGGTGGTGGCGCGCGAGGCCGGGCTGGACTTGTTCGAGGTCGAGTACGC
The DNA here is from genome assembly GCA_029780695.1 of Pseudomonadota bacterium. Classification (GTDB taxonomy): domain Bacteria; phylum Pseudomonadota; class Gammaproteobacteria; order Burkholderiales; family Burkholderiaceae_C; genus Ottowia. The sequence continues at coordinate 32,101 of JAKOYD010000138.1, forward strand.
CGACCGCGACGGCAACAGCCTCTCGGGCCGCGACCGCTACCGCTCGATGCAGATCGCCCAGGTGTTCCTCAAGGGCTCGCAGGAGGCCGCGCTGCTGTTCGACGAGGTGGAAGACGTGTTCCCGCCCATCAGCGTGGACGCCGCCGGCCTGATGGCGCGGCAGGAGCAGCAGGCGCTGGCGGCCGCCGTCGGCCACAGCGTCAACGGCAAGGCCTGGGTGAACCAGATCCTGGAGAACAACCCGGTGCCCACCATCTGGGTCACCAACCGCATCGAGCAGATCGACCCGGCGTTCCGCCGCCGCTTCGCCTACCACCTGGAGCTGACCTCGCCGCCGCCCGGCGCGCGCGAGCAGCTGGTGCGCCGCACGCTGGAAGGCGTGGCGGTGAGCGACGCCTTCGTCGGCAATCTGACCGAGCGCAAGGGCCTGACGCCGGCGCAGATCCG
>JAKOYD010000006.1 GCA_029780695.1 Pseudomonadota bacterium
CGTTCACCGCCTTGGCACTGGCCAACATCTACCTGTGCCGGGGACATCTGCAGGGACAGGTGCGCCCATAGGCGCGGAAATCGGGCCACAGGGCCCACCGCACGGCCCAGATGGGCCGTGCGCAAGGTCGTACAGCCCGAAGAACCGCGTCATCAATTGGTGTGCGGGAAATTACGATGGCTTGTTCAGCGTAGCCTTAAACACCTGGCGCGCCCGCTTGCGCGCCAATTCGCGGTGAGGAAGCAGGTTGATCAGGATCACCGCAGGAATCTCCGCATCGCCAAGCCACAGGCCGTGAGGTACGAGGGCGCCTCGCGCAGCATCTTCTTCTCGCGCACCGACCGACCCAGCGCCATGCCGTGGAACGGGTTGACCACCTGGCACGCGAACGTCGTGTGCTGCGTCACCGCCTCTCTCAACCCCGGCAGGCTGGCCGTGCCACCGGCCAGCAAAATGTAGTCAACGCGGTGGTGGGGCGTGCTGGTGAAGAAGAACTTCAGCGCCCGCTCGACTTCCTGGGCCAGCGATTCAACGTAGGGCCCAAGCACCGTGGCCGCGTAGTCGGCGGGCAACTCCCCCGCGCGCTTCTTGTTTTCAGCCTCGTCATGGGTGAACCCATACTGGCGCACCAGCATCTGGGTCAACTGGGCGCCGCCAAATACCTGGTCGCGCTCATAAATCAGGTCGTCGTTGCGCAGCACCTGCATGGTGGAAGTCAAGGCACCGATCTCGAAAAGCGCAATCAGCGCATCGGCCCCGCCGCCAGGCAGGCGCTTCACCACCCGGCCGGCGGCCAGGCGCGCGGCGTACGACTCCACGTCGATCACGACGGGCAGCAGACCCGCGGCCTCGGCCAGCCCCCGCCGATCCTCCACCTTTTCCTTGCGCGACGCCGCGATCACCACTTCGACATCGCCGGGCGAGGTCGCGCTTGGCCCCACCACGCAGAAGTCCAAAGTAACCTCGTCGAGCGAGAAGGGGATGTACTGATTGGCCTCGGCCTCTACCTGCACTTCCATTTCGCGCTCGTTCAGGCCCCCCGGTAGAATGATCTTCTTGCTGATCACCGCCGACGCGGGCAGCGCCATCGCCACGTGTTTCGTTCGCGATCCTGCCCGGCTCAGCAGGCGACGCGTGGCCGTCACCACGTCGTCGAAATTCTCGATGTTGCCGTCCTTGATCCACCCGCGTTCGAACGGCTCGATGCCACAGCGGTCGAGGACGAGATTGCCCGCACGATCACGCCCCAACTCCACCAGCTTCACGCTGGACGAACTGACGTCCAAACCGATCAAGGGCGCCGGTTGCCGGCTGAACAACGACCCAGTATTCAAGACAACGATCCTGTTACCTGATATTTCGGACCGGGACCATCGATACATGACTCGAATCCGAGGTCGAATGCTAGCAGTTCATCCCCAAAACACCGCCTGTTTTGCGTGCTGCTTCGTTGCCAAAAACTAACGGATATGGACAAATTCTTACGTATTGCAGCATACGCGCACCAAGGCGCGTTGAGCGTCGCTGGCGACGGCACTGAACTGCGCGGACAATGGCGCACCCTGACGCCTGAGCGCCCGCGCCCGACCCGTTATCCAAAGGTATTCACCCTCTTGCCGATGTCTTATGTCCAGTGAAAATTCGCCCGATGACGTGAAACCGCGCGCGGGCTCCCCGGCGCGCTGGGTGGGTTGGCTCGCCAAGGGCATGGTCTGGCTCGGCGGCACGCTGATCGCCCTGGCCCTGTGCGCCGTCATGGCGGGTCTGATGGCGCTGGCCATCGCCTACCCCAACCTGCCGGACGTATCGGTGCTGTCCAACTATCGCCCGAAGCTGCCCTTGCGCATCTTCACCGCCGAAGGCACGCTGATCAGCGAATTCGGCGAGGAGCGACGCAATCTCACGCCCATCGCCGACATTCCGCAGGTGATGAAGCACGCCGTGCTGGCGATCGAGGACGCACGCTTTTACGAGCACAGCGGTGTCGACTATGTCGGCGTGGCACGCGCCGCCCTGGCCAACCTGGGGCGCGAAAAGGCGCAAGGCGCTTCCACCATCACCATGCAGGTGGCGCGCAACGTCTATTTGTCGACCGAGAAGACCTACACGCGCAAGATCTACGAAGTCCTTCTCACCTTCAAGCTCGAGCACACGCTGACCAAGGACCAGATCCTCGAGATCTACATGAACCAGATTTTTCTGGGCAACCGGGCCTACGGCTTTGCGGCGGCGGCCGAGACCTATTTCGGCAAGCCCCTGAAGGACATCACCACGGCCGAAGCCGCGATGCTGGCGGGCATTCCCAAGTTCCCCTCCAGCGCCAACCCGGTCGCCAACTTCGCGCGGGCACGCGAGCGCCAGCTCTACATCCTGGACCGCATGCAGGAGCACGGTTTCATCACCGCCGCCGAAGCCGCCACGGCCAAACAGCAAGAACTTCGCATCCGGCCCGCCAACGAAGCCACCCGCGTGCACGCCGAATACGTGGCCGAAATGGTTCGCCAGATGATGTTCGCGCAATACGGAGATGAAACCTACAGCCGCGGCCTGAACGTCTACACCTCGATCAACACCGCCGACCAGAACGCCGCCTACGGCGCGTTGCGCCGCGGCATCCTCGAATACGACCGTCGGCAGGCCTATCGCGGGCCTGAAAAATTCATTGACCTACCCAAGGCCAAGGCCGATGTCGAAGAAGCGGTGGATGACGCCCTGTCCAGCCACCCCGACGCGGGCGACCTGGCAGCCGCCGTGGTAACGCAGGTCAAGGGCCGCACGGTGACCGTGATGCGCCGCGGTGGCGAAGTGATCGAAGTCAGTGGCGACGGCCTGCGTCCCGTGTCCTCGGGACTGTCTGCCAACGCCGGGCCCACCATTCGCATCCGCCCGGGCGCGATCGTTCGCCTGTCCAAGAGCGGTCGCGGCACGTGGGAGCTGACCCAGTTGCCCGAGGTCGAGGGCGCGCTGGTGGCGCTGGACCCGCGCAACGGCGCCGTGAAAGCCCTGGTGGGCGGGTTCGACTACGACAAGAACAAGTTCAACCACGTCACGCAGGCATGGCGCCAGCCGGGGTCGAGCTTCAAGCCCTTCATCTATTCGGCGTCGCTCGAAAAGGGCTTTTCGCCCACCACCATGATCAACGACACACCGCTGTTCTTCGACGCCAGTGTCACGGGTGGCCAGCCATGGGAGCCGAAAAACTACGAAGGCGGCTTCGAAGGCCCGATGACCATGAAGCGCGGCCTGGCGCGGTCGCGCAACATGATCTCCATCCGCATTCTGCAGACGATCACGCCGCAGTACGCGCAGGAATGGGTCACGCGCTTCGGCTTCGACGCCGACAAGCACCCCCCCTACCTGACGATGGCGCTCGGCGCGGGCTCGGTGACACCGATGCAACTGGCCACCGGGTTTGCCGTGTTCGCCAACGGCGGCTACCGCGTCAATCCGTTCCTGATCACCCGCGTCACCGACCACACCGGCAAGGTGCTGGTCGAAAGCCAGCCCGCTGGCCCCACCGAGGCCAACCGTGCCATCGACGCCCGCAACGCCTTCATCACGACGACCATGCTGCAGGAAGTGGCGCGTACCGGCACCGCGGCCAAGGCGCAGGCCCTGCTCAAGCGCAGCGACATCGGCGGCAAGACCGGCACCACCAACGACTCGATGGACGCCTGGTTCGCCGGCTATCAGCCGACCCTGGTGGCCACGGTGTGGATGGGCTATGACACGCCGCGCAACCTGGGCAGCAAGGAAACCGGCGGCGGCCTCAGCCTGCCGATCTGGATCAACTTCATGCAGACCGCGCTCAAGGGCGTGCCGGTGACCGAACCCAAGCCGCCCGAAGGCGTGGTCAAAATCGGCAGCGACTGGTACTACGAAGAATATGCGCGCGGCGGCGGTATCAGCAACCTGGGCGGTGCCGGCCTGGCACCGCGCCCGCGCAGCCCCAGCGAACCACCTTCGGCGGATCCGGGTGAACCTGCACCCTCCGAAGAGCGCAACCGCATCCTCGACCTGTTCAAGAACTGAGGGCGCGCCGCCCCGGGGCTGTCACCGCCGGCCCCGCGGCCTCACTCAGCCGGCGCGAAATTCAAGCGGCATGCCGGCGTGCTCGCTGGCGCTGTGCGACAGGCAGGCGAAGAATTCCTCGCTCGACTTCGTGTCGCGCCAGGCCCCATCGTTGAATCTGAAGTGATAACCGCCCGAACGCGCCGCCAGCCACACTTCTTGCAATGGTTTTTGCAGGTTCACCACGATCTGGCTCGCGTCCGGAAATACCAGCGTGATCATGCCGCCCACGCGCTGGTTGTCGATGTCGACATCGGTCGTGTCGTTGAGATGGTCGCATTGCGACTCCACGGCACGCAGCAGCGCCTCGGCGCGGTCCAGATACTCCAGGTCGGTCATTACAATTCATCCTCATGTCGTTCGCGCTGCCGCATCGATCCATTCTAGTCACCGGTGCCGCGCTCATGCTGTGCGCGGGGCTCTCGGCCTGCGGGCAGAAAGGGCCGCTGTACCTGCCGCAGACGCCCGCCGCGGCGGGGCGCGCGACGCTGCCGCAAACGGTGTTTGGCGGCAGCGGCACCCAGGCCAGCGCCCCGGCGCCTGCCGCGGCCGCATCGGCCTCGCTTCCTACCGCGCCACCGCCCGTTCTGCCAGACGTTCCGGACATTCAATGAGCGCTGGCGCCGCCACCGCTTTGCGGACGCCTGTCGCACGACAACGCCGCGAGCGTCGCGCTCTTTCGCTCTCTTATTTATAGCTGATCGCGCGCACCCATCAAGCGCGATCACTTGATTTGGGCGCAAAGTAGCGCAGCAACCGCTCCAGCAGCAGCGCACCCAGCGTCGCGCCGTACAGCGCCACGTCGGCGAAATCGTTCTTGCCAGCGCGCATCCAGAAGAAGTGCAGCAGCGCCAGCGGCGCGATGACGTAGACCAACCGGTGCAATGCCTTCCACTGCGCGGCCCCCAGCGCGCGCACGGCGCGGTTGAACGACGTGGCCGCCAGCGGCAACAACAACAGCCAGGACGCGAAGCCGACCAGGATGAACGGTCGCTTGAGAATGTCGCGCCCGATGTCGCCGGCGTCCAGCCCCATGTCGAGCCATCCGTAGGCCAGCAGGTGCAGGCAGGCATAGCCGAACGTGAACACGCCCAACATGCGCCGAAAGCGCGCCAGCTGCGGCACGCGGGCCCGAATGCGCAGCGGCGTCACGGCCAGCGTCAGGCACAGAAAGCGCAAGGTCCAGTCGCCCAAGCCGCGGATCAATGCCTCGGCCGGGTTGGCGCCCAGCTGACCGTTGGCCGCACCCCATAACAGCCATGTCAGCGGCAGCAGGCACAGCGCGAACGCCAGCGGCTTGGCCAGCGGGTGCAGCAGGGCGGATCGGAAGCTCAAAATCAATAAAGCGATTGAAGTCGGCTGCAAGCCATTGCGCAGAAAGCGCAATCAGCTATCAAGTCAATAGTTCTTGCGCAAGTCCATGCCCGCGTACAACTGCCCCACCTGCGCCTCGTAGCCGTTGAACATCAGCGTCTTGCGCTTGCGGCTGAACAGCCCGTCTTCGCCGATGCGGCGCTCGGTGGCCTGGCTCCAGCGCGGGTGGTCGACGTCCGGGTTGACGTTGGAATAAAAACCGTATTCGTCGGCGCCGATCTTCTGCCACAGCGTGCGCGGCTGCTGCTCCACGAAGCGCAGTTTCACGATGCTCTTGATGCTCTTGAAACCGTACTTCCACGGCACCACCAGCCGCAGCGGCGCGCCGTTCTGGTGAGGCAGCACCTCGCCGTACATGCCAAAGGCCAGCAGCGTGAGCGGGTGCATGGCCTCGTCCAGCCGCAGGGCTTCGGTGTACGGCCAGTCGAAGCCGGGCGTGCGCAGGCCCGGCATGGCCTGCTCGTCCATGCGGGTGACGAATTCGACATAGCGGGCGCTGCCCTGCGGCTGCACACGCTGAATCAGCGCCGACAGCGAATAGCCGATCCACGGAATCACCATCGACCAGCCCTCGACGCAGCGCAGGCGGTAAATGCGCTCTTCCATCGCGCCGAGCTTGAGCAGGTCTTCCAGCCCGATGCGGCCCGGCTTGTGCACCAGCCCTTCGACGTCGACGCTCCACGGCTGGGTCTTCATCGCGTGCGCACGCCGCGCCGGATCGCCCTTGCCGGTGCCGAATTCGTAGAAGTTGTTGTAGCTGGTCACGTCGGCGTAGTCGGTGGTCTTTTCCATCGTCATCGCGCCGGCGACGGTGGACTTGCCCGCCGCCAACGGCGCCAGCTTGCCCGGCCGCGACTGCGCCAGCGCGTCGCGAGCCGCCCAGCCGGCCAGCGCGGTGCCCGCGGCGCCGCCCGCCAGCGCCTTCAGCCACGCGCGGCGCTGCAAATAGGCGGCGCGCGGGGTGATGTCGCTGCCCGAGGGCTCGTCGAAACCGTCGCGTCGAATGCGGATCAGCATGGATGCGCTCCTGAAAAATGGGCCGTGCACGGTGTCTGCTGCGTCGACCGGGCATGCAGGCCCGCGCAAAGGAACGTGCGCGCAAAGGGCGGTGTTTCGATGGCGGGCATGAACGCCCGCCCTACCCGCGGCGGATCACAAGCTGCCGTAGCTGTGCAGGCCCGACAGGAACATGTTGACGCCAATGAAGGCGAAGGTGGTGACCGCCAGGCCGGCCAGCGCCCACCACGACGCCACGGTGCCGCGCAGCCCTTTCATCAGCCGCATGTGCAGCCAGGCGGCGTAGTTCAGCCACACGATCAGGGCCCAGGTTTCTTTCGGGTCCCAGCTCCAGTAGCCGCCCCACGCCTCGGCAGCCCACAGTGCGCCCAGCACGGTTGCTATGGTAAAGAAAGCAAACCCGACGGCGATGGACTTGTACATGACGTCGTCCAGCACCTCGAAGCTGGGCAGCCGCTCGGCGATGCGCTTGCGGCCCAGCAGGATGCCGCCGACGATCAGCGCCGCGATCAGCGCGTAACCCAGCCAGTAGCTGCCACCCGCTTCGGCGGGGTTGCGCTGGCGGAAGGCCAGCGGCACGAAGCACAGCGCGATGCCGAAGATCCAGATCGGCGTCAGCTTGTACCAGCGCGTTTCGGTGGCCTGCTGCTTGACCAGGTAGGCGAAGCCCAGCATGGCCGCCAGCGCAAAGGTGCCATAACCGATGAAGTTGGCCGGCACGTGCAGCTTCATCCACCAGCTTTTCAGCGCCGGCACCAGCGGCTGGATTTCATGCGCCTCGCGCACCAGCGTGTACCACAGCAGAAAACCCACCGCCGCGCTGACTACCAGCATCACGAAGGCGCCCATGGCGCGCGTCTTGTACTGCGCCTCGTAGTACAGGTAGAACAGCGCCGTCAGCCAGCAGAACAGCACGAACACCTCGTACAGGTTGCTGACCGGGATGTGGCCGATGTCGGGGCCGATCTGGTGGCCTTCGTACCAGCGCACCATGGTGCCGACCAGCGCCAGCGTCACGGCCACCCAGGCGATGCGGCTGCCCAGGCCTTCCAGCACGTCTTGCTGGCCACGGATGAACATGCCGCCCCAGTAGAACACGGTGCTCATGAAGAACAGCATGCTCATCCACAGGATGGCGGACTGGCTGGACAAGAAGTACTTGAGCAGAAACACCGAGTCGGCGCGCCGCAGGTTGCCGCCGTCGTACAGCCAGATCGCCAGCAGCGACAGCCCCGCCACCACCAGCATCAGGTCGCGCAGCGGCCGCCAGAACCAGCCCAGCCAGATGACCACCGGCACCGTGCCGACCAGGATGCCTTTTTCGTAGACGTCCATCGCGCCGTGGTAGCGCTGGAAGGCGACCACCGCGCCCACCACCACCAGCAGCGCAAACAGCCAGTCGGCCCAGGTGCGGCGGGAGAAATAGCCTTCGTTCAGCGTCAGGGTGGCGTTGGACGCCGTGGCAACGTGGGTGTTCATGGCCGGAGACTCCTTCAGGAGGAGGTGAGCAGCTTGCGCTGCAGTTGCTCGAATTCGCGGTCGGCGTCCAGCGTCTTGCGGTTGCTGGACAGCGCCATCGTGGCGTGCGCGCCGTCGCCCTGTGGCGCCAGCCACACCCACAAGCGTCGCTCGCGGATGTACAGCATGGCAAAGACGCCCAAAATCAGCAACAGGCAGCCCAGATAGACCACATTCTGGCCCGGGGCTCGCGCCACCTGGAACACGCTGGCCTGCACCTGCTTGAAGTCCTGCAGCTCGAACGCCACCGGCGCCGGGTACAGCGGCGCGTCCGACAGCGCCAGCACCGCCTGCGTCATGAAGCGCTGGGTGGATTCGTTCTCGGGCAGCGGCTTCCTGCCCTGCCCTTCGCGCGCCAGCCCGTTCAGCTCCAGCAGGCTGCCGTTGAGGATGCGCAGCAGCACGTCGGCGGCGCGCTCGCGCTCGGCTTCGGGCACCGCCGACTCCATGAAGTCGGAGATGGCCTGCAGGCCGCCCACGGCCTTCTTGCCCGCCACCGGCTCGGCGCCGGCAAACAGGGCCAGCGCGCGCGCGGCCGACGCGGCCAGCGAATCGGCCAGTTCCGGGCGGTTGGCATCGACGGCCTTCGCCACGTAGCGCCGCACCGCGCGCTCGCGCTGCGCCGGATCAAGCAAGGCCGCGCGCAGATGCACGAAGCCGTCGATGCTGCCGTCGTCGTCGGCCGGAATGCGCAGGTAGCGGAAGTTTTCGGCCGGCGAGGCGCGCACGCCCAGCAGGAAGGCGGGCGAGCCGTCGCCCGTGTCCACCGGCAGCATGTAGTTGTGGTATTCGCGCGCCTGGCCGGCTGGGTCGCGCAGCTTGTAGGTGATGCTGGGGCCGACGTTGCGCAGATGGCGCTGCGTCACGGTCTTGTCGGCCGCGCCCAGGCGCTGCGTCAGCGCGTGGCCCAGGTCGACCTTGCGCACGTCGGCGCCCGAACCCGCGCCGGGTCGGTCGTCGCCCAGGTTTTCGACGTTGATGACGCGCAGCGCCGTGTATTCCAGCGTCATCTTGTCGCTGCCGTTGGTGATCTCGGAACGGCCGCCGATGGTGCCTTCGACCGTGAACGGCTGCATGCCGCCGTTCATCGGCACGGCGCGCAGCTTCACGCTGGAGCCGCCGTCGTCAAAGCTGCTCTGGTAGATCTGCACGCCGCCATAGCTCACGGGGTGGTTCACCTCGACGCGCCCCGGTGTGGCTTTTCCGGTGGCCTTGTCGTGGATCACGATGTCGCTGGCGAACAGCTTGGGCATGCCGGTGGAGTAATACTCGACGATGAACTTCTTCAGTTCGACCGAGAATGGCAGCTCTTGCAGCAGAATGCCGTCGGATTGGCTGAGGATGGCCGTGCTGGCCGCCGTGCCCTCGGCCACCACCAGATTGCCTCGAAACGCGGGGTTGCTTTGCGGCAGGCGGTGTTCGGGCTTGACGTCGGACACCAGGCCGCCGCCGGCGTACACCGACTTGCCGCCAAACCACGTCAGCGCGCGCACGAACAAGTCGCCGTCGAACAGACCACCCAGGCAGATCAGCACGATGGCGCTGTGCGCGGCGATGTAACCGATCTTGTTGGCAGCGCCGGCCTTGGCGGCCACCATCCAGCCCTTGCCGCCCGGCGTGTCGCGCTCCTGCAGGCGCACCTTCCAGCCGCCGCCGGCCAGCATCTGGCCGATGCGCCGCGCTTCGTCGGCGGGCGCGGCGGCCAGCGTGCCTTGGGCTTTGTGGTGAAAGGCCTGCAGGCTCTGGTGGCGGATGTTTTCCTTGTAGCTGCGAATGTCGGCCAGAAACTTGGGCGTGTTGCGCGCAATGCACAGCGACGTGCTGGTCACCAGAAAAGCCAGGATCAGCAGGAACCACCACGCGCTGTAGACCGCGTTGAGCTTGAGCGCCAGGAACAGCTCGGCCCAGAACGGCCCGAACTGGTTGACGTAGTTGACGCCCGGCTCGTGCTGCTTGATGACGGTGCCGATCACCGAGGCGATGCAGATGACGGTGAGCAGCGCGATGGCAAAGCGCATCGACGACAGCAATTCGACCGCCGAACGCCAGGCCTCGGAGCCGCGCCGGGGCTCGATGCCGTGGGTGCTGTGGGTGTCGGTGGTCATGCGCGATGAGAGGGTCGGCTGTGCCGCCGCGCGCGGCCAGCGGGGGTTGGAGCCTTGCGCCGCGCCACAGTTTCATCCACCGCAGTGAATTTCTTGACCTGGGTCACGTGCAAGCCCATGAAAAAACAAAAGCCGCGCCCCATGCCCAGGACGCGGCTCGCCAGGGGCAGGCGCGAAGGTACGTTCAGCGCAGGCCGGCAATGTAGTCGGACACCGCCTTGATTTCGCGGTCGTTCATGCGGGCAGCCACGCCTTGCATCACGGCATTGCTGGTGCGCGTGCCGTCGCGGAAGGCCACCATCTGCTTGACGGTGTAGTCGGCGTGCTGGCCCGACAGGCGCGGGAACTGCGCCGGAATGCCGGCGCCGTTGGGGCTGTGGCAGCCGGCGCAGGCCGGAACGCGGCGGTCGGGGATGCCACCGCGATAGATGCGCTCGCCGGCCAGCACCATGTCTTTTTCCTTGGCGAAGCCGGGTTGCGCCTTCTGCGACGCCAGCCAGTACGCGATGTTGCGTGCGTCGTCTTCGCTCAGCGCGGCGGCAAAACCCTGCATGACCGGATCCTTGCGCGCACCGCTCTTGAACTCGGTCAGCTGCTTGAAGGTGTATTCCGGGTGCTGCGCGGCCAGCTTGGGCTGCAGCGGCACGGTGGAATTGCCATCCGCGGCGTGGCAGGCGACGCACACGGCGCCGTAGCTGGCGGCGCCCTTGGCCAGATCGACCTTGGGCGCGGCGGGCGCATCGGCGGCCGAGGCGGTGGCAGCCAGCAGGCTGGTGGCGAGGAGGGCAACAAGCGACTTCATGGCACGCATGGTGTTCTTTTGAAAAGAGTGTCTCGGGGCGCGAATCCTGGCGATTCTACAATGCCCCACCTGCCCGCCTTTCCCCGGCGTGCGCGCCACGCCGAGCATGATCGACCACCCCGCCCACCCCACCCCCGCGCCCGACGCCAGCGCCGCCGCGCGCCAGGCGCTTGGCTGGCTGCACACGGCCCGCTTTCTGACCACCGCGGCGCAGCTGCACCAGCTGCCCCAGCTCGACCTGCCGGAAATCGCCTTCGTCGGCCGCTCCAACGCCGGCAAGTCCACCGCCATCAACACGCTGACGCAGCAAACACAACTGGCCTACGCCTCCAAGAAGCCGGGGCGCACGCAGCACATCAACCTGTTCGCGCTGGGGCGCCAGGGCAGCACCGACGCCGTGCTGGCCGACCTTCCCGGCTACGGCTACGCGGCGGTGCCGCTGTCCGACAAGCAGCGCTGGCAGCGCGTGATGGCCAACTACCTCGTCAGCCGCCCCAACCTGGCCGGCATTGTGATGCTGGCCGATCCGCGCCACGGCCTGAAGGAACTGGACGAGCTGCTGCTCGAAGTCATCCGCCCGCGCGTCGAGCAGGGCCTGCCCTTCCTCATCCTGCTGACCAAGGCCGACAAGCTGAACCGCACCGAGCAGAACAAGGCGCTGCAGATCACGCGCCTGCAGGCCGGCGGCGGTACGGTGATGCTGTTTTCGGCGCTCAAGCGCCAGGGCGTGGAAGACGCGGCGCTGTGGCTGCGCGACGTGGTGGACGACGCCGCGCCCGCGCCCGATGACGAATAAAACCACGCCGCAGCGCTTGCCCCAATTGCGCAGGCAGCTCTTGTTTCGATAGCGCGCTAGCGCAAGTCAGCGCCCCGCTCCACCAGCAATTCGCGCAGTACCGAGCGGTGACAGCGCGCCTCATCCTCGCAATAGCAGCCGACCGACAGGTTCGTCCGGTGAGACAGCGCCGCCAGCAGATCGAGCGTGCGCGCGGCATCGGGTGCGGCCATTTCGCGGCGGAACAGGCGCGTGAAGGTGCCCCAGTTCTTGCGCGACTCGGCGCTGTCCGGGTCGTCGTGGGTCGACAGCGCCAGCTTCATCAGGTCCGGCGTGGGCGACAGGTTGGGGTACCACACGTCGTACCAGTCGTCGCTGGCAAAGCGCGCCTTGGGCACGCCGCGCGGCGGGCGCCGCACGGTGCCGACGCGCAGGCCTTCGTCCGCATGGCGAGGCGTTCCCAGACGAACCACGCGAATGCTCATGTCAATGTCCTCGTTTTCCTGTCGCCGGCCGCTGGCGCCGTCACCCACGGGACGGACCGCCCTTGTGCGGCCACCGGCGCGCCGCCTACGATAGCATGCAAAAGGGCAGCGATCTCGAAGAAAAATGCCTGCGGCGCTTGCCCCATCAGCACATACAGCTATTGATACAGGAGCAACCATGATCGACACCTGGATGGCCGAGCTGCCCCACGGCGTGACGCTGAGCTGCCGCTCGGCGGGCGAGCGCGGGCGGCCGGTGCTGATGTTCCTGCACGGCTTTCCCGAAGCCGCCTTCGCGTGGGACGAGCTGCTGGCGCACTTTGCCCAGCCCGAAAACGGCGGCTACCGCTGCGTGGCGCCCAACCTGCGCGGCTATGAACGCTCCACCAGCCCCGCCGACGTGGGCGCCTACCACGCCAAGGCGCTGGCGCAGGACATCGTGGCGCTGACCGCCGCCGAATGCGGCGCCATGGGCCAGCTGGCCGCGCTGGTGGCGCACGACTGGGGCGGCGCGCTGGCCTGGAACCTGGGCGCCGCGCGGCCCGACCTGATGCAGCGCCTGGTCATCATCAATTCGCCGCATCCGCAGACCTTTGCGCGCGAGCTGCGCGGCAGCCCCGCGCAGCAGGCCGCCAGCGCGTACATGAACTTTCTGATCCGCCCCGACGCCGAAGCGCTGCTGGCCGAGCACGACTTCGCCCGTCTGTGGCCCTTCTTCGACCTGGCCGGCGCCAGCGGCACGGACGCCCTGCAGCGCGCGGCGGCGGCGCTGGCCAACGACGCGGCGCGCCCGGGCGACGAGGGCGTCGCACCCACCCTGCCCGACGGCGCCGGCTGGATGACCGACGCCCTGCGCGCCCAATACCGCGCGGTGTGGACGGGCGACGGCACGCGCCCCGGCGCCGGGCTGACCGGCGGGCTGAACTACTACCGCGCCTCGCCGCTGCGCCCGCCGCGCGAGGGCGATGCCGCCGCCGCCGGGGTCGACCTGCCGGCCGACGCCTTCACCGTGCGCATCCCCACGCTGGTGCTGTGGGCCATGCAGGACAAGGCGCTGCTGCCCTCGCTGCTGGACGGGCTGGAGCGCTGGGTGCCGCAGATGACGCTGCGGCGCATCGAGCGCGCCACGCACTGGGTGGTGCATGAGCAGCCGGCGCGGGTGGCGGGCTACCTGGGCGAGTGGCTGCGCTCAGGCAGCACCGATTGACCGCCACCGCGCCCAAGGCCCACCACCGTTCGGGCTGAGCCTGTCGGCAGATGCACTGCGCAGTGAACTCGATCAGGCCCAAGCCCCGCCACCGTTCGGGCTGAGCCTGTCGAAGCCCATCGCTCAGCGCGACGGGTTCTCATGCCGGTGGGCGCTTGATCGGTAAAAACCCGTTCGCCCTGCGCCATTCGGCTGCGCTCGTCACAGGCCGGTCGACATGCATGCCAGCAGGTGGCTTAGACCGTCTCGGCTCGAACGGTTCTGCCGTGCCTGAACGCGCGTCGATCTCCGTCGCCGCCGCGCCCCCGGCTCGCATCACTTCTTCTGCTTCACCGGACGCTGCCAGTCGGCCACGCTGATCTGCTTGCCGCGCGCCACGCTTAAAGCGCCGGGCGGCGTGCTCTTGGTGATGGTCGATCCGCCGCCCACCGTGCCGCCGGCGCCCAGGGTCAGCGGCGCCACCAGCACGCAGTTGCTGCCCACGTGCACGTCGGCCTCGATCACGGTGCGGTGCTTGTGGGCGCCGTCGTAGTTGGCGGTGATGCTGCCGGCGCCGTAGTTCACGCGCTCGCCCACCGTGGCGTCGCCCAGGTAGGCCAGGTGGTTGGCCTTGGCGCCCGCGGCCAGCGTCGAGTTCTTCACTTCGACGAAGTTGCCGATGTGCACTTCAGCGCCCAATTCGGCGCCCGGGCGCAGCCGCGCATAGGGCCCGACCAGCGCGCCGGGCCCGACCACCACGCCCTGCGCACCGCCGTCGATGTGGGTAAAGGGATGGATCACCGCGCCCGCGGCGATCTTCGCGTTGGCAATCACGCAGTGCGCGCCGATGCGCACGTTGTCGCCCAATGTGACCGCGCCTTCAAAGATGCAGCCGACGTCAATCTCCACGTCCTGCCCGCAGTCGAGTTCGCCGCGCAAGTCAAAGCGCGCCGGGTCGGCCAGGCGCACACCGGCTTCCATCAGCCGCCGCGCGGCGCGCTGCTGCACCTCGCGCTCCAGCTCGGCCAGTTGCACCGGGCTGTTCACGCCCGCCACCTCCACTTCGTCGTCGATCTGCAGCGCCAGCACCGGCGTGCCATCGGCCACCGCGTGCTTGACGACGTCGGTCAGGTAGAACTCTTTTTGCGCGTTGTCGTCGGTCAGCAGCGCCAGGTATTTCTTCAGCAGGCGCGTGGGCGCGGCCATCACGCCGCTGTACCACTCGGTGACGGCGCGCTGGTCGGCCGTGGCGTCCTTGGCTTCGACGATGGCGCGCACGGGGATGTCGCCATCGCCCTCGGCCGCGCCGCGCACGATGCGGCCGTAGGCGCCGGCGTCGTCGCCGGTGTCCACCGTCAGCAACGCGATCTGGTCCTTGCCGCACAGCGCGATCAGGCGCCGCATGGTCTCGGTGGGCACCAGCGGCACGTCGCCGTTCAGGATCAGCGTCAGGTCATCGTCCGGCAGCAGCGGCGCTGCCTGCTGCACGGCGTGGCCGGTGCCCAGTTGCGGCTCCTGGCGCACCGGCTGCGGCGTGATTGCAGTGCCATTTCGGCCGCCAGCGCTTGCCCAGTCAGCGCAGAACGCTTCAACTTCAGGAGCGCCGTGGCCGGTGACCACAATCGCCGAGCGCGCGCCCAGCGCGGCCGCACTGTCGAGTACGTGCGCCAGCAAGGGCCGCCCGGCCAGCCGGTGCAGCACCTTCGGGATCCGGCTCTTCATGCGCGTGCCCTTGCCCGCGGCCATGATGACGACGTCGACAGCGCTCATGCGTGTTCCGATGGTGTGTGTGGAAAAGGGAAGGCGAAGAGCCCGATTATCCCGACTCAGTCCAGCGTCTGCCGGTAACGCCGCAGCGCCACGACGCTGACCACCGCCGTGAACGCCAGCAGCGGCCACAGCTCGGGCCAAAGATCGGCCAAGCCGGTGCCCTTGAGCATGATGCCGCGCACGATGCGCAAAAAATGCGTCAGCGGAAGCACCTCACCCACCCACTGCGCC
>JAKOYD010000010.1 GCA_029780695.1 Pseudomonadota bacterium
TGCAAAGGCCAAGCCCAAAGCCAAGGGCAAGACTGCGGCTGCGGCCGAGCCCGCCGTGGTGGACCCGATGCAGTGGTGGGGTGCGCTCACCAGCCAGTTCCAGCAGATCGCGGCCAACGCCATGAAGGATGCGGCCAAGCAGACCGCCATCGACACTACTAAAAACATGGCCACCGGCCTGGCCAAGGAGGCCCTCAAGACGGCCACCGGCATGGCCAGCCAGTTTGCCGCCAAGGGCATGCAGACCATGCAGGGCGGCGCCAAACGTGCGGCAGCGTCGCCGGCGGGCGCCGCAAAGAAAACTGCTGCTGCCAAGAAGCCCGCAGCCCGCAAAACCACCACGAAGCCCGCCGCCAAGAAGGCCAGCAGCACCCGCAGCCCGGCTGCCCGCAAGCGAGCGGGCTGACGCCAACGCGGGCGGGTGCGGCAGCACGCAGGCGGCGCCACGTTGGCCCACCTCCCGCCCTGGCACGGAGACCCTCACCATGAAACTCTTTCCCACCGGCCACGCCACCCACCCCCAGTGGCGCATGGCCGCTGCGCTGGTGCTGGCGCAGCTGCGCGCCCAGATGGCGCTGCCCGACTACGCATCGGCCCCCACCCTGGGCCTGCTCTACATCACCGACCACTACGCCAACGAAGCCCAGGCGCTGCTCGACTACCTGAGCGCCGAGCTGCCGGAAGTGACCGACTGGAGCGGCACCGTGGGGGTGGGCGTGTCGGCCAACAATGCCGAATACTTTGATGAGCCCGCCCTCTCGGTCATGCTGCTGGATGTGCCAGCTGACCAGTACCGCGTGTTCTCGGGTGTGGCGCCGCTGCCTGCCCATGCGCCGCACGCCGGCACGGGCTTTGTGGCCCACGCCGCGCTGGTGCATGCCGACGGCCACACGCCGGACCTGGCCGAGCTGCTGGCCGAGATGGCTGCGCGGACCGACACGGGCTATCTGTTTGGCGGCCTCAGCGCCAGCCGCACGGCCAGCGTGCAGTTTGCGGTGGGCGGCGACGGCAACATGGCCGGGCAAGGCGGTGCCAGCGGGGTGTTTGACGGTGGCCTCTCGGGCGTGGCGTTTGGCGCGGGCGTGTCGCTGGTGTCGCGTGTCACGCAGGGCTGCCAGCCCGTGGGGGCACTGCACACCATCACGGCCGCGCAGGACAACGTGGTGCTCGCGCTCGACGGGCAGCCTGCGCTCGATGTGCTGCTCGACACGCTGCAGGTCTCGCTCGACGGGGGCGATCCGCAGCCCGCGCTGCGCAAGGTGCGCGCCACGCTGGCAGGGCTGGTCAACGCCGGTGAACAACCGCAGGGACAGCGCCGCACGGGCCACTTTGGCGCCGACACGCGCGTGCGCCATATCCTGGGGCTGGATGGTTCTCGCCGGGGCGTGGCGCTGGCCGACCATGTGGAGCCCGGCATGCACCTGGCGTTCTGCCAGCGCAACGTGGCGGCCGCGCGTGCCGACCTCATGCGCATCTGCGCCGAAATCCGCGAGGAGCTATCGCCCGAGGAACTGGAGCCCGCGCCGATGCTGTCGTCCGATGCCCCCGGCGGCCTCGATGCCGCACCGGGAGCCGCAACGCCCGCTGGCGCTCAACCGCCCATCGGGCGGCGCATCTGTGGCGCGATCTATGTGAGCTGCTCGGGCCGGGGCGGCCCGCATTTTGGCGGGCCCAGCGCGGAGCTGCAGATCGTGCGCCATGCGCTGGGGGATGTGCCCCTGGCGGGGTTCTTTGCGGGGGGCGAGATCGCCCACCACCATCTGTACGGCTACACCGGCGTGTTGACGGTGTTTGTGGACGGCGAGCCGTCACCGTCCTGATGTAGAAGATGAAAGAGGGGGCCTGCCGGCAAGCAGTCCCCCTGGCGGGTTCGGTCAGCCCGCGCCGTTCTCGTCGGACTCGGCTTTTTCCTCGGG
>JAKOYD010000037.1 GCA_029780695.1 Pseudomonadota bacterium
GGGGGGGGGGGGGGGGGGGGGGGGGGGGGCGGTGTGGGGCGGGGGCTGCCCCTCACCCCTGCCCTCTCCCCAGAGGGGCGAGGGAGTGGCATCGCGCACGGTCAAAGCGATGCGCACCAGATCGTCATCGCTCAAGCCAAACAGCGGCGATTTCAGCGCCCGCGCCAGCGCCAGATCGTGCCCCGGCGACACCAGCGCATCGACCAGCGCCAGCACGTCCTGCACCGCGGGTTGCTCGCCCAGCAGTTGCTGCTCGGGCTGTTCGCAGGCGATGCCCAGTTGGCGCAATTCAGACTGCAACTCGCCCAACGGCAGGCGCTTGCGGGCCAGCACCATCAGGCGCTCGGGCGGCACGCCGGCGGCGATGCGGTGGGCGATCCAGCGGGCGGCCTGGCGGGATTCGAGGGTGCACAGGCTGTCTTCGAGCACCACGCGCGGGGTGGTCAGGCTGTCGCGCCACGCGGGCTCATCGCCCTCGTCGGTGGCGGCGCGATCAGGGCGCGGGATGAGCGGCAGCGCGCCGATGTGGCCGCGCGCGGCGGATTCGGTGCTGTGCGCGCGATAGCCGCTGAACTCGTCGGCGGCCTGCGCTGCCAGCATCACTTCGTTGACGGCGCCCAGCACTTCGGGCGCGTTGCGGTGCGTGTGGTCGCAGGCCAGTCGGTCGCCGCCGAGCGCGTGCACGATGAAATCCTGCGCGGCGATGAAGACCTGCGGGTCGGCGCGGCGAAAGCGGTAAATGCTTTGCTTGGGGTCGCCGACGATGAACACGCTGGGCGCGTCTTGCCCGCCCCCGGCGCCCGCATAGGACGACAGCCACGCGTGCAGCGCCTGCCACTGCAGCGGGTTGGTGTCCTGAAACTCGTCGATGAGCAGGTGGCGAGTGCGCGCGTCCAGCCGCTCTTGCACCCAGCCGCTCAAGAAGGGATCGGACAGCAGGGTGAGCGCGGCGCGCTCGACATCGCTCATGTCGACCCAGCCGCGCTCGCGTTTCAGCTCGGCAAACGATTCGATCAGCGGCCGCGTGAGGCGGGCCATGCGCTGGTGGTGTTGGCGCGCGGCGTGCTGGGCTTCAGCCGCCAATACGGCTTCGACCTCGTTTTGCGCGGCGCGGATGTCGTCGTGCGACTTGCCGAAGACGCGCGGCTTGCCGGCCTGGGTGAACAGCGCGGCGACCACGCCGCCCCAATCGCCCGCGTCGAGCGCCGCCAGCAGTTCGGCGCCCTTGGCGGCGTAGGTGCGGGCCATGGGGGCGAGCGCGCGGGCCGCGTCTTGCAGCAGGGCGCGGCCAGCGGCGCGTTGCAGTAACCATTCGGCGGGCTGGTCCACGCCGGCCAGGCACGGGTAAAGCACGTCGAACGGCGCCACGGCCTCATCGACGTGACCGGCCGCGTCGGCCAGCAGAAACTCCACGCGGCGGGCCAGCGCGCCTTCCAGCGCGGCGTGGGCGCGGTGGCGGCCCAGCGTGGCGACGAGCGCGGCGTAGTCGGCGCTTAAATGGGCATCGCCCGCCACGCGGCGCAGGTAGCGGCGCCAGACCTCGGCCACGGCGTCGGCATCGTCTTCGAGCAGCTCGTAGCTGGAGGGCAGCCCCAGTTGCTGCAACACCGACAGCGGCGCGCTGCGCAAGAGCGCGGCAAACCAGCTGTGGAAGGTGCGGATCTGCACCGGGCGGCCTTGGGCCAGCAGGGACTGGTATAAATTTTGTAGCTGCTCGCGCTGGCCTGGCAAGCGCTGGGGCTCGATTCCTCTTGCAATCAGCTCAGCGTCCAGGCGCGTTTGCCATTGCTCTGGTGTCTCGCCCGTGCGTGGCCGCGCGAAGTCGGCCAGCCACTGTTGCAGCCGCTCGCGCATCTCGCCGGCGGCCTTCTTGGTGAAGGTGATGGCGAGGATTTCTTGCGGCGCGGCGCCGTCGAGCAGCGCGCGCAGGATGCGCGAGACCAGCATCCACGTCTTGCCCGCGCCCGCGCAGGCCTCCACCGCCACGCTGCGGCGCGGGTCGCAAGCGATGGCGTAGAAGGCGGCGCGGCTGCAGGGGGCGCCGTTGTGTTCGTAGGCCGGATTGGTCATTGGGCAGCCCCTCAAGACCCAACAGCCGGACGCGAAGGGCGCGAAGGTTTCGCGAAGGACGCGAAGGGAAAACCAAAGATGTTTTTTTCGCGTCCTTCGCGAGCTTTTGCGTCCTTCGCGTCCGGCTGTTTTGTATTCAGCATCACCCTTGGCTCCAGAAATCCTTGCGGCACAAGCCCCGCGCATCGCACCAGTCGCACACGCTGCCTTCGCCGAGCGCGGGCAGCGGTTCGCCCACGGCAATTTGGGCCAGGTCGTGCGCCATACCTTCGTACAACTGCGCGGCCAATTCAGGCAGATCGGGCAATTCGTTCAGGCTGGGCGTTTCGCGTTCGGACAGGTTCAGGTAGGCAGCGCGCGGCGCGTCGGCGCCGGACAGCAGGGCGTAAAAGGGCAGTTGCGTGTCTTCGTTGCCGGCCTTGACGCGCTCGCGCGTGCGGGTGAGCGGCTCGGTCTTGTAGTCGATCAGCAGGGCGGCGCCGTCTTGCACGTCGTCGATGCGGTCGATCTGGCCTTTGAGCCGCAGCGGGCCGCGTTGGGTGTCGATGCTTTCTTCGGCCAGCTTGAAGCGCGCGCCGCTGGCCTCATGCTTGGCGAGCCATTGCAGATAGGCATCGCGCAGCGTGGGCCAAGCGACGGCAAAGGGCATGAATTCGCCCGGCTCCAGGCTGGGGCCGAGCCCCTCGGTGGCGGCTTCGGCGGCGGCGTCGATCAAGGCCAGACGGTCGGCATCGGGCGCATCGCGCAGTGCTTCGTGAAAGCCGCGCAGCGTGTCGTGCAGCCAGTTGCCCCAGTCGCGTTTGTCGATGTCCACGTCCAGCTCGCCCTCTTCCGCCAGCCCCAACTGGCGCAGCGCGAAGAAGCGGTAAGGGCAGGCGCGCAGCATCTCGTAGCCGCTGGCCGACAGCGGCTGCGTGGGCAGCGCGTCACCGCGGGGCTGCGGACGCTGGGTGGGGTGAATTTGAATGAAACGGGCCGCTCGCGCTTCTGTACCAAGCGCGGCCAGCTCCTGAAGTTGTAGCGACTGCACCAGGGGCGAGGGCAGCAGCGGCTCGCCGTTGTCGTCGGCGTGGCGCCACAGCACATCCACCTGCGGCACGCGCAGCGCCAGCGCCCAGGCGGCGGCCTGCGCCTCGCGCAAGTCCTCGCGCGTGGGCAGGCGCAGGGCCTGGCGCTGCGCGGCGCTCCACGGGCCGGGCGGCTCGGGCGCGGCGGGCAGACGCTGCTCATCGGCGCCGGGCAGCACCAGCGCAGCAAAGGGCCGGCCGAGCAACTGGGCCATGGGCAGCACCACGACCTGCGCGTCGGCCGGGTGCGGCGGGCGGAAGCTGGCGGCTTCCAGCGCATCGCCCACCCAGCGGGTGAATTCGGCCAGGCCCATGCGGCGCTGCGCGACGGGCCAGTCGCGCCAGTCGGCCAGCGCTTCATCGTTCAGCCCCAGGGCGTCGATGACGGCGTTGCCGGCGACGTCGGCCACCAGCAGCGGCCACAGGCCGCAGCCTTGCAGCAGCGTGCGCAGGGCGGCCAGCCAGTCGGCCAGCGGGCGCGCGGCGCTCATCGGCGCGCGCAGCGCTTCGATCTGCTGCGTGAGCGCTTGGTCGGCCGTGAGCAGCGCCGCCTGCGGCCAGCCGCGCACGGCATCGCGGCGCAGGCGGCGCTCCAGCCCGCGCTGCGGCTGCGCATCAAACGCGGGGGCGACCTTGAGCCAATCGAGCACCTCGTCGGTGGACGCGCGCGGCGCCGAGGCGCGCAGCGCCGCCATCAGCTGCGCGGCGGCGTGGGTGGTGGAGAGCTTCCAGCCTGTTTCGTCACGCAAGGCCTCGCCCGCGCGCACGCCACGTTCGGCCAGCAGCGCATTGACGCGGCGCGTCAGCACGCGGTCGCCGGCGACCAGCGCCACCGGCACGCGGCCGGCGTCGATGTGGCGCAGCACGCAGGCGGCGGCGCGCTCGGCCTCGTCCTCGGCATCGGCGCAGGCGTGCAGGGCGATGTGGCCGGGGGGCGTGTCGGACTGCACGTTCAGCAGCACGGCCTTTTCAAAATAGTGCTCGGCCAGCGTTTCGGTCAGCGGATCGGGCAGCAGGCCGGGCACGATGAGCAGCGCATCGAGCGCGTCGACCACGCGCGGGGCGAACAGCACGTCGGTGGCGTAGTCCGAGTTGCCCGCCCAGGCGATGGCGATGCGGCCCACGGCGGCTTCGAGCGCCAGCGGGCCATCACCCACCGGCGGCAGCGCGGCGCGTGCCTGCTCGGCCCAGTCGGGGCGCAGCGCGGGCGGCAGGCTGGCAGCGATCTGGCCCAGCTGCGTGGCCTGTTCGACCAGCGGGCCGGCCAGCAGCGCGCGCTGCGCCGCCAGGCCCGCGCCGTCCAGCAACACGGCGGCGGTGAGCAGATCGCGCCCGTGGTCGAAGGTTAGGTCGTGCGGACCGGGCGCGAACCAGCCGACGCGTGCCGCCCAGTTGCGCGTGGTCTCGAAGCGCGGCGCAAAGCCGTCGGGACACTGCGCCGCCCACAGGCGCGCGGCCAGCGGCATCAGCTGCGCGTAGGGCAGCAGCACCACGCTGCGCGCGGGGTGCGCGGCCAGCGCGCGCAATTGGGCATTGACCCGCGCCAGCAAGTCGCGCCAGCCGCGCGTGACCCCGTCCAGCGGGGCGGGTGGCAAGGTTTCAGCTATCGTGGCCATAGCGTTTGCGAGTCGCCGCCGTGGCAATGAGGAAAAGGCGTTTCTGTCACAATCATCGTCACTTTATCCTTACAGCGCCCGCGTGTTGCCGGGCCTTACCCACCATGGCCAATGAATTGATCAAGCATGTGAGCGACAGCTCTTTTGAAACCGACGTCCTGAAGTCCGACAAGCCCGTGCTGGTCGATTTCTGGGCCGAATGGTGCGGGCCCTGCAAGGCCATCGCGCCAACGTTGGACGAACTGGCCACCACCTATAACGGCCGGCTGCAGATCGCCAAGGTCAACGTCGACGAGAACCGCGTCGTGCCGGCCAAGTTCGGCATCCGCGGGATCCCGACGCTGATGGTGTTCAAGAACGGCCAGCTGGCGGCCACCAAGGTGGGCGCGCTGACCAAGGCGCAGCTGGCGCAGTTCATCGACCAGCAACTGGCCTGACCGCGCCCTGCTGAACCGGCCCGTTGGCCGGTTTTCTTTTGCTGTCATAATCTCTCTTCGAAAGCCGGTGCGCGACAGTCAGCGCCGGCCCGGCGCCTTGGTCGACAACGCGCCCGCAGCGAGGCCGCTTCACCAGCCTCGCCCCGCCTCCCCAATCTCTTTCTTCATCTCGCCGCTCCATCGATTGGCCGATCCCGCTGCTGGATCGCAGCCCACCGCAAGACGAACGCCATGCACCTGAACGAACTGAAAGCACTGCACGTTTCCGAACTGCTGAAGCAGGCCGAAACGCTGGAAATCGACAACGCGGGCCGCATGCGCAAGCAGGAGCTGATGTTCGCCATCATCAAGAAGCGCGCCAAGGGCGGCGAGCAGGTGTTTGCCGACGGCGTGCTGGAGATCCTGCCCGACGGCTTCGGTTTTTTGCGCAGCCCGGACAGCAGCTACACCGCCAGCACCGACGACATCTACATCAGCCCCAGCCAGGTGCGCCGCTTCAACCTGCACACCGGCGACATGATCGAGGGCGAGGTGCGCATCCCCAAGGATGGCGAGCGCTACTTTGCATTGACCAAGCTCGACATGGTCAACGGCGGCCCGGCCGAGCAGAACAAGCACAAGGTGATGTTCGAGAACCTGACGCCGCTGTTCCCGCGCGAGCAGATGCGTCTGGAGCGCGATGCCTTCAAGGGCGAGGAGAACATCACCGGCCGCATCATCGACGTCATCGCGCCCATCGGCAAAGGCCAGCGCGCGCTGATCGTGGCGCCGCCCAAGAGCGGCAAGACGGTGATGATGCAAACCATCGCCCACGCCATCAGCGCCAACTACCCCGAGGCGCACATGATGGTGCTGCTGGTCGATGAGCGGCCTGAGGAAGTGACCGACATGCAGCGCTCGGTCAAAGGCGAGGTGATTGCCTCCACCTTTGACGAGCCGGCCGCGCGCCACGTGCACGTGGCCGAGATGGTGATCGAGCGCGCCAAGCGCCTGGTCGAGTTGAAGAAGGACGTGGTCATCTTGCTCGACTCCATCACCCGCCTGGCGCGCGCCTACAACAACGTCGTGCCCTCGTCGGGCAAGGTGCTGACGGGTGGCGTCGATGCCAACGCGCTGCACCGCCCCAAGCGCTTTCTGGGCGCGGCGCGCAACGTCGAAGAAGGCGGCAGCCTGACCATCATCGCCACCGCGCTGATCGACACCGGCAGCCGCATGGACGAAGTGATCTTTGAAGAATTCAAGGGCACCGGCAACAGCGAAATCCACCTGGACCGCCGCCTGTACGAAAAGCGCGTGTTCCCCAGCATCCAGCTCAACCGCTCGGGCACGCGCCGGGAAGAGCTGCTGCTGGCGCCCGAGGTGCTGCAAAAAACCCGCATCCTGCGCCAGTTCATGTACAACATGGACGAGATTGAGGCGATGGAAATGGTCATCAAGAGCATGAAGGCGACCAAGACCAACGTCGAGTTTTTCGACATGATGAGAAGGGGCGGTTAACCCCCTGAGTCGCCTGCGGCGCCTTCCCCCTTTTGCTGCGCAAGGGGACATCGCTGGTGGCCGGTACAAGCCCGGCCACGGCGATCACTGGCATGGCCTGCTCCGCGGCCATTCGATTCGCTTCGTACGATATTCGGTATAATGCGCGGTTTCGTGGAAAGTACGTCGGATGGGCCGGCGCGGCTGCCGCAGTGAACACCCCAGGAAATTCATCATGCGTGAAGGCATTCACCCCAACTACCGCGAAGTGCTGTTCGTGGATCTGTCCAACGGCTTCAAGTTCGTGACGCGCTCGTGCGTCAACACGCGCGAAACCGAGACGTTCGAGGGCAAGGAATACCCGCTGTACAAGCTGGACACCTCCAGCGAATCGCACCCCTTCTACACCGGCACGCAGAAGTCGGTCGACAACATGGGTGGCCGCGTCGAGAAGTTCCGCAACCGCTACGGCAAGGTCGCACGCTGATCGCAACCGGCCCGACGAGGCCGGTCGTCACCCAAAAGGCAGCACGCCCGCGTGCTGCCTTTTTTTCTGCCGGTGGATGAAGCTCCGGCAGAATTGTTGTTTTCGGCCCCTTCCCGTTCTTGCAGCCGTCCCTTGAGCACGCCCAGCCCCGCCATCGTCACGCAGGACGCGGTCCGGCGCCTGCCGCGCTGGGCGCTGCTGCTGCTGTGCGCGGCCTATGTCATTCCGGGTTACGTGGGGCGCGAGCCGTGGAAGAACGCGGACATTGCCAGCTTCGGCTACATGCTGGCGCTGCTGGATGCAGGCCACTGGCACCACTGGCTCAGTCCGACCCTGATGGGCATGGTGCCCGAAAGCAGCGCCCTGCTGCCCTATTGGCTGGGGGTTTGGGCAATGCAGTTGCTTACGCCACTGGGCGTGGCGCCCGACTTCGCCGCCCGCGTGCCGTTTGTGCTGATGTTGGCCGGCATGCTGACGGCCACCTGGTACGCGGTCTACCACTTGGCGCGCCACCCCGGCGCGCAGCCGGTGGCGTTTGCCTTTGGGGGCGAAGCCGAGCCGCGTGACTACGCGCGCGCGCTGGCCGACGGCGGACTGCTGGCGCTGATTGCCACGCTGGGGCTGGCGCAGTTCTCGCACGAGACCACGCCGGCCCTGGCGCAGTTGTTCTTCGGTACGTTGGTGTTCTACGGGCTGGCGGCGCTGCCCACGCGTGCGCTGGCCTCGTCGCTCGCGCTGCTGGCGGGCCTGCCGGGTCTGACGCTGTCGGGCGCGCCGGCCACGGCGCTGATCTACGCCAGCCTCAGCCTGCTGGCGCTGGCGTTGCCCGGACGCGCCCCCTTGCGCGCAGCGGCACGCCGGCGCGGCTTGGGGGTGCTGCTGGCACTGATTGCGCTCTGCCTGGGGCTGTCGCTGAGCTTGTCGCTGCTGCGCTGGGACATCGCGCCGTGGCGCAGCAGCTGGACGGACTGGCGCGGGCTGGTCAAGATGGCGCTGTGGTTCACGTGGCCGGCCTGGCCGCTGGCGCTGTGGACGCTGTGGCGCTGGCGCCGCCAGTTGCTGGACGTGCGCGATCAGCGCCACCTGGGCCTGCCGCTGCTGATCGCCGGCGTACCGTTGATGACTACCGTGGCCACGCTGGCCGGCGACCGCGCGCTGTTGCTGGCGCTGCCGGCATTGGCGGCGCTGGCGGCGCTGGCGCTGCCCACCTTCAGCCGCAGCGCGTCGTCGCTGATCGACTGGTTCACCGTGCTGTTCTTCACCGGCTGGGCGCTGGTGATCTGGGTCGTGTGGGTGGCCATGCAGACGGGCGTGCCCGCCAAGCCGGCGGCCAACGTGGCGCGGCTGGCGCCGGGTTTCGAGCCGGTGTGGCAGTGGCCGGCCTTTTTGGCTGCGGCGGCCGCCACGCTGGCCTGGATTGGGCTGGCCCGCTGGCGCACCGGGCGCCATCGCACCGCGCTGTGGAAGAGCCTGGTGCTGCCGGCCGCTGGCGCCGCGTTGTGCTGGCTGTTGCTGATGACGCTGTGGCTGCCGGCGCTGGACTACGCCCGCAGCTTTGCGCCGCAGATGCGCGAGATCCGCGCGCTGGTGGGCGACGCGCCCTGCGTGCAGGTGCACGGGTTGGGCGCGCCGCAGGTGGCGGCGGTGCGCTTTCATGGCCGCTGGCTGCCCGTGCCGGCGCGCGGGCCGGGGCAATGCCCTTGGCTGTTGGTCGACGTCGACGCCCAGTCCAGCCTGCCGGCCACGGTAAACCTGACCGACTGGCAGTTGCAAGCACGCGTGCGCCGCCCCACCGACGACAATGAAAGCCTGATGGTGTTCCGCCGCACCGCGCCCGCTGCCAGGCCATGAGCGGGGTGACTGAAGGCGCTGGCAAGGCCCTGCCATCTGGCAGTGACGGCATGCGGTTAGCTATATTTTCAATAGCTATCTGCGAAGCAGGGATGCGCGCGCAGGCCTGATTGAATGCCCAACGCCAGCCCCGCGGCCTTGGTCGCCCCCACCCGCGCCGCCGAATTGCGCACGCTTGGCAGCCATGCCGGCGTGGTGCTGGCCGGGCAACTGGCGGTCATGGCGTTCGGCGTTACCGACACCGTGGTCGCCGGCCGCTATGCCGAAGACGCGCTGGCGGCGCTGTCGGTGGGCACGGCCGTCTACATCAGCGTGTATGTGGGGCTGATGGGCATTCTGCAGGCCTTGCTGCCGGTGTGGGCCGAGCTGCACGGCAGCCAGCGTGCGGCCGATGTCGGGCGGTCGGTGCGCCAGGCGCTTTACCTGTGCGCCGCCACCATCGTGGTCGGCATGGCGGCGCTGCTGTCACCGGGGCCGCTGCTGGACGCCACCGGCGTGCCCGCGCCGCTGCAGGTAGAAGTGCGGCGCTACCTGGCGGTACTGGCCTGGGCGCTGCCGCCGGCGTTGCTGTTTCGCATGTACAGCACGCTCAACCAGAGCCTGGGCAAACCGCGCCTGGTGTCGGCGCTGCAAATCGGCTCGTTGGGGCTGAAGGTGCCGCTGTCGGTCTGGTTCACCTTCGGCGGCGCCGGCATCGCACCGCAGGGCGCGGCCGGTTGCGCCTGGGCCACGCTGGTCGTCAACTACGCGCTGCTGGCCTTCGCCGTGTGGTTGCTGCGCACGCAGCACTTCTACCGCCCCTATGCACTGTGGAACCGGCTGGAACGGCCAGATGCGGCGCGCATCGGGGCCTTTCTGCGGCTGGGGCTGCCCGCGGGCCTGGCGGTGGCGGTGGAGGTGTCGTCGTTCACTGCCATGGCGCTGTTCATCTCGCGCATGGGCGCCACCGCGTCGGCGGCGCACCAGATCGCGTCGAACGTCGCGGCGGTGCTGTACATGGTGCCGCTGGCGCTGGGCATCGCCACCAGCGCGCGCACCAGCTACTGGATGGGCGCGGGGCAGCCGGCGCTGGCGCGGCGCGCCACGTGGCTGGGGCTGGGCGCCGCGGGCGTGATGGCGGCGGCCATGGCCGCCGCGCTGGCGCTGCTGGCGCGGCCGATTGCCGCGCTGTACGTCGAGCAACCCGCCGTGATTGCCGTGGCCGCGCCGCTGCTGACGTGGGTGGCCCTCTACCACCTGGGCGACGCGGTGCAGGCCGTCAGCCTGTTCGTGCTGCGCAGCTACCGCATCACACTGGCGCCGCTGTTGATCTACGGGGTGATCCTGTGGGGGCTGGGGTTGACCGGCGGCCTGCGCTGGGCTTTCCACGGCATCGGCGCATTGGGCCGCTGGCACGATCCGGGCGCGTTCTGGCTGGCCAGCGCGGCGGCGCTGGGGGCGGTGGCGCTGCTGTTCGTGGGGCTGTTGCTGCGCGTCACGCGGCGCTGACGGCGACGGCTGGCGGCGGCAGCGCGCGAACCCGCTGCGCCGGAAACACCAGCGCAAAGACCGATCCCCTGCCCTGCTGGCTGCTGATCTGCAATTCGCCGCCGTGGCGCTGCGCCACGTGCTTGGTGATCGCCAGCCCCAGCCCGGTGCCGCCCGATTCGCGCGAGCGGCTGCGGTCGACGCGGTAAAAGCGCTCGCCCAGGCGCGGCACGTGCTCGGGCGCGATGCCGGGGCCGGTATCCGTTACCACCATGCGCGCGCGGCCGTCCGGCAGCTGTTCCCAGCGCACGTCGATGCTGCCCCCCGCGGGCGTGTAGCGCACGGCGTTGTTGATCAGATTGGACATGGCGCTGCGCAACTCGCCCTCCGCGCCGGCCAGCTGGAACGGCGGCGGCGCGCCGAAGCGCAATTGCTGCGGCTTGCCGTCGGGCGGATGCAGCAAGCCCGACAAGCCACGCGCCTCGGCCTCGCATTGCGCCATCAAGGCACCCAACTCGACCACGTCGCTGGCGCCTGGCGGCGGGCTACCCTCCAGCCGCGACAGGGTCAGCAGGTCATTGACCAAGGTCTGCATGCGCTCGGACTGCGCGGCCATCAGGGCCAGATAGCGTTCGCGCTCGCGCGCGTCCAAAGGCAGGCTCTGCATGGTCTCGACAAAGCCGGCCAGCACCGTCAACGGCGTGCGAATTTCGTGCGACACGTTGGCCACGAAGTCGCGCCGCATGGCGTCAGCCTGCGCCAGCGCGGTCACGTCGATCGACAGCATCAACTGGTGGCCGCCGCCGTAGGAATGCAACTGCACCGACAGCTTGACCGGATGGCCCGGCTTGTCCTCGCGGCCGATCACCTTGACCGGGCGTTCGTAGTCCTTGCCGGCGTAGTAGGCGGCAAAAGCCGGCTCGCGCACCAGGTTGCCGATGTGCTGCAGCAGGTCGCGCTGCGGGTCAATGCCGAAGTGCCGGGCGGCAATGTCGTTGCACCACTCGATGCGGCCGTCCGGGTCGAGCAGGATGACGCCGTTGGGCGACGCCTGGATGGCCGACACGAACTCGCGCAGCCGCTCGTCGCTGTCGCGCGTCTTCTGCTGCTCGGCGCGCAGCGCGCGCAGCGCGCGGTAGGCGGCCTCTCCCCACAGGCCACGCAGCACGGGCACGTCGGTGACATCGGCCTGCCCCAGCCACCGCAGCACGCGGCCCGCGCGCCAGCTGTCCAGCGCCAGCATCAGCAGCGCGGCCAGCACCACCCCGCCGACCGCCCCCGGCCAGCCCAGCCACGCGCCGCCCAGCAGGCCAAGCGTCGCTTGCGACAGCAGCAGAAGAAAAAGCCGAAAAACCATGAAAGATCGCGCGCCGCGGCGTGGCGGTGCGTCAGTGCGCCAGCCGCATCATCGCCGCTTT
Source organism: Pseudomonadota bacterium (assembly GCA_029780695.1). Lineage (GTDB taxonomy): Bacteria > Pseudomonadota > Gammaproteobacteria > Burkholderiales > Burkholderiaceae_C > Ottowia. Next base: position 11,890 of record JAKOYD010000037.1, read on the forward strand.
CAAGCGTTCTGTATCTGCACCAGCGGTTGCGCCGTGAGCCGATAGCCGGCGCCACGCACGGTTTCGATCAGCACCCCGGCGGGGCCCAGGGCCTCGCGCAGGCGCTTGACGTGCACGTCCACCGTGCGCTCTTCGATGAACACGTGGTCGCCCCACACCTTGTCGAGCAACTGGCCGCGGCTGTGCACGCGCTCGGCGTTCTTCATGAAATAGTGCAGCAGCTTGAACTCGGTCGGCCCCATCTTGAGCATTTGCCCGTCGTAGGACACGCGGTGCGTGGCGGCGTCGAGCAGCAACGCACCGATGGCCACCGAGCCGCCGTCCTGCTCGGGCGCGCGGCGGCGCAGCACGGCGCGAATGCGCGCCAGCATTTCCTTGGTCGAAAAGGGTTTGACGATGTAATCGTCGGCGCCGGCGTCCAGCCCCGCCACGCGGTCAACCTCGTCGCCGCGCGCGGTCAGCATCAGGATCGGCACGCCCTTGGTGCGCGGGTCCTTGCGCCACTTGCGCGCCAGCGACAGGCCGCTTTCGCCGGGCAGCATCCAGTCCAGCAGGATCACGTCGGGCAACACCGCGTCGAGCTCGCGCTGGGCGGTTTCGCTGTCCATCGCCCATGTCGGCTGAAAACCGTTGTGGCGCAGGTTGACCGCGATCAGCTCTGCGATGGGTGCCTCATCCTCGACGATGAGGACACGTGGCATGGTTCTCATCGGTCCAGTGACTCCACCCGTTCCAGCGCGCCGTGGCGCACGTCGGCGCCCTTGACGATGTAGATGATGAATTCGGCAATGTTCTTGGCGTGATCGCCGATGCGCTCGATCGCCTTGGCCAGCGTCAGCAGGTCCAGCGCGGCCGATATCGTGCGCGGGTCTTCCATCATGTAGGTGATGAGCTTGCGCACGAAACCGTCGAATTCGGCGTCGACCTGGTCATCGTCGCGGATGACGGACACGGCGTCATCGACCGACAGGCGCGCAAAGGCGTCCAGCGCGCGGCGCAGTTGCTGCGCCGCCAGGTCGGCCGCGTGGCGCAACTCGCCCGTGGGCAGCAGGCGCGACTTGCCTGAGTCGATGATGCGCTTGACCATGCGGGCGATTTTTGCCGCCTCGTCGCCCACGCGCTCCAGGTTGGCCGTGGCCTTGGAGATCGCCAGCAGCAGACGCAGGTCGATGGCGGTGGGCTGGCGTCGCGCGATGATGTTGGACAGCTCTCGATCGATCTCCAGCTCCAGCGCGTTCACGCGCCCTTCGTCTTTTTCAACCTGGTCGGCCACCTCGATGCTGAATTCCGACAGCGCATAGATGGCCTGACGGATCTGCATTTCGACCAGGCCACCCAGTTCCAGCACGTTGGACGACACACGGTTGAGCTCGTTGTCGAACTGGCTGGACAAATGCTTGTCGTACATGGGGCATGTCTCCTGTATTAGCCGAAGCGGCCGGTAATGTAATCCTCGGTTTCCTTGCGCTTGGGCTTGAAGAACAGCTCCTCGGTGGCACCGAACTCGATCAGCTCGCCCAGGTACATGTAGGCCGTGTAGTCGCTCACGCGCGCGGCCTGCTGCATGTTGTGCGTGACGATGGCGATGGTGTAGTCGCGCTTGAGCTCATGCACCAGTTCCTCGACCTTGCCGGTCGATATCGGGTCGAGTGCCGAGGTTGGCTCGTCCAGCAACAGGATCGAAGGCTTGACCGCCACGCTGCGCGCGATGCACAGCCGCTGCTGCTGGCCGCCCGACAACGACAGGCCACTTTGGCCCAGCTTGTCCTTGACTTCGCCCCACAGCGCGGCCTTGGCCAGCGCCCATTCGACGCGCTCGTCCATGTCGGCCTTGTTCAGGTTCTCGTACAGACGCACGCCAAAGGCGATGTTCTCGTAGATCGTCATCGGAAACGGCGTCGGCTTCTGGAACACCATGCCGATGCTGGCGCGCAGCAGGTTGACGTCGACGCTGGGATCGAGGATGTTCTTGCCGTAGAACAGGATCTCGCCTTCGGCGCGCTGGCCCGGGTACAGGCTGTACATGCGGTTGAGCGTGCGCAGCAGGGTCGACTTGCCGCAGCCCGACGGGCCGATGAACGCCGTGGCCTTGTGCTCAGGGATGCCGAGCTGGATGCCCTTCAGGCCCTGAAAGCCGTTGCCGTAGAAGAAGTTGAGGTTCTTGATCTCGAGCGCCAGGCGTTCCTGATCGAAGCTGACGCCATTGCCGCGGATCGCGGCCTGGGGCACGTGGGTGGCGACTTCCATGGAGATTCTTTCTGGGAAGGTTGTGGGGGCCAATGGTGGATGTGAGGTGGCCGATCAGTGGCCTGCCGTTTTTTCACGGAAGAACACCCGCGCCACGATGTTGATGGCCAGCACGGTGAGCGTGATGAGCAGCGCGCCGCCCCAGGCCAGGCGAATCCAGTTGTCGTACGGGCTCATGGCGAACTGGAAGATCACCACCGGCAGGTTGGCCATGGGCTGGCTCATGTTGGTGCTGAAGAACTGGTTGTTGAGCGCGGTGAACAGCAGCGGCGCGGTTTCGCCGGAGACGCGGGCAATGGCCAGCAGCAGACCGGTGATGACACCGCTCTTGGCCGCGCGCAGGGTGATCATCAGCGCGACTTTCCAGCGTGGCGCACCCAGCGCGGCGGCGGCCTCACGCAGGCTGCCGGGCACCAGGCGCAGCATGTTTTCGGTGGTGCGCACCACCACCGGAATGGCGATCAGCGACAGCGCCAGCGAGCCGGCGAAGCCCGAGAAATGCCCCATTGGCGCCACCAGGATGGCGTACACGAACAGGCCCAGCACGATGGACGGCGCCGACAGCATGATGTCGGTGACGAAGCGCGTGAGTTCGGCGGTCTTGCTCTCGTCGCCGTATTCGGCCAGGTAGATACCGGCAAGGATGCCGATGGGCGTGGACACCAGCACCGTCAGGCCCAGCATCATCAGGCTGCCGACGATGGCGTTGCGCAGACCACCGCCCTCGGAGCCCGGCGCCGGGGTGTCGCGCGTGAACATGTTCAGGTCCACCGCGGCCAGCCCCTTGCTGAGCAGCACGAACAGGATCCACAGCAGCACCACCAGGCCCAGCACCATGGCGGCCATGGACAGCGCCAGACCAATGGCGTTGGTGGCGCGGCGCTTCTTGTACAGCGCGGTTTCGGCTTGCAAGCTATTCATCTCAGGTGCCTTTGGCGCGCTCGGCGCGAATGATCATGATCTTGGCCAGCGACAGCACGACGAAGGTGATGATGAACAACAGGAAGCCGAGCGCGAACAGCGTGGTCAGGTGCAGGTCGGCGGCTTCGCCGAATTCGTTGGCCAGCACCGACGCGATCGAGGTGCCGGGCGAAAACAGCGACGTGGGCATGCGGTTGGCGTTGCCGATGACGAAGGTCACCGCCATGGTTTCGCCCAGCGCGCGGCCCAGGCCCAGCATGATGCCGCCGATGACGCCTTTTTGCGTGTACGGCAGCACCACCTTGCGCACCACTTCCCAGGTGGTGCAGCCCAGGCCATAGGCCGATTCGCGCAGGATGGGCGGCACGATCTCGAACACGTCGCGCATGACGGCGGCGATGTAGGGCAGGATCATGAAGGCCAGCACGATGCCGGCCGCCAGGATGCCCATGCCGTTGATGGCGCCACCAAACAGCCAGCCCACCAGCGGCATGCCGCCCAGCACTTGCTGCAGCGGCGTCTGCAGGTAGTCGGCAAAGATCGGTGCGAACACGAACAGGCCGAACATGCCGTAGATGATGGACGGCACGGCAGCCAGCAACTCGATGGCGGTGCCCAGCGGGCGGCGCAGCCAGGCGGGGCAGTTCTCGGTCAGGAACAGCGCGACGCCGAAAGCCAGCGGCACGGCCAGCACCAGCGCGATGCCGGCACTCAACACCGTGCCGACGATGGCGATGGCGGCGCCAAACTGCTCGTTGACGACGTCCCACTCCACCGTCCACAGAAACTTCAGACCGAACGTCTTGAAAGTCGGCCAGGCGCTGATGAACAGCGACACCATGATGCCGATCAGCGCCAGCAGCACCAGCAGCGAAAAGGCCTGCGTGCCCCGGTGAAAAAGTATGTCCTGCCAGCGTTGCCGGCGGGCTATCGCTTCCATGCCGGGAGAGACGATGGCGGTAGCCTCGTCACGGGATGGCCCTCTGTTGTCCATGGTTGTCATGCCCACGCTCATGCAGTCCTCGTCGCTGTCATTATGGTGTCGCCCAAAAAACGACCCAACGCACCGTCAAAGGCCGTCGGGTCGCTGGACAAGCCGCGGGATTACTTGGCGATCTGCGACCAGACCTTCGAGCGAATCTCGTTGGTCAGGGTGTCGGGCAGCGGCACGTAATCCAGGTCGGCGGCCATCTTCTTGCCGTTCTTGAACGACCAGTCGAAGAACTTCAGCACTTCGGCGCTTTGCGCCTTGTCGGCCGGGTCCTTGTACATCAGGATGAACGAGGCGGTGGAGATGGGCCAGGACTTGTCGCCCTTGGCATTGACCATCGACACGCCCATGCCCGGCACGCTGAACCAGTCCACGCCGGCGGCGGCGGCGGCAAAGGCGTCGTCGTCGGGCGTGATGTACTTGCCGGCCTGGTTCTGCACCTGCATGTAGTTCAACTTGTTCTTCTTGGCGTAGGCGTACTCGACGTAGCCAATGGCGCCCTTGATGCGGCCGACGTTGGCGGCCACGCCCTCGTTGCCCTTGCCACCGACCGAGGTGGCGGCCGGCCACTTGACGGCGTTGCCCTTGCCCACCTTGTCGGCAAAGTCCTTGCTGACGGTGGCCAGGTAGTCGGTCCAGTTGAAGGTGGTGCCCGAGCCGTCGGCACGGTGCACCACGGTAATGGCCTGGTCAGGCAGGGCCTTGCCGGGGTTCAGGGCGACGAACTTGGGGTCATTCCACTTGCTGATGGTGCCCAGGAACATTTCGGCCAGCACCGGGCCGGTGACACGCAGCTCGCCCGGCTTGAAGCCGTCGATGTTCAGCACCGGCACGGTGCCGCCGATGATGGCCGGAAACTGCACCAGGCCGTCCTTGCCCAGCTCGTCGCCCGACAGCGGCGAGTCGGTGGCACCGAAGGCCACGGTCTTGGCGCGAATCTGGCGCACGCCGCCCGACGAACCGATCGACTGGTAGTTCAGGCCCGTGCCCGTGGCGGCCTTGTAGCCTTCGGCCCACTTGGCGTAGATGGGGTACGGAAAGCTGGCGCCGGCGCCCGTGATGTCGGCGGCCAAGGCAACGGTGGCAAAGGAAGAACCCAGGGCAACAGTGGCCAGGGCCTTGAGGAAAACTCGCTTCATCATGGAATACCTTCAGAATGGTTGAGGCAGATGAAGGCAATGTATTTAGTCAATGTGACAGCTTCGTGACGTCATATCGCGGACATTCTTGCGCCGCGTCAGCCAAGTGCCAACGCATGCCCGAAGCGGGCGCGGAATGCGCCACAATCGACGCCGCTTCCCGTTCGCCGCCTTTGCGCGGTCCATCCACGCCCCGCCTTATGCAATCCGGCATCCGCCTTGCCGCTGTGGACCTCGGCTCCAACAGCTTCCGTCTCGAAATCGCCCGGCTCGAACTGGGCCAGCTCCAGCGCACCGAATACCACAAGGAAACCGTGCGCCAGGGCGCCGGCCTGGACGCCGACCGCCGGCTGTCGCAAGACGCCATGCAGCGCGGCTGGAACTGCCTGGCGCGCTTTGCCGAGCGTCTGGCCGGCTTTCAGCCCAACCAGGTGCGCGCCGTGGCCACGCAGACCTTGCGCGAGGCGCGCAACCGCGACGAATTCCTCGCCGTCGCCCAGCAGATCCTGGGTTTCCCCATCGACGTCATCGCCGGGCGCGAGGAAGCGCGGCTCATCTACCAGGGCGTGGTGCACCTGCTGCCGCAGTCGGACGAACGCCGCCTGGTGCTGGACATTGGCGGGCGCTCGACCGAGCTGATCATTGGCCGCGGCTACGCGGCGGGCACCATGGAGTCGTACCGCGTGGGCAGCGTGGCCTGGTCGATGCGCTATTTCGGCGACGGGGTGATGACCGCCAAGCATTTCGAGCGCGCCGAGATCGCCGCCAAGGCGGTGCTGGACGACGCCATCTCCACCCACGGGCGTCGACACTGGGACGTGGCTTATGGCTGCTCGGGCACCGTGGGCGCCATCGCCGACACGCTGCTGCTGGCCGGCCGCGTGCCGACGCGCTATCAGATCACGCGCGATGGCCTCGACTGGATGCGCGACAAGCTGATCAAGGCGCACCGCTTCGACGCCATCAAGCTCGAAGGCATCAAGGACGAGCGCAAGGCGGTGATCGCCGGCGGCCTGGCCGTGCTGCGCGCGCTGTTCGACCTGCTGGACATCGAGCAGCTTCAGTACGCCTACGGCGCGCTGCGCCACGGCGCGCTGTACGACATGCTGGATCGCCAGCACGAAAAGACCGACGTGCGCGCCAGCGCCATTGCCGCGCTGGCCGCCAAGTTCAGCACCGACGCGGCGCAGGGCGAGCGCGTGTCGCGCACCGCGCTGCACCTGTTCGGCCAGCTGGTGCCGCAGCTGAAGAAAAAGCAGCGCCTGGAAGCCGAGCGCCAGCTCGACTGGGCCGCGCGCTTGCACGAGATTGGCTCGCGCATTTCGCATTCCGACCCGCACAAGCACGGCGCCTACATCCTCGACCACGCCGACGTCGCCGGCTTCGCCATGCACGAGTTGCACGCGCTGAGCCAGCTGGTGCTGGGCCACCGCGGCAAGCTGCGCAAGCTGGAGCCGCGCTTTGGCGACGCGCTGTTCATGCGCCAGCTGCTGGCGCTGCGGCTGGCCGTCATCTTGTGCCATGCACGGCAAGACCCGGACGACCAGGGCATCGCGCTCAGCGCCGATGCCGAGCCGGCGCACGGCTTCACGCTGGGCCTGCGCGACGGCTGGGCCAAGGCGTGGCCGCAGTCGGCGCACCTGCTGCGCGAAGAAGTGCTGGCGTGGCAAAAGACGCCGTGGGGCCTGCGCCTGAGCTGAACCTGGATTCTTGAAGAAAAAAGCGCGCCAGCGCTTGCTCACACTGCACTTACAGCTATCAATAATATAGCTAAAGCGAGGCAGGCATGGGGCGCGTCAAATACAGCTCGGCCAGCCGCGCGCGCTGCGGCGCGCGCACACCCAGTTGTCCCGTCAGGTAGGCGTCGATGCCGCCAAAGTCGTGTTCCACGGCCTGCAGCGCGGCGTCCAGAAAGTCCGCCTGCACGCGCCACAGCACGTTCAGCACGTCGCGCGGCGCGCGTGCCTCGGGCAACGCGGGCATGCGGTAGTAGTCGTTGGTCAGCAGGTAGTCTTGCATCACCACGTCGCGCGGCACGCCCAGCGCCAGCAGGATCAGCGCGGCGGCAAAGCCGGTGCGGTCCTTGCCCGCCGTGCAGTGAAACACCAGCGGCGCGTCGCTGTCGACCAGGTGCTCGAACAACTGGGCAAACGCCGCCGCGTTGTCGTGCACGAAGGCGCGGTAGGTCTGCTGCATCAGCCCCACGGCCTGCGCGGGCGTCACGGTCTGGCCGGCGTCCAGCAGGTCTTTCATGCGTTGCACCACGGTGGGCTCGATGGGCAGCGCGTGCTGCCGCACGCCCGGCAAGTCGTAGGGCACGGCAGCGCGCTCGGACGTGCCGCGAAAGTCGACGACGCGCGTCACGCCCAAGGCCTGAAACACCGCGGCGTCATCGGCGGTCAGCGCGGCCAGGTGGTCGGAGCGGAACAGCCGGCGCCAGCGCACGGGCTGCCCGTGCGCGCCGGCGTAGCCGCCCAGGTCGCGAAAATTGCTGGCGCCGCTGAGGCGCAGGGAGCGTTCAGGGTGCTGGGTCATGGGAGCCTGCAAGACATGGTTGGCCGGATTGTCGCGCCGATGGCGCCGCGGCCGCGCGCAACGCGCGCTGCTTGCTCAACCGCCGCGCGCGCGGGCGCAGGCGGCGGGCACATAGGCGCGCCAGTGCACCGTGAACGGGCGGCCGGCTGGCTCGCGCGGCCAGGGCACTTGCCAGGTGCCGTCGTGCGGCCGCAGGTCGGCCTGTGCCGCCACGCGGTTCAGCGGCTCGGGCGGCACGTCGGAGGCGTCGTCGTCCGTCCAGATCCACAGCGCACCGCCGGCCTGCAGACGCGCCGGCGTGACCCAGGGTGAATAGCGCGGGTCGCCGTGGATCAGCACCGACGGCTGCCGCGGCGACAAGGCCACGGCCAGCGTGCCGGCCAGGTGGTATTCGCCCGCCACCACATCGAGCGGGCACTGCGACACGCCGTCCCAGCTGGCCTGCGCGTGCGCGGCCAGCGCGGCCGACGGCCAGTCGGTGCGCACCGGCCGCTGGCGCCATTGGGCAATGAAGGCCAGGTAGGCGCCCGACAACACCGAAATCAGCACCAACCACACCAGCAGACCGCGCGACAGGCGCGGGCGGGCCACGCCTAGCCACGCCGTCGGCAAGCACGCGACCGCCAGCAGGCCACTGAAAGTCCACATGGGCACGCCCCACATGTCGCGCACCCGGGCGATGCCGGCCAGGCCCAGCAGCGCCGTCAGCAAACCCGGCGCCAGCGCCAGCACCAGCAGGTAGCCCGGCCAGTCGGTGTGCAGCCGGGTGGCCGCGCGCACGCCGGCCTCAACGGGCTTGGCCCGCCGCGCCTGGCGCCAGGCCGGCAGCACGGCCCACAGCACGATCAGCAGCAGCGGCACATGGTTGATGAACTGCATGCCCAGAAAGCCCCATGCATCGGCGCGCGGGTGGCCCACGTCCGCGCCGGCGCGGCTGCTGACGTAGGCAAACGGCAGCCCACCGTGCTGCCACAACCAGCGCAGGTGCGGCGCCAGCACCGCCACGGCCAGCAGCACGGCCAGCCACGGCCCCGGGGTGCGCAGCACGCGGCGTTGCGGCGTGGCCAGCACGTACACGCCCAGGCAGGCCAGCAGCAAGGCGCCCGAATACTTGGTCAACAAACACAGCCCCGCCAGCAGGCCCAGCAGCAGCCACTGGCGCAGCCGGCCGTCCTGCAAGGCCGCCAGCAGCGCCCAGCCAATGCCGGCCCACAACGGCAGTTGCGCTACGTTGTGGTTGAACTCCAGCGCCGGGCGCGTAAGAAACACCGTGCCCATGGTCAACGCCGCGCCCAGCCAGGCGCGCTCGCGCGTCATCAGGCGGCGTCCGGTCAGCCACACCAGCCACAGCGTGAAGCCGATGCACACCTGGCTCAGCAGGTAAGGCCCGGCACGGCCGAATACGCGGTAGAACACGTACAGCACCCAGGGTGCCATCGGCGGGTGCTTGTAATAGCCCCACTCCCCTTCGTGGCCCCAGGTCAGGCTTTCGACCACGTCCAGCGGAAATCCGGCGGTGACCCAGGGCGGCACCAGCGACCAGGCCGCCGCGTACAGCGCCGCCGCCACCAGCAGCGCGCGCGGCACGCGGGCGTCGGACGCGGATCGCGGATCGGTCAGGGTGGACACGGCAGGCTGCGTGGACAAAGGGCGCGATTGTAGGACGGAGTACCTATCTCGCCCAGGCTGCGCCGCCTCACGCCGTCGTCCTACAGCGCCGCGGGGACCGCTTGCCGACAATCCGCTGCGCATGCCCGCCCGCCCCGACACCCCACCGCCCGCCGACCCCGCGTCGGCGTCCGAGCGCGATTTGCCGCCGCCCGACGACACGATGGCGCAAGCCGCGCGCCAGCCGCTGGCGTATGGGCTGGTCAGCGCCGCCGTCATCGTGGCGGCGCTTTATTTTGGGCGCGACGTGCTGATGCCGCTGGCGCTGGCGGTGCTGGTGGGCTTCGTGCTCGACCCGATGGTGTCGTGGCTCAAGCGGCGCGGCGTGCCGCGCCTGGCGGCGGTGATCGTCGTCGTGCTTTCGACGCTGGCGCTGCTGGCGGCCACGGGGTTTTTCATCTTCACGCAGTTGCGCCAGATCAGCAACGACTTGCCGGTCTATGAAACCAACATCACGCGCAAGCTGCGCAGCTTCGGCCAGCAGCTGCGCCAGCCGGGCCTGCTGGACCAGTACTCGCGCGTGGTGAACCAGGTCGAACGCGAGATCGAGGAAACCCAGCGCAAGGCAGAACCGCCCAAGGCCAAGAGCGAGCAGCCCATGCGCGTCGAGGTGGTTGGGCAGACCGTCAAGCCCTGGCAGCGCCTGCTGGCCTGGGCCGAGACCTTTACCACCCCGCTGGCCATGGCCGGCATCGTGTTCCTGTTCGTGGTGCTGATCCTGCTGGACAAGGGCGAACTGCGCGACAAGGTACTGCGCCTGCTGGGCGGCGGAAACCTGCACCGCAGCACCGATGCGCTGGGCGACGCCGCGCAGCGCGTCAGCAAGTACCTGACGATGCAACTGGTGGTCAACGCCACCTACGGCATCCCGATGGCGCTGGGGCTGCTGTTCATCGGCGTGCCGGGCGCGCTGGTGTGGGGGCTGCTGGCGGCGGTGCTGCGTTTCGTGCCATATCTGGGGCCGGTGATCGGGGCGGTGTTTCCGCTGACGCTGGCCTTCGCCGTTGACCCTGGCTGGGACATGGTGCTGTGGACGGTGGCGCTCATCGTGACGCTGGAGCTGATCAGCAACAACCTTGTCGAGCCTTGGCTGTATGGCACCAGCACCGGCATGTCCACGCTGTCGCTGATTCTGGCGGCCATGTTCTGGACCGCGCTGTGGGGCCCCATCGGCCTAGTGCTGGCCACCCCCATCACCGTGGTGCTGCTGGCGCTGGGCCACCATCTGCCGCAGTTGCGGATACTCGAAGTGTTGCTGGGCAGCGCCGGCGCGCTGGACGAGTCCACGCGCCTGCACCAGCGCCTGCTGGCGGGCGACGTGGAAGAAGCGGCCGAACTGGCCGCGCGCCACGCCGACGAAGAGTCGCCGCAGGTGTTTTACGACGGCATCGCCATGGGCGCGTTGCGCCTGGCCTCCAGCGCGTATGGCACCGTCGCCACGGCCGAGCAGCGGCATCGCGTGGTCTCGGGCATGGAACGCGTGATCGAGGAGCTGCGCGAACAGCACCCGCCGCCCGCCGACTTGCCGGTGCGCGTGGCCTGCATCGGCGGGCGCTGGGCGGTCGATTCGCTGGCGGCCGACATGGCCGCGCACGTTCTGGCGCTCGAGGGCATTGGCGCGCGCGTGGTGCAGTCCGGCCTGCCGTCGGCCGACTACTTTGCCCGGCTGGACCTCAAGGGCATCGAGATGCTCTGCCTTTGCTATTTTTCGCCCGAGCCGACCACGCAGGCCAAATACTTCGTGCGCCGCCTCAAGCGCCATTGGCCACAGGTGCAGGTGCTGCTGGCGGCATGGAATTTTCAGCTCGGGCCGGCCGGTGCCAACACGGCGCAGGCCATTGGTGTCGACGCGCTGGTCACCTCGCTGGGCGAATTGGTGGCGCAGGCGCAGGCACGCCTGGTGCACGCCGACGGCACGCCTTTTCAACCCGCCCCGATGCCCGAAAACGAACGCCAGCGCCTAGTGGCGCTGCACGGCAGCGGCGTGCTAGATGCCGAGCTGCGTGGCCGCTTCGACGCCATCGCCAAGCGCGCCGCCGATGCGTTTGACACGCCGGTCGCGTTGGTCTCCTTGATCGGCGACGAATGGCAGATCACGCACGGCGACGCCAGCGCCGCCGGCCGCCCTGAGGTTGGCGAGCCCGAGCGCGGCGCGCCACGGCCGCTGTCGCTGTGCGGCCACGTGGTGGCGGGCGAATCAACGCTGGTGGTGCCCGACGTGCTGCGCGACGCCCGCTTTGCCGCCAACCCGGTGCTGAAGGAGCGCGGCATCCGCTTCTACGCCGGCGCGCCGCTGAAAGACGCGGACGGTCTGGTGCTGGGCACGCTGTGCCTGCTCGACACCGCGCCGCGCACCCTGACCCCGCGCGACGTGCTGCTGCTCGAAAACATGGCTGCCGAAGTCATGAGCGCCGTCGAAAAGCGCGTGGCGCGGCAGGGCGACGACAAGGCACCCGCGGGCACCGCCGCTTTGCCGGCCGGCGCCTGAGGCGCGGCGCGGACGAGCGCCCTTTCACCCCAAAAATATGGGGCTTTCGTGGCCCTGACGCTTGTCCCTACAACGTCTATAGCTATCTTTTTGAGAGCTTCACGTTATTCGGACACCGCGGGTGCCGCAGGAAGCTCGACCCGTATCGCCAGCCCCGGCGAGGCGTTGCGCACGCTCATCGTGCCCCCGTGCGCCTGCGCCACCAGCCGCACCAGGTACAGCCCCAGGCCGACGCCGCCGGTGCCGCGTTGACGCGCGCTGTCGGTGCGATAGAACGGCTCCGACAAGTGCGCCAGTTGCTCGGGCAGCACGCCGGGGCCATGGTCGCGCACCTCGATGGCGACGCCGCCGCCGGGCATCGGACCCAGGTGCAGCTCAGGCGGCGCTGCATCGCCCGGGCTGTGGCGCAGCGCGTTGTCGAGCAAGTTGCGCAGCAGCAGGCGCACACGGCCCGCGTCCAGCCGCAGCGCGGGCGGCAGGACGGCGTCCACGTGCAGGGCCACCGCCGGTGCGGCAGGGTGCGCGGCGGCCACGGACGCCGCCAGCTCGCGCGCCAGCGCCGCCACGTCGGTCGGCTCGCGCTGCAAGGCGGCGTGCGGGCTGGCCAGGCGCTCGCTCTCCAGCAGGTCGGCGATCAGTTCGCGCATCAAGGCCAGGTCGCGCAGCAGCGCGGCGCGGGTCGGCTCGGTGGCGGCGTCGTCGGGCAGCAATTCGGCGTTGAGGCGCGCGCGGGTCAGCGGGCTGCGCAGCTCGTGGCTGATGGCCAGCAGCAGGCCGCGCTTGGCGTCCAGCATCTGGCGGATGTCGGCGGCCATCTGGTTCACGCTGCGCGCCAGCTCGCTCAGTTCGTCGGGGTGGCGCGCGTGCGGCACGTCGATGGGCGGCTCGAACTGGCCGGCGCCGAAGCGTCGCACACCGGCACCGATGTCGCGGATCGGCCGCAGCATGCGGTGCACGGCCGCGTAGGCCAGCGCCGTCAACGCCAGCAGCGCCGCCAGCGTGATCCACACCGTGCGGCGCGGCTCGTCGTGTTCGGCACGCGCGCGCAACGACAGCGTGATGCGGTGGCCGTCGGCGGTCTGGCGCACCACGGCGCGGTGCCCGGCGCCCTCGCCCTGCGCCCACGGCGGCCCGTGGCGTGGCGCGGGGCCCGACGCCCAGTTGACCTGCGGGCCTTCGATGCGAATCACCACCGGCAGCTGCTCGGCCAGGGCGCGTGCGCGGTCGATGCGCGGGGGCGAGCCGATGTCGGCCACCAGCCGGTCGGCGTAGTCGCCCACCAGCGGATCGACCGCCGCGCGCCAGCCCACCGAGAACGCGCGGCCGATGCCGCCCAGAAACGCCGCGCTCATCGCCAGCGCCAGCAGCACAAACAGCAACACCAGCCGCACGCGCAGCGAATGGCGCGCGCGCCGCCACCAGCCGCGCCTGTCGCTGCCGCTCATGGCGCGCGCCGCGCCAGCGCCAGCGTGTAGCCGGCGTTGCGCAGGGTCTTGATGGCGTCCAGCGGCTCCAGCTTCTTGCGCAGGCGGCTGACCACGATATCCACCGCGCGGGTGTACAGGTCGGCGTCGTGCCCGCGCAGCGCCGACAGGATGTCGTCGCGGCTGAACACGCTGCCGGGCGAGCGCGCCAGCAGGTGCAGCAGGTCGAACTCGGTGCTGGTCAATTCCACCGGCTGGCCCAGCCGGCGCACGGTGCGTGTGGCGGCGTCGACGCTAAGACCGTCGAAGTGCAGCGCATGGGCCGCTGGCGGCGCGGCCACGCGGCGGCGCAGGATGGTTTGCACGCGCGCCACCAGCTCGCGCGGCTCGAACGGCTTGGGCAGGTAATCGTCGGCACCCAGCTCCAGCCCCACCACGCGGTCGGTCAGCTCGCCGCGCGCGGTCAGCATCAGGATCGGGATGTCGCTGCCCTGTCGGATGATGCGGCACAGCTGAAAGCCATCCATCTCGGGCAGCATGACGTCCAGGATGACGGCGTCGAAGCCCCCTTCGGCCAGCCGCGCCAGTCCGGCGCTGGGCGCCAGCGCGTGTTCCAGCGCCATATCGAACCGCGCGAAATAGGCGGCCAGCGGACCGCCCAGTTCGGCGTCGTCATCGATCAGCAGGATGCGGGGCATGGGAGTGGATTGTGGCGCCAAGGCCTGCGCAGTGACGCCGCTGCAACTGCACGCCGTTCAATTCACCCGCGCGGCCCGCCGTGGCCCCAGCGCCCGCGCCGCTGCATGAATTCGCGCACCTTCTGCTGCTGTGCGGGGTTCAGGCTGTCGTAGAAGTCGCCCAGCGCGGCGATCACTTCGGGGCTGCCGGCGCGCACGGCGTCGGTCTTCTGCTGCACCAGGGCCTGCGCCTTCGCGCGGTCGAAGGTCGTGCCGGACACCAGCGCCTGCACGTCGGCGCGCGGATCTGCGCCGCCGCGCACGGCCAGGCGCTGCGTGTGCAGCTTTTCGCCCAGCGTGGCCAGCTTGGCTTTCTGCGCGGCGTCCAGGTCCAGCTTGCCGGCAATGCGGTCGACCATCTTGCCGCGCCACTCGGCCTGCTGCTCGGGCGTGGCGTGGCTGCCCATGCCGTGGTGCATGCGGTGGCCACAGGCGGCCACACCGCCCAGCGCGATGACGGCGCCGGTCAGGCCGATGAGGGTGCGTTTGATCCAGGTTTTCATGACGGTGCTCCTTGTCGTGAGCGTGTTGAACATGTCCGTCATGGTGCCGGCCGCAGGGCGCGGCGTCTTCTCGGTGCGGTCTCGGTTTGTTTCGTTATTTTTCAGCCGGGCGGGGCGCCGAAATCTTCGGTGTCGACTTCGCGCCGGGCCTGTTCGGCATAGCGGTGGCCGCTGACGGTGCGCTGGTTGATCAGCGCGTCCAGCCGCGCCAGCAGGGCACTGTCGAGCGCGACGTCGGCGGCGGCGAAGTTCTCGATGGCGTGCGCGAGCGAGCGCGTGCCCGGAATCGGCAGCACGTCGGCGCCCTGGTGCAGCAGCCAGGCGAGCGCCAGCTGCGCGGGCGTGCAGCCGGCTTCGTCGGCCAGTTGACGGTACGACGCCAGCAGCGGCAGGTTGCGCGCGTGATGATCGGGCGCAAAGCGCGGCATCGGGCGGCGGATGTCCTTGTCGGGCAGGGCCTCGACCGCCGCCACATCAGGCAACGCGCCGGCCAGAAAGCCGCGCCCCAGCGGGCTGAAGGCGACAAAGCTCACGCCCAGGTCGCGGCAGGCCTGCAGCACGGCGATTTCGGGGTTGCGCGTCCACAGCGAATATTCGGTCTGCAGCGCAGCAATGGGGTGCACCGCGTGCGCCCGGCGCAGCGTGGCCGCGGACACTTCGGACAGGCCGATGGTGCGGATCTTGCCCGCGCGCACCAGATCGGACAGCGCGCCCACGCTGTCTTCGATAGGCACCTGCTTGTCCCAGCGGTGCAGGTAGCACAGGTCGATCACGTCGGTCTTCAGGCGCCGCAGCGAGCCTTCGCAGGTCGCGCGCAGCGACTCGGGCCGCCCGTTGATCACGCGGCCGGGCTTCACGCTGCCATCGCCCGCCTCCACCGTCATGCCGCATTTGCTGGCCAGGGTGAAGCGGCTGCGCTGCGGACCCAGTACGCGGCCCACCAGCGATTCGCTGACACCGAAGCCGTACAGCGCGGCGGTGTCGAAGTGCGTGCAGCCGGCATCGAGCGCGCCGCGCAGCACGCGCTCGGCCTCGTCGGCCGAAATGGGCGTGCCGTAGGCATGGCAGATGTTCATGCAGCCCAGGCCGATGGCGCCGACCTGGAACGGACCCAATGCGCGCTGTTTCATGGTTTCAATGGCAAATCGGCCGCTGGCGCTTGCAGGACAAGCGCATTCAGCTATCATTTATGCAGCATTCAGCTGCTGCTCCAGGTCGTGCAGCACCTGGTAGCAGGCCAGCACCTGTGCCACGCTGCTGTTGGGTTCGCGGCCTTCGCGGATGGCGGCAAAGAACTCGCGGTCCTGCAGCTCGATGCCGTTCATCGACACATCGACCTTGCTCACATCGACCACCGTCTCCGGACCCTTGGCGTGCGTCTGCACCAGGTCGTCGTAGCGGGCGATGTAGGTCGCCGTGTCGCCGATGTAGCGAAAGAAGGTGCCCAGCGGGCCGTCGTTGTTGAAGCTGAGGGACAGCGTGCAGATGGCGCCGTTGGCGGCCTGCAGCTGGATGCTCATGTCCATGGCGATGCCCAGGTCCTTGTGGATCGGCCCCTGCACGGCGTTGGCCTTGACGATGGGCGAGCCGCACTGGTAGGCGAACAGGTCCACCGTGTGCGCGGCATGGTGCCACAGCAGGTGGTCGGTCCACGAGCGCGGCTGGCCCAGCGCGTTCATGTTGGTGCGGCGGAAGAAGTAGGTCTGCACATCCATCTGCTGGATGTTGAACTCGCCCCGCAGGATGCGGTTGTGCACGTACTGGTGGCTGGGGTTGAAGCGGCGCGTGTGGCCGCACATGGCGACCAAGCCGGTCTTCTTTTGCAGGTCGACGACGGCCTGCGCGCCGGCCAGCGAATCGGCCAGCGGAATCTCGACCTGCACGTGCTTGCCGGCCTGCAGGCACTGCATCGTCTGCTCGGCGTGCATCTGCGTGGGCGTGCAGAGGATGACGGCGTCGACGTCGGGCCGCGCCAGGCTGTCGGCCAGGTCGGTGGTGACGTGGCCGATGCCGTACTGGTTGGCCACTTCCTGCGTCTTGCCCAGGTCGCGGCTGATCAGCGAGACGACTTTGACGCCGTCGATGTTCTGGATGCCGTCCAGGTGCTTGATGCCGAAGGCGCCGGCACCGGCCAGCGCGACGTTGATGGGTTGGGTCATGGTGTTCCTTGTCGAGATGGAAAGGCTGCAATCAACAGCCGGACGCGAAGGACGCAAAAGTGACGCGAAGGACGCGAAAGAAAACCAAAAATTCTTGGCTGCCCCTTTTGCGTCCTTCGCGAATCCTTCGCGTCCTTCGCGTCCGGCATTTCTCTCAAACCTGATTTTCCAGAATCAGGTGCCCCACGGCCGTATTCGATGCTGGCACGTGGAAGAAGCGGTGCGCGACCTTGGGTGCCTTGCCGCTGCCGGCCACGTCGCTCATGGCGCCGCGGGCGATCAGCCACATCACCAGCTCGATGCCTTCGCTGCCCGCTTCGCGCACGTAGTCGATGTGCGGCATGGTGGACAGATCCTTCGGGTCGGCGATCAGGCGGTCGAGAAAGCGGTTGTCCCACTCGGCGTTGATGAGGCCGGCGCGCGGCCCTTGCAGTTGGTGGCTCATGCCGCCGGTGCCCCAGATTTGCACTTTCAGCGGCTGGTCGTAGCTTTCGATGGCGCGGCGGATCGCCTGGCCCAGCGCAAAGCAGCGCGCGCCCGACGGCACCGGATACTGCACCACATTGACGTGGAAGGGGATCACCTTGCACGGCCACGCGGCGGGGCTGCCGAACATCAGGTTCATCGGCACCGTCAGGCCATGGTCCACCTTGAGGTCGTTGACGATGGTGAGGTCGAAATCCTGCTGGATGACCGATTGCGCGATGTGCGAAGCCAGCTCGGGATGGCCCTTGACCACCGGCACCGGGCGCGGGCCATAGCCTTCGTCGGCCGGCTCGAACTCGGCCGCGGTGCCAATGGCAAAGGTGGGGATCACGCCCAGATCAAAACTGGTGGCGTGGTCGTTGTAGACGAGGAAGATCACGTCGGGCGTGTTGTCCTTCATCCACTGCTTGCTGAAGTCGTAGCCTTTGAACAGCGGCTGCCAGTAGGGCTCCTCCGTCTTGCCGTGGTCGATGGCGGCACCGATGGCCGGCACGTGCGAGCTGTAGACCGACGCGGTGATGCGCGCGCGCCCGTCTGCTTTGTTTTTTGTAGCTGCTTGCGCTTGCTCTACCTGCGCCGCCAGCTCTTTTTGTGCTTTTTCTTCCCAGGCCTTCCAAGCGTCGGACTGAGACGCGGCGCCCTGCGCGTTGCCCGTTTCGCCCACCACGCGGTTGCCCTCGGGGCTGCGGCCGCCGGCGATCATCATGTCGCGGTATTGCTGCTCGGTCATGCCGGTCATGCTGCCGGCCATCTGCTGAAAACTCAGGCCATCGGTGGCGCCCAGCTTGGACAGGAAGTAGATGTTGCCGCCGGTGCGCATGGCCCAGTTGAGGTCGCGCGCGCGCACCGCCGCCTTCTGCTCATCCGTCATGGGCCATTCGGCCAGGTAGGCGTCTTCGTCGGCCTTGAAGCGCGCGCGGTTCTCGGCCTTCATCAGGCTCATGCAAAACTGGTTGAGCCAGTAGCCCTTGCGGCTTTGGTCGGCGTCGAAGATCGTCGTGCCGGGAACGTCGAGATAGGGCTTGTCGAGTGCCATGGTCTTGTCTCCTTGAATTACTTGATCTCTTCAGGCCAGTACAGGCGCATTGGGTTGTCGACCAGCAGCTTGCGCTGCAGCTCGGCCGTGGGCGCGATGTGCGGGATGAAGTCGACCAGCAGGCCGTCGTCAGGCATGTGGTCCTTCAGGTTCGGGTGCGGCCAGTCGGTGCCCCACAGCACGCGGTCGGGGAAGGTTTCGACGATCTTGCGCGCAAAGGGCACGACGTCGCGGTAGGCGTTCTGCTCGCCATGCAGCGCGCGCGGGCCGCTGACCGACAGGCGCTCGGGGCAGCTCACCTTGCTCCACACGTTGGGGTGCTCGCGCATGAACTTGATGAACAGCTCGAACTCGGGGCCGTCGACCGGCTGGCTCACATCCGGACGGCCCATGTGATCGACCACCACGGTGTTGGGCAGCGCGGTAAAGAAGTCCCACAGCTCGGGCAGGTCGACCGCCTCGAAGTAGATCACCACGTGCCAGCCGAGTTGGTGGATGCGCGTGGCAATCTCCATCAACTCGTCCTTGGGCGTGAAATCGACCAGCCGCTTGACGAAGTTGAAGCGCACGCCGCGCACGCCGGCGGCGTGCAGGCGTTGCAGTTCGGCGTCGCTCACGTCGCGCTTCACAGTTGCCACGCCGCGCGCCTTGCCGCCCGAGGCGATGCAGGCATCGACCATGGCGCGGTTGTCGGCGCCGTGGCAGGTGGCCTGCACGATCACGTTGCGGGCAAAGCCCAGGTGGTCACGCAGCGCGAACAGCTGTTCTTTCGACGCATCGCACGGCGTGTACTTGCGCTCGGGCGCGTAGGGAAATTCGGTGCCGGGGCCGAACACGTGGCAGTGCGCATCGACGCTGCCGGGGGGCAGCTGAAAGCGCGGCTTGGACGGGCCGGTGAACCAGTCGAGCCAGCCCGGGGTTTTTGTGAAATCGCCTGTGGTGGGCTTGTTCATGATGTTTGGATGTAGATGCCGAATACCGGACGCGAAGAACGCGAAGGATTCGCGAAGGACGCAAAAAAAGGAACAGCCAAAAATTTTTTGGTTTTCTTTTGCGTCCTTCGCGTCACTTTTGCGCCCTTCGCGTCCGGCTGTTCAATCAGTCGATGTAGCGCAGCCCCGCCTTGGCCAGCGGCTCGCGCATCTTGTAATAGTCCAGCCCCAGCGTGCCCGAGGCGAACTCGGCGCGCTTGGCGCCTTCGTTGGCTTCGCGCGCGGTGGCGGCTTGCAGCGTTTTCTCGGCGATGGCACGCGGCACGCAGACCACGCCGTCGTCGTCGGCCACGATCACGTCGCCGGGGTGCACGATCTGGCCCGCACACACCACGGGAATGTTGACGCTGCCCAGTGTGGCCTTGATGCAGCCCTTTGAGCTGATGGACTTGCTCCAGACCGGGAACTGGATCTCGTGCTGCAGCATGCGCACGTCGCGCACGCCGGCGTCGATGACCAGCGCGCGCGCACCGCGCGCCTTGAAGCTGGTGGCCAGCAGGTCGCCAAAGTAGCCGTCGGTGCACTCTGACGTGACGCCGGCCACCACGATGTCGCCCGGGCGGATCTGCTCGGCCGCCACGTGCAGCATCCAGTTGTCGCCGGGTTGCAGCAACACGGTGACGGCGGTGCCGCTGACCGGCGCGCCCGAATAAATCGGCCGCATGTAGGGCTTGAGCAGGCCGACGCGGCCCATCGCCTCGTGCACGGTGGCGCTGCCGAAGGCGGCCAAGGCGTCGGCGGTGGCCGCATCGGCGCGCTGGATGTTGCGGTAAACGACTCCGAGTTCGTACATGCTCATTTCCCCTTTGCTTTCAGCGCGGCATCCAGGCGCGGAAACACCCGGCGCGCGTTGCCTTCATAAACCTTGAAGCGCTCTTCCTCGCTCAGATTGGCAGTGGCCTGCACGTAGCGCTTGGTGTCGTCGTAGTAGTGGCCGGATTCGGGGTCGATCCCGCGCACGGCGCCGATCATCTCGCTGGCAAACAGGATGTTGTCGACCGGAATCACCTTGGTCAGCAAATCGATGCCCGGCTGGTGGTAGACGCAGGTGTCGAAGAAGATGTTGTTCAGCAGATGGTCTTGCAGCAGGGGCTTTTTCATCTCTTGCGCCAGGCCGCGGAAGCGCCCCCAGTGATACGGCACCGCGCCGCCGCCGTGCGGGATGACGAACTTGAGCGTCGGAAAGTCCTTGAACAAATCGCCCTGCAGGCACTGCATGAAAGCCGTGGTGTCGGCGTTCAGGTAATGCGCGCCGGTGGTGTGAAAGCACGCGTTGCAACTGGTGCTGACGTGGATCATCGCGGGGATGTCGTACTCGACCATCTTCTCGTAGATCGGGTACCAGTGGCGGTCGGTCAGTGGCGGGCTGGTCCAGTGGCCGCCGCTCGGGTCGGGGTTCAGGTTGATGCCGACGAAACCATAATCCTTGACGCACTTTTCCAACTCAGGGATGCACGTCGCCGGATCGACGCCGGGCGACTGCGGCAGCATGGCGGCGCCGATGAAATGGTCGGGAAACAGCTGGCTGACGCGGTAGCACAGCTCGTTGCAGATCGCCGCCCACGTGCTGCTGACCTCAAAGTCGCCAATGTGGTGCGCCATGAAGCTGGCGCGCGGGCTGAAGATGGTCAGGTCGCTGCCGCGCTCTTTCATCAGGCGCAGCTGGTTGGTCTCGATCGACTCGCGCAGTTCGTCGTCGGAAATCTTCAGGTCAGCCACCTTGGGCTTGGCCGACGGGTCCTTGATGCCGGCAATCTGCTGGTTGCGCCAGCTTTCCAGCGCCTTGGGCGCGGTGGTGTAGTGGCCGTGGCAATCGATGATCATGGTGGTGGTGTCTCCTCGGAAAGCGATCGAAAACAAAACGGGATGTCGTGGACTGCGGGCAGTTTCAGTGTGCGGTGACGTCCTCGAAGCTCACCTTGTCCGCCTTGCGTTCGGGATGAACCCACTGCTTGACGAACAAGGCCGCCGCGGCGATCAGCGCCGGCACCGCCATGGTGAGGAACACGCCTTCGAAGCCCATCTTGCGCCGCGCGAGTTCCGCCACCAGAAAAGACCCGGCGATGCCGCCGAAGCGGCCGAACGCCATCATCCACGATACCCCGGTCGCCCGTCCCTGCGTCGGATAGAAGGCCGCCGCCAGCGAGGGCAAGGACGACTGCGAGGTGTTCATGATGACACCCGCCACGAACACCGCCAGCATCAGCATGGCAATGCCGCCCGTCGCCTGGCCGATCAGGGCCACGGTCACGGCGGTCAGGGCAAAGCCCACGCCGACGATGATGTTGGCGTTGAAGCGGTCCATCAGAAAGCCGAAGAAGATGGCGCCCACGCCGCCCAGCGAAAACAGCGCGGCGATGAGCGTGGCCTGCGCCTGCGGCACGCCGGCTTCCTTGAACAGCACCGGCATCCAGTTGACCAGTCCGTAGAAGATGACCAGGCCCATGAAATAAGCCACCCACAGCATCAGCGTGCCGACGAGGTAGCGACCGGACATGACCAGCGCCACCCCGCTTTGCTGCCCCTGGGCTGCCGACGGCGCCGACTCGGGCAGCACAAAGCGCTGGGCCTGATCGGCACTGGCATGGATGCGCCGCAGCACGCGGCGCAGGCGGTCGGCCGAATAGCCCCGGCTGACCATGTAGCGCGCCGACTCGGGCAGCGCGACGACCATGACCAGCGCCAGCAGCAGCGGCACCACGCCGCCGAGAATGAGCACGCTGCGCCAGCCGAACTGGGGAATCATCCACGCCGCCAAAAAGCCGCCAAACGCCGCCCCCAGCGGAAAGCCGCAGAACATGGTGTTGGTGATGATGGCACGGCGCGCATCGGGGCAGTATTCGCTCATCAGCGTCACCGCGTTGGGCATGGCCGCGCCCAGGCCCAGGCCGGTGACGAAACGCCACACCGTCAGCGTCGACAGCTCGCCCGAAAACGCCGACGCCAGGCAGGCGCCGCCCATCACCAGCACGGCCGCCACCAGCACCGCCTTGCGGCCAAAGCGGTCGGCCAGCGGGCCGGCGGCCATGGCGCCGCCCGCCAGGCCGAACAGCGCCGCGCTCAGCACCGGGGCCAGCGCCGGCTTGGCAATGCCCCATTCACCCAGCAGCGAGGGCGCGATGTAGCCAATCGCCGCAGTGTCAAAACCGTCCAGCAGAACGATCAGAAAGCACACGCCAAACACCAGCCACTGGTAGGCTGAAAACGGCTGGGTGTTGAGAAAGCGTTGCACATCGAGCGTGCCGCTCGCGGGCAGCGTCGAGCTATCGACGGAAGGGACGGTGGCGTTCATGGTTTTGTCTCCGGCCCGCGTGCTCACATCGGCACATGCTGGGCTGCGTCAATTGTCGGCAGTCCGTTCAATCTTAAACAGATGGAATAACACACTATCAGATATAAACTTATTCAATATCTTGTTGGCAGTGTGGGCCCCACCGATGGATCTCAAGCAACTCGACTACTTCGTCCGCGTGGCCGAGCTGGGCAGCTTTACCCGCGCCGCCGCCGCGCTGGGCGTGGCCCAGCCCGCGCTGAGCCGGCAGGTGCGACTGCTGGAAGTCGAACTGCGCCAGAACCTGTTGACGCGCAACGGCCGCGGCGCGGTGCCGACCGACGCCGGCCAGCTGCTGCTGGAGCACGCGCGCGGCATCTTGCACCAGATCGAGCGCACGCGCGAAGACCTGGCCCGCATGCGCGGCGGCCTGGCCGGGCGGGTGGCGCTGGGTTTGCCGCCCAGCGTGGCGCGCGCGCTGGCGGTGCCGCTGGTGCACGCCTTCCGGGCCGAACTGCCCGACGCCCGGCTCACGCTGTCGGAAGGGCTGTCGACCCGCATGACCGAACAAGTGGCCCACGGCGAGCTGGACCTGGCCGTGCTGTACAACGCGCAGCCGGTGGCCGAACTGGAAATCGCCCCGCTGGCGCGCGAAGAATTGCTGCTGGTGCAACGCGCTGCGGGCGCGCCGGACGAAACGGCCGCACCGGTCACCCTGGCCGAATTGGCCAACGTGCCCCTGGTCATCCCCAGCCGCCCCAACGCGATCCGCATGCACGTCGAGGCAGAACTGGCGGCCGCGGGCCTCAAGCCCGGCGTAGCGCTGGAGATTGACGGCGTGGCCGCCATCCTCGATCTGGTGGCGGACGGCGCCGGTTGCGCCATCCTGTCGCGCCACGCCGTCGCCAGCGCGCCGCGACCCGACGTGTTGGCAATGCGCGGCATTGCCGGGCGGCAGGGGCCACTCACCATCGCGCTGTACACCGCCGCCAGCGCCCTGCGGCCGGCCACCGGCACGCAGCAGCAGGTGTTGGCGCTGGTGCGCCGCCTGGCCCGCCAGCGCATGGCGTCGGACGAGGGAACCACGGGCTGAGCGCCTGCTCGTCACCAGCCCGGACAGCACAGCATCCCGATTTGGCAATCGTTCAACGGCTTGACGTTAGTCGGCACATCGTTGCACTGCATGCACGCCTGCCGTCAGCAGACTATGCTGCCCAATAGCGCCCTACAGCAACGGCTTCAACCCCAGTTCCAGCAAGAACGCGTTGTGCTTGTCTCTCGCCGCCGCAATCGCCTTTTCAATCTCCACCAGCTCTTGGTGCGTCGCATCCAGATCAATCTCCGCCTCGCCCACTGCGGTGCTGATGTAGCGTGAGATGTTCAGGTTGAAATCGTTCTTCTCGATTTCCGCCATCTCCACCTTGCGTGAATAGCTCGGCTCATCTTTGCGAGACTGGTAAGTCTGGATGATCCTGTCGATGTGCTCGGGCTTGAGCTGGTTCTGCCGCTTGCCCTTTTCAAAGTGCTCGGCGGCGTTGATGAACAGCACGTCATTCGGCTTCTTGCACTTCTTCAGCACTAGGATGCAGACCGGGATGCCAGTCGAATAGAACAGGTTGGCGGGCAGGCCAATCACGGTGTCAATGTGCCCATCCTTCAGCAGCTTGGTGCGGATGCGTTCTTCCGCCCCGCCCCTGAACAGCACGCCGTGCGGCAGGATGATGGCCATCACGCCTTCATCTTTAAGGTAGTGAAAGCCGTGCAGCAAAAACGCAAAGTCGGCCGCCGACTTGGGCGCCAGCCCGTGGCTTTTGAAGCGCACATCGTCGGCCAGCGCGTCGGTCGGCTCCCAGCGGTAGCTGAACGGCGGGTTGGCCACGATGGCGTCAAAGCTCGGCTTTTTGGCCGGGTTCTGCTCGCGCATCATGTCCCACTCGTTGAGCAGGGTGTCGCCGTGGAAGATCTCGAACTCGGTGTCCTTCACCCCGTGCAGCAGCATGTTCATGCGCGCCAGGTTGTAGGTGGTGATGTTCTTTTCCTGGCCAAAAATCTTGCCAATCGTCCCACCGGCCTTTGCCACCTGCTTGCGCACGTTCAGCAACAGCGAGCCCGAGCCACAGGCAAAGTCCAGCACGCTGTCCAGCCGCGGTCTGGGGCCGGTTTTTGGCTCCTGACTGTCCAGCGTGACGATGCCGGAGAGGATGTCCGAAATTTGCTGCGGCGTGTAGAACTCGCCCGCCTTCTTGCCCGAGCCGGCGGCAAACTGGCCGATCAGGTATTCATACGCATCGCCCAGCGTGTCCATGTCGGTCGAAAACTCCGCCAGCCCCTCGGCAATCCTGGTGATGATGGCGCAGAGCTTGGCGTTGCGGTCGGCGTAGGTTTTGCCCAGCTTGGGCGAACCCAGGTCAATCTCGGAAAACAGCCCTTGGAAGGTGCTTTCAAACGATTCCGTCTCGATGTACTTGAAGCCCGCTTGCAGCGTGTTGAGCAGTTCCGCGTTCTGCGTGCGCGCCATGTTGGCCACGCTGTTCCACAAGTGCTCGGGCTGAATCACATAGTGCACTTTGCGGCGCATTTGCTTCTCGAACGCCGGAACGTCGTCCACGTTGTTGGCGTACCAAAGCGCCAGCGGAACCTTGCGCGCGTCGCCGCCCACATCGGGGTAGTCGCGCCCCAGTTCCTTCCTGGCTGCCGCCTCATAGTTGTCCGAGAGGTAGCGCAGGAACAAGAACGACAGCATGTAGTCGCGGAAGTCGTCCGCATCCATCGCCCCGCGCAGTTGGTCGGCAATGCTCCACAGCGTGTTGCCCAGTTGTTTTTGGTTGGCTTCCGTCATTTTTTGGGGCGTCGTTTCAGTTGGGCTTCCAGCGCTTGCAAATCGGCCTCGTCCTGCTGGTCGGCCGCAATGGCTTCGCGCCGCTTGCGGTCGTGGTCAAACTGCACGTACAGCTCGCCTGTGCGCGCCTCCATCTGCGCATGGCTGACCGTGCCTGCGTGCGTGAGCAGCGGAAAGCCGTTGGAGGTGATGATCTGATCCACGTTCTGTCGCCAGAACGCCATGCGCGTCTCTTGCTTAGCCTTGGCGCGCAGTGCGGCGGTTTCCAGAAAGATGACCACCAGCCGGTTCAGCGTGTCGATCTCGTCCTCGGTCAGGTAGTTCTTGGCGACCACGATGTCGGTCTTACGCACCTTGTCACCCTTCCACGCCATCAGGCCAAAGTGCGGGTCGGCCGCATTCGCCCGCGCCATGATCAGCTCGGCAGCCGTCTGTTGTGTCACGGCAAAGATCAACTGGTTCTGCACCGTGGCAAAGAACACCTGCGTGGCCTGGTCCGTCTTGTCGTAGTCGCTGGACAGGGCAAACAGCTCGCGCACCTTTTGGTAAAAACGCTTTTCCGACGCCCGAATGTCGCGGATGCGTGCCAGCATCTCGTCAAAGTAGTCCGGGCGGCCGTCCGGGTTCTTCAGCCGCTCGTCGTCCATCGCAAAGCCCTTGGTCAGGTACTCCTTCAGAACGGTCGATGCCCAGCGGCGGAACTGCACCCCGCGCGGCGAGCGCACCCGGTAGCCTACGGCCAGGATGGCGTCGAGCTTGTAGAGCGTGACGAGGCGCTGCACCTCTCGCCCGCCTTCGGTTTGAACTACCGAGGATTCCTCGGTAGTTGCCTCCCGGCTCAGTTCCCCATCCTCGAAGATGTTCTTCAAGTGCAGCCCCACGTTGTCCGTGCTCACGTCAAAGAGCTGGGCCATTTCACGCTGCGTCAGCCAGACCGTCTGGTCTTTCGCCCGCAGCTTGATCTGGCTGCGGCCGTCTTCGGTGGTGTAGAGAATCAGGGCGCTCATGCCTGTACCGCCCCGGGCGTTTCCAAAAGCTGCTGCATCAAGAACCTAATGACAGCAGCCATGTTGTGCTTGACGTCTTTGTCCAGAATGCGAATCACGCGCAGACCAATCCCCCCAAGAAAGGCATCACGCTGCGCGTCGTACTCGGCTTTGTCGTCGTGGCTGCCGCCATCCACCTCGATCACAGCGCCCTTCTCGGCACAGTAAAAGTCCACAATGTAATTCCCGATGATCTTTTGCCGATCAAAATCCAAGCCCTTGAATTGCCCGTTTTTCAATTGATTCCAGAGCAAGACTTCGGCCAGATTGCCAGCTTTGCGCAATGCTTTGGCACGCGCTTTCAATGCAGGATTGAAAGGCAAAGCCATATAGCTTCTGGTAAAGCGCGTTCCATTTGCTTGAGGCGGCTCCAAATTCCCGTCGTGTGCAGGATTAGGCCGCAGGCGGGGGGTGGATTCCCCTCCCGTGGAGGCGTGCGCCGAATTCCCCTCCTCTGGAGGGGTACGCCGTAGGCGGGGGGTGGTTGCCTTAGGGTCTCGCTGTGTCATCAAACCACCCCGTCAGGCTTCGCCTGACACCCCTCCAACGGAGGGGAATAGCTGCTGCATCAGCCCTTGTTTGTGGATTTTGAGGGCGTCGAGCTTTTGGTTTTCGGCGGTGATCCGGGCGTCGAGGCTGCTCAGGCAGGCTGTAACTTTGCGCTGTTCTTCATCGTCTGGCGGGAATGCGAACCGGATGTCTCTGATGAGTCCTTGGCTGAGATTTTCCTGTCCGCCGCTGTTGCTCATCTCTCTGATTTCTTCGTATCTCCCGGCCAGATTCAGAAAAACGAAATATGGATCAATGTCCTTGCGCGGAAGGATTGCAGCACATGCTTGATTAGTTGCAGCCTCGATTCCCAATAAGGCGACTTGGCCGCGTGTCTTGCCTTGGCCATACATCGCCATCAAAACCGTGCCTTGTGGAAAGCGTTTTGCCGAAGAGTTTTTCAAACCTTCTGAAGTTATGAACTCTTCTGCGCTGGTGATCACGGTGAAGTTCACCAGAGAAGTGGTGACCCACGGCACATCTCCATTCCAGTACGCTCTCTCAGTGCGACTGGGGGTACCTCCCGAGGTGGTCTCGAATATGTTGCCGAGCGAATCACTCACCCACTCCCCGACGTTTTGAAATTCGGAAAATCGGAGGAGAGGTTGGGTTTCGCCTTCGCGGGGGAAAAGCTGCTGCATCAGCCCTTTTTTATGGGTCTTGAGGGCATCCACTTTCCGCGCTTGCGCGGCGATCAGCTCGTCCACCGAACTCAGGCAATCGACGATTTTTTGTTGTTCGGTGACAGGTGGAGTAGGGATTTCTATGCCGAAGAACGTTTCCTTGCTGATGTTTAGCAAGCCATTGCTGCGCGCGCCGCTTGTGATGTGGCGCTTTAACTGTCTACCATGTTGGTTTTGCTCAAAGCACTGCTGATAAAACGCGCTTAAGTAACCGGCTTTTAGTCTGAAGCATATGAATACATTTGGCGCAGCGACCCGTCCCCAACCCTGTAATATATAAACGCAACCTTGCGGAAATTTGAGTGAGTTCCCTTTATTGAAAACAAAATCGCCATCATTGACCAAGGTGTAGAGTTCATATTGTTTGCCTGAGATGTCCCTGCCGAATTTTTCGGCCTGTGGGACAAAGCCAATCCCGGCTGAGATGCTTACTGGCGTAAGCTTCTTTTCCCCGACACGCTCCGTCACCGGCGTGGATGCTTCCTTGAGGGTGATGGGCTTCCACGCCTCCGCTCCGCGAAACTCCGGAAACCGCAATTTCGGCACCAGCGCGGGCCTTGGTTCTCCATTCGTGCCCGTGGTTTTCGTCTTACTACTCATACGCCCTCAACCCTGAAATCTCACGCCCCCCAGCGCGTTGGGTCAGCAGCGGAACCAAATCCGCCATCAACGCCAGTTCCGCCTGGCTGCGCGCTTTCCAGCCCAGGTCCAGCGGCGCCATCAGGTCGCTGAGCTGCTCTCCATCAAAAATCATGCGGTCGAGAATGCCGTCCACAAAGGCTTGCAGCGCGGCGGTGGCCAGGCCGTTCCTGGCGGCGATGTCGGCGATTTCCTTGGCGTTCTTCTCGGCCTTGAAGCGGGTGTAGCCGTCGCGGATGGTGGCTTCTGACAAGCCCTCGCCCGCCTTGAGCGTGCCGATGTAGTCGGCAATGTCGTCCCGCTCGTCGATGAACTTGGCATCGGCGCTGATGAGGCCGATGAGCTCTTCGCGCGTCATGCGGGCCTTGTCGGGCCCTTTGCCCAGCTCACCCGCCGAATACCTGGCGATCAGGCCCATGATGTAGTCGTAGTCGATGACGGCGGAGGCGAACAGGACGAACTCGAAGTCGAGCTGGTCCACGGCGTCGCCCTCGGCGCTGCCCGGGCCGCTGGTCTTGCCTTGCTGGTCGCGGAGTTGCTTGGCGGTTTCGAGGTACTGGCCTTTGAAGCCGCGCAGGCTGGCGTTGGGCAGTATGTGCTCGATGGTGGCCTGGTCTTCGCCCGTGAGGTCGGTGTACTGGTCGAGCTGGGTTTTGAGGCGCTGCACTTCCTTGAAATGGGTGACGAAGGCGGCGCGGGCGGCGTCGCCCTTGAGGTTGGCCACCTCGGAGGGCGCGCAAGCCAGGCCCTGAGATGCCATGAAGTCCTGAAGCTTCTGCACGGCGGCTTGCAGCTTGTGGATGACGACCGGCGCCTGGTCCACCAGCCAGATTTCGCGCGCCTGCTCGCCCGTTTTTTCGCCCGAGAACAGGGCAATGGCGGCATCCACCGCATCCTGCTGCTGGCGGAAGTCGAGAATGTTGCCGTAGGGCTTGGTGCCGTTGAGCACGCGGTTGGTGCGCGAAAAAGCCTGAATCAGGCCGTGGTGCTTGAGATTTTTGTCGACGTACAGCGTGTTCAAAAACTTGGAGTCAAAGCCAGTGAGCAGCATGTCGACCACGATGGTGATGTCGATCTTTTGCGCGGCGGGGTAGTCGGCATTGGGCCACTGCTGGTCTTTGATGCGCTTTTGCACATCCTGGTAGTACAGGTCGAACTCGCTGAGGCGGTGGTTCGTGCCATAGCGGGCGTTGTAGTCGGCCAGGATGGCCTTGAGCGCGGCTTTCTTTCCCTCGGGGTCTTCGGTGTTGTCGGCCTGCTCCTGCGGCAGGTCTTCCTGGATTTGCTTGACATCGGGGTCGCCCTCGGCGGGCGGCGAAAAGACGCAGGCAATGTTCAGCGGCTTGAAGTCGGCATCGGCGGCCTGCCTGTCGGCCTGCATGGTTTTGAACAGCGCGTGGTATTCGATGGCGTCGTTGATGGACGCGGTGGCGAGGATGGCGTTGAAGAGGCGCCCGCCCGTGGCGGCGTCGTGCTTGGCGAGGATGGCTTCGATGACGGCCTTCTTGGCCAGGGCTTCGCCCGGCTTGGGCGGGTTTTTACCCTCGGGCTTGTAGTAGTCGACGTGAAAGCGCAGGACGTTGCCGTCTTCAATGGCGTGGGTGATGGTGTAGGCGTGCAGTTGCTTTTGGAACAGGTCTTGGGTGGTGACCCGCATCTTTTCCGCGTCCTCGGAGTGGTCCTGGGATGCGATTCTGGCGACAGTCGCGTTGTCTTTGAAGATGGGTGTGCCGGTAAAGCCGAACAGTTGCGCCCTGGGGAAGAACGCCTTGATGGCCTTGTGGTTCTCGCCAAACTGTGAGCGGTGGCATTCGTCAAAGATGAAGACGATGCGCTGGTCTTGCAGCGCTTCGAGTTGCTGTTTGTACGTGGCCTGGCCGCCCTTGCTGCGCTGCTGGTTGCGCTTGCTGTTTTCGTCCAGCGCCAGCCCCAGCTTCTGGATGGTGGTGACGATCACCTTGTCGGCGTAGTCGTCTGACAGCAGGCGGCGCACGAGGGCGGCGGTGTTGGTGTTTTCTTCGACACAGCCTTCCTGGAAGCGGTTGAATTCTTCGCGCGTCTGGCGGTCGAGGTCTTTGCGATCGACCACGAACACGCATTTGTGGATGTGCTCGTTTTCCTTCAGCAGCGTGGACGCCTTGAAGGAGGTGAGCGTTTTGCCGCTGCCCGTGGTGTGCCAGATGTAGCCGTTGCCGTTGTCCTGGTCGATGCACTCGACGATGCGCTGCACGGCATAGATCTGGTAGGCCCGCATGATCATGAGCTTTTGCTCGCCCGCCAGCAGCACCATGTAGCGGCTGATGGTGCGGCCCAGGCTGCACTTCTTTAGAAAGTGCTCGGCAAACTCGTCGAGCTGGGTGATCTTGCGGTTGCCTTCGTCGGCAAATTCATAAATGGGCAAAAAGCGCTCGTCGGCATTGAAGGCGAAGTGGCGGGCGTTGTTGTTGGCAAAGTAATAGGTGCGGTCGCGGTTGCTGACGATGAACAGCTGCATGAAGCACAGCAGCGTGTTGGCGTAGCCGTTGCCGCGGTCCTGCTTGTATTCGACGATCTGCTCCATGGCGCGCCGTGGGTTCACGCCCAGGGTTTTCAACTCGATCTGCACGCACGGCACGCCGTTGATGAGGATGAGGACGTCGTAGCAGTGGTGGCTGCTGTGGGTGTTGATGCGCAACTGGCGCACCACCTCGAAATGGTTCTTGCACCAGTCCCTGATGTTCACCAGCGTGTAGTTCAGCGGCGTGCCGTCGTCGCGCATAAACGCACTGATGCCGCGCAGGGTCTTGGCGGCGGCGAAGACATCGGGGGTGACAATTTCATCAAGCAGCCTTGCGAACTCGGTCTCGGTCAGCTTGACGCGGTTGAGGGCTTCGAACTTCTCGCGGAAGTTCTGTTCCAGCGCGGCGCGATCGCGGATGTCTTCGCGGTATTCGTACTTCAAGCCCTGGAGCTTGCCGATGAAGCCGTATTCGATGTGCTGTTCGCGGACTATGTGGCTCGGTGCGCCGGAATGGACATCGTAGGTGAACGTGGGTGAGGACATGGGGAAGGAAAGGTGCGCTAACTCTGGGCCTACGGACGATGCGGGCGACTCGTTGGTATCGATTGTGACGGTTGGCCGTGATGCGCACCGCCAAACACCATCCCCATTGTCAATCGACACCTACAGACGCCCCGCCCAGCCCCGCTTAGACTGGACTTAAGGCTCCGAACTTTCCGGTTAGCACTCAATCCAAGAGAGCGCTAAAATACCCGACAATGATTGAAGGACATTCAAAGATGAGCGCATCGGTTTCCGCCCCAGCCACTGCCGTGGCGCTGGCCAACCCGTGGGCTGTCGTACCGCCCCTGGGCAATCTGGACGCCTACATCACGGCCGTCAACCGCCTGCCGATGCTGACGCAGGAAGAAGAGCAGCGCTTTGCGCGCGAATTGCGCGACACCGGCAACATCGACGCCGCCGGCAAGCTGGTGCTGTCGCACCTGCGCCTGGTGGTGGCCACGTCGCGCCAGTACCTGGGCTACGGCCTGCCGCATGCCGACCTGATCCAGGAAGGCAACGTCGGCCTGATGAAGGCCGTCAAGCGCTTCGACCCCGACCAGGGCGTGCGCCTGGTCAGCTATGCGCTGCACTGGATCAAGGCCGAGATTCACGAGTACATCCTGAAGAACTGGCGTCTGGTCAAGGTGGCCACCACCAAGGCGCAGCGCAAGCTGTTCTTCAACCTGCGGTCGATGAAGCAGGGCTTCAAGGCCGACGACGCCGCCGACCACATCACGCACCGCGACGCGCTGACCGACGCACAGATCGACGTGGTGGCGCGCGAGCTGAACGTCAAGCCCGCCGAAGTGCGCGAGATGGAAACGCGCCTGTCCGGCGGCGACGTGCTGCTGGACCCCGCACCCAGCGACGACGGCGAGCAGGCCTTTGGCCCCATCGCCTACCTGTCGGACGACCGCCACGAGCCGACCGCGATGATCGAATCGAGCCAGCGCGACGTACTGGCCACCGAAGGCATCGCCACCGCGCTGAAAGGCCTGGACGAGCGCAGCCGCCGCATCGTGACCGAGCGCTGGCTGAACGTGAACGACGACGGCTCGGGCGGCATGACGCTGCACGAGCTGGCGGCCGAATACGGCGTCAGCGCCGAGCGCATCCGCCAGATCGAAGTCGCCGCCATGAAGAAGATGAAGGCGGCGCTGGCGGAATACGCCTGAGCCTGCCGTCTGCCGTCTGCCGATCAAGCGACCGTCCTTTTGGGCGGTCGCTTTTTTCATGGGTGTTTGCGAGATCAGCAGCGCTATAGGGTAAGTTGAACGCAGACTTCACCGCAGAGGCGCAGAGATCGCAGAGGATTCGCAGACAAAGAACCACAAGAACCCTCTGCGAAGCGCTGCGTTCTCTGCGCCTCTGCGGTGAATGGGCTTCTGTGAATCCGCCACAGCGGACAGATTAGCCCCTGGCGCTTGCCCATCAAGCACGAGCAGCTATCAAAACAAAAGCAAACAGCAGGCGGGATAATCACCGCATTCGCTGTGCAACCACCCGCCGACTGCCGCCCATGACCACCCCTCGCCTGCCCCGCCGCGCCGCGCTTGCCACCCTTGCTGCCCTGTGTGTTGCCGGCCCCGCGCTTGCGCAGGACGCGGCGGCGTGGCCAAGCAAACCGCTGCGCATCATCGTCGGCTTTCCGGCCGGCTCATCGCCCGATCTGACGGCGCGCGCGCTGGCCGAGCCGCTGGAAAAGGCGCTGGGCCAGCCCGTCATCGTCGACAACCGCGTCGGCGCGGGCGGCAACATCGGCGCCGATGCGGTGGCCAAGGCGACCGACGGCCACACCCTGGGGCTGATGATCAACGGCAACATGACCATCGCCCGGCTGCTCAACCCGGCCGTGCGCTACGACCCTTTGACCGACCTGGCGCCGGTCAGCCTGGTTGGCGTGGCGCCGCTGGTGCTGGCGGCGCCCGCCGGCGCACCCGGCGCCGACGCGCGCGCCTTTCTGGACGCGGCGCGCAGCGCGGGCGACAAGTGGAGCTACGGCTCACCCGGCGTGGGCACCGTCGGCCACATCGGCATGGAACTGCTGAAGCGCCGCGCCGGCATCGCGCCGCTGCACGTGCCCTACCCCGGCTACCCGCAGGTCTTCAACGCCATGGTGGCAGGTGATCTCCAACTGTCGATGCTGCCGCCCGCGCTGGCCAACGCGCAGATCAAGGCCGGCAAGCTGCGCGGCATTGGCGTCACGTCCAGCGGGCGCAGCACCCTGGCGCCCGACCTGCCCAGCCTGGGCGAAGCGGGCGTGAAGAACTTCAACCTGGAAATCTGGAACGCCGTCGCCGCCCCGGCCAGCATGCCCAAGGCCCACGTCGACAAGCTCGCCGCCGCCGTCGGCGCCATCGTGCGCACGCCCGAGATGCGCCAACGGCTGTTTCAGCAAGGCTGGCAGGCGGTCGGCTCGTCGCCGCAAGGCCTGGCCAACCGCATTCAGGCCGATACGCAGGTGCTGGGCGGCATCATCCGGGCGCAGAAGATTTCGGCGCAGTGAGCGCCGTCGCTTGCTATCTATTTAGAAGCTATCTGCGCTTGCCTGGCAAGCGCTGGGCGCTTATTTGAATCGGCACACAGGCGCGCCGCGCCCGCCCGCCGTCAAACGCCCTTGAGCAGCAGCCTGACGTCGTCCGCCATCGCCTCGGCCCCGCTGCCGTAGCGGCTGTACAGGCGCAGGCGGCCCTGCGGGTCGTAAACGTAGCTGGCGGCGGTGTGGTCCATGGTGTAGCTGGTGGGGGTCTTGCCGTCGACCTTCTTGTAGTAGACCTTGTAGTCCTTGGACAGCGCGGCCAGCGCCTCGGGCGACGCGGCGTACAGGCCCAGAAAGCCGGGGTCGAAGCTGGCCATGTAGGCCTTCAGCACCTCGGGCGTGTCGCGCTCGGGGTCGATGCTGATGAACAGCACTTGCAGCTTGTCGCCCTCCGGCCCCAGCAGCTTCTTGACTTGCGCCATCTCGCCCATGGTGGTGGGGCAGACGTCGGGACATTGCGTGTAGCCGAAGAAGACCACCACCACCTTGCCCTTGAAGTCGGCCAGGCTGCGCGGCTTTCCGTCGAAGTCGGTCAACTGAAAGCCCTGCGCGTAGTCGGCGCCAGTGATGTCGATGGCGCGAAACTGGGGTTTGTCGGGCTGGCAAGCGGTTAACAGGCCGCCAGCGCTTGTCAGAAAAGCGCCTCCAGCTATTAATTCAAGAGCGAATCGGCGGGACAAAGTCATATCAGGTAATGATCGACCAGCAGCGCCGCAAACAGCAGCGACAGGTGGATCAGTGAAAAGCGGAAGGTTTTGCGCGCCTGCTGGTCTGAATAGTGCCGCCACAGCTGGAAGGCGTGCCAGATGAAGCCGGCGTTGAGCACCACGGCCGCCACCAGGTACAGCCAGCCGCTCAGCCGGTAGATGAAGGGCAGCAGGCAGGCCGCCAGCAGGATGAAGGTGTAGAGCAGGATC
This sequence comes from Pseudomonadota bacterium, assembly GCA_029780695.1. GTDB lineage: Bacteria > Pseudomonadota > Gammaproteobacteria > Burkholderiales > Burkholderiaceae_C > Ottowia. Next base: position 46,742 of record JAKOYD010000037.1, read on the forward strand.
TGCAGGCGCGTGAACTCGTTGCCGTGCGTCACCGGCAGCATGGGCAGGCCGCTCTTGCGGTAGTCCTCGACGCGGTACAGCGCCAGCGCCCAGAAGTGCGGCGGCGTCCACAGGAAGATGATGAGGAACAGGATCAGCGGCTCGGGCCCGACCATGTCGGTCATGGCGGTCCAGCCCAGCACCGGCGGCATGGCGCCGCTGGCGCCGCCGATGACGATGTTCTGCGGCGTCAGCGGCTTGAGGATGACGGTGTAGATGACCGCATAGCCGACGAAGGTGGCAAACGTCAGCCACATGGTGAGCGGGTTGACCCAGACGTACAGAATGGCCGAGCCGATGGCGCACAGCACCACCGAGAACGCCAGCGCCTGTCGGTCGCTCAGCTCGCCACGCGCGGTGGGGCGCCACGCGGTGCGCTTCATCTTGGCGTCGATGGTTTTCTCGATCAGGCAGTTGAAGGCCGCCGCCGCGCCGGCCACCAGCCAGATGCCGGCGCTGGCAATCGCCATACGGCCCAACGCCGCGCCATTGGGCAGGCCGGGCACGGCCAGTACCATGCCGATGAGGGCGCAGAACACGATCAGTTGCACCACGCGCGGCTTGGTCAGCACGTAGTACTGACGCCAGACGGGCATGGCAGGCAAGGCGGTGGCGGGCGCGCTGGTGCTCATGCTTTCAGGCCTGCAGCGCTTGCCGGTATTGCGTTGGCAGCTATGGTTTTTGCGTTTTCCTCGGTCGCCGCCCGACTGGCGCACAGCGCCCAGGCCAGCACGGTCATCAGGGCGGCCGCGCCGCCGGTGTGCAGCACGGCGGCCAGCAGCGGCCAGTCGAGCACCACGTTGGACAGGCCGGTGACGAGTTGCAGCGCTGCCAGCGCGATCAGCCAGCGCCGCTGCGGCGCCAGCCGCCCGGCCCGCTGCAATTGCCACGCCAGCACGCCCAGCGCCACGAACACGGCGTACGCGAACAGGCGGTGCGTGTAGTGAATGGCGGTGAGGGCGTGAAACTCCAGCTGCAAGCCGTCGGCCGACCGGCCCAGCGGGCGCCACAGCTCAAAGCCCTGCGCGAAGTCCATCTCGGGCCACCAGCTGCCCTGGCACATGGGGAAGGTGTTGCACACCAGCACGGCGTAGTTGGTGCTGACCCAGCCGCCAAGCGCGATCTGCACGGCGACCATCGCCGTGGTCAGCCACAGCAGCCCGCGCAGGCCGGCGCCCAGCGGCTGCCGCACCGCGCCGGCCGATTGGCGGTAGCTTTCGGCCTGCACCACCAGCAGCACCAGCAGCCCCACGCCGCCCAGCAGGTGCAGCGTGACGATGGCGGGAAACAGCTTCATGGTCACCGTCAGCGCGCCAAACGCGCCCTGGGCGCACACCCACAGCAGCGTGACGCTGGGCCACGCCGGGTGCACGATGAAGCCGCGCGGGCCGGTCCCGGCGCGCTGGCGCCGCCACAGCACCCACGTCGCCACGGCCAGCACGACGATCAGCACGCCGACGCCGGTGGCCAGGTAGCGGTGAATCATCTCGACCCAGGCCTTGCCGTGCGTGACCGGGCCGGTCGGCATGGCGGCCTGCGCGGCGGCGATGTGGTCGCGCGCGCCGACCGGGCTGGCCTTGCCGTAGCAACCGGGCCAGTCGGGGCAGCCCAGGCCGGAATCGGTGAGCCGCGTGAAGGCGCCAAACAGCACCAGGTCGAAGGTGAGAAACAGCGTCAGCAGCGTCAGCGCCTGCAGTCGGCGCGCGGGGCCGGCGCCGGAGTGGCGCAGCCACAGCCAGGCCAGCGGGCCGGCGGCCACCATCAGGCCCATGCCCATCAGGCGCAGCGCCGGGCTCAGGTCGTACAGCGAGGTCGCGTCCATCGTCGTCTCAGCGGCCCGGCTGGTCCCAGCTGGCCGACGCGCGCAGCAGGCGTTCCAGGTCGCGCTTGGCCTTGGCGGCGGTGGATTTGTCGAGGTTGGCCGGAAAGCGCATCATCCAGTGGCCCATCGGGTCGACCACGTACAGATGATCGGCCAGCTGATGCCCGCCAGCCGGTGACAGCCAGCGCGCCAGCGCGTCGGCCGGCACGCGTGCCACGGTGGCTTGGCTGAGCGCGGGGCGGAGCGCGTCGGCGACGGGCGCGTCGTCACTGACCAGCCAGACCCAGTCGAGCCGGTCCTTGTCGCGGCCCAGGGTTTCGCGCAACTGGCGCTGCAGATACAGGTTGTTCTGGCAGGCGGCATGGCAGGCGCCCCCCGCCACGCTGACCAGCAGCCACTGGCCCTTGAGCGACTGCAGATCGAACGGCTGACCGTTGAGGTCGGTGGCCGGCGCGGCGGGGATGGCGCGTTGCGGCTCGATGAGTTCGCCAACGTTGCGCCGGCCCTCGGGCCGCACCACGTAGTAGCCGATGTACGACGCGATGACCGGCGCCGCGCATACCAGCGCCAGCAACAGCATTTGCCAGCGGCCGGCCCGGGTGCGCCGCGCGTCGGGCATGGGGGCGTCGCCCGGCGTGGGCAGCGCATGCACCGTCAGGCCCAGCGGCTCGTCGCGGCGGGCGGCGTCAGGCGCGGTGGCGTTGGCGCGAGCGGTAGAGAGGTCTGACAACTTGAAACCACAAAAAAAGCAGGCCAATCAACGTGCACAGGCCAAACCACTGGAAGGCGTAGCCGTAGTGCTTGTCGACGCCGGAGGCGGCCGCTGGCCAGTCGCGACGCAAGCCTTCGGAGGCGGGATCCGTCTGCAGCACCATCACGCTGGCCAGCGGCAGGCCGGTTTCGGCGCGGAAGGCGTCGAGGTCGAGATTTTGCCGGATCGGCCCGCCCGGGTCAGCGCCCAGTTCATAGACCCTGGGCGGATGTTCGGCCACGCGGCCGACGACCTGCACCGGGCCGGCGGGCGTGACGACGGGCGGAAGCGTTTCGCGCCGCGTCTGGTGGCGCGGCGCCCAACCGCGCTGCACCAGCACCACGGTGTCGCTGCCCGCCAGTCGGAGCGGCGTGAGCACGAAGAACCCCGCCTGCCCCTGCATCGGCCGGTTGTCGAGGAAGATGGTGCGGTCGGCCAGCCATTCGCCGCGCAGCGTGATGGCGCGGTGCAGCAGATCGCCCGCCTGGCCAGGCGCCAGGGGTCGCGCCAGCGTGGCGCCGTCCAGCGGCGCCTGCTGCTGGCGCTGCGCAATGGCTGCCTGCAGAGCCTGCTTGCCGGCAGCGCGCGACAGCTGCCAGCGGCCGAGTGAAAACGTGACCGCCACCGCCAACAGCGTGGCGAGCAGCAGTACCCAGTAGCGCCAACCAGGTGGGCGAGCGGCCATGGCGTCAGTCATGCCTGGGCGCAATGCCCGCCACAAGCAGTTGCCAAAGGCACAGGGCACGCCGCGTGCCGGTCGGCCGCATAATGGGTCTCATGAAACAAGTGCTGGTTGGCCTCGCGTTCGTGGGCATTCTGGGCAGTCTGGCGTCAGCACTGTTCTTCATGTTGAAGCATGGCAAACCGGGCGAGGCGCCCGACGCACAGCGTGCCGGCAACATGATGCGCGCGCTGGCTTTGCGGGTGGGCTTGTCGGTGCTGCTGTTCATCTGCATATTGCTGGCTTGGCAACTGGGCTGGATCCAGCCGACGGGCATCGCGTCTGGCGGGTAACCCCCGACGATGGCTGCGGCCGGTTGCGCGGGCCGCCGATGCAAGCAAAAAGAGCGCCGCGCGGCGCTCTTTGCTGCCAGGGCCAGGGGCCGGGCTTACATCCAGTACACCAGGATGTATAGGCCCAACCACACCACGTCGACGAAGTGCCAGTACCAGGCTGCGCCTTCAAAACCGAAGTGACGCTGTGGCGTGAAATGGCCGCGCATCAGGCGCAGCGTGATGAACAGCAGCATCAGCATGCCGACCAGCACGTGGAAGCCGTGGAAACCCGTCAGCATGTAGAAAGTGGAGCCGTACACGCCTGAGCTGAGTTTGAGGTTCAGGTCGCTGTAGGCGTGGGCGTATTCGTAGCCTTGCACGCACAGGAAGGTGGCGCCCAGCAGCACGGTAATCCACATGAAGGCGATGCAGCGCGCACGATGGTTGGCCAGCAACGCGTGGTGGGCAATGGTCAGCGTGACGCCGGAGGTCAACAGCAATGCCGTGTTGATGGTCGGCAGCCAGAACGGCCCCATGGTCTGGAACGGCTCGACCGTGCCAGCGGGCGAGGCCGTGGCACCTGCCACCACGCTGGGCCAGACGGCCTTGAAGTCGGGCCACAGCAGGGCGTTGTCGAGGCTGCCGAGCGCCGGCACCGAATGCACGCGCGCCCACCACAACGCCGTGAAAAAGGCGCCGAAGAACATCACTTCGGAGAAAATGAACCAGCTCATGCTCCAGCGGTACGAAAGATCGATCTTGCGGCCGTACAGGCCGCCTTCGCTCTCGCGGATGGCGTCGCCAAACCACTGGTACAGCACGAACAGCCACCACACCAGTCCGAGGAAGAACGCGTACGGCCCCCACGACGCGCCGTTGATCCATTGCGCCGCGCCCGTGATGAGGAAAAACAGCCCGATGGCGGCCATCACCGGATGGCGGGATTCGGCCGGAACGTAGTAATACGGCGTGCGGCCGTGTGCGGTGGTGGACATCTTCACTTCACTCCTGTGCTCTTGAATTCGTAGCTGTTCGCGCTTGTATCAAACCTGTCAACGCCGTCATCGAGATGCGAGGTCCTAGCCTGCCGGTGCCGTGCCAGACAGCACCCAGTGGACGATCCCCAGCAGCAGCAGCACCAGCAGCACCGCGCCCAGAATGCCTGCCACGACCACGTGGAAGGGATTGACCTGGGCCAGGTCGCGCTGGTATTCGCTGCTTTTGCGCACCCCCAGAAAACCCCAGCCGACCACGCGCAGCGAGCGCCAGAACGACGGCCGCGCGTTCGGCGCCGACGATGTGGGACGCGTCGGCTGCCCGGTCATGCATCGACCTCGGTGCGCACGAACGTGATGGCGCTGGCCTCGGGTGCGGGCGGCGTCTTGCCGCCCACCTCGAAGAAGGTGTAGGACAGCGTGATGGTGGTCACGTCCTTCGGAATGCGCGGGTCGATGACGAAGGCCACCGGCCATTGCTTTTTCTCGCCGGGCTCCAGCGTGTATTGGTTAAAGCAAAAGCATTCCAGCTTGTTGAAGTGCGCCGTGGCCTGGGCTGGCGCGTAGCTGGGGATGGCTTGCGCGGCCATGCGCCGATCCTGCACGTTCTGAAACTCGTACATCACCGTGGCCAGCTCGCCCGGATGCACCTGCAGCGTGCGCAGCGCCGGCTTGAATTGCCACGGACCACGCGCGTTGGCGTCAAACTCGACGGTGATGGTGCGGCTCTTGTCGACTTGGCTGTTGCGCAGCACCTCGGCGGCTTTGCCGGCCTTGCCATTGCCCGGCACTTGCCGCTCGGCCAGCGAGAGGATGTTGATGCCGGTGGCTTCGCAGATGGCGCGATACAGCGGAATCATGGCGTAGCCAAAGGCGAACATGCCCGCCGCCACCACGGCCAGCTTGCCCATGATGCGAACGTTTTCGCTGCGCAGGCCCATCGCCACCGGCTCCCTTCAGCCGCCCAGCAGCATCATGCGCGCGATGAAGCCGATGAAGAACACCAGCGCCACCGTGCCCAGGATCAGCCCTAGGCGAATGTTGCGCTTGCGTTGCTCGTCGTTCATCGTGGTCGTCACTGGCGGCATGGTCGATCAACCCACCACGCGCGTGGCGGTGGCGTCCAGCTTGGGCGGGTTCTCGAAGGTGTGGAAGGGCGCGGGCGACGGCACTTCCCATTCGAGGCCTTCGGCACCTTCCCAGGGGCGCTGCGGCGCCTTCTGGCCCTGGCCGCGCATGACGGGCATGACCACCGCCACGAAGAAGTAGACCTGCGCCAGGCCGAACAGGAAGCCACCAATCGAGGCGACCATGTTGAAGTCGGCGAACTGCATGGGATAGTCGGCGTAGCGACGCGGCATGCCAGCCAGACCCAGGAAGTGCATCGGGAAGAAGGTCAGGTTGAAGGAGAGCATCGACCACCAGAAGTGAATCTTGCCGCGGCCCTCGTTGTACATGACGCCGGTCCACTTGGGCGCCCAATAGTAGAAGCCGGCGTACAGCGCGAACAGCGAGCCGGCCACCAGCACGTAGTGGAAGTGGGCGATGATGTAGTAGGTGTCCTGGATCTGCGTGTCGATCGGCGCCACGGCCGGAATCAGACCGGTGAAGCCGCCGATGGTGAACACGAAGATGAAGCCGACCGCGAACAGCATGGGCGTCTCGAAGGTCATCGAGCCGCGCCACATGGTGGCGATCCAGTTGAAAATCTTCACGGCCGTGGGCACCGCGATCAGCATGGTGGCGTACATGAAGAACAGCTGGCCCGTGACCGGCATGCCGGTGGTGAACATGTGGTGGGCCCAGACGATGAACGAAAGGATGGCAATGGCCGCCACCGCATACACCATCGACGCGTAGCCGAACAAGCGCTTGCGGGCAAACGCCGGCACCACCTGGCTGATGATGCCGAAGGCGGGCAGGATCATGATGTAGACCTCGGGGTGGCCGAAGAACCAGAAGATGTGCTGGTACATCACCGGGTCGCCGCCACCGGCGGGGTTGAAGAAGCTGGTGCCGAAGTGGCGGTCGGTCAGCGTCATGGTGATGGCGCCGGCCAGCACGGGCATCACGGCGATCAGCAGGTAGGCGGTGATCAGCCAGGTCCAGCAGAACATGGGCATTTTCATCAGCGTCATGCCGGGCGCGCGCATGTTCAGGATGGTGACGATGATGTTGATCGCACCCATGATGGAACTGGCGCCCATGATGTGCATGGCGAAGATGGAGGCGTCCATCGACGGGCCCATCTGCAGCGTCAGCGGCGCATAAAGCGTCCAGCCGGCGGCAGGAGCGCCACCGGGCATGAAGAACGAGCCCACCAGCGTCAGGCCAGCCGGAATCAGCAGCCAGAAGCTGAAGTTGTTCATGCGCGCGAACGCCATGTCGGACGCGCCGATCTGCAACGGGATCATCCAGTTGGCGAAGCCCACGAAGGCCGGCATGATGGCGCCGAACACCATGATCAGGCCGTGCATGGTGGTCAGCTGGTTGAACAGCTCGGGGTTGACCAGCTGCAGGCCGGGCTGGAACAGCTCGGCGCGAATCAGCATCGCCAGCACGCCGCCGATCATCAGCATCGTGAACGAGAACAACAGGTACAGCGTACCGATGTCCTTGTGGTTGGTGGCGAACACCCAGCGCCGCCATCCGGTGGGCGCGTGGTGATGGTCGTCGTGCGCGTGGTCGTGGTGGCCAGCGTGGGAGTTAGGAAGAACGGCGCTCATGGAGGACTCTCCGGGGAAAACTCTGAAATTCGGGCTAACGGGTTCGATCAGCTGGCGGCGGCGATGTCGACGCGGCGGGCTTCACGGTCCGGACCCTGGCCGGCGGTGATGGTCTGGGGCTTGCGCAGGTCGATGCGCTCAGCGGCGATGCCAGCCGCCTGCAGCGCGCCCTGCACGGCCTGCGCGCGCTGCTTGGCCAGCTCGGCGTTCTGGTCGGCGTTGCCGGTCGAATCGACGAAGCCGGACAGCGCGACCTTGACGTCCGGGTGCGCCTTCAGGTAATCGGCCGCGGCCTTCAGCGTGGCGTTGGCTTCGGCATCCAGCGCGGTTTGGCCGGTGGCGAAGAAGACCTGGAACGGCATGCCTGCCGCGGGCGCGGTGGCCGTGACCGATGCCGCGGGTGCCGGTGCAGCCGCCGGTGCGGGCGCTGCAGCAGCAGGCGCTGCAGCCGAGCCGCCGGCGGGGAACTGGCCCGCGCGCGCGGCCTTGAACTCTGCCGGCTGGATCATCTTGCCGGTCTTGTTCGTCCAATGGTTCTTGGTGTAGGTGGCAACCGCCGCCAGCTCGACGTCGGACAGCTGCTTCCACGACGGCATGGCGCCGTTGTTGCGGCCTTCCAGCAGCACATGCATCTGGTCGGCCAGGGGGCCGAGCACGATGGGGCTGCCGTCCAGCGCCTTGATGGCGCCGCCGCCCTTGCCGCTTTCCTGGTGGCAGGCAGCGCAGTTGGCGGCGTAGACCTTTTCGCCGCGCGCGACCAGCTCGGGCAGCGTCCAGACCTTGTTGGGGTCGTCGGCCAGCGCGGCCTGACGCTTTTTCTGCTGCTCGACCCAGGCCGTGTATTCGGCCGCCGGCAGCACCTTCACGTGGATCGGCATGTAGGCGTGTTCCTTGCCGCACAGCTCGGCGCACTGGCCGTAGAAGTCGCCCGTCTGCTCGGCGCGGAACCAGGTGTCGCGCACGAAGCCGGGAATGGCGTCCTGCTTGACGCCGAAGGCCGGCACCATCCACGCGTGGATGACGTCGTTGGCGGTGGTGATGATGCGCACCTTCTTGCCCACCGGCACCACCAGCGGGTTGTCGACGCGCAGCAGGTAGTCGTCACCGGCCGGCTTGCCGGCGTTGGACAGCGCGCGCTGCGACGAATCCAGCGTGGACAGAAAGCCAATGCCGGCGCCTTCGCCGTTCAGGTAGTCGTAGCCCCACTTCCACTGGTAGCCGGTGGCCTTGATGGTGAGGTCGGCGTTGGTGGTGTCTTTCTGTGCCACTACCACCTTGGTGGCGGGCAGGGCCATGCCGATGACGATCAGGAAGGGCACGATGGTCCAGGCCACCTCGACCGCCACCGATTCGTGGAAGGTGGCCGACTTGGCGCCCTGCGACTTGCGGTGCTTCCAGATCGAATAGAACATCACCGAGAACACGGCGACGAACACCACCGTGCAGATGATCAGCATCATCCAGTGCAGCCAATGCTGCGCCTCGGCGATCTTGGTGACCGGCGGATGCAGGTTGAGCTGGCGCACCGCGGGGCCGCCCGGAAGATCGTTGACCTGCGCCTGCGCGCTGCCCACGGCCAGCCACGCCCCGCCCCACACGGCCATACGCGCCGGCATGCCGGCCAGCCTGTTTGCAATGCTCTTCATCGTGCCCACGTCGTTTGCTGCTTCAACCATTGAATTCACTTCCGATCAGCGCAGCGGGCCATGACCCGCGGCCTGCAAGGCCCTGCGCAGCTCCCCGGCCACCACCGGCCGAAATTCCGGCCGCACGTGCCGCCCCAGATCCACCCGCCGACCGTGCGCGGTGACCTGGATCAGGCCTTGCGCGCCGGTCGGTGGCGCGATACGGACGTGCGCGCAACCGAACTCCATCTTCTCCCGCCTGCCGGCGACTTCCCGCACCACGGTCAGCCGCCCGTCCTGCAGCGAAACCGTTTCGCCGTCGGCGGCGTGCCGCGCATAGACCAGAAAGGCCGCGCCCACCGCCAACAGTTCGAGTCCCGCGAAACCCAATACCAGCCTGGCGCCGATCATCCAGAAACCGACGCCGATGGCAAGGGAGACGCCGCAAAGCCCCAGGTACAACAGGCCCAACTGGCGCGGCGTGACACTGCAGTTGCGCCGCATTTGCCAAGCCAGTGCCTGCCCGCTGACGCGGGCCCACCGATAAGCCGAAGGTTCCTGCAAGGCGAATTGTCTCCCCACCTTGGCCGGGCAACACACCCAGCGCCTTAGAGGCGGCAGTGTACTCCAGTCGCCCCGGTGCTTTGACAAATCTCAAACAGAGGGCAAGTTCTTATTGCGCTGTCGCAAGGATGCCTTGAGGTCATCCAGCGCGATGGCCGTTTCGCCCTGCACGGTGTGGCGCGGCGGCGCCTTGAGGGCGTGGCCATAGATGATCTCGAAGGTCAGCGCCAGGGGGCCATCGGGTGCCGGCGTGCGCAACTGCGCGGCCAGCGCGGCCTCCAGACGTTGGCGCCAGGCCGGCGTGCGCAGACCGCCGAAGCGCCCCGGATGCAGGTTGCGGCCCAGTTCGCGCAGTTCCTGCAGCAGTCGCGCAGGCGACGCAAAAGTGAGCGTAATGTGTTCCATGTCCATCACCGGCTCCGAAAAGCCGGCGGCGGCCAGCTGGTCGCCCCAGTCGTGCAGGTCGGTGAAGTCCTGCGCGGGCGGCGGCCAGCCGTGTTGGGCGTACAGCGGGCGCAGTTCCTTCAGCGTGTCCGGCCCCAGCGCCGAAAACATCACGAAGCCATCCACCGCCAGCGCGCGGTGCCAGTCGGCCATCAGCGATGTCGGGTCGGCGTGCTGGTGAATCAGCATGTTGGCCCACACCATCTGCACCGACGCGGGCGGCGGCTGCGCCACGTCGGTCACGCGGGCGGGTGTGCGCCGCAGGCGCTGCCACCAGCCTTTTGCTTCTTTTTTTATAGCTTCTTGCCCAATACCAGCGTGCGGCAGCACACGAAAGCATTCGGCATCCGGGTAATGCGCCGCCACCCGATCGTGGCCTTGCAGGCCGCCACGCACCGGCTCCCAGTCGGCCCAGCGCTGCACCGGCACGCGAATCACTGCCAGCCGCTCGGCCATGCGCCGCGCCACTTCCTCGTGCAGCCAGGGCGATGCCGTGCGCGTCCGCGTGGCCCAGCGTTGCGCCGCCACCGGGTCGATGGTGGGCGGTCGGTCGGTGGCAGGCCCGGACATGGCGGGCAGTATATTGACCGCGCTGCCCTCACATTGCCCGATGCACCTGTTCACGCACCTGCTGCCCCGCCCTGACGGCCGACCGGCCGCGCGCGCGGGGGGCTGGCCCAGCCAGTGCCTGGTATGCCACGCCTGGCCGGCCGAGCGGCTGTGCCGCGCGTGCGTGGCGCGCTTCAAGCCCGCCGTGGCCCGCTGCCGCACCTGCGCCCTGCCCGTGGCGCATGGCGTGGCGGTGTGCGGCGCCTGCCTGCGCACGCCGCCGCCGATGGCGCTGTGCCTGGCCGCGCTGGACTATGCGTGGCCCTGGTCGATGTGCATCGGCCGCTGGAAGTTCGACGGCGACGTTGGGCTGACGCGTCCGCTGGCGGCGCTGCTGTGGGCCGCACCGGGTGTTCCGGCGGCGCTGGACGCGGTCGATCTGGTGCTGCCGATGCCGCTGTCACCGCAACGCCTGGCCGAGCGCGGCCACAACCCGGCGCTGCTGCTGGCGCGGCGCCTGGCGCCCGGCCGCGTGCAGGCCGGGCTGCTGCTGCGCACACGCCATACGCCGCCGCAGCGCAGCCTGCCGCGCGCCGAGCGGCTGAAGAACGTGCGCGGCGCGTTCCAGGTCGATCCGCTGCGGGTGGCCGAACTGACGGGGCGCCGCGTGGCGCTGGTCGACGACGTGATGACCACCGGCGCCAGCGTGCGCGAGTCCGCGTCCGCGCTGCAGTCCGCCGGCGCCGCCGACGTCACCGTGCTGGTGCTGGCGCGCACCGACGAAGCGCGGCATGGCGCGGCATAAAGTACGGGCATGTTCCACATCGTCCTGGTCGAGCCCGAGATTCCGCCCAACACCGGCAACGTGATCCGCCTGGCGGCCAACACCGGCTGCACGCTGCACCTGATCGAGCCGCTGGGTTTTTCGATGGACGACAAGCTGCTGCGCCGCGCGGGGCTGGACTACCACGAGTACGCCCCGGTGCGCCGCCATGCCGGTTGGGATGCGTTCATCGCCGACGCGCGGCCCGATGCCGCCCGGCTGTTCGCGCTGACCACGCGCGGCACGCGCCAGGTGCACGACGTGGCGTTCGGGCCCGGCGACTGGCTGGTGTTTGGCGCCGAAACGCGCGGGTTGCCGCCCCGCGTGCGCGAATCCATCGCCCCGACGCAACAGTTGCGCCTGCCCATGCGCGCCGGTCAGCGCAGCCTCAACCTGTCCAACGCCGTCGCGGTGACGGTGTTCGAGGCCTGGCGGCAGAACGGCTTCGGCGCGGCGTAGCGCCCGCGCTCAGACGTAGTAGCGCGACAGCGGCTCGGCCACGCACACCGGCTTGTCGGCGCCTTCGCGCTCGATGGTGCACTGCCAGGCGATCTGCATGCCGCCTTCGATCGGCTCGGTGCCCAGCAGGTGCACGCGCACACGCAGGCGGCTGCCGGCGGGCACGGGCGACATGAAGCGCACCTTGTTCAGCCCGTAGTTGATGCCCATGCGCACGCCCTTGACCTTGACCGAGCGGTCGAAGAAGCCGGCCAGCATCGACAGCGTCAGGTAACCGTGCGCGATGGTGGTGCCGAAGGGCCCGGCCTTGGCGCGCTCGACATCGACGTGAATCCACTGATGGTCGCCCGTGGCGTCGGCAAACTGGTCGATGTGCTGCTGGGTCACGGCGTACCAGTCGGTCACGGTGACTTCCTGGCCTGCGCAGGCGGCCAGCTCGGCGAGGGTTTCGAAGGTTTTCATGCGCTGCAATCTACCCGCAGCGCGGGCACGCCGCTGTCCGGCGCGTGACTGGCGGCGCGGTGGCGCTTCAGGCGGGCGTGTCGAGCCAGTCGCGGATGCCCTGCCACTGTTCCAGGTCGCGCGCCACGCGGCCGGGCGCAATGTCGAAGATCGTCAGCCCGCGCGCCGCCAGGTACACGTAGTTCTGCGTCGGCCGCAGCATGCCCAGCACCGGCAGGCCCAGGTCTTCGGTGAACTGGCGCAGCTGCTCGGCGGCGATGGTGCGTTCGTCCACCCGCACGCCCACCAGGCCAATGTCGCGGCGGCTGGCGCCCTTGGCGTCGACCAGCTGGTCGATGAATTCGCGTGTGGCGTAGATGTCGAAGATGCTGGGCTGCAGCGGCACCAGCACCTTGTCGGCGATGCGCAGCACCTCGCGCAGCTTGCCGCCGTGCAGGCCGGCGGGCGTGTCCAGCACCACGTGCGTCGTGCCGCGCGGCGGCCGCACGATCAGGTCGCGCTGCACGTCCCACGACGTGATGGGCCGTGCAGCAGGCGGGCGCAGGCCCAGCCACAGGCGCGACGACTGCTGACGATCCACGTCGCCCAGCATCACGGCATGGCCCTGGCTGGCCCAATAGCCCGCGACGTTGGTGGACAGCGTGGATTTGCCCACGCCCCCCTTGGGATTGGCGACAACCAGCACCGGCATCGGGCGCCCTCCTCGTCAGTTTCGGTTGCAGAAATTACGGTAATGTTAGGCTATGCCCGATCTGCCCAGCACGCCGCCGCCCGCGCCCGGCGCCGCCATCTACGTCGTCGCGGCGCACCCCCACTGGAGCACATCGCGCGTCAACGGCAGCGTGCTGGACGCGGTGCGCGGCCAAGCGGGTGTGCTCGTCAACGACCTCTACGCCAGCTACCCCGATTACGACATCGACGTCGAGCGCGAACAGGCCCGGCTGGCCGCCGCGCGGCTGGTGGTGCTGCAGTTTCCGGTGCACTGGTATGCGGTGCCGCCGCTGCTCAAGCTGTGGCTGGACGACGTGCTGACCCTGGGCTGGGCCTACGGCCGCGCCGGCGTGGCGCTGCAGGGCAAGGACCTGTGGGTGGTGGCCAGCACCGGCGGCCCGCAGGAGGCGTATGCGCCGGGCGGCTACAACCGCCACCCCATCGACGACTACCTGCTGCCACTGCACCAGGTGGCGCGCCTGTGCGGCATGCGCTGGCTGCCGCCGCTGGTGCTGCACGGCGCCAACGGCGTCACGCAGGACCGCATTGCCCAACACGCCGCGCAGGTAGGCGAGCACCTGCGCACCTGGCCGGCGTGGGCCATGGCAGCGGCCGTCGACCGCGCCGAGATTCCGGCATCCGACAGGCCGGCAGCGCAAGCCCAGTCTGCGCAATAAGCTACAATAACAATAGCATTTCATCATGGAACACCTGCCCGGCTGGCTGAGCGCGAGCCTGATCTTCCTGGCCGCTGCCGTGGCCGCCGTACCGCTGTCCAAGGCACTCGGACTGGGCGCCATCATTGGCTACCTGGCGGCCGGCATCGTCATCGGGCCGTGGGGCGTGGGCCTGGTCAGCGATGTGCAGACCATCCTGCACTTTGCCGAATTCGGCGTGGTGCTGATGCTGTTTCTGGTCGGGCTGGAGCTGGAACCCAGCCGCCTGTGGAAGCTGCGCGGCCCCATCTTCGGCTGGGGCAGCGCGCAGGTGCTAGGCTGCGCCGCCTTGCTGGCCGGCGCCGCCCTGCTGGCCGGCGTGCCGTGGCGCGTGGCCGTGGTGGCGGCGCTGGGACTGGCGCTGTCGTCCACCGCCATCGCGATGCAGGTGATGGGCGAGCGCAACCTGCTGCGCACGCCCAGCGGCGAGGCGGGTTTTGCCATCCTGCTGTTCCAGGACGTGGCGGCCATCCCCATCCTGGCGCTGGTGCCGCTGCTGGGCGTGCCCGACGCCGCCGCGCACAGCGGCCTTCCGGTGTGGCTGGAGGCGCTGAAGATCGTCGGCGTCATCGCCGCCATCGTGCTGGGCGGCCGCTTGTTGCTGCGCCCCGCCCTGCGCTGGATCGCCCGCAGCGACACGCCGGAGATCTTTACCGCCGCCGCGCTGCTGCTGGTGGTGGCCATCGCGGCGCTGATGCAGGTGGTGGGGCTTTCGATGGCGCTGGGCGCTTTCCTGGCCGGTGTGCTGCTATCAGAAAGCGAGTACCGGCGCGAGCTGGAGACCGACATCGAGCCCTTCAAGGGCCTGCTGCTGGGCCTGTTCTTCATCGCCGTCGGCATGAGCATCGACTTTGGCGTGCTGTTGAAAAACCCCGGCTTGATCGCGCTGGTCGTGGTCGCCTTCATGGCGCTGAAGGCGGTGGCGATCTGGCTCGTCGCGCGCTGGATGGGCCTGCCGCCAGCCGAGCGCCCGGTGTTCACGCTGCTGCTGGCGCAGGGCGGTGAATTCGCCTTCGTCGTCTTTCAGGCCGCCACCGGCGCGCGCGTGTTCAGCGCCGACACGGCGTCGCTGCTGATCGGTGCGGTGGCGCTGTCGATGCTGCTGTCGCCGCTGGTGCTGATCGCCATCGACCGGCTGGTGCTTCCGCGCTACGCCCGGCTGGGCGTGAAAACGGCCGAGGAAATCTCCGAGCCGCAGGACGCGCCGGTCATCGTCGCCGGCTTCGGGCGCTACGGGCAGATCGTGGCGCGCGTGCTGGCGGCGCAGGGCGTGCGCACCACCATCCTCGACCACGACGTCGACATCCTGGAAGCCGCGCGCACCCTGGGCAGCCAGGTGTTCTATGGCGACGCCACGCGGCTCGACCTGCTGCGCATCGCCGGCGCCGACAGCGCGCGCCTGCTGGTGGTGGCCATCGACGACGTGGAGCAGTCGCTGGCGCTGGTTGACCTGGCGCGCGAGCATTTTCCGCAGCTGGAAGTGGTGGCACGGGCGCGCGACATGATCCACTGGTACCAGCTGCGCGAACGCGGCGTGCTGCGCGTGCAGCGCGAGCTGTTCGAATCCAGCCTGATGAGCGCACGCAGCGTGCTGGAGGCGCTGGGCCACCCCGCCGCCGAGGCGCGCCGAGCCGCCATGGGCTTCAGGCGCCACAACCTGTCGCTGGCCGAGCGCCTGCGCCCGCTGCAGAAAGACCGCGCCAAGCTGGTCGCCACCATCCAGGCCGGCCGCGCGCAGTTCGAAGAACAGATGGCGCAAGAGCGCGCCGACCGCGCCGCGCTGCGGCAGGCGGCGGCCGAAGGTTCGTTGGCGGACTGGTCAAGCGGCGGGTCGGCCCGCCGCCCCCCCGGCGACGTGCGCAGCTGAAGCCGCTGGCAGCGTTGCGCGCTGTGATGGCGGCCCGGTGGGCCGCCGCCTTTGGCGCAGCCAGCACGCGCGCAAGCCGGCGTTTACATCAGCACGCGCAATTCGGGGATGCGCTGACGATAGAAGCGGGTCCAGCACCGGTTGCGTGCGATTTCAAACTGCTCGCCCGTGCCCGCCGCCGTGGCTTCCTTAAAGCAGGTCGCTTCCTTGGCGGCATTGAACGCGCGCTGCGCCTCCAGGTGGGCATCACGCACCGCCTTGGGCAGGGATTTCCACACCACGTTGATCTCGCGTTCGGCCGACTGATATTCGGCCGCGCTGGCGTCCAGCGCGGCGCTGGACGGCACCGGCGCACCTTGAACCGCGGGCGCCAGCGGCGCCGGCGCGGCGGCATCGACGACGGCGGGCGCCACGGGCGCAGGCGCAGGCGCCGTGGCGGCGGCCTGGATGGACGAGGTCCGCACCTCACCCTGGCGCAGGTTCACCGCGGCCCAGATCACGGCCTCGGCCACCAGCTCCTGTGCGCCGGAACTGCCTTCAAGGCCCACGTACACCTTTTTCCCATCGTCCGTGGGTTGCACGTTGTAGGCCACCTTCTTGGTGAACTTGTTTAGGTCGGCTTTGAAGTTGGCGTCTTCGGCCACCGTCTTGATGGCGTTCTTGCCCACTTCCTTGCGCTTGTCGTTGGCACTGGCCAGCGTGCTTTCGGGCACGCGGATGGTCAGGCTGCCCTCGCAGAATTTCTTTGTGCTGTTGGGGTCGTTCTTGGTGGTGATGACGTCCTGCAGGTCGAATTGCACCTCGCCGGCCAGCGCGCGTATCTTGCTCAGGTCAAGCCGGTTGGCTTCGGGCAGGTCCTTGTTCTCTTCACGCGCGCGCGCCTCCACGCTGTCGTTGATGATTTCGGTGATCAGCTTCACCGCCGACGGGCTGGAACAACTGGCCTCCAGCGCCGGCGCCGCGGACGGGCTGTGGCCGCCCTTGTCGCAACCGATGAGCGCGCTGGCGCCCAAACATGCCAAAGCCAATGTAAGTGAACGGTGCATCGAACAAGTCCTCGCCGGTCGGTGGGTTGCAACAAAATGCAAGTTTAAATGCATGCCGCTGCAATGGCGCTCAGGCGCCCAGCGCGTCCCACACCAGTTTGATACCCGTCAACGCCATGCCCGCGTAGATGAAGCGGTAGAACAGCTTTTGATCGATGCGGCGCGCAATGCGCACACCCGTCCACACGCCCAGCGGCGCCAGCGGCAGCAGCACCAGCGACGTCGCCAGGTTGCGCCAGTCCAGCAGGCCAAGCCAGCCATACGGCACCCACTTGGCCAGGTTGATGGCAAAGAAGAAAAACGCCATGGTGCCGGTAAATCGAATCGGCGACAGGCCGAGCGGAATCACGTACGCATTGATGGGCGGGCCGCCCGCGTGCGCCACGAAGCTGGTAAAGCCCGAGGTGGCCGACAGCAGCGCGCCGGCCCAGCGCGGCGGCGCCGGCCTGTCGGCCCGGGGCGGAAACAGCAGGCGCTGCGCCAGAAACAGCAGCGTGAACACGCCCACGATGCCGGCCACCCACTGCGGCCTGAGCAGGCTGAACGACAGCGTGCCCACCACGATGCCGACCAACCCCCATGGCAACAGAAACTTGAGCAGCGCGCGGTCAAAATCCTTGCGGAAGGCGGCAATGCCCAGCAAATCCATCACCAGCAGCACCGGCATCAGAATGGCCGCCGCCTGCGGCACGGTGACCACCATGGCCATCAGCGGCACCGCCAGCGAGCCGAAGCCGGCGCCAAAGCCGCTCTTGCTGATGCCCAGCAGCAGCACGGCCGGCACGGCCACGGCGTAGAAATGCCAGTCGGTGATGGGGCTCAATCAAATCTCGCTTCAGCGCTGGCAGATCAAGCGTCTGCAGCTATCAAAAATATATCACTCGGGGCGGGCGGCGCCAGCCGGCTGCCGGTCAATCGTGCACATCGGCCCTGTGGCCGCGCGGCGCGGGCCACGACCAACGCACTGTAGCGGCACAATCGCCGTCCATGATGAACTGGCTTCCCGCCCTCTCGCCCGCCTGGGGCGAATGGCTGCGCACCGTGCTGGAGGCGGCGGCCACGCTGGCGTTCGCCCTGTCGGGCGTGGTCGAGTCCAAGCGCAAGCGGCTGGATGCCGTTGGCGTGTGCGTGGTGGCTTTTGCGGCGGCGTTTGGCGGCGGCACGCTGCGCGACCTGCTGCTGGACCAGCGGCCGTTTTTCTGGGTGCGGCACATCGAGTTTTTGTGGGCGCTGCTGCTGCTGTGCGTGCTGGCCGTGCTGTTCATGCGCCAGCGCCACGTGGAGCCAACCGAGCGCGCCATCCTGTGGCCCGACGCGCTGGGCCTGGGCCTGTTCACCGCCGTGGGCGTGGACCTGGCGCTGGCGCTGGGGCAGCCGGCGCTGGTGGCGGTGCTGATGGGCGTCATCACCAGCGTGTTCGGCGGCGTGCTGCGCGACGTGCTGGTCAACGAAGTGCCGCGCGCGCTGGCCGATCACCGCCCCTATGCGCTGTGGGCGTTCGTGGGCGGCTGGCTGTACATCGGCCTGCTGCGCGCCGGCCTGCCGCCGTGGCTGCCGCTGACGGCCACGGTGGTCTTCACCGCCGGGCTGCGGCTGGTGTCGGTGTGGCGCAACTGGCAGCTGCCGGGCTGGGGGCGGTGACAAACCGCTGCAGCCGTCAGGTTTCGACGTAATCCACCACCGTGGGCTGCACCGGCGGCAACGCTTCGCCCAGCATCTCGCGCAGCGTGGCCTCGATGCCGCGCGACAGCGCGTTCAGCGCCAGGTCGTTGGCCGATTCGCCAAACGGCTCCTCGATCTCGGCGCCCAGCTCTTCCAGCGCAAAGAAGGTGTAGGCGATGAAAGCCACGATCACCGGCGTCATGGGGCCGATGGCATCCACCAGGCCGAACGGCAGCAGCACGCAATAGGCGTAGATGGTGCGGTGGATGATGACCGCGTAGGTGAACGGAATCGGCGTGCTGGCAATGCGTTCGCAGCCGCCCAGCGCATCGGTCAGGCGGTTCAGCGGCGCTTCCAGCGCCGGTACCAGCGCGGGCTGCAGCGTGCCGTCGCGGCGGCGCGCGCCGATCCATTCGCCAGCCATCAACAGCAGCATCGCCGGCTGGTAGCGCGCCGGCGCCAGCCGCGCGCACGCCTCTTGCGGCAGCAGCCGCGCCAGGTCGGCCGCCGCGTCGGTACCACGCAGCTGGTGCCGCAGCGCGTGCATGAAGGCCATCAGCAGCGCTGCCAACTGCTTCGGCTGCTCGGGCGGCGCATCGACCAGCGTCAACGCCTGGCGCGTGAGCGAGCGCGCGTCGTTCAGCAGTTGCCCCCACAGCGTGCGCGCCTCCCAGTAGCGGGCATAGCTGGTGCTGTTGCGAAACCCCAGAAAGATAGCCAGCGTCAGGCCGATCAGCGAAAACGGCACGAAGTTGAGCGGCACCTTCCACTCGAACACCCGCCCGTGCAACACCGTCACCA
This sequence comes from Pseudomonadota bacterium, assembly GCA_029780695.1. Lineage (GTDB taxonomy): Bacteria > Pseudomonadota > Gammaproteobacteria > Burkholderiales > Burkholderiaceae_C > Ottowia. The sequence continues at coordinate 65,800 of JAKOYD010000037.1, forward strand.
GGATCGCAAAGCCCGTGGCCAGCGCAATCTGCGGCGCAATGCGCGGCAGCACCGAGCCACGCAACACGAACAGCATGCGCAGCCAGTGGGGGCGGGGGCGGATGATCAAGCGTCAGCCATGCCGTTGATAGCAGTAAAAGCCACACCAGCGAACGCCGTGCCCGGACCGGCGCCGGGCAGCGGCGTGGCCCCCTCCCTCAGGAGAGGGGCGGCTGCGTCAGCGGCCCTGCCAGTGTCACACCCTTTCCAGCACCAGCGCAATCCCCTGCCCCACCCCAATGCACATGGTGCACAGCGCGTACTTGCCACCCGTGGCGTGCAGGCGGTTGATGGCCGTGGTGGCCAGCCGCGCGCCGCTGGCGCCCAGCGGGTGGCCCAGCGCAATGGCGCCGCCCCAGGCGTTGACGCGCGCATCGTCGTCCTTCAGCCCCAGCATGCGCAGCACGGCCAGGCCCTGGGCGGCAAAGGCTTCGTTAAGTTCGATGACGTCGATCTGGTCCAGCTTCAGGCCGGTCAGCGCCAGCACTTTCTCGGTGGCGGGCGCGGGGCCGATGCCCATCACGCGCGGCGCCACGCCGGCCACCGCCATGCCGACCACGCGCGCTTTCGGCGTCAGGCCGTATTTGCCGGCCGTGGCTTCGTCGGCCAGCAGCAGCGCGCAGGCGCCGTCGTTCACGCCGCTGGCATTGCCGGCGGTCACGGTGCCATCAGGGCGCACCACGCCCTTGAGCGAAGCCAGCTTTTCCAGGCTGGTTTCGCGCGGGTGCTCGTCGGTGTCGACCACCACGGCATCGCCCTTTTTCTGCGGGATGTGCACCGGCGTGATCTCGCGCGCCAGGTGGCCGGCTTTTTGCGCGGCCACGGCCCTCATCTGGCTGGCCATGGCCATCTTGTCCTGCGCTTCGCGCTCGATCTTGTAGTCGGTCGCCACGTTCTCGGCCGTCTCGGGCATCGAATCGACGCCGTACTGCGCCTTCATCAGCTTGTTGACAAAGCGCCAGCCGATGGTGGTGTCGTACACCGCGTTGGCGCGGCTGAAGGCGCTTTCGGCTTTGGGCATGACGAAGGGTGCGCGGCTCATGCTCTCGACCCCGCCCGCTATCATCAATGTAGCTTCTTCGGCTTTGATGGCGCGCGCTGCGGTGCCAATGGCATCCAGACCCGAGCCGCACAGGCGGTTGATGGTGGCGCCCGGCACGTCGATCGGCAGGCCCGCCAGCAGGCTGCTCATGTGCGCCACGTTGCGGTTGTCTTCGCCGGCCTGGTTGGCGCAGCCGTAGATGACGTCGGTGACGGCCGCCCAATCAACGTTCGGGTTGCGCGCCATCAGCGCCTTGAGCGGCACGGCGCCCAGGTCATCGGTGCGCACGCTGCTCAGGGCGCCGCCGTAGCGGCCGAACGGTGTGCGAATGGCGTCGACGATGAAGGCTTGTTTCATGGGGGTCTCCTCGGAATAAATGGAATGAAAACGACGGTTTGCCGCCAATGGTAGCTGACGTATTGCTATGCTTTTTCAAGCAGAGACAAGCCGGTCAGGCGCTCCAGCCCGGCGCGCGACAGGCCGGGCACCGCGTCCACCAGCACCAGCCCATCGGGCGTGCATTCGAACGTCGCCAAGTCGGTATACACGCGCTTGACGCAGGCCAGCCCGGTGAGCGGGTAGCTGCAGCGCGCCACCAGCTTCGACTGGCCGTCGCGCGTCAGCAGATCCATCATCACCCAGGTTTGCCGCGCTCCCACGGCCAGGTCCATGGCGCCGCCCACGGCGGGAATGGCGCCGGGCTCGCCGGTGCTCCAGTTGGCCAGGTCGCCCGTGGCCGACACCTGAAAAGCGCCCAGCACGCACACGTCCAGATGCCCGCCACGCATCATGCCGAAGCTGTCGGCGTGGTGAAAGAACGCGCCGCCCGGCAGCAGCGTGACCGGCTGCTTGCCGGCGTTGATCAGGTCGTAGTCCTCGTGCCCGGCCGCTGGCGCGGGGCCCATGCCCAAAATGCCGTTCTCGCTGTGCAGGATGACTTCGCGCCCGGCCGGGATGTGGTTGGCCACGAGCGTGGGTTGGCCAATGCCGAGGTTGACATACGCGCCGTCCGGAATGTCCTGCGCCACGCGCCGGGCCAGTTCGTCTTTGCTGCGTTTTTGGTAGCTGCTCACGCTGGTTCTCCTTGCGCTGGCGGCCAATTAGGCCGTGTTCTTGAAGCCGCCGGCCTGCGTTGCGGTGCGCGGCACCTGCACGACGCGGCTGACGAAGATGCCGGGGGTAACGATGGCCTCCGGGTCCAGCTGGCCCAGCTCGACCACCTCGTGCACGCTGGCCACGGTAAAGCGCGCCGCCATGGCCACCACGGGGCCGAAGTTGCGCGCCGCCATGCGGTAGGTCAGGTTGCCCCAGCGGTCGCCGCGCTCGGCCTTGACCAGCGCCACGTCGCCGTGGATGGGGTATTCGAGCACGTAGTCGCGGCCGTTGATGCGGCGCGTTTCCTTCGGGCTGCCGTCGGGGTTCAGCGCCAGTTCGGTGCCAAAGCCCGTGGGTGTGAAGAAAGCGCCCACGCCGGCGCCCGCCGCGCGCATGCGTTCGGCCAGGTTGCCTTGCGGGACCAGTTCCAGCTCGACCTTGCCGGCGCGGTACAGGCCATCGAACACGTGGCTGTCGGCCTGGCGCGGAAAGCTGCAGATGATCTTGCGCACGCGCCCGGCCTTCAGCAGCGCGGCGATGCCGTGCTCGCCGTTGCCGGCGTTGTTGCACACCAGGGTCAGCTCGCGCGCGCCCTGCGCGATCAGGCCCTCGATCAGCTCGGCCGGCACGCCCGCCGTGCCGAAGCCGCCGATGAGCACGGTGGCGCCGTCCTTCACACCCGCCAGCGCCTCGGCCACCGAGGCAGCAATCTTGTCGATCATCAGAAAAACCCTTCTGCTTGCGGCGGCCTGGCCGCCTGGCACGCCACCCGCGCGGGCGACACCGAATCCTGCCTGCGGCGCATTTTTCCATGTCTGGGCGTTCGGCGCCGCGGGCCGGATGCTTCTTCCAGCGGTGCGTTTTACACTTTGCCGATGAGCGAGATCACCATCACGCGCACGCACACCCTGCCGCCGCGCAAGGCCAGGCAGGCCGCCGAGGCGGTGGCGTCCGGCCTGCGCGCCGATTTCGGGCTGGACTATGCGTGGGACGACGGCAACACGCTCTCGTTTCGCCGGCCCGGGTTGTCGGGCCAGCTGACGCTGCAGCGCAAGCAGGTCACGGTGCAGATCCGCCTGGGGCTCATCTTTTCTCCGCTCAAGGCAAGCTTCGAGCGCGAGATTCACGACTACTTCGATCAACGCTTCGCCCCACGCGCCGCCTGACGGCGACCCCTGCCATGTCCACTCCCCAAAAAATGTCGCCCGTCGATACCGCCTGGTTGCGGATGGATCGACCCAACAACCTGATGCAGATCCTGGGCGTGATGCTGTTCGATGGTGAGCTGGACATGCACCGGCTGCGCCAGGCCGTCCAGGAGCGCATGCTGGCGCACGCGCGCTTTCGCCAGCGCGTGCGGCGCGATGCCACCGGCTACTGGTGGGTGGACGACCCCGATTTCGACCTCGACAACCACGTGCGCCGCGCCGCGCTGCCGGGCAAGGCCGACCAGGCCGAACTGCAGCGCTTCGTCGCCGAACTGGCCAGCCAGCCGCTCAACCCTGGGCGCCCGTTGTGGGAGTTTCACGTGGTGGACACGCGCATGGGCGGCCAGGCGCTGGTCTCGCGCTTTCACCACTGCATCGCCGACGGCATCGCGCTGGTCAGCGTGATCATGTCGCTGGCCGACGGCGCCGCGCCGCGGGCACTGCCGGCGCCGTCCGGCGTGGCAGCCCACCACAGCCACGACGACATGCTGTGGAATCTGGTGTGGCAGCCAGTCACGCGCGCGGCCGAGCTGTCGCTGCGCGCCAGCAGCGCGCTGTGGAGCCGCTACTGGCGCTGGATGGCCAACCCGCTGCAGGCCGTCGAGCTGGCGCGCACCGGCACCGGCATGACGGCCGAAGCCGCCAAGCTGCTGCTGATGCCCGACGATTCCGACACACGCTTCAAGGGCACGCCAGGCCTGGACAAGCGCGTCGCCTGGTCGGAGCCGATCGCGCTGCCGCACGTCAAGGCCGTGGGCCGTGTGCTGGACAGCTCGGTCAACGACCTGTTGCTGTCATCGGTGGCCGGCGCGCTGCGCGCCTATCTGGCCGAACGCGGCGACCCGACGGATGACATAGAAATCCGCGCCATGGTGCCGGTGAACCTGCGGCAGGCGGGCGACGCCGGCAAGCTGGGCAACCGCTTCGGCATGGTCACGCTCGAGTTGCCCGCCGGCGTGGCCAACCCGCTGGCGCGCCTGTACGAAACGCGGCGGCGCATGCAGGCCATGAAGCATTCGTACCAGCCGGCGCTGACGCTGTCGATTCTCGGCCTGGCCGGCCTGGGGCCAAAGCTGGTGCAGGAGCAGTTGCTGGACTTCCTGGCCAGCAAGGCCACCGCCGTCATGACCAACGTGCCCGGCCCGCAGCAGGCGCTGCACATTGCCGGCGCGCGCCTGCGCCAGCCTTTTTTCTGGGTGCCTCAGTCGGGCAGCATCGGCATGGGCGTGTCGATCCTGTCGTACGACAGCCAGGTGCAGTTCGGCCTGATCACCGACCGCAAGATGGTGCCCGACCCCGAGCGCATCGTGCACCGCTTTGCCGAGGAATTTCAGAAGCTGATGATGCTGGTGCTGATGGAGCCGTGGGACTGCCTGGACGACCCGGACGTGGTGCACGCGCACACCGCGTTCTACTGGGGCGGCGAGCCACCGGCAACGCCCGACCCACCGCGCGCGGTGCGGGCTGGCCGGGCACGCCGCAAGACCAAGGGCTAGGGCCCGTTCAAGCTTTTTTTAGGCCCTGCGTTGCGAGTCAAAAAGGCCACTCGCCAAGGCGCCAGCCGCCGCCAAGGTAGGTACCTTGGCAAGGATGGCAACGCTGGCGATGGCCTTTTTTAATCGCAACCCGTGGCTAAAAATAGCGTGAACAGGCCCTAAGCCGCCAGTTCGGCCTTGGCGGCCTCGACGTCCAGCCGCTCCATGGCATCGGCTGGCGTGCATTGCGCCGCTTCGGCGTACAGGCGCTCGGCCTCTCTCAGGCGCGACTTGCCGAACATCATCGCCAGGCCGTTGGCGTACTCCATCATGGCGATGGGCGAGTGCGGGTTGAGCGCGAGCGCCGCCTTGAAGTGCTGTTCGCCCGCGTCCTTCTTGGCGCCGTAGGTCAGGCCGCCCACCACCGCGCCGACCTTGTCGATCACCTCGGCATGCCAGGCGCCGAGCGCGATGTGCGCGTCGGCATGTTTCGGCTCCAGTTCGATGGCCTTTTGCAGGCTGTCGCGCACCTTGCCGCCCAAGCCTTCGGCCAGCGCCTTGACGACCGAAATGCCCTGGCTGTAGCGCCCCAGCGCGTAGGCGTGGTAGTACCAGGCGTTGGCGTTGCCGGGGTCGCTGGCCTGCAGCGCTTCGCAGCGGCTGGCCACGTCCTGGAAGATGGCCAGCCGGCGCGACTCGCTGCCCTCGATCGCATTGGCGTAGATCATGGCCGCCTTGCTGGCGGCGTTGGCGCCGCTTGCGTCGCCGGCCGCCCGTCCCAATTCCACCGCCCGCGCGAATTCGCCGGCGTGGTAGGCGCGCCAGGCATCCTGCGCGGCGGTTTTTTGCGGCCAGGGTTCCTGGTCGCCCTGGTGCAGGCGGGGCCAGGCTTTTTTCAGCGCGGCACCGGCATAGACGTAGGCCGGATCGGCATGGGGAAAGGCTTTCCAGGCGCTCTTGCTCATGGGGTGTCTCCTCGCGACGGTGGGTGAAGGTAGGCGTGTGAAAGCGTTTCCAGCAGGCGGCGCGCCGGTGCGCGCATCCACGGCGCGGCCAGCGACAGCGCCTGGTAGGCGCCCTGGCCGATGTCGGGGGGCTTGCGCGGGTGGCGGGCCTGCTCGAACGACAGCCAGAAGCTGGTCACCAGCGTCATGTTGACGGCCAGCGCGGCGATTTCGTCGGGCGACGCGTCCAGCGCGCCGGCCGCGGCCAGGCCGTTGCACAGCGACACCACCGTCTGCTGCTGGTGCGCCAGGATGCGCTGGAAATGGGTTTCGACCAGCCGGTTGCGCATCAGCAGGTCGTTGATGTCGCGGTAGACGAAGCGGTGCTTCCAGATCGTCTCGAACAGCAGGTGCATGAAGAACCACACGTCCTCGACCTCGCGCGGCGCCGTGTCGCGCAGGGTCAGCAGGGCGTCGATTTCGCGTTCGTAGCGCGCGAACAGGGCTTCGACGATCTCGTCCTTGTTGCGGTAGTGGTAATACAGGTTGCCGGGACTGATGTTCATCTCGTCGGCAATGGCGGCCGTCGTCACGTTCGGCTCGCCGAAGTCATTGAACAGGCGCAGCGCGGTCTCCAAAATGCGCTCGGGGGTGCGACGCTTGGGCTTGGCCATGCTGGATTTCACCACGCGCCGTGACGGTCAATGCATCGGTCAGGCCGCCGGCGCCGGGCGCACGCGATCCTGCAGCTCGTCCAGCGCGCGCTCCAGCGCCGACACGCTGGCCGCCATGGTCGCCGGCACAGGCACCTGCCCGGGTTCCAGCAGCGTGCGGCGGCCGTCGCGCAGCACGTCCAGGTTCAGCGCCAGGCCGTGGCGCTGCAGCAGCGGCGCCAGCTCGTCGCGGCGTTGGTACAGGTCGGCGCGGGTGCGCTGGTAGGCGTGCTCGCACAGCCGCGTGCGATCACCGTAACTGAACAGGTTGGCCAGAAAGATCACTTCGTCGTCCTGCCCCGGCTCGAACACCACCACGTCGGCGTTCTTGAATTCGTGCCGGTAGCGCTCCATGCCGACCCGCATGCGCGAGCGGATGATGGCGCGGAAAGTCTGCCCCAGCACGGCCGGCAGGCCGCCGTCGTAGAGGCGGTGCCGCCGGCCGTCGCGCTGCTCGGCCAGCGTGGCGTCAAAGGGCACCAGCGGGTTGATGCACAGCAGCAGATCCACCCCGTCGCGCAGGGCCACCGAGGCGTGCAGCGTCTTGATGAGCGCGCCGTCCACGTAGTGGCGCCCGTCGATTTCGACCGGCGGAAACAGGCCCGGCAGCGCCGCGCTGGCCTGCACCGCCGTGGAGATGGGCACGGCGTCGCGCCCCGGCGCGCCAAACACCACCGCCTGGCTCGAATCCAGGTCGGTCGCGATAACAAACAGCTTGCCGCGCAGCTGGCGGAAATCGTTGGTGTGGCCAGCTTCTGAAAACAACTGGCGCAGCACCGCGTCGATGCCGGCGCCGTCAAACACACCCGACGGAATGGCGCGCGACAACCGCTGCAGCGATTCAAACAGGCCGCGCGAGCGGCCCAGGTACTGCAGCACCCCTTCGGCCGCCAGCCGGGGCACGGTCCACAGGCGCCGCGCGTATTCACCCAAGGCCGGCCGCAGCAGGCGGCTGGGGTCAAACCCCAGGTCTCGGTCGCTGGCCAACAGGATGCGCGCCAGCCGCCGCGGCTCGAAGCCGTTGGCCAGCAGCGCGGCCACGAAGCTGCCCGCGCTGACGCCCACATACACGTCGGCGCGCGCCGCATCCAGGCCGTCGATGGCTTCTTCCAACGCCACGCAGGCGCCCACTTCGTAGATGCCGCCGAGTGGCCCGCCGCCGGCCAAGGCAATTCCGATTCTGGACAAAGCGCGCCCTCCTGTCATCCGTGATGTCGCCGCGTGCGCACCCGCCGCGCCGCCGTGAACCGCGCCATGGCCACCCGCCGGGGCGACCACCCTGGCGGCCTGGCAGCGCGCCGGTCACTCAATGATGCATTCAGGCGCTCTTGCGGGCGGCCTTCTTGGCCGGCACGGCCTTGGGCTTGGCGGTTTTGGCGGCGGCCGGCGCCTTGGGCGCGGCTGCGCGCTTGGGCGCCGGACTTTGAGCCTGCGCCAGGTTCTGCACCGCCGCCGTCAGGTCGGCCACGCGCTTGGACAGCGTGTCGATCTCCTTCTTGCTGGGCACGCCCAGGCTGCCCAACGCACGCGCCACGCGGTCTTCAAAGACCTGCTCCAAACGATCCCAGGTGTCGGCGGCGCGCCCGGCCACGGCGGCGATGCGCTCGTCGGCCAGCTGGCGCGTCTTGTGCTGCAGCGTCTCGCCTTCCTTGACGAGGGCGTCGAACACCTTGCCGCCTTCTTCCTGCGCCTTGGAGAACGCGCCCAGGCCGGCCAGCCAGATCTGTTGCGTCGAGTCCTTGATGGTGTTGGCGAGTTGCTTGTTGTCAGAGAGAGTCTTGAGTTTGCTGACCATGTCGATCCCCTTGTTGGATGGTGGTTGGCTGACGGGCCGATGCTGCTCAAGGCCCGCTGCGCAGCCAGTGTAGGTCAGGGTTTTAGAGCATTCACACTATTCGCCGCCCCACGCCGCGCGGGCCTGGGCCGCTCCTAGAATGGCTGTCATCCAGAACAGGCGGAGGCAGGAGACAGCCATGCAGTACTTCATCACGGGTGCCACGGGTTTCATCGGCAAGCGGCTGGTTGCCAAGCTGCTGGAGCGCGAAGGCTCGCGCATCTTCTTTCTGATTCTGCCGGGCGAACGCGAGCGCCTGCCGGCGCTGTACGACTACTGGGGCTGCGACGAAACGCGGGTGACGCCGGTGGTGGGCGATCTCACGCAGGAGCAGCTGGGCATCTCGGCCACCGACCGCCGCAAGATCGGCAAGCGCACCACGCACTTCTTTCACCTGGCGGCCATCTACGACCTGAACGCCGACGCCGCCAGCCAGTTGAAAGTCAACGTGCAGGGCACGCGCCATACGGTGCGCTTTGCCGAGGCCATCGGGGCCCGGCACTTCCACCTGTTCAGCTCCATCGCCGCGGCCGGCATGTACGAAGGCGTGTTCCGCGAAGACATGTTCGACCAGGCCGAGGGGCTGGACCACCCCTATTTCAAGACCAAGCACGATTCCGAGGCCATCGTGCGGCGCGAGTGCCAGGTGCCCTGGCGCATCTACCGCCCCGCCATCGTGGTGGGCGATTCGCGCACGGGCGAAATGGACAAGATTGACGGTCCCTACTACTTCTTCAAGCTGATCCAGAAGTTGCGCGCGCTGCTGCCGCCGTGGATGCCCGCCATCGGCGTCGAAGGCGGGCGCATCAACCTGGTTCCGGTGGATTTCGTGGTGGACGCGGTGGACCACATCGCCCATCTGAAGGGCGAGGATGGCAAGTGCTTCCAGCTGGTCGATCCGCAGCCGCGCCGCGTCGGCGACGTGCTCAACATCTTCGCGCGCGCCGGCCATGCGCCGCAGATGTCGTTGCGCTTCAACGCCGCGCTGCTGGGCTTCGTGCCTTCGTACCTGCGCAAGGCGCTGCTGGCGCTGACACCGGTGCGCCGCATCCGCAACGCGATGATGAAGGAGCTGGGCCTGCCGCCCGACATCATGCGCTTCGTCAACTACCCGACGCGCTTTGACAACCGCGAAACACAGCGCGCGCTCAAGGGCACCGGCATCGCCGTGCCGGCGCTGGAAGACTACGCGTGGCGCCTGTGGGATTACTGGGAAAGGCACCTCGACCCGGACCTGTTCATCGACCGCAGCCTGCGCGGCCGCGTCGACGGCAAGGTGGTGGTGGTGACGGGCGGGTCGTCCGGCATCGGCAAGGCGCTGGCGCTGCGCTTGGCCGAGGTCGGCGCCGTCGTGGTCACGGTGGCGCGCGGCAAGGACGCGCTGGACGAGGCGGTGCGCGAATTCGCTGCGCGCGGCCTGAAGCTGCACGCCTACGAGGCCGACCTGGCCGACATGGCGCAAGTCGAAGCCGTGGCCCAGCGCATCCGCGACGCGCACGGGCCGGTGTCGGTGCTGGTCAACAACGCCGGGCGCTCGATCCGACGCGCCATCGAGAACTCGTACGACCGCTTTCACGACTACGAGCGCACCATGCAGCTCAACTACTTCGGCGCGGTGCGGCTGAGCATGAGCCTGCTGCCCGACATGTCGGCGCGGCACGACGGTCACATCATCAACATATCGTCCATTGGCGTGCTGACCAACGCGCCGCGCTTTTCGGCCTATGTGGCGTCCAAGGCGGCACTGGACGCCTGGACGCGCTGCGCCGCGTCAGAGTTCACCGACCGCGGCGTATTCTTCACCACCATCAACATGCCGCTGGTGAAGACGCCCATGATCGCCCCCACCAAGCTGTACGACCAGGTGCCCACGCTGACGCCCGAAGACGCCGCCAGCATGGTGTGCGAAGCCATCGTGCACCGCCCCACGCGCGTCACCACGCGCCTGGGCGTCACGGGCCAGGTGCTGTACGCGCTGGTGCCGCGCGTGGCACAGGTCATCATGAACACGTCGTTTCGCATGTTCGGCGAATCCGGCGCCGCGCGGCACGACGACCACGCCGAGCCGACCAAGGACCAGGCCACGCTGCAGCAGTGGCTGCGCGGCATCTATTTCTGACCTGCGTGGCGCCCCGCTCGCCGGTCGGGCCGAAACGTTGGGCCTACGCGGCCAAGCGCGCCAGGTGCCGCCGCACCAGCGCCAGCGCGCCGTCGTCGAACAGCGCGGCCATGTGACCCACGCCGGGCAACGGCTCGTCCAGCGCGTCGGGGTGACGCTGCGTGTCCTGCGGCATGACAAAGTTGTCCTGCGGCGTGCGGATCGACACGAAGGGCACCTTGACCCGCTGCGGCGCCAGCGCCAGCAGCCAGGCTGACCCGCGCCGCATCTGGCGCGCGCAGCGGCCCAGGCCCAGCGGCGCGATGGCCGTGCCGCCGTGCGGGGTGGCGATGGTGATCAGCCCGGCCACGCGCGCCGCGACAAAGCGCGCCATGCAGGCACGCGACACCAGCCCGCCCATGCTGTGCGCCACCAGCACCACGCGCGGCGCGCCCGTGGCGGCGCATACCGCGTCGATGCGCTCGTGCAACTGCGCCGCGAAGTCGTCGATATCGCCCCACGGCGGCTCCAGCGACAGCGTGGCCACCACCTGGCCGTCGGCTTCGAGCCGGCGCCGCATCCACCACCAGATGCCGCGATTGCACGCGTAGCCATGCACCAGCAGCACCGGCAGGCTGCAGGGACGCAGCCGGTCTGGCCCCATCCACCAGTGCTGCAGCGGCTGGATGGCGAGATAGGCGAGGGCGAACACCCCCACCTCGCGCAGCACCATGCCCACGCTGCGGACCGCCGGCAGTGCGGGCGCGGGCGACGCCCAGCGCCAGGCCATGAACCAGGTGACCGCCATCATCAGAACGCGCACCGCCAGCATCCCACCCAGCACCAGCCCCGCCGTGGTGCCCCACGACCAACCCAGACCAAAGCGCCCGAGCGCGCCGAACAGCACCAGCTCGATCAACATCCACCACAGCAACACCCTGGACAGCATGAACCAACGCCTTCCTTCTGACTTTCTTCTTGTCGGGGCAGTCTAGTCACGCCACGGCATGGCGTTTAGGCCAGCCGCTCTAATCGGCGCCTCGGCCGGTTCGGATAATGGCCTCATGGTCGAACCCACGGACACGACGGACAACGTTGACGAGCGTCAGGCGTGCGCCCACGAACTGGCGCACTGGCTGATGCAGGCACGCCATCTGCGCATCGAGGCCAGCGCACAGCCGCAGCGCGCCGCGCGGCGCCAGGCCTTGCGCGCGTTTCAGGCGGCCCGGCTGGCGCGCACGCACGCCGACCTGCTGGACAGTGAGCGCTACCGCGCGGCCGCCGAGTTCTTCCTGAGCGACCTGTATGGCCCCAAGGATCTGGGCGCGCGAGACGCCGAAATCGAACGCGTGCTGCCGCGCATGACCAACGCGCTGCCGCTGGCGGGCCTGCGCGCACTGCAAGCGGCGGCCGAGCTGGACGCGCTGTCCGAGCAATTTGACGCCGCCATGGTGGATGCGCTCGGCGCCCGACTCGACGGCGTTCTGGCCGACGCCGACTACGCAGCCGCCTACCGCCAGACCGGCAACCCCGCCGGGCGCCAGCGCCAGATCGACCTGATCGACAGCGTCGGGCAGACGCTCGACAGTCTGGCGCGCAAGCCCGGCCTGGCCACGCTGATCAAGATGATGCGCAAGCCGGCGCAACTGGCGGGCCTGGGCGAATTGCAGTCGTTTCTGGAACGCGGCTTTTCGGCCTTTCGCAGCATGCGGCGGGCCGACGAATTTCTGGCGCTGGTCGTCGGCCGCGAACGCGAACTGGCGCGCCAACTGTTCGACGGCGCGCGCGAACTGGCGCTGCCTGCCGCGCAGCCCGCCTTGGCCTGAGCCGGCGTGCGGGCTGCGCGCGCCACCGCGCGCGGCGACAATGGCGCATGTTCGCCCCCAGCCAAGCCGACGTTCGCCGTTTTTTTTGTAGCGCCTGGGCCAAGCAGCGCGCGGGCCAGCCGATGGAAGCCATCGAGCAGCTGGCCGCCGGCTGGATCGGCGAGCACCCTGAATGGCACGCCGATCTTGAAGACGCCGACGCCGCCGTCGCGCGCGACTATGGCGACGGCGCGGTCGGCGGCAACCCGTTTCTGCACCTGTCGATGCACCTGTCGATCAGTGAGCAATGCAGCATCGACCAGCCGCGCGGCATCCGCCAGGCGGTGGAGCTGCTGGCGCACCGGCGCGGCGACCTGCACGCCGCGCACCACGAGGTGATGGAATGCCTGGGTCAGATGCTGGCCGACGCCCAAAGCCGCCAGCGGCCGCCCGACGGCGACGCCTACGTGGCCTGCGTGCAGCGCCGTGCGACGCGCGATGGGGTTTGATTTGCTGCGTTTTTAATAGCTGCATGCGCTAATCTGGCCAGCGCTGGCAGCCTTTTTTGGCACACCAATCCACTCGGCGCGGGCACAAAAAAGCCCGCACGCGCGGGCTTTTGGGGTGAGCGCGGCCGCGGCTCAGCGGAAGCGCGATTCCGGCACCGTCTTGACTTCGCCCGGCAGGCTGCCGATGTACTTGGCCATGGCCTTCAGCTCGGCGTTGGAAAACTGCTTGGCCATGCCGGCCATGACCGGGTTGGCGCGGCCCCAGGTGGCGTTGCTGTTGTCGCGATACGCCTTGAGCGCGACGTACAGGTAGTCGGCATGCTGGCCAGCGATCTTGGGATAGCTGGGGTCGATGGGCTTGGAATAGTTGTCACCGTGGCACGACACGCAGGCGCCCTTTTGCAGCAGCGCGGCGACCTGCGCGCTGGGCTCGCGCGGGGCGGGCAGCTCGGCCGCGCCGGCTGGCTTGCCCAGCGCTTCGTAGTAGGCCGAAACGTCGGCGATGTCCTGGTCGGACAGCGTCGTGGCAATGCCGCGCATGCTGGGGTGCTTGCGGTCGCCCTTCTTGTAGGCGTCCAGCACGGCGGCAACGTATTTGGCGTTCTGCCCGGCAATTTTGGGCACGCGGTACACCTCGGGGAAGCTCGACTGGTACCCGACGATGCCGTGGCAGCCAATGCACATGGCCACCTTGCCCTCGCCGGCCTTGGCGTCACCAGTGACCTGGGCCTGTGCGGGCGCGCTGGCCAGGGCGAGCACGGCGGCAGCGGCGGCGAACATCGGGGACAGGGTCGTTTTCATTTTGCGCGCACAATCCATGTTTGTTTGATCCAGGTCAGAGGCGGATTGTAGCCACGCTGCTTTGCTTTCCGTCCCCTGGCTTTCCCTGCCGCTTCCACCCCGTTCCCCGATGAAATTCCAAGGCTCCGAAAACTACGTCGCCACGCAGGATCTGATGCTGGCCGTCAACGCCGCCATCACGCTCAAGCGCCCGCTGCTCGTCAAGGGCGAGCCAGGCACCGGCAAGACCATGCTGGCCGAGGAAGTGGCCGAAGCGCTGAAGCTGCCGCTGCTGCAGTGGCACATCAAAAGCACCACCAAGGCGCAGCAGGGCCTGTATGAATACGATGCCGTGAGCCGCCTGCGCGACAGCCAGCTGGGCGACGACCGCGTCAAGGACATTCACAACTACATCGTCAAGGGCGTGTTGTGGCAGGCCTTCACGGCCGACGAGCCGGTGGCGCTGCTGATCGACGAGATCGACAAGGCCGACATCGAATTCCCGAACGACCTGCTGCGCGAGCTGGACCGCATGGAATTCCACTGCTACGAGACGCGTGAAACCATCCGCGCCAAGCACCGCCCGGTGGTGTTCATCACGTCCAACAACGAAAAGGAGCTGCCCGACGCCTTTCTGCGTCGCTGCTTCTTCCACTACATCAAGTTCCCCGAGCCCGACACCATGCGGCAGATCGTGGACGTGCACTTCCCGAACCTGAAGAAGGAACTGCTGGCCGCCGCGATGAAGGTGTTCTACGACGTGCGCGGCCTGCCTGGCCTGAAGAAGAAGCCGTCGACCAGCGAACTGCTGGACTGGCTGAAGCTGCTGGTGGCCGAGGACATTCCGCTGGAAGCGCTGCAAAGCGCCGACAGCAAGGTCAGCGTGCCGCCGCTGGTGGGCGCGCTGCTGAAGAACGAGCAGGACGTGACGCTGTTCGAAAAGCTGGTGTTCATGAACCAAAGGAATCGTTGACCCCCTGTGGGGCGGGCGCGGTGGCCCCCAGGGGCCACGCCCGCGCTGGCGTGGGTGGACGATAATTTTTGGTCCAACTGACCCTCAGCGCTTGTCCATTCAGCGCAAGTAGCTAGTGAAACGATAGCAAAATGCCGGTTGCCGACGACTTCATCCGCCCCGTGGTCATGCGCGACCGGGGCGTGCGCATCGAGCCACTCTCGCCCGAGCACGAAGCCGGCCTGCGCGTCGCCGCCGCCGACGGCGAGCTGTGGAAGCTGCGCATCACCGGCGTGCCCGAACCCGAGCAGACGCGCGCCTACATCGACACGGCGCTGCAGATGCGCGCCGATGGCAACCGCCTGGCCTTTGTCGTGGTCGACGACGCGAGCGGGACCGTGCTGGGCAGCACCAGCTACCACGACATCGTGCCGGCCTTGAAGCGCGTGGAGATCGGCTACACGTGGTACCGGCAAAGCGTGCAGCGCTCGCACGTCAACACCACCTGCAAGCTGCTGATGATGGGCCACGCCTTCGACACGCTGCAATGCGCGGTGGTCGGCTGGCGCACCGACAACTTCAACTTCGCATCGCAGAAGGCCATCGAACGCCTGGGCGCGCGCAAGGACGGCGTGATTCGCCACCACGCGCTGCGCCGCGACGGCACGGTGCGCGACACCGTGATGTATTCGATGCTGGCCGGCGAGTGGCCGGAGGCCAAGGCCCAGTTGCTCTATTTATTGAAGCGACATACGCCCGCCTGATGCGGGCTGGAGCGGAATTTCATGCTGATCGATTTCTTCTACACCCTGCGCGCCGCCAAGCTGCCGGTGTCGGTCAAGGAATTCCTGACCCTGCTCGAAGCGCTGCAGGCCGACGTGGTGGGCCCGCGCCAGCCCGACGCCTGCTCGATCGACGACTTCTACTACCTGTCGCGCACGGCGCTGGTCAAGGACGAGAAGCACTTCGACAAGTTCGACCGCGCCTTTGCCGCCTATTTCAAAGGCGTCGAGCAGATCGCCGACTTCCGCAAGGAAGTGCCGGCCGACTGGCTGCGCAAGATTCTTGAAAAAGAGCTGACGCCCGAGCAGAAGGCCGCCATCGAAAAGATGGGCTGGGACGAGCTGATGGAGACGCTGAAGAAGCGCCTCGAAGAACAGAAAGAGCGCCACGAAGGCGGCAACCGCTGGATCGGCACCGGTGGCACCAGCCCGTTTGGTCACGGCGGCTACAACCCGCAGGGCATTCGCATCGGCGGCAAGGGCGGCAACAAGAGCGCCGTGAAGGTGTGGGACCAGCGCGCCTACCGCGACTACGACGACAGCCAGGAACTGGGCACGCGCAACATCAAGGTGGCGCTGCGCCGCCTGCGCCGCTTTGCGCGCACCGGCAGCGAGTTCGAGCTGGATTTGCCCGACACCATCAAGAGCACCGCCGCCAACGCCGGCTGGCTCGACATCAAGATGGTGCCCGAGCGCCACAACAGCGTGAAGGTGCTGCTGCTGATGGACGTGGGCGGCACGATGGACGAGCACATCGCGCGTGTGGAAGAACTCTTTTCAGCCGCCAAGGCCGAAATGAAGCACCTGGAGTTCTATTACTTCCACAACTGCGTGTACGACTTCATGTGGAAGAACAACCGGCGCCGCTTTGCCGAGAAGTTTCCCACCTGGGACATCATCCGCAAGTACAACAAGGACTACAAGCTGATCTTCGTCGGCGATGCGACGATGAGCCCGTACGAAATCCTGCAGCCGGGCGGCAGCGTCGAATACAACAACGAGGAAGCCGGCGCCGAATGGCTGCAGCGCCTGACGCACGCCTTTCCCAAGTTCGCCTGGATCAACCCCGAGCCACAGGGCGTGTGGCAATACCGCCAGAGCATCGCCATCATTCAGCAGCTGATGAGCCAGCGCATGTTCCCGCTGACGCTCAAGGGGCTGGAAGACGCGATGCGGATGCTATCCAAATAATAGCTTCAGGCGCTTGATGCGCAAGCGCTATAGGCCTTTTCAAGGCTTTACTTCAGCCGGCGCGGCGGACGGCACGACGCGCGCGCCCAGGGCGCGCACCAGCGCCTGAAATTCGGGCGACTGCCGCAGCACGCCGCGGCCGGCGGCGATCAGGTCGGTGACCTCGGCGTCCGTCACCGTGAAGGCGGTCGGCACGCGCAGCAACTGGCGACGGCCCATGGCTTCGGGTGCGTCGCGCAGATTCACCAAAATCACGTGAATGTCGGCATCGGCCGCGAACACGTTGCTGCCGCTGGCGGCAGCGGCGCCCAGTTCGCGCCGCCACTCGCGGATCACGTCGTGCAGGTATTCCTGCGTCTCGCGGGTCGAGCGCGCGCCGGCGCCGAACAGCAAGGCATCGGCGACGTCGAACATGCCGGGCACGGTGTCGCTGCTGTCAATGTCGCGCTCGGGCTCGCGTTCGGCGTTGACCACCACCAACACCACCTTCTGCACGCTGCCAGGTGCGATCACCACTTCGCGGAAGGTCTGGCGCAGGCCGTCGTCCATCAGTGCGCGGTCAAGCAGGCGCTGCACGCCCAGGTTGTCCGACAGGCCGCCATCGACCAGGTGCACATAGGGCCGCTGGAGGGCGTTCAGGTAGGCGTCGGCCTGGGCGCGGTACAGCCGCCGCCGAAAGTCGGCCGGCCCCGCGCGCGCCGGTTCGCTGCCGCCCAAAATACGGGCGGTGACTTCGGGCGGGCAGCGATCGGCGTAGTTGCGCAGTGTGACGGGGCTGAGCAGGATTGGCACCGCCGACGACGCCGCGACCGCAAACGACAGCGGCACGTTGCCGAGGTCGGAGCAGATCAGCGTGAACTGGTCCCAGGTGAATTCGAAGCCGGTGCCGCGCGACAGGTCGGTGGCGGTGATGATGAGCTGCGGGTGGCGCGGGTTGCGCTCCAGATCGGCGAAGGTCTTGCCCTGGTACAGCGCGTCCAGCCGCCGCGCCAGCAGGTGCGCGCGGCCGAACCACGGCGAGCTGAGGTCGTGCAGGTTGGCGGGGCGCGCCATCAGCCCCAGCAGGCTTTGCTGGAAGTCCTGCCGCAGAAATTCGCGCTCGAAGTTCGGCAGGCCCTCCCGGCCGAAAGCCGCGTAGTAGCCGGCGACGATGGAGCCGCCCGACACCGCGCTGATCAGGTCGGTGGCCTCCAGCAGCGTCAGGCGCTTGCCGCGCCAGTCGAACTGGTGGTCTTCCAGCTCGCGCAGCACGCCGTAGCCGAACGCGGCCGCCCGCGCGCCGCCGCCGGAGATGGTGACGGCCATGACCAGGCTGGGGTCGCGCGTGTCGTTGACGTGCATGGCGTGCGCCTGGTCCGCCTGCATGGGCGTGTTGAGCCACGGCCGAACCGACGAACAGGCGCCGAGCAGCGCCGCGCACGACAGCGCCACCACGACACGCAACCAGGCGGGCCCGCCAGGCACGGCGGGGCGATGCAAACGGTGGGCAAGGTGGGCGGCGCGCGGCATCGGGCCATCATACGGCCGCGCGCGCGGGGCTGGCGCCAGGTCAGGCCTGGCGGCGGCGCGCCATTTCGGCGCCGATGCGGGCCAGGTCGGCGTCGGTAAAGCGCGGGCGCGCCGCCGGGTAGACAACGGCTTCTTCCAGTGGGATGTGGCGCTTGTAGGCAGCCACGAACTCGTGGACCAACTGGCGCTGCGCGGGGTCAATGGCCGGCGGTCGCTCGGCGTCGCGCCAGTCCAGCAGCACCTGCCGCAGGCGCGCCCACTGCGCGTGCATGCGCACGTGGTCGGCCTGCAGTTGGGCCACGGCCTCGCGCACGGCGGGGTCGGCATGGCCGGCCAGCGCCGGGAAGACGTGGCGCTCCTCGTCTTCGTGGTGGTGCGGCCCGGCAATGTCGAAGTAGCGCAGCACGTCGTGGGCGGCCGCGCGTGAATCGGCGTCGTGCCCGTGGCGGTCGACGTGGTCGGCGATGCGCTGCAGCAGGGCCAGCGAACGCTGCACACGTTCGTGGCAGGCTTCGAGCATCTCGAAGGGCTGCTCAAACCCGACGGCGGGCGAGCCAAAGCCGGGCAGGCTGACGGAGGACTGGGCCATGCGGCTATTTTCCCACCGTCGAATTTCCCACCACCGAATGCCCGCCCGTGGAGCGGGGGCACGCGGGCAAGACGCGGCCTTGTCTGACAAACCGGGCTACTAAACTCGACCAGGTGACCTGCACGCGCCCTGTTTCGTCTGCTGACGAACCTGCCCTCCCCCTGCTTACCCGTGCCGCCGCTCTGCTGGCGCTGGCCTTGGCGCTGCCCGGTTGCGCGCTGTTGCGGCCCGGCGACGACGCCCCCGCCGGTGCCGACGGCCGCGCCGAAACCAGCCAGACCGCCGCCAGCGCCACCAACACCGGCGGTGCGCCCGCCGCCAGCGCCTTCGATATCCGCGTCGAATCGGCCGATGAGGACCTGCGGGCCCTGGTGGCGCGCCACAACGACCTGCAGCGCTACCGCGCCATCACCGACCTGGACGAGACCGAGATGGCGCGCCTGATGGCGCTGACCGAGCGCGACGCGCGCAACCTGCTGGGCACCGAGGGCTACTTCAACCCCACGGTGCGGGTGCGGCGCGAAGGCGCGCCGGGCACGCGGCCCACCATCGTGATCGACATCGAGCCGGGCGAGCCGACCACCATCTCGGCCGTCGACATCGGCTTCGAAGGCGACATCGCCACCAGCGGCGACCCCGACGCCACCGCGCAGCGCGAGGGCATCGTGGACAACTGGGGCCTGGCCGAAGGCCGCCGCTTCACGCAGGACCGCTGGTCCGACGCCAAGACGGGCGCGCTGCGCCGGCTGGTCGAGCGGCGCTACCCGCGCGGGCGCATCAGCTACAGCCTGGCCGACGTCAGCGCCGCCCAGGCGCGCGCCAAGCTGGGGCTGCGGCTGGATTCGGGGCCGCTGTTCCGCCTGGGGCCGGCCACCGTGCAAGGCGCGCAGCGCTACCCGCCCGAACTGGCCGAGCGGCTGTCGTGGCTCAAGCCCGGCGACGTGTACGACCAGAAGAAACTGGTCGACGCCCAGCAGCGGCTGGCCGGCAGCGGCTATTACGACTCGGCCTACATCAGCATCGACCCCGAGGGCGACCCGGCCGCCACGCCCGTCTCCTATACCGTGACCGAGGCCAAGCGCCACCGCGTGCAGCTGGGCGTGGGCTACAGCACCGACGGCGGCCCGCGCGTGTCGCTGGAGCACCGCGACAACACGGCGCTGGGCACCACCTGGCGCGCTACCAGCAAGCTGCACCTGGACCGCAAGGCGCCGCTGCTGCAGACCGAGCTGACCAGCCTGCCCGACGCCAACGGCTGGCGCTGGGCCGGCCTGGCGCGCTACATGCGGCAGGACGACGGCGAGCTGGTCACCACCTCCAAAACGCTGCGCGTGGGCCGGCTGAAGACCGAAGAACACTACGACCGCAACTTCTACCTGCAGTACGACCACGCCAGCGTCAGCGGCTCGGCCACCCGCACCAGCACCGCCACCGACGCGCTGGTGGGCGACGGCGCGGCCATCAGCGCCAACTACGCGTGGACCGGGCGCTACTTCGACAGCCTGCCGCTGCCCTCGCGCGGCTACGGCCTGGGCGGCGAAATCGGCGCCGGCGTGACCACGGTGGGCGAGCGCAAGCCCTTCCTGCGCCTGCAGGGCCGCGCGCTGGGCATCGTGCCGGTGTCGGGTGGCGCCAGCCGGCTGGCGCTGCGCACCGAACTGGGCGCGGTGCTGGCCAGCGACGCGGCACGCCTTCCGTCCACCTACCTGTTCCGCACCGGCGGCGACACCAGCGTGCGCGGCTACGGCTACCGCCGCATCGGCATCCCGCTGGGCGACAGCTTTGTCGGCCCGGGGCGCTACATGGCGGTGGGCAGCGTCGAATGGCAGCGGCCCATCATGCAGGATCGCTTTCCCGGCCTGCTGGAGCACACGCTGTTCGTCGACGTCGGCGGCGTGGCCAACCGCGTGGGCGACTTGCGCGCGCACTGGGGCGTGGGCACCGGCGTGCGGCTGATCACGCCGGTGGGGCCGATGCAGCTGGACATTGCGTACGGGCTGAAGTCGAAAGCGTTTCGGCTGCACATGAACGTGGGGTTTACGTTTTGACGTCCTCCCTGAGGAAGGTGACATCCCCCCTGAGGAAGGTGACGTCCCGCCTGAGTCGCCTGCGGCGCCTTCCCCCCAGGGGGACAACGCCAGTGGCCGGGCCAAGCCCGCGCCACGGCGTTCCGGCGTGGCCTGCTCCGCGGCCTTTCGACGGGCTCTCCCTCCCCCGCTGGGGGAGGGTCGGGGTGGGGGCCAGCCCGGCCAAACGGCACTGGGATTCAGATGACGGCCACTCCTGAATCCATAGCTGTTCGCGCTGATCCCGCAAGCGCTGGGGCCGGTTTTTCATCCGAAACCACGCCAGTGCCGCGCCCGCGCGGCCGCTGGTGGCGCGTGCCGCTGTGGTCGCTGGCATTTCTGCTGGCCGTGCTGCTGCTGGCGCTGGGCGGCGTGTGGGTGTGGACAGGCACCGACGGCTCGTTGGCCACCGCGCTGCGCTGGGCCGGCGCGCAGCAGTCGCTGGTCACCGACGAAGTCACCGGCACCGTGCGCGGCGGCGGCAAGGTGCGCCGCCTGGTGTGGGAAAAAGAAGGCCTGCGCGTGGAAGTGCACGACGCCGAACTGCAGTGGACGCCCGCCGCCCTGTTGACGCGCACGCTGCAGATCGACCAGCTGGCGGCCAGCCGCATCGTCATCGACGACCAGCGCGCGCCGGGCGAGCCGTCGGCCGGGCCGCCCGAATCGTTTGCGCTGCCGCTCCACATCCGCGTCAAGGCCCTGCGCGCCGGCGAGCTGCGCTGGGCCGGCCCGCCGCCCTATACCCTGAGCGACGTGGCGGGTCGCTTCGACTACGACGGCGCGCGCCACCTGCTGGAGCTGGACAGCGCGCGCATCGAAGGCGGCAGCTACCGCCTGCGCGCCGCCGCCACCGCGCACGCGCCGATCCGCGTCGACGTGGCGCTGGCCGGCGCGCTGACGGCCCCCGTGCCCGGCGCCGCAGCGCCCGTGCCGCTGACGCTGCAAGCCACGCTGCGCGGCCCGTTGACCGAGATGGCCGCGCAGGCCGACCTGCAAGCGGCGGCCGCCGCGCCGGGGGCCTCGGCGCCCGCCATCCCGGCGCTGCCGCCGCTGACCGGTTTTGCCGCAGCACCCGCCACGGCGGCTTCGGCCCCGCCTCCTGCCGCCCCCATGGCTTCCGCCAGCGCCCCGGCCAGCGCCGCCGACATTCCTGAAGCCCACGCCACCGCCCGCATCACGCCCTGGGCCGCGCAGCCGCTGCCCGAGGCGCACGCTCGCCTGCGCGCGGTCGATGTGGGTGCCATCTGGGCCGAGGCACCGCGCACCCACCTCAGCGGCCGGCTCGACATCACACCGCTGCCCGGCACCGCAGGCTGGGCGGTCGACGCCGACTTGGCCAACCGCGCCGCCGGCCCCTGGGATCAGCGCCAGTTGCCGGTCGACCAGCTGCGCGCCGACGTGACCTGGCAGGACAACGTGGCCACCGTGCGCGCGCTGAAGGCGCAGGTGGGCGGCGGCACGGTCGAATCCACCGGCCGCTGGGCCAATGCGCCCGCCGCGCAAACCGGCAGCGGCACCTGGCAGATCGACACGCGCATCACTGGCGTCAACCCCGCCCGGCTGCACACGCAGATGTCCGCCTTCCCGCTCGACGGCACGGCCACGGTGAGCGGCGAAGGCGCGGCCATCGATTTCGACGTCGCCCTGCAGGGGCGCGAGCAGCGCGCCGCCGCGCCCGCGCGCCGGGGCGAATCGGCCGCCGAGGCGCTGGCGCGCGATTTGCGCGCGCTGCGCCTGCGCGACGCCGCTGCCACCGGCCGCTGGCTGGACGGCCTGCTGACCCTGAACACGCTGCGCGTGCGCACCGACGACGCCCAACTGGCCGGCAACGCCCGCCTGCGCCCCGCCGCCGACGCGCTGGGCGGCAGCGCCGACCTGACGCTGACCGCCCCCGGCGCCACCGCCAGCGTGAAAGGTGAATTGCAGCCCACCACCGGCGCCGGCACGCTGCGCGCCAGCATCGCCGATGCCGCGCGCGCCCTGGCCTGGGCGCAAAAGCTGCCCGGTGCCGACGCGCTGGCCAGCGCCCGCGCACGCGGCAGCGCCACGCTGGACGGCAGCTGGCGCGGCGGCTGGCGCGACCCCACCCTCCAGGCCAGGCTGGCCGCCCCTTCGCTCGACTGGCTGGCGCCGGGCAGCGCCGCCGGCACGCCGCCGGTGCAGCTGCGCGGGTTTGAAGCCACGGCCAACGGCCGCCTGGCGCAGGCGCAGCTGGCCGCCAACGGCCGCGTGACGCAGGGCGAACGCCAGCTCGATGTGCGCCTGGCCGCCAGCGGCGGCCGCACCACGCCCAACGCGCCGCTGGCCGCTTCGGCCTGGAAATTCAACCTGGGCCAGTTGCAGGCCGGCGTGCGCGACCCGGCCCTGGGCGCGGGCACCTGGCAGCTGGCCAGCCGCGCCGCCGTGCCGCTGCAGTGGTCACCCGCGCAGGGCGGCCAGTTCGAGGCCGGCGCGGGCGAGCTGACCATCACCTCGCCAGCGCCCACGTCACAGGCGCTGGTGGCGTGGGGCCCGGTGCGCTGGCGCGGCGGTGAGCTGACCACCACCGGGCGCCTGACCGGCCTGCCGCTGCAATGGGTGGAACGCGTGGCCGGATCGCAGATGCAGGACGCGGGCCTCACGGGCAACATCGTCTTCAACGGCGACTGGGACGCCACGTTGGGCCAGCAATTGCGCGTGTCGGCCAACCTGGTGCGCGCCAGTGGCGACGTCACCGTGCTGACCACCGACGCCGAAACCGGCGTGCAGTCGCGCGTGGCCGCTGGCCTGCGCGACGCGCGCCTGACGTTGCGCAGCGAAGGCAACGCACTGAACCTGAAACTGGTGTGGGACAGCGAGCGCGCCGGCAACATCGACGGCCAGCTGCGCACCGAGCTGGCCGCCACGCGCGGCGCGGGCGGCGGCACCCGCTGGTCGTGGCCCGAGACCGCGCCACTGCAGGGCCAGGTGCAGGCGCGGCTGCCGCAGATCTCCGCCTGGTCGGTGCTGGCGCCGCCGGGCTGGCGCCTGCGCGGTGCGCTGGCGGCCGATGCCCGCATCGCCGGCACGCGCGCCACGCCGCTGGTCAATGGCACCGTGGCGGCCGACGACGTGGCGCTGCGCTCCGTCGTGGATGGCATCGAGTTTGCCGATGGCCGGCTGCGCGGCCGGCTGGACGGCACGCGCCTGCTGATCGACGAATTCGTGCTGCGCGGCGCCGGCGAGCAGGGCGCCGGCGGAATGCTGCGCGCCACCGGTGAGGCCGGTTTGGTCGACGGCCGCCCGCAGGCGCGCCTGGCCGCCACGCTGGACAAGCTGCGCGCCAGCGTGCGCGACGACCGGCAGGTCACCGTGTCGGGCAACGTGCAGGCCGCGCTGGATGGCCGCGCCATCAGCGCCAACGGCCGTCTGCGCGTGGACCGCGCACTGATCGTGCTGCCCGACGAAAACCGCCCCACGCTGGGCGACGACGTGATCGTGCGCGGCCCCGACGGCAAGATCATGTACGGCAAGGAAGGCCCCGGCGCCGTGGCCCGCCCCACCAGCGCCGCCGGCCAGCAGGCGGCGCAGCAGCAGGCGCGCAGCGACGCCGCCCGCGCCCGCACCGAGGCCAGCGTGAAAAGCGGCGACACCGAACCGCTCACCGCCAAGGTGGACGTGCAAGTCGACCTGGGCGACAACTTCCGGGTCACGGGCATGGGCATCGACACCCGGCTGGCCGGCGTGCTGACCCTCACCGGCAACGGCCCGCTGACCACGCCACCCAGCCTGCGCGGCCGCGTGCAAACGGTGGGCGGCACCTTCCGCGCCTACGGGCAGCAGCTCATCATCCAACGCGGCACCATCACCTTTGGCGGCGAGATCAGCAACCCCACGCTCGACATCATCGCCCTGCGCCCCAACTACACCAGCGACCAGCGCGCCGGCGTGCAGGTCATGGGCACCGCGCTGCTGCCGCGCGTGCGCCTGTATTCCGAACCCGCGCTGCCCGACAACCAGACCCTGGCCTGGCTGCTGCTGGGCCGCCCCGCGCCCGACACGGGGTCGGAAGCCGCCATGCTGCAAACTGCCGCGCTGGCGCTGCTGGGCGGGCGCGAGGGGCGCGGCCTGGCGTCGCGCTTCGGGCTGGACGAATTGAGCTTCACTGGCGGCGCCGGCTCGGGCGGTGTGTCCGACGCCAGCGTCACCCTGGGCAAGCGCCTGTCCGACAAGCTGTACGCCGCCTACGAGCACAGCCTGGCCGGCACCGGCGGCACGCTGATGATTTTTTATGAGCTGTCGCGCCGCTGGACCCTGCGCGGCCAGGCCGGCGCCAACCAGGCCATCGACCTGATCTACCGGCTGTCGTTCGACTGAAGCCCGCGCGCCGCCACAGGTGCGCCGATACAATCCTCACGCCCACCCGCCGCCGTAGTTCAATGGATAGAACGAGCGCCTCCTAAGCGCTAGATGCAGGTTCGATTCCTGCCGGGGGCGCCAGGATTTGACGGCTTCTGGCATTCAGACGCAACGTCAATGCTTTTGCGATGGTGATCAGGGCTCCCCCCTCGCGCCGCCGGTCCAAGATGGTCAAGTCAATAGCGCTTGATGGGCCACACTTGCCACCTCGGGTGAACCCTGCGCCCTGCAGCAGCCGGCCACCCTGAACGCCTGCTTGCGGACGCAGGCCGCCGAGGCAAATGAGGGGCGGCATGGCTCACGACGGGTGTCCTGACTTGAAATCCCCCGAAACGCCCTTATGATTAGCACTCGTTGGAGATGAGTGCTAACAACACGCGCTGCTCCATCGCATTCCGGTCGTGCGCTGCCCCTTGCGGCGGGCGCTTCGGCCCAAAAATCCTTACCCCTGTTGAACTTAGGAGAACCCATGAAACTGCGCCCCTTGGCCGATCGCGTGATCGTCAAACGCCTTGAAAACGAAACCAAGACCGCCTCTGGCATCGTGATCCCCGACAACGCCGCCGAAAAGCCCGACCAGGGCGAAGTGCTGGCCGTGGGCCCGGGCAAGAAGAACGACAAGGGTGATCTGTCGGCCATGAACGTGAAAGTGGGCGACCGCGTGCTGTTCGGCAAGTATTCGGGCCAGACCGTCAAGGTCGACGGCGACGAACTGCTGGTGATGAAGGAAGACGACCTGTTCGCCGTGGTCGAGAAGTAAGTTCTCGCCAACTTTCCGGATACTCATTTTTTTATAGCTGTTTGCGCTTTATCCATCAGCGCAAGAGCCTAATTTCATTCATATTTTCAGGAGCCAATCAACATGGCAGCAAAAGACGTCGTTTTCGGTTCTGACGCCCGTCACCGCATGGTCGAGGGCGTGAACATTCTGGCCAACGCGGTCAAGACCACCCTGGGCCCCAAGGGCCGCAACGTCGTGCTCGAGCGCTCGTTCGGCGCCCCCACCGTCACCAAGGACGGTGTCTCGGTCGCCAAGGAGATCGAGCTGAAGGACAAGCTGCAGAACATGGGCGCGCAGATGGTCAAGGAAGTGGCCAGCAAGACCAGCGACGCCGCTGGTGACGGCACCACCACCGCCACCGTGCTGGCCCAGTCCATCGTGCGCGAAGGCATGAAGTACGTGGCCGCGGGCATGAACCCGATGGACCTGAAGCGCGGCATCGACAAGGCCGTGCTGGCGCTGGTCGAGCAACTGAAGAAGGCTTCCAAGGCCACCACCACCAGCAAGGAAATCGCCCAGGTCGGCTCCATCTCTGCCAACTCCGACGAGTCGATCGGCAAGATCATTGCCGATGCGATGGACAAGGTGGGCAAAGAGGGCGTGATCACGGTTGAAGACGGCAAATCGCTCGACAACGAACTGGACGTGGTCGAAGGCATGCAGTTCGACCGCGGCTACCTGTCGCCCTACTTCATTAACAACCCCGAGAAGCAGGCCGCCATCCTCGACAACCCCTACGTGCTGCTGTTCGACAAGAAGATCAGCAACATCCGCGAGCTGCTGCCCACGCTGGAAGCCGTGGCCAAGGCCGGCCGTCCGCTGCTGATCATTGCGGAAGAAGTCGAAGGCGAAGCGCTGGCGACCCTGGTGGTCAACACCATCCGCGGCATCCTGAAAGTGGTGGCCGTCAAGGCGCCGGGCTTCGGCGACCGCCGCAAGGCCATGCTGGAAGACATCGCCATCCTGACCGGCGGCAAGGTGATCGCTGAAGAAGTCGGCCTGAGCCTGGAGAAGGTGACGCTGGCCGACCTGGGCCAGGCCAAGACGATCGAAGTGGGCAAGGAGAACACCACCATCATCGACGGCGCCGGCAAGGCCGACGACATTGAGGCGCGCGTCAAGCAGATCCGCGTGCAGATCGAGGAAGCCACCAGCGACTACGACCGCGAGAAGCTGCAAGAGCGCGTGGCCAAGCTGGCCGGCGGCGTGGCCGTCATCAAGGTCGGTGCTGCCACCGAAGTCGAGATGAAAGAGAAAAAGGCCCGCGTGGAAGACGCCCTGCACGCCACGCGCGCTGCGGTGGAAGAAGGCATCGTGGCCGGTGGTGGCGTCGCGCTGCTGCGCGCCAAGCAGGCCGCGGGCGAGATCAAGGGCGACAACGCCGATCAGGACGCCGGCATCAAGCTGGTGCTGAAGGCCATCGAGTTCCCGCTGCGCGAGATCGTCATCAACGCCGGTGAAGAAGCCAGCGTGGTGGTCAACCGCGTGCTGGAAGGCAAGGGCAACTTCGGCTACAACGCCGCCAACGGCACCTATGGCGACATGATCGAGATGGGCATTCTGGACCCGACGAAGGTCACGCGCACCGCGCTGCAGAACGCCGCCTCCGTCGCCAGCCTGATGCTGACGACCGAAGTGATGGTCGCCGAGGCCCCGAAGGACGACGCCCCGGCCGGCGGCATGCCGGGTGGCATGGGCGGCATGGGTGGCATGGACGGCATGATGTAAGTCCACGCTGCGCGGTCGAATCTTTCGACCGCTGCCAAGCGAAGAGCCGCTGGAGACAGCGGCTCTTTTTTTGTGCCTGCGGCGCCTGCATCCACGGCGCGGCCCCCAAAAAATGTGCTGCAGGCACCGAAACCAAAAGTATCATGTGCGCAATCCATACCCGACCCGTGGGTCATGTGAGGCGTTTGGAGCAGTGGTTGGACGCTTCCATTTTTTGAAGCTTTGAAGACGCGGTCGGCGTCACGCCAAAAGAATCATGCGGACTCACCCTCTACGAACGAATGGCGCGCCGAGCCCTACGGGGCGATTCATAAGTGGCATGTGGTCCGCGATCCCGGCGCTGGTGGCGGCGGTGCTGCTCGGGCTGGCATCGTGCGGCAGCGCTGATTCTGGCGTGCAGTCCCCACCCTAGAAGGAACAGCTGCACGCCGAGCGGGTCAAGGCGCGGCACCAAGCGGCGTCTGAGCTTTCGCGCGCCGGGCAGCCAGGGCGCAAGAGCGGCATCTTTCGCGCCAACGGCGGCGGCGAGGCCTCCTACGCGCGCGGCAATGGTCGCGTGGTCGAAGTCATACCGCGCTGGTACGTCACCGGCGACGGCACGGAGATCGAAGCCACGTACGTGGTGTATTCGTTCGCTGCCGGGTCACTCATCACCAACGGCAATATTGATCTGAGCGACCCTGGCCGCCCGCCCGTGGTGACCGAGATCTGGCGCTATGCCAACAGCTCGGGCACCTGGTGCAACGTGGTGGGCAATTTGCCCATGTCGGTGGCCACGGCCAAGGTGCTTTTGCCCGACAACCCGGCCGTCAGCCCGGTGGGCGACCCGACCCGGCTGCTGGTGGGCACCGCCGACGGCGTGCTCGGCGTGATCGCCTTCACCGACAACCGGCCACAGGCGCAGGACTGCGAGCAGTACCTGGGCTCCGACCAGCAAATGCACGACCAGTTTGCCCCGGCAGGCCCGGTCGCCTCGGGCGGCACGCCGGCCTACTACACGCCGATCAACGTCACCGGCAAGGTGGGCGCCATCTCCGCGATCAAGATGTACAGCATCATGGGCCCCGACAATCGGCCGGCGCCCCAGTACGCCCATATGCGGGTGGTGTTCACTTGGGGTGGCATCAGCTGCGCCATCGGGTCGGGCTACGACACCAACAGTAACGATTGCACCGACAACCGCCCGCAGCCGCTGACCGTCACCCGGATTTCGACCGACGGCACCTTCCTGGACACCGCACCCGCGTTCCCCAGCGGTGATCCGCGCGCCGCGCTGGTGCCGGACAACAAGGTGCGCGACTTCGACGCCTACTTCTCCGCCGATGCGGCGGGCAACACCCAATACTGGCTGAACGCGCTGTTCTACAACCAGCCGGCGTTGAGCGCCACCACCGCAAGCGCGCCGGCCAGTACGGCTGCGACGTTCAACGCCGCACCGACCGGCTGGACGCAGACCGCCTCGTTTGGCGACCACGGCTGGCCCAACGCCCAGGCCGTGGCGGCAGTGGGCGGCTCGCTGGGACTGGACCCATCGCTGTTTCTGCAATCCATCGTGGGCGGCGACTCCACCCACTCCACCGGCGTGGTGGCAAGCGCCCCCGCCTTCCAGAACGTGCAGCTCGTGACGTACTTTGCGTATACCCCCTACGGACTCAACACGGCCAACATCCTGACCACGCGTTACGCCGCGGCGGCGACCCGGTTCACCCAGCTCGATGCGTCCGGATTCAACAACCTGGTCAGCGTGACCAGCTCGGCCAGCAGTTCACCGTCGGGCGCCACCGTGTTGCCGTGGGAAGTTGCCAACTCGTCCTCGGTCGCCCGTGACGGCAGCTACAACCCTGGCACGGTCCCGCTCTATGACGGATACGCGTCCAGCGTACCGGGCACCTTCTACAGCACCTTCCAGGGCGACAACGGTCAGACGTTCAGCGGCGTGCTGTTCCACAGCCTGTCGGCCGTGGTCGTGCCCAACAAGGCGGGCACCCGACTGCGGGCCTATGTGCTGCTCGGCGCGGGCGACATGAGCAACGCGGGCAATCCCGACATCAGCTTTCAGGCCAAGCGCGTGGGCGGCGGTGTCTACCTGTGCGTGTTGACGCCCGACGACCTGGCGAACATCCTTTCAGGGGGTGCGTGCAAACATCCAAGACCCGTGGCCGCAGGCGAGGCGCAAGACGGGTTCGTGGCGGCCGACTACACCGCCATGTTCCCCACCGCGAGCTATCAGGCAGCGCCCGCGCTGGTGCGTTATTCGGTGTCGCCGTCGGCGAACGTGTTTGTCTACGTGGTGAACGAAGCCGGCGCCATCGTCCGCATCAACGCGACCGAGGGCAGCACGGATTGGACGGCCTCCGACAAGTCCTGGGTCACCATCAGCGGGGGCCGGCCTGCCCGCTGCTACGGGCAGTTGGTCAAACCGGCCGCGCCGCCGCAGAATCCGGCACCCAAGCAGTCGTGGTGGAAAAAAGCCATTTCCAAGATCGTCATCCCGATGGTGGCGGCCGGCGTGGGCGCCATCGAAATCGAGTCCGGCGGTGTTCTGGCCGCGGCGGCGATGGCACTGGCGGCCACCGACATCGACATCGGGGGTGGCGAACTGTTCGACTACATGTTCGACAAGAAAGACGATCAGAGCCAGTCGATCTATCAGCAATGGCAAAACGTCTACGATGGCGTGGGCCTGAACACCGTCTGCACGCCAGGCTGATGCCCGATACATCGGGCCGGCCCGCGTGCTAGGAGTCTGCGCGGCAGAAGGCGTCGAAGCGAAACGCGCGAAAAACGAGGACAGCGTGGTGGTGCCGACCAGCCCATAGCCGCGCTATGAGCGCCGGAGGTAGCACCGCGATGGACCGTTTTCTCGCGCGTTGCAGCCGACGCTCCTTCTGCCGCGCAGACTCCTAGCGCAGGCGCCGCGCCAAGGCCGCGGTGGACGGGTCGCCGGCCGCGCCGTCCGTTTCACCGCGCGATCCCAGCGCCCGCTCAATCAGCCCTGCGTGGCGCTTGCCCAGCTCGACCCCCCACTGGTCGAAGCTGTTGATGCCCCAAATGGCGCCGGCGACGAAGACGCGGTGTTCGTACAGCGCCAGCAGGGCGCCCAGGCCGGCGGGATCCAGCCGGTCCAGCACCAGAAAGGTCGAGGGGCGGTTGCCTGAAAAATGCCGCTGCGGCGCGTCACCGGCATCGCCCAGCATCAGCGCGCGCGCCTGCGCCAGCGCGTTGGCCAGCAGCCGGTCGTGGTGGCCTTCCAGCGCATGGGCGGCCTGGCGCACCGCCACGAATTCAACCGGCACGGGTTGCGTGCCCTGGTGCAGCATCTGAAAGAACGCATGCTGGCCGTTGCTGCCCGCCTCGCCCCAGACCACGGGCGCGGTGTCGAACGGCACAGTGCGGCCGCGCACATCGACGCACTTGCCGTTGCTTTCCATCTCCAGTTGCTGCAGGTAGGCGGGCAGGCGGCGCAGGCCATGGTGGTAAGGCGCGACGCAGCGGCTGGCGAAGCGGTGGAAGTTGCGATTCCACACGTCAAGCAGCGCCAGTTGCACGGGCAGGTTGCGCCCCAGCGGCATTTGGGTGAAGTGCTGGTCCATCGCGCGCGCGCCGGACAGCAGAGCCTCGAAGCTGGCGCGGCCCACGGCGAGCGCAATGGGAAAGCCGATGCTGGACCAGAGCGAAAAGCGTCCACCCACGCCTTCGTCGAACGCAAAGCAGCGACCGGCGCCAAAGGCCGCCACGGCGGCGGTGTTGGCGCTGACGCCGACAAAGTGGCGCGCCACGTCGCGGCCGCCCTGCGCCGCGAACCAGGCGCGCGCCGAGGCGGCGTTCTGCATCGTTTCGGCGGTGCCGAAGGTCTTGGACGAGACGACGAACAGCGTGCGGTCGGCTTGCAAGTGCGGCAGCAGTTCAGCCAGCTCATGCCCATCCATGTTGGCGACGAAGTGCACGCGCGGACCGCGGGCCTGGCCGGCGCTGCGCAGCGCCTGCACCACCATGCGTGGCCCCAGGTCGGAGCCGCCGATGCCGATGTTGACGACGTCGGTGATGCCGGCGTCGGCGCGCACGGCATCGGCAAAATCCAGCATGGCCGACTGCGCTTCGGCCATCCGCCGGCGCATTGAAGCTATATTTTCAATAGCTACTTGCGCTTGTCCGTCAAGCGCCAGGGCCTGATTTGACCCGCAACGCCAGTGCACGTGGGTCACCGCCCGCTGCTCGCTGGTGTTGATGCGCTCGCCGGCCCACAGGGCATCGCGCAGCACCTCGACACCGCATTGCTGCGCCAACTGGGTGAGCAGGCGCTGGGCCTCGTCATCGATCAGGTTTTTCGACAGGTCGGCAAACACGCCCGGGGCGTCGAAGCTGAACCGCTCGACCCGCCGCGCGCCCTCTTCGGCAAACGCCAGCCGCAAGTCAAAGGCTTGGGCGCCAGCAAAGCGCTGCGCGAAATGGCGCTGCAACAGCGCCCATGCGGGCGTCTCGTCGCAGCGTGGGCGCTCTTGCCAGTTCACGCACGTGCCTCGCGACGGCGCATGCCGTGTGAACCCTGCCGCCGCGCACCTGGCGAAGCGGCAACGCCGTGGCCGCGGTTGCCCGGACGACCCAGGTCGCTCCCCTCAGGAGGCAAGCCTGCCCCGGACACGATCCGGGGGCGCCACAGGCGACACAGGGGGAACGTCATTGCATCAGCGCTTCGAGCTTTTCAGCATCGGCGATGAAGGCGCGGATGCCCTCGGCCAGCTTTTCGGTGGCCATGGCGTCCTGGTTCAGCGCCAGGCGGAAGGCCGGCTCGTCGTATTGCACGACAGGCAGATCAAGCGACTTTGCCGCCTGAGCGTCGAGTGCGCGGGGCAGCGGCGCGTCGCTGGCCGCCAGTTGCGCCAGCAGCTCGGGGCTGATGGTCAGCAGGTCGCAGCCGGCCAGCGCGGTGATCTGGCCGACGTTGCGAAAGCTGGCGCCCATCACCTCGGTGGCGATGCCGTGGCGCTTGTAGTAATCAAAAATGCGCTTGACCGATTGCACGCCAGGGTCGCCCGCGCCCGCCATCGCCGCTTCGTCCCACGCGGCGCCGGCCTGCTTTTTGTACCAGTCGTAAATGCGGCCCACGAAGGGCGAGATCAACTGCACCTTGGCCTGCCCACAGGCCACGGCCTGGCAGAAGCTGAACAGCAGCGTCAGGTTGCAGCGAATGCCGCGTTGCTGCAGCCGCTCGGCGGCGCGAATGCCTTCCCAGGTGGCGGCGATCTTGATCAGCACGCGGTCGGTCGGCACGCCTGCGGCCTGGTACAGCTCGATCAGGCGCTCGGCGCGGGTGTAGGTGGCGTCTTCGTCAAACGACAGGCGCGCGTCCACTTCGGTCGACACGCGGCCGGGGATGATGGAGAGGATTTCGGTGCCAAAGCGCACCAGCAGCCGGTCGGCCACTTCGTCGAGCGGCTTGCCGCGGTGCGCGGCCACTGTGTCATGCAGCAGCGGCGCGTAGTCGGGCTTTTGCACCGCCTTCAGGATGAGCGAGGGGTTGGTGGTGGCGTCTTGCGGTTGAAACGCGGCCAGTTGCCTGAAGTCGCCGGTGTCGGCAACGACGGTGGTGAATTGCTTAAGCGCGTCGAGCTGGTTCATGGGCAGGGATTATCCCAGCCCGGCGCGCGCGGGCGTTTTCAACGCGGGGCCAGAAAACGGGCGGCGGCGGCCACCGCTTCGGCGTCGGCCTGCACCGCGTCGGGCGGGCCGCCCTTGCCCCAAAGCGCGCCGGCCCAGGGCATCGACAGAAATTCGGCGCACAGGCGCACCGAGTCGATCATGGGCTGCGCCTTGTCGCGGTTGCCGCTGGTGGTGATGAGGTGCAGGCGCTTGGCGGCCATCTGCTCCTTGAACGGCACGCCGGGCGTGCGCATCCAGCCGCTCCAGTGGTCGAGATAGGTCTTGAGCGACGACGGAATGCTGTACCAGTACACCGGCGCCACCAGCACGAGATCGGTGCAGGCCAGCGTGGCGTCGAGCAGGGTTTTCAGCTCGCCTTCGGGCGGCGCATAAGTGCCGGCGGTGTGGCGCCGGTCAACGAAGGGCGGCAGATTCATCGCCGCCAGGTGCAGCCACTGCTGCGGCACATCGGCCGGCAGCGCGGCGGTGGCCTGGCGCGCCAGCCACTCGGTGTTGCCGACGTGGCCCGGCTCGCGGGTGGAGGCGACAAGAAACAGGTAGCGGCGGTCGTTCATGGTCAAAACTGGCTCTGGCGCACGTCCATCAAGCGCGAGCAGCTATATTAAAGATAGCACCCGTCAGATGCGCCCCTCTTCCACCGCGTGGCACGCCACCTGGATGCCCTGAAAGTGCAGCATCGCCGGCCGCTCGGCCTTGCAGCGGTCGTTGGCGTGCGGGCAGCGTGGGTGAAAGGTGCAGCCGGTGGGCGGGTTCAGCGGATTCGGCACCTCGCCCTGCACCGGCGTGCGCGCGCGGCCGGTGTCGTGCATCTTGGGGATCGCGTCCAGCAGCATGCGCGTGTAGGGGTGGCGCGGGGTGTCGAACAGCGTGTGCTTGGGCGCCAGCTCGACGATGCGGCCCAGGTACATCACGCCGACCGCATCGCTCACGTGGCGCACCACGGCCAGGTTGTGGCTGATGAACAGGTAGGTCAACCCCTGCTGCCGCTGCAGGTTCTTCATGATGTTGAGCACCTGCGCCTGAACGCTGACGTCGAGCGCGCTGGTCGGCTCGTCGCACACCAGAAACTCGGGCTGCGTGGCCAGCGCGCGCGCAATCGAGATGCGTTGGCGCTGGCCGCCGCTGAACTGGTGCGGGTACTTGACCATGTCGGCCGGCGCCAGGCCGACCGACTGCAGCAGTTCGCCCACGCGCTGCTCCTGCGCCGCCTTGCCGACCACCGTGGCGTGCTCGCGCATCGGCTCTGCAATGATGTCGCCCACCTTCCAGCGCGGGTTGAGGCTGGCGTAGGGGTCTTGAAAAATCATCTGGATGCGCTCGCGCAGCTTGCGCGAACGTTCGCCGCCAGCCTTGAAGGTGGCGTGCGCATCTTCACCCGCAAAGTGAAAGGTGCCGCGCGTGGGCGCGTACAGGCCCACCAGCAGGCGCGCGGCGGTGCTCTTGCCGCAGCCCGATTCGCCGACCAGCGCCAGCGTCTGGCCCTTCATGATGGTGAAGGTGGCGTCGTCCACGGCGTGCAGCAGCTGGCGCGGCTTGCCCTCCAGCAGGCGGTTGAGCAGCGGCGGCGAGACGTCGAAGGTCTTGGCCAGGCCTTCAGCGCGCACCAGGGGGTTTTCTCCCTCTGCCGCTGGCGGGAGAGGGTTGGGGTGGGGGCCAGCGGCGCCCACTTCGATGAGCGTTGCCCCCATCCCGGCCTTCCCCCAGCGGGGGAAGGGGTTCCAACCGTTCGCGTGCATGGTCATGCCGCCACCTCCTGCCGCGCATGCAGCCAGCACGCCGCGCGCGTGGCGCCCGCGTTCATCAACTCGGGCCGCTCGACGCGGCAGCGCTCGAACACTTGCGGGCAGCGCGGGTTGAAGGCGCAGCCCTTGGGAATCGCGTTCAGCCGCGGCATGGCGCCGTCGATCTGGTTGAGCTGCTCGCGGTCGATGGTCATGTCGGGAATCGCCGCCATCAGCCCCGCGGTGTACGGGTGCGCGGGCTGGTTGATGACCTCGTGCACCGGGCCGATTTCGGCGATGCGGCCGGCGTACATCACGGCCACGCGGTCGCAGGTTTCGGCGATCACGCCCATGTCGTGGGTGATGAGCATCACCGCCGCGCCGCGCTCGCGGCACACCTTTTTCAGCAGGCCGATGATCTGCGCCTGAATCGACACGTCGAGCGCGGTGGTCGGCTCGTCGGCCACGATCAGCTTGGGCTCGGCCGCCAGCGCCAGGGCGATCACCACGCGCTGGCGCATGCCGCCGCTGAACTGGTGCGGGTAGTGGTCGATGCGCTCTTCGGCGGCGGGGATGCCGGTGTCTTTCAGCAGATCGATGGCGCGGCGGCGCGCTTCGTCGGCGTTGACGGGCAAATGCGTCTGGATCGTCTCGATCAGCTGGCGCCCGACCGAATACAGCGGATTGAGCGAGGTCAGCGGGTCTTGAAAGATGGCGCCGATCTGGCGACCGCGCACGTGGCGCATCTCATCGTGCGGCAGGTTATCGATGCGCCGGCCTTCGAGCAATATTTCGCCGCCCGCCACGCGGCCGGGCGGCTCCAGCAGGCCGATGATGGCCGCGCCCGTGAGCGACTTGCCCGCGCCCGATTCGCCCACCACGCCCAGGATTTCGCCCGGCGCGATGTCGAAGGAAATGTCGTCCAGCGCACGCAGGTTGCCGCGCCGGCTGGGGAATTCGACGATCAGGTTCTTGACTTGCAGAAGCGACATGGGCTCTGTGATGACTATGAATTTAATAGCTGGTCGCGCTTGATGGGCAAGCGCAGGGGGCATAAAACACTCAAAAATCGGACGCGAAGAGCGCGAAGGTTTCGCGAAAAACGCAAAAAATTCAATTGGCAGTTCTTTCGCGCCTTTCGCGAATCTTTCGCGCCCTTCGCGTACGGATGTTCTGGGGCTGGATTCAACGCAGCCTTGGATTCAAAGCATCGCGCAGCCAATCGCCCAGCAGGTTCACGCTGAGGGCGATCAGCACCAGCATCACGCCCGGGAAAATCGTGATCCACCACTCGCCCGAAAACAGGTAGTCGTTGCCGACGCGGATCAGCGTGCCGAGCGAGGGCGAAGTCGGCGGCACGCCCACGCCGAGGAAGGACAGGGTCGCCTCGGTGATGATGGCCGTCGCCACCTGGATGGTGGCCAGCACCATCACCGGCCCCAGCACGTTGGGCAGCACGTGCTTGACCATGATGCGCCAGTTGGACACGCCGGTGACGCGCGCGGCCTGCACGTATTCCTTGCCGCGCTCGACCATGGTGCTGCCGCGCACCGTGCGCGCGTACTGCACCCAGCCGGTGAGCGAAATGGCGATGATCAGCACGCCAAAGGCCAGCGATTCGTTGGCGTTGGGAAACAACGCGCGCCCCACGCCCGCGATCAGCAGCGCGATCAGGATGGCGGGGAAGGACAGCATCACGTCGCACACGCGCATCAAGAACGAATCCACCCAGCCGCCCTTGAACCCGGCGATGAGCCCCAGCGCCACGCCCACCAGCACCGAAATGATGACCGAGGCCACGCCCACCACCAGCGAGATGCGCGCGCCGTACATCAGCGCCGACAGGATGTCGCGCCCCTGGTCGTCGGTGCCCAGCAGGTATTTGCGGCTGCCGCCTTCTTGCCAGGCGGGCGGCAGGCGCGCGTCGCTCAGTTCCAGCGTCGTCAGGTCCAGCGGATTGTGCGGCGCCACCCAGTTGGCGAACACCGCGCAGACCACGCAGACCACCGCGATCACCGCCGCGATGATGGCCGTGGGCGAGCTGCGAAAGCTGTAACCCACGTCGCTGTCCCACCAGCGGGATACCAGACTGCTCATGCGTGAATACTCATAAATTAATAGCTGCTTGCGCTTGCCAGACAAGCGCTGGAGCCATTTTTAACCATCAAACGGCCGCGGAGCAGTCCATGCGGGAACGCCGTTGAACGGGCTTGGCCCGGCCACTGGCGTTGTCCCCTGGGGGATGGCGCCGCAGGCGACTCTGGGGGGGTCACTTCGTTTTGACGGTGATCCACTTGAACGGCATGTAGTTGTCGGCGCGCTGCGTGATCTCGATCTTCTTGTTCACGCCCCAGGCCAGCGACTGCTGGTGCAGCGGCAGGTGCCCGATCTCTTCGCTGTGAATCTGGAACGCTTCCTTGATCATGGCGTCGCGCTTGGCCTTGTCGGTTTCGGCGCCGATCTTCACCGTCAGGTCGTCGAGCTTGGCGTTGCAGTAGCTGCCCAGGTTGAACTGGCCGGCGCCGGTCTTGTCGTCGGGGCAGCGCATCAGCGCGTTCAGCGCGTTGTGCGCGTCGTAGGTCGAAGGGGTCCAGCCCAGCATGTAGAAGCTGGTGTCGCGCCGCAGAATCTTGGGGAAATACGTGCCCTTGGTTTCGGCCTGCAAGTTGATCTTGACGTTGATGCGCGCCAGGTTGGCGGCCACGGCCTGGCAGATTTGCGCGTCGTTGACGTAGCGGTCGTTCGGGCAGTTCATGGTGACTTCAAAGCCGCTGCCGTAGCCGGCATCCGCCATCAGCTTCTTGGCGGCTTCGACGTCGTAGCCCAGGCGCTTGTCCTGCTCGGCGTTCCAGCCGTTGATGCCGGGGCCAACCATCAGCGCGGTGGGACGCGAGGCGTCGCGCATCACGGTTTTCTTGATGGCTTCCATGTCAATGGCCTGATAGAAGGCCTGACGCACGCGCTTGTCCTTGAAGGGGTTCTTGCCCTTGACGCTGGAGAACAGCAGCTCGTCGCGCTTCTGGTCCATGCCCAGGAAGATGGTGCGCAACTCAGGGCCAGTGATGGCGCGGGTGCTGCTGTTGGCGTTGACGCGGGCGATGTCTTGCACCGGCACCGGCTCCATGACGTCGATCTCGCCCGACAGCAGCGCGGCCACGCGCGTGGTGGGCGCGGCGATGGGCGTGAAGATGACTTGCTGCACGTTGCCCTCGACCTTGCCCCAGTAGTTGGGGTTGCGCGCGAACACGGTGCGCACGCCTGGCTGACGCTCGCGCACGTGGTAGGGGCCGGTGCCGTTGGTCTTGAAAGAAGCGGTGTTCTCGATGCCCTTGCGCCGGTCCACGGGGCGCGTGGCGTTGTTGTCCTCGCACCATTTCTTGCTCATGATCATGACTTGCGTCAGCACCTGAGGCAGGATGGCGAGTGGCGTCTTGGTCTCGATCTCGATGGTGTGGCTGTCGATCTTGCGCACTTCCTTGAAGTCGTTCGAATAGCTCTTCATGTCCGAGCCTTCGCCCGCGATGCGCGCCATGGTGAACACCACGTCGTCGGCGGTAAAGGGCGTGCCGTCGTGAAACTTGACGTTCTTGCGCAAATCGAAGCGCCACACCGTGGGCGAGGTCTGCTTCCAGCCCGTGGCCAGGCCGGGGATCACGTTCAATTTCTTGTCGAGGTCGACCAGCGGTTCGTAGGCGTTGCCGTCAATCGACAGCTGCAGCGATTCGTTCAGCGAATGCGGGTCGAGCGAGAGCGCGTCGCCCTGGTTGGCAATGCGCACGGTTTGCGCGGATGCTCCTGAAAACATAGCTGTCGCCGCTGTACCGACCAGCGCCAGCAGCAATTTTTTCTTGAGTTTCATGGCAATCTCCTCGGCAAAAAATCAGGCAACGGTGGATCAATGGCCGCCAGCGCTGGACACGCGCAGGCGTGGGTCGACCACCACGTAAAGCATGTCGACGATCAGGTTGATGACGACGAAGATCAGCGCGATCAGGCACAGATAGGCGGCCATCACCGGCACGTCGGCAAAGGTGACGGCCTGGATGAACAGCAGGCCCATGCCGGGCCACTGGAACACCGTCTCGGTGATGATGGCAAACGCGATCAGGCCGCCGAGCTGCAGGCCGGTGATGGTCATCACGGGCACCAGGGTGTTCTTGAGCGCGTGGCCGAAGTAGATGGCGCGGTCTGAAAGGCCGCGGGCGCGCGCGAATTTGATGTAGTCGGTGCGCAGCACTTCGAGCATCTCGGCGCGCACCAGCCGCATGATGAGCGTGAGCTGGAAGATCGCCAGCGTGATGGCCGGCAGGATCATGTGCAGCCAGCCGTCCACCGTGAACAGGCCCGAACTCCACCAGCCGAAGTTCACCGTCTCGCCGCGCCCAAAGCTGGGCAGCCAGCCCAGCCAGACCGAGAAGATCAGGATCAGCAAAATGCCGATCAGAAAGGTGGGCAGCGACACGCCGAGCAGCGACACGGTCATGAACACCTGGCTGAGAAAGCTGCCGCGTTTCAGTGCCGCGTAAACACCCATGGGAATGCCGATCATCAGCGCCAGCACGGCAGCCACCAGCGCCAGTTCAAAGGTCGCCGGGAAACGCTCGCCCAGCAAACGCGACACCTTGGCGCCCTGGCGCAGGCTGAGGCCGAATTCGCCCTGCGCCGCGTTGACCAAAAAGTGCCAGAACTGCACGAAGAAGGGTTGATCGAGCCCCAGGTCGGCGCGCAGCTGGCGGATTTGCTCCGGCGTCGCGTCTTGCCCCAACAAAAACACCACCGGGTCGCCCACGTATTGGAAGAGCAGGAAGGCAATAAAGGCGACCGAGACCATCACAATGACAGCCTGCAGCAGACGGCGAAGAATGAATGCACCCATCGGTTTAAAAAAGATAGCGAAGGCCGATGCTAGCAGAGCCGTATCGACGCGGCCATAGGTGTTACGCGCAGTAGGTGGCGGTGCATGCAAGGTGCCGCGCCGCCGTCAAAACCCAGTCAGAAATAAAAAAAGCCGCCCGAAGGCGGCTTTTGATGCTGAATCGCTGGTTGCCGTTCAGGCAACGTCACGATTAGAAGTTGTGACGGACACCGATGCCGTAGTTGTTGTTGCCGTCGAGGCGCAGGTAAGCGCCGTAGACGAACGTGCGCTTGGACAGCGCGTACTTGGCTTCCACCAGGCCGTTGGTGTACTTCTTGCCAGTCCACTCGTTCTTGGTGTCGCGGGTCAGGTCCAGCGTCAGAGCGACGGCGCCGAAGTTGGCGGTGCCACCCAGGCTGAAGCCACGACGCTGAGCGTTGGCGGCGTTGTAGGCGTTGGTGTAGGAAGCGGCAACCACGAAGTTGCTGAAGTTGTACTTGCCACCAACGGTGTAGTTCGTCTTCAGGCTCTTGGTCTTGTTGGCAGCGAAGCCGACGCCGACCGGGCCGTTGGCGTACAGCACGTTCAGGTCCCACTTGGCGTTGCCACCGTTGTCGGCCTTGGTGATGTAGCCCACTTCAGCGCTCAGGCCACCGAAGTCAGCCGTCTTGTAGCTGAACTGGCTGTTGTTACGCGGGCCGCCGCCAGCGAAGTTGTAGGTGTTGCCGACCACGGAGTAGTTGGCGGCGCCGGTCAGTTCATAGGCGGCGATGCCGTAGAACGTCGGGTTCAGGCTGCGACCCAGCTTGAAGGTACCCCAGTTGCCACCCACCCACACGTTGGCGGCACGGCCCCAGAAACCACCGCCGGAACCCAGCGCGTCACCCTGGTCCAGATCCAGACCGGATTCGAAGTTGAAGCCAGCCTTCAGGCCGCCACCGAGGTCTTCAACGCCACGCACGCCGATGCGGCTGTTGCCGTTGTTCATCGTGCTGCCGCTGATGAATTGGGTTTGGTTGTTTGCGTCGTTGCCGTTTGCAGCGGCGCCACCAGCGATGGAGCCGGTCTTGATCTTGCCGATACCAGCGTCAGCCACGCCGTACAGGGTCACAGAAGACTGGGCCATCGCGAAGCTCGAGGCACCCAGCACGGCCAGGGCGATCAGAGATTTTTTCATTGCAAGTTCTCCAAGGTTAAACATAGGGCGCCGGTGCGAAGGGTCCGTCTGCGATTCCCGCCGGGTCCCCGGGCCAACCTCCCCTAGCGGGAAGTTGTTGCTATTGCACCAGAGGCGCCAGCAACTTGCAAAGAATTCAGCACCCCATCGAACGGCAGGCCGACGTTCTGTTGCAACGCGACAACAGACAGGCCTTCATAGTGGGGAATAGGAGACACATGTTGCAAGGCATGTCAAACGTTGGGCGACGTATCTTGGCAGGACTGGTCGAAGTGGGCTACTTGGTCTTGGGATCAAAAGCGCTCTTTGGCTGCCGCGCGAACGGCAAAACGGGCTGCACCTTGCCAGCAATCCACGCGCCGACACCGCGCAAGACACCGCGCAAAAAAGAACACCAAAGTATTGCGTCATGCATAGCGCGCAGGCAAGGCGACTGGATGCCGTGGCATCGATCGTGAAGACGCTGACCGGCCGCTTTAAGCCCATTCGTGCCCTCCGGAAGCGCCATGACGGCGGTGGGAGCAACGGTGGGGATCGATTCTGTCCGAGGGTCCGAAGGAGCAGACTCTCCCCCACCTCCAGGGGATCGTCTGCGCCCTTCGTCAGGCGGCTACGCGCGGGGCGCGCCACCTGATCATGCCGTCATCAGAAGTTGTGGCGAACGCCGATGCCGTAGTTGTTGGTGCCGTCCAGGCGCATGAAGGCGCCATAGGCGAAGGTGCGCTTGGACAGCGCGTACTTGGCCTCGAGCAGGCCGTTGGTGTACTTCTTGCCCGTCCACTCGTTCTTGGTGTCGCGGGTGAAGTCCATCGTGAGCGAGACCGCGCCGAACTTGGCAGTCCCGCCCAAGCCGAACCCGCGGCGCACCGCCTGAGCCTGGTTGGACGCCTGGGTGTAGGACGCTGCGACGACAAAATTACCGAAGTCGTACTTGCCACCCAGCTGGTAGTTGGTCTTGCTGTTGATGACCTTGTTCATCGACAGGGCGGCCGCGATCGGGCCGTTGCCGTACATCAGGGCCACGTCGTAGGCCGCCTTGGCCGCGCCCAGGTCGTTCTTGGTGACGTAGGCCAGCACGCCCGTCAGGCCGCCGAAGCTGGGCGTGACATAGGCGAAGGCGCTGTTGGCACGCGACCCGATGCCAACGTAGTTGTAGGTGTTGGACAGCAGCGAGTAATTGGCCGCGCCGGTCAATTCATAGCTGGCCGTGGCCAGATAGCTGGGCGTGAACTGGCGACCCAGCTTGACGGTACCCCAGTTGCCGCCGAGCCACATGTTGGCCTGGCGAGCCCAGAAGGCCGAGTTGGTGGCGTTGCCGTTGTCCAGGTCAAGGCCCGTTTCAAACTGGAAGCCGGCCTTGAGGCCGCCGCCCAGGTCTTCCACGCCGCGCACGCCCACGCGGGTGGTGCCGTTGTTCATCGTGCTGCTGCTGATGAATTCGGTCTTGTTGGAGGCGTCGTTGGCCGGCGACGCGCCGCCGGAGCCCAGCTTGATCTTGCCGATACCGGCGTCGGCCACGCCATACAGCGTGACGGAGGACTGGGCCATGGCGGCACCAGAGAGGGCCAGAACGGCCAGGGCGAAGAGCGATTTTTTCATGCAGGTTCTCCAAGGTTGCTTTTGCGGATACAGGTCGGGCGTCGAGGTAGCGCCTGCCGACGACGCCACCGACGTCAGACTAGGATGCAGCCCTGACACGAACGGGGCCGCAGCGCGGGTTTGTTGCGCCAAAGCATCGCCGGCTGCCCACGTGGGGGGCCTTCGAGCAGGGTTGGCCTGAACGCCCCGTGGCGTACCATCCGGCCATGCTATCGCCCACCGACCGACTGCTCGCCGCAGCCGACAGCACGCTGCGCACACTGTTGGCGCCCCACCAGGCGTCGCGCCCCAACCCGGCCGCCAAGGCGCCGCCGGGCGCCAGGCTCTCCGAGAGCGAACAACGCCTGTCGGGCGCGCTGATGCGCGTCAACCACGTGGGCGAGGTCTGCGCGCAGGCGCTGTACACCGCGCAGGCGCTGGCCACGTCCGACCCCGCCGTGCGACAGAGCCTGGAGGCCGCCGCGCGTGACGAAACCGACCACTTGGCGTGGACGCGCGAGCGCCTGGAACAGCTGAGCGACCGCGTGTCGCTGCTCAACCCGCTGTGGTACGCGGGCGCCTTCGGCATCGGCCTGTTGGCCGGGCGCGTGGGCGGCGAGCGCTTCAGCCTGGGCTTTGTGGTGGAGACCGAACGCCAGGTCGAGGCCCACCTGGCCAGCCACATGGATCGCCTGCCCGCGGGCGATGCGCCCTCGCGCGCCATCGTGGCGCAGATGAAGGAAGACGAAGCGCGCCACGCCGACGAAGCGCTGCACGCCGGCGCCGCCCCGCTGCCGGCGCCGGTGGGGGGGCTGATGCGCGTGGCGGCCCGGGTGATGACGACCGTGGCGCATAGGATCTGACCCCCCTGTGGCGCTGACGCGCCTTCCCCCAGGGGACAACGCTGGCAGCCGGGGGGACCCCGACTGCGGCGTTCTCGCCTAGGAGTCTGCGCGGTAGAAGGCGTCGAAGCGAAACGCGCGAAAAACGCGGACAGCGTGGTGATACCGACAAGCCCATAGCCGGGCTATGGGCGCCGGAGGTAGCGCCGCGACGGACCGTTTTCTCGCGCGTTGCAGCCGACGCTCCTTCTGCCGCGCAGACTCCTAGCCTGCTCCGCGGCCGGCAGACCGTGGCGTGCGCACGCGCAGCGGCGCGAATTTCACATGTAAAAACGGGCTCTTGCGCTTGCCCAGTCAGCGCGACAAGCTATATTTTTAATAGTATCCGCCGCACCTCAATCCACCGCCACCAGCTCGAACGACGTCGTGATCTCCGCCGTCTTGCCCAGCATGATCGAGGCCGAGCAGTACTTGTCGTGGCTCATCGCAATCGCGCGCTCGACGGCGCTGGCGGGCAGGCCCTTGCCGCTCACCGTGAAGTGCATGTGGATGCGCGTGAACACCTTCGGGTCTTCGCTGGCGCGCTCGCTGGTCAGCTTGACGGAGCAGCCGCGCACGTCGTGCCGGCCGCGCTTGAGAATCAGCACCACGTCATAGGCGGTGCAGCCGCCGGTGCCGGCCAGCACGGTTTCCATGGGGCGCGGCGCCAGATTCTGGCCGCCGTTTTCGGGTCGCGCGGCATCGGGCGCACCATCCATGGCGATCACGTGGCCCGACCCGGTCTCGGCCACAAAGCCCATGCCCGAGCGCGTGCCCGCCGCGCCTGTCCAACTGACCGTGCATTCCATGACCTTTCGCCCCTTTTCTGCCTCGATGAATGGACCGCAAGCGTAGCGGATTCAGCGCCCGACAGGCCGCCGATGCGACATTTCGCACACTTCGCCACGGCGCGCGCTGTTGCATCGCAGCAAAATATTGCGAACGGCCGTGCTTTTCATATACACTGGCCGCAAGCGAATGGTGATTCATTCGCACCGGTTGTCTCCTCCACCCCTTCTAAAAGGTGGATTCAAG
The DNA here is from genome assembly GCA_029780695.1 of Pseudomonadota bacterium. Classification (GTDB taxonomy): domain Bacteria; phylum Pseudomonadota; class Gammaproteobacteria; order Burkholderiales; family Burkholderiaceae_C; genus Ottowia. The sequence continues at coordinate 110,225 of JAKOYD010000037.1, forward strand.
CCCTGGCGCCTTGCGCCGGGGCTTTTTTTTTGCAGCGCCGCAAACCGTCGCGCACGCCGGTGGCGCGGACGTATCATTTCGGGTTGCCTTGCCCCTTTCAACCCGCTCCATGCCCACATCCCGCGCCCCCGCGCCGCTCAGCGCCACCGACTACCTCAAGCAGGTGCTCACCGCCCGCGTGTACGACGTAGCCATCGAATCCGACCTCGAATCGGCCCGCACCCTGAGCCGGCGGCTGCACAACCGCATCTACCTCAAGCGCGAAGACCAGCAGCCCGTGTTCAGCTTCAAGCTGCGCGGCGCCTACAACAAGATGGCGCACCTGTCGCCCGAGCAGCTGAAGGCCGGCGTGATCTGCGCCAGCGCCGGCAACCACGCGCAGGGCGTGGCGCTGGCCGCGCACAAGCTCAGCAGCCGCGCGGTGATCGTCATGCCCACCACCACGCCGCAGGTCAAGGTTGACGCCGTCAAGGCGCTGGGCGGTGAGGTGGTGCTGGCCGGCGACAGCTATTCCGACGCCTATGGTCACGCCGTCCAGCTGCAGGCCGAGCAGGGGCTGACCTTCATCCACCCGTTCGACGACCCGCTGGTCATCGCCGGCCAGGGCACCATCGGCATGGAGATCCTGCGCCAGCACCAGGGCCCGCTGGCGGCGGTGTTCCTGGCCATCGGCGGCGGCGGCCTGATCAGCGGCGTGGGCGCCTACATCAAGGCGGTACGGCCCGACGTGAAGGTCATCGGCGTGCAGATGGCCGACTCGTCCGCCATGGCGCAGTCGGTCGCGCAGGGCCAGCGCGTGACGCTGACCGACGTCGGCCTGTTCGCCGACGGCACCGCCGTCAAGCAGGTGGGCGAAGAAACCTTCCGCGTCGCCACCGAGGTGGTGGACGAATTCGTCACCGTCGACACCGACGCCGTCTGCGCCGCCATCAAGGACGTGTTCATCGACACGCGCAGCATCGTCGAGCCCTCCGGCGCGATGGCGGTGGCCGCCGTCAAGCAGTACGTCGCCACGCACAAGACCAAGGGCGAAAGCTACGTGGCCGTGCTGTCGGGCGCCAACATGAACTTCGACCGCCTGCGCTTCGTGGCCGAACGCGCCGAGGTGGGCGAGGAGCGCGAGGCGCTGTTCGCCGTCACCATTCCCGAAGAGCGCGGCAGCTTCCGCCGCTTTCTCGAAGTCATCGGCAGCCTGCCGGGCGGCCCACGCAACGTGACCGAGTTCAACTACCGCATCAGCGACGCCGCGCAGGCGCACGTGTTCGTCGGCCTGACCACCGCCGGCAAGGGCGAATCGCCGCGCATCGCCGCCGCGTTCCAGAAGGCCGGCTTCGCCACCGTCGACCTGACGCACAACGACCTGGCCAAGGAACACGTGCGCTACATGGTGGGCGGCCATTCGCCGCTGGCGCAGCACGAGCGCCTGCTGCGCTTCGTCTTTCCTGAGCGGCCGGGCGCGCTGATGAAGTTCCTGAGCCTGATGCGGCCCAGCTGGAACATCAGCCTGTTCAACTACCGCCACGAAGGCGCCGACCACGGCCACATCCTCGTCGGCCTGCAGGTGCCCGCCAGCGACGACGCGGCCTTCCAGCGCTTTCTGCAGGAGCTGGGCTACCCCTGGGCCGAGGAAACCGACAACCCGGCGTACCGGCTGTTTTTGCAGCGCTGAGTGGCGCGGGATCGGTAACTATTGTTTTGATAGCTTCCTGCGCTTATTTAGCAAGCGCTGGCGGCCAAAACAACCCGTCATTCCCACGCAGGCGGAAATCAATATATCCCCCATCAACCGCCCTTGAACCCGTCATTCCCGCGCAGGCGCACTACTGTCCGGTAAACATTTTCATCCGAACAACCTCGGCTGCAGGCCGGCCATTTGTTGTCGATAGCGGCGCCTTCGCTCATACGCCGCTGCTTCGGCCCGCGGCCGCTGAAACAGCGTCGCGCGCACCTCGCACAGCAGCTCCCACAGCGACACCTTCAGCCCGTGCGCCAGCCGATA
>JAKOYD010000039.1 GCA_029780695.1 Pseudomonadota bacterium
CGCTGCCGTGTTCATGATCTTCTCGAACAACGGCGAGCGCAGCACGGCCGGCAGCCGCATCCTGGTGCAGAAGTCCATCTACGCCGATTTCGTCGCGAAGTTCGTCGAGCGCGCCAGGCGCATCACGGTCGGCGACCCGCTGGACGAGACCACCATCGTCGGCCCGATGATCAGCCAGGCCCACCTGGCCAAGGTGCGCAGCTACATCGAGCTGGGCCCCCGGGAAGGCGCCACGCTGCTGTGCGGCGGCCTGGAGACGCCGGTCGTGGCCGACCGCGTGCGGCGCGGCAATTTCGTGGCGCCCACCGTGTTCGCCGACGTGGACAACCGCATGAAGATCGCGCAGGACGAAATCTTCGGCCCGGTGGCCTGCCTGATCCCGTTCGCCGACGAGGCCGAGGCCGTCCGTCTGGCCAACGACACGGCCTACGGCCTGTCCAGCTACGTCTGGACCGAGAACATCGGCCGCGCCCATCGGGTCGCTGCCGCCATCGAGGCCGGCATGTGCTTCGTCAACAGCCAGAACGTGCGCGATCTGCGCCAGCCTTTCGGTGGCACCAAGGCCTCGGGCACGGGGCGCGAGGGCGGCACCTGGAGCTACGAGGTGTTTCTGGAGCCGAAGAACGTCGCCGTGTCGATGGGCAGCCACCACATTCCGCACTGGGGGGTGTGACCATGCAACGCCGCCAACTCATGCAGGCCGCGGCCGCCGGCGCGCTGGCGCCGCTGTGGGCGCGTGCGCAAGGTGCGTGGCCCACCAAGCCGATGCGCATCGTCGTGCCGTTCACGCCTGGCGGCACCACCGACTACGTCACCCGTCTGGTCGCGGTCGAAGTCGCCAAATCGCTCGGTCAACCCGTGGTGGTCGAGAACAAGCCCGGCGCCGGCACGGTGATCGGGGTCGATTCGGTGGCCAAGTCGGCGGCCGATGGCACCAGCTTCGTCACCGTCGCCAACAGCTTCACCGTCAACCACACGCTGCTGAAAAAGCTGCCCTACGACGGCCTGAAGGACTTGCGCCCGGTGGCGTTGATGGGCCTGTCGGAACACGTGCTGGCCACGCACCCCGGCAGTGGCCTGAAGTCGGTGGCCGACATCGTGGCGCAGGCCAGGGCCGGCGCCAAGCTCAGCTATGCGTCGTTCGGCGCCGGCACCTCCGCTCATCTGGCGGGCGAGATGCTGAAAAGCCAGTTGGGCATTGACGTCGTGCATGTGCCGTACAAAGGCCAGGCGCCCGCGTTGGCCGACCTGCTGGGTGGCCAGGTGTCGATGATGTTCGGCAACTGGCCTGAGTTTCGCAACCACGTGCAGGCCGGCAAGCTGGTCGCCATCGGCATGGCGACGGCGCGGCGCTCGGCCTATGCGCCGGCCATTCCGACGCTGGCCGAGCAGGGCCTGAAGGTCGAGTCCAATTCGTGGAACGGCCTGCTGGCGCCGGCGGGCACGCCCGATGCCGTGGTGCAGCGCATGAACGCGGCGGTGAACCAGGCCATGCAGTCGCCCGCGGTCGTCGACGCCTTCCAGAAGGGCGGGATCGCCGCCAAGTCCGGCACGCCCGAGCAGTTTGCCGATTTCATCCGCAGCGAAATCGCCCGCTACGCCGACGTCATCCGCAAGGCCGGCATCACCGCCGAAGCCTGACACCGCCGCATTCACACAGGAGAACCAACATGGGACAACTCGCCCTTGCCGCCAAGATCACCCACGTGCCCAGCATGTACCTGAGCGAGCTGCCCGGCGAGCGCCATGGCACGCGCCAGGACGCCATCGACGGCCACGTCGAGATCGGCCGCCGCTGCCGCGCGCTGGGCGTGGACACCATCGTCGTGTTCGACACGCACTGGCTGGTCAACGCCAACTACCACCTCAACTGCGCGCCGCACTGGCAAGGCACTTACACCAGCAACGAGCTGCCGCACTTCATCAGCAACCTGCCGTTCGGCTTTTCGGGCAACCCCGAGCTGGGCCGCATTCTGGCCAAGGCGTGCTGCGAGCAGGGCGTGGAAACGCTGGCGCACGACGCCACCACGCTGGCGCCCGAATACGGCACGCTGGTGCCCATGCGCTACATGAACGCCGACCAGCATTTCAAGGTGGTGTCGGTCTCCGCCATGTGCACCAGCCACTATCTTCATGATTCCGCCCGGCTGGGCTGGGCCATGCGCGAGGCGGTCGAGAAGCATTACGACGGCAAGGTCGCCTTTCTGGCCAGCGGCTCGCTGTCGCACCGCTTCGCGCAGAACGGGCTGGCGCCCGAGTTCGCCTTCAAGATCTGGAGCCCGTTTCTCGAACGGCTCGACGCCGACGTGGTGCAGATGTGGAAAAACGGCGAATGGGCCGACTTCTGCGCCATGCTGCCCGAATACGCCGCCAAGGGCCATGGCGAGGGCTTCATGCACGACACCGCCATGCTGCTGGGCGCGCTGGGCTGGTCGGCGTATGACGGCCAGGTCGACGTAGTGACACCGTACTTCGCCGCGTCGGGCACGGGGCAGATCAACGCCGTGTTCCCCGTGACGCCGCAAGATGGCGCCGCCGTGCCCGCGCCCGAGGCCTCGCGCGCCAGCAGCTACAAAGCCTTCCCCAGACTGTGATGCCATGCCACACCTCGTGATTCTTTACACCGGCAACCTCGACGCCGTGGTCGACATGCCCGCGCTGTGCCGCGAACTGGCCGACGCCATGCTTGGCGTGCGCGACGAGGCCGGCGCGCAGGTTTTTCCCACCGGCGGCACGCGCGTGTTGGCCTATCCCGCGCCACATTTCGCCGTGGCCGATGGCGGCGCCGCGGGGCGCGCGGCGGGCGCGGGCAAGACGGGTGTGTCGTCGGGCGATCCGGGCGAATACGGCTTCATGTACCTCAACCTGCGCATGGGCCGCGGACGCAGCGATGCTACACAAAAAAGAGCTGGCAACGCGCTTCTGGAAAGCGCCAGCGCCCGATTGAATGCCGTGATGGCCACGCGCCACATCGGCCTGACGGTGCAGATCGACGAGGGCCCCGAGGTCTTTGACGCCAAGCACAGCACCCTGCATCCCTTGTTCAAGAAAAACTGAGCCATGCTGACCCCTGAACAAATCGAACAACTGGCCGCCGAGTTGCAGCACAGCGAAGCCACGCGCACGCCCGTCGAGCATTTCTCCAAACGCTTTCCCGCCATGACCATCGACGATGGCTACCGCATCAGTCGTGCCTGGGTGGCGCGGCAATTGGCGCAAGGGCGACAGGTGATCGGCCACAAGATCGGCCTGACCTCGCGCGCCATGCAGCTCAGCAGCCAGATCGACGAGCCCGACTACGGCACGCTGCTCGACAGCATGCGGTTCACCGCCACGCCGGGCCAGGTGCTGGAGATTCCCACGGCGCGCTTCATTGCCCCGCGCGTCGAGGTGGAACTCGCCTTCGTGCTGAAAAAATCGCTGAAAGGCCCGGATGTCAGCGTGGAACAAGTGCTGGATGCTACAGAATATGTAACGCCTGCGATCGAGATCATCGACGCCCGCATCGAACAGTTCGACCGCCACACGCGCGCCATGCGCAAGGTGTTCGACACCATCAGCGACAACGCCGCCAACGCCGGCATCGTGGTGGGCGCAGGCCGGGCTGACGCGCGCGCCATTGACCGCCCCTGGGTCGGCGCCATCCTGCGGCAAAACGGCGTGGTCGAAGAAACGGGCCTGGCCGCCGGCGTGCAGGGCGATCCGGCCATCGGCATTGCCTGGCTGGCCAACAAGCTGGCGCCCTGGGGCGAATCGCTGCAAGCAGGGCACATCGTGCTGGCCGGTTCGTTCACCCGGCCGGTGGCGGCTAAAGTGGGCGACGTGTTTGACGCCGACTACGGGCCGCTGGGCACGCTGACCTTCAAGTTCGTCTGAAACCACCCATGCAAACACCCCGCAACCCGTTCAAGCAAGCGCTGCAGGACAAGCGCGCCCAGATCGGCTTCTGGCTGACGCTGGCCCACCCCGTGACCACCGAAATCTGCGCCGGCGCCGGCTTCGACTGGGTGCTGATCGACGGCGAGCACGCGCCCAACGACCTGCAAAGCATCCTGGCGCAACTGCAGGTGGTGGCGGGCTACCCGGCCACGCACCCGATCGTGCGCATCCCCATGGGCCACGGCCACGTGGGCCAGATGCTGATCAAGCAGGTGCTTGACCTGGGCGTGCAGACCCTGCTGGTGCCGATGGTCGACACGCCCGAGCAGGCGGCCGCCATCGTGCGCGCCGCGCGCTACCCCGACGCGCAAGGGCACGGCGGCATCCGCGGCATCGGCGGCGCCCGCGCCTCGCGCTGGGGCCGCTACCCGCGCTACCTGCACGAGGCCAACGACCGCCTGTGCATCCTGGTGCAGGCCGAGACACCCACCGCGCTGGCCAACATCGAGGCGATTGCCGCCGTCGATGGCGTGGACGGCATCTTCATCGGCCCGGCCGATTTGTCGGCCAGCATGGGCCATCTGGGCAACCCGTCGCATCCCGACATGCAGGCGGCCATGGCCGACGCCATCCGGCGCATCGTGGCCACCGGCAAGGCCGCCGGCCAACTGTCGCCCGACGAGGCGCTGGCGCGGCGCTATCTGGAACTGGGCGCCACCTTCGTCGCCGTGGGGCTGGACATGACGGTGCTGGCGCGCGGCACCAGCGCGCTGGCGGCGAGCTTCAAGCCCGCCACCGCGCCCGCGCCCGCCGACGCGCCGGGAAGGGTGTACTGAACATGGCCGCCGCCCTGCGCCCCGACGAGCGCGCCGCGCGCATCCCTCCGGACGAATGGACGGCCCGCGTCCAGTTGGCCGCGTGCTACCGCATCTTCGCGCTGCTCGGCTGGACGGAGATGATCTACAACCACATCACGCTGCGGCTACCGGACAGCGTGAGCGGCGGCGAAAAACACTTTCTCATCAACCCGTTCGGCCTGCACTACAACGAGGTGACGGCCCGCAACCTGGTCAAGGTGAATCTGGCGGGCGAGGTGCTGGACGGCTCGCCGCACCCGATCAACCCCGCCGGCTTCGTGTTGCACAGCACGATCCACGGCGGCGTGGACGGCGCGCATTGCGTGATGCACACGCACACCACGGCCGGCGTGGCGGTGGCGGCGCTGGCTTCGGGCCTGTCGCAAAGCAATTTCTACAGCGCGCAACTGCACGGCATGGTGGCGTACCACGACTTCGAGGGCATCACCATCCACGCGGAGGAAGGGCCACGCGTGCTGGCTTCGATCGGCGCTAAGCAGGCGGTCATCCTGCGCAACCACGGCCTGCTGTCATGGGGCCAGACGCTGCCGCTGGCGTTTGCGGTGCTGTGGACGCTGCAGCGCGCCTGCGAGATTCAACTGGCCACGCAAAGCATGGGCGCGCCGCTGCCCGTGCCCGAAGCGGTTGCGGCAAAGTGCACGCGCGATGCGCTGCAATTCGATCCCAAGCATGGTGGCGGGCAGGACGTGTTCGACGCGCTGGTGCGGCAGATTGACCGCATCGACGATAGCTATAAAAATTGAAGCTGCTCGCGCTTTCTGGACGGGCGCTGGAGGCCTTAATGATTCAAAACATCGCGATCTACGGCGCCGGCGCCATCGGCGGCTGGATGGGCGCCCGCCTGGCGGCCATCGGCTGCGACGTGAGCGTGGTGGCGCGCGGCGCCACGCTGCAGACGCTGCGCGCGCACGGGCTGCGCCTGCGCGAAGGCGATCGTGAATCTGCCCATGCCGTCAAGGCCAGCGACGACCCGGCGGCGCTGGGCGTGCAGGATCTGGTCATCGTCGCCGTCAAGGCGCCCGGCATGGCCGAGGTGGCGCGCCGCATCGGCCCGCTGATCGGCCCCCAGACCATCGTCCTCACCGCCATGAACGGCGTGCCCTGGTGGTTTCTGCAAGGCTTTGGCGGGCCGGTGGCGGGGCGCAATCTTGAATCGGTCGATCCGGGCGGCGCCATCGCGCGTGCCATTCCGGCCGCGCACATCGTCGGCGGCGTGGTGCACGCCAGCTGTTCGGTGGACGAGCCGGGCGTGATCCGCCACCGCATGGGCCAGGGCCTGATCGTGGGCGAGCCCGCCGGTGGCGACACGCCGCGTGTGCAGGCGCTGGCCGCGCTGCTGCGGCGCGCCGGTTTCAGCGTCACGCTGTCGCCGCAGATCCAGAAGGACGTCTGGTACAAGCTGTGGGGCAACATGACCATGAACCCCGTGTGCGCCATGACGGGCGCCAGTGCCGACCGCGTGCTCGACGACGAACTGGTGCGCGGTTTCCTGAGCGCCGTGATGCTCGAAGCGCGCGAGATTGGCGCGCGCATCGGCCTGCCGATCGCCGAGCAGCCCGAAGACCGCCACGCGGTCACGCGCAAGCTGGGCGCCATGCGCCCGTCGATGCTGCAGGACGTGGAAGCCGGCAAGCCGGTGGAGCTGGACGCCATCGTCGCCGCGGTGCGCGAGCTGGGCCAGCTTACGCAGGCGCCGACGCCGTTCACCGATGCGCTGCTGGGCCTGTCGCGCCTGCATGCGCGCGTGCGTGGCTTGTATCCTGCCGAATGACACAGCGAACTTGCGCTTCTGGCTCCTTCCCCCGTTGGGGGAAGGTAGGGATGGGGGCTGACCCCGATGGCGGCAGCGGGGTTCGCCCCCACCCCAACCCTCCCCCAGTGGGGGAGGGAGCACGGACCCAGGCGCGCGCATGAACCCGCCCACCCGCGCCCTCAGCACCGCCGCCTTCGCCACGCTGCTGCTCATCGCCGCGCTGATGGGTGCCAACCACGTGGCGGCGCGCCTGGCGTTCAATCACGGGGTGGACGTGCCGACGGCGGTGGCCTTCCGCAGCGTCGTCACGGCGGGCGTGGTGGGCGCGCTGCTGCTGGTGCAGCGCGTGCCGCTGGCGCTGACGGCGCGCCAGCGCAAGGCGCTGCCGCTGATCGGCGTGCTGATCGCCATCCAGAGCCTGTGCCTGTATTCGGCCGTGGCGCGGCTGCCGGTGGCGCTGGCGCTGCTGGTGTTCAACAGCTTTCCGCTGATGACGGCGCTGTGGGCGCGCCTGCTGTACCAGCACCGGCCCGAGCGCGCGTTGCTCGTCGCCATGCCGGTGATCCTGTTCGGCCTGGTGCTGGCGCTGGACGTGCTGGGCGCCGCCTCGGGCCTGGGCGCGGCGGGGCAGTGGCGGCAGATCGGCGCCGGCGTGGCCTTCGCGCTGGGCGCCTCGACCACCTTCGGCCTGGCGCTGGTGCTGACGCAGCACGAAGCGGGCGGGCTGGACGGGCGCCTGCGCACCTTCGCCACCATGGCCATGGTCGGCCTGCTGGCCGGTGCGGCGGTGGCGTGGCGCGGCGGCTTTGCGCTGCCGACGGCGCCGGCCGGCTGGTGGGGGCTGGGGTTGCTCACGCTGCTGTACGGCACCGGCATCACCATCCTGTTCACCGTGTTGCCGCGCCTGGGCGTGGTCGGCAATTCGGCGGTGATGAATGTCGAGCCGGTGTTTGCGCTGGTGCTGGCGTGGCTGATTCTGGGACAGGCCATCGCGCCGGTGCAGGTGGTGGGCGCGCTGGTGGTGGTGTCTGCGGTGATCTGGCTGGGCACGAGAAAAAAGTGACATCCCCCTGGGGCGCTTACGCGCCTTCGCCCTTCTCTCTTCGGGAAGGGGCGCGCCGCCGGTCGCCGGGGAGACCCCGGTTCTGGCGGCCGCTGGTGTGGCCTGCTCCGCGGCCGCCTGTCGTTCATCAGGTCACACCGCTACCATGCGGGCATTGCCTCTGAACTGCCCGCCATGACCGACCCCACCCCCGCGAACGACGCCGCCGACCACGATGCCGACTTCGACGACGCCACCAGCGCCACGCTCGACACGCTCGAAGACGTGCTCGACGCCGTGCGGGCGCGCCACCCCGGCACGCCGCAATGGGAATTCTGCGAAGGCGTGCTGACCGCGCTGCTGTGCACGCGCCGCACCATGGGCGAGGACGAGTGGCTGCCGCTGGTGTTCGGCCGCGCGGCCAGCGAGGTGTTCGCCACGCCGGCCGAGCGCACGCAGTTCAGCATGGGCTGGCTGGCGCGCGAATCGCAGTTGCGCGCCGCGCTTGACGCCGACGTCGAATCGCTGGACGACGAACGCGCCCTGAGCCCCGCGGTGATGGACTGGCGCGGCCTGCTGGCCAGCCTGCCCGAGGCCGATCGCGCCGAAGCCACCGAAGGCCAGGACGGCCTGCCGCCGGCGCTGGCGCAGGTGTGGGCCAGCGGCTTCCTGGCCGTGGTGGACCATTGGGCCGACGACTGGGCGCCCCCGCGCGACAAGGAAATCGCCGAGATGCTGGACGACGCGCTGTCCTGCATCGAGGACCTGACCGCCGACGACACCGGCGCGCCCGTGCTCAACCTGTACGACCCCAACGGCCCGCCCAGCGTCAGCCAGGCGCGCTTCGATGCCTTCGGCGAGGCGCTGTGGGCGGTGTACGACCTGCACGACATCGCGCGCACGCTGGGGCCGCGCGTGGCGCCGGCGGTCAGCGACAAGGTGGGCCGCAATGACCCGTGCCCGTGCGGCAGCGGAAAGAAATATAAAAAGTGCTGCGGTGCGTGAAGCTCCCCCTGTGGCGCCTTCGGCGCCTTCCCCTCGGGGGAGACAGCGCTGGCGCGCGGGGAAACCCGCGCGCGACGTTCGCGGATGGCCTGCTCCGCGGCCTGTTCCGGGACTTTGCTGCGCAGTCGCGGTTTGCTCCCTCTCCCGCGTGCGGGAGAGGGTGGGGGTGAGGGCATGCAGCGTGTCCATGCGACGCCGTCGGCCCCTCACCCCCGCCCTCTCCCCAGCGGGGCGAGGGAACAAGAGAGTGCTGAATGCTCCCAAAAAAATAGCTGCTCGCGCTTGATGCGCAAGCGCTGGAGCCCGATTTGGTTCTGAATTTCGTCTGGCTGGGCTTTTTCCTGAGCGCCTTTGTCGCCGCCGCCGTGCAACTGGCGCAGGGCGACCTGACGGTGTTCCCCAAGCTGCTTACGGCCATGTTCGACGCCGCCAAGACCGGCTTCGACATCTCCATCGGCCTGGTCGGCATCATGGCGCTGTGGCTGGGCTTGATGAAGATCGGCGAGCGCGCCGGCATGATCGACGCCTTCGCGCGTGGCGTGAACCCGGTGTTTCGCCACCTGTTCCCCGGCGTGCCGCGCGGCCACCCGGCGCAGGGCGCGATGACCATGAACATCAGCGCCAACCTGCTCGGCCTGGACAACGCCGCCACGCCGCTGGGGCTGAAGGCGATGCAGGAATTGCAGTCGCTCAACGACCGGCCCGACACCGCCACCCACGCGCAGATCATGTTTCTGGTGCTGAACACGGCGGGGCTGACGCTGATCCCCACCTCGGTCATCGCCATCCGCCAGACGCTGGCCGTCAAGCAGGGGCTGGTCGGCTTCAACGCGGCCGACATCTTCCTGCCCACGCTGGTGGCCACGGCCTGCTCGCTGCTGTCGGCGCTCATCGCGGTGGCGGCGGTGCAGCGCATTGCGCTGTGGCGCGCCGGTTTGCTGCTGCCGCTGGCGGGCTTTGGCGCCGTGGTCGGCGCGCTGGTGTGGTGGCTGTCGCGCTTTCCGCCCGAGCAGGCGGCGCAATGGATGGGCGTGATCGGCGCCGGTTTCATCCTGGCCGTGGTGGCGGCCTTTTTGGTGGCCGGCGCGCTGCGCGGCGTGAACGTGTACGACGCTTTTGTCGATGGCGCCAAGGACGGCTTTGGCGTGGCGGTCGGCATCATCCCGTACCTGGTGGCCATGCTGGTCGCCATCGCGGTGTTTCGCGCCGCCGGCTTGATGGACGTGCTGATGGGCTGGATCGCCGCTGCCGTGTCGGCGCTGGGTTTGCCGACCGATTTCTTGCCGGCCGTGCCCGTGGGGCTGATGAAGGTGCTGAGCGGCTCGGGTGCGCGCGGGCTGATGGTGGACGTGATGCAGACCCACGGCGTCGATTCATTCCCCGCCAAGCTGGCCGCCATCATCCAGGGCTCGACCGAGACCACCTTCTACGTGCTGGCGGTGTACTTCGGCAGCGTCGGCGTCAAGCACACTCGCCACGCCTTGCCCTGCGCGCTGTTCGCCGATGCGGTGGGGCTGGTGGCGGCAGTGCTGGTGGCTTACGCGTTTTTCCGCTGACGCCGCGCGGCCCACATCAAGCGGCAGGCACCAGGTTGCGGTGCAGAAAATCGGCCAGCAGCGGCAGCAGGCCCGGTGCCAGTGGCAGCTCGGGGTCGGCGTAGGTGCTGAGATTGGCCGCGCGCTCGAGCGGCGCTGACTTGAGCACGTGATTCATGCCGTCGATGAAGGCCAGCCGGGCGCCTGGCTGCGCGGCATGCAGGCGTTGGGCATCCGCCGCGCCCACCTGCAGGTCGTGCGTGCCCTGCACGATCAGCGCGGGGCAGCGCACCCGGGCCAGTTCCGCCGCCGGGTCGATGGGCAGCCACGACATCAGATACGGCTGTACGCTGGGACGCAGCAGTGCCATCAGCTCGGGCGGCACGTCGGCCACCGGCTGCTGCTGCCGCAACTGCGCCAGCATGCCGCCTGCGGCCTGCTGCAGCGCTGGCGGCCATCCGCTGGCCGACAGCTGGCGTGAGATCAGCGTTGCGGCGGGCTCACCCGCGCCGGCCAGCAGCACCAGGGCGCCGACCTCGGCGTGTTGGGCGGCCAGCGTGGCGACCAGCGCGCCCTCGCTGTGACCCATCAGGCCCACGCTGCCCACGCGCGGCTGCGCGCGCAGGGCCATCAGCCAGGCCAGCGCGTCGGCCACATAGGTCTGAAAGCGCAGTTGCGCCTCAGCCACCTTGGCGCTCGCGCCGACGCCGCGTTTGTCGGCGCGCAGGCTGGCGATGCCGCGCGCGGCCAGGCCCTGCGCCAGCCGCGCAAGGCTCTGGTTGCGCATGCCGGGAAGATTGCCATCGCGGTCCACCGGCCCCGACCCGGGCAGCAGCAACACCGCCGGCACCGGCCCGTGGCCGTCGGGCAGGGTCAGGGTGCCGTGCAATCCGTCGAGTTGCAGCGGCTGCTCTGACCAGGGGGTGTGACGTGGGGTGGTCATGACAGGGCCTGAACTGCAAGCCGACAGTGTTGCCGCAAGGCCTGCGAGCGCGGCGGAAAACCGGCGCCGGTTCATGCGTCGTGCTGGCGCCAGCGCAGCGCCTGCTCGTACAGCGCATTGCGCGGCGCGCCGGTGATCTCGGCGGCCAGCTTGACGGCGCTCTTGGTCGGCAATTCGGCCAGCAACAGGCGCAGCACGCGCTCGGTGTCGGCGTCGTCGCCGCTCACGGGCGCGGGATGCAGCACCAGCGCAAATTCGCCGCGCTGGCGCTGCGCGTCGGCGGCCAGCCAGGCGGGCAGGTCGGCGCAGGGCAGGGTGGTGATCTGCTCGAACTGCTTGGTCAGCTCGCGGCCCACGGTGACGGGGCGCTCGCCCAGCCGCGCCAGCGCGTCGGCCAGCGCGGCGATGCGGTGCGGCGCTTCAAGCAGCACCACCGCGCGCGGCTCCTGCGCCAGCGCATCGACGGCGGACTGGCGCTCGCCGGCCTTGCTGGGAAGAAAGCCTGCAAACACAAAGTGCCCGTCGCCGGCCAGACCCGACGCGCTGAGGGCGGTGGTCACGCTGCTGGCGCCGGGCAGCGGCAGCACGCGAATGCGAGCCGCCGCGCAGGCGGCCACCAGGCGCGCGCCGGGGTCGCTGACGGCGGGCGTGCCGGCGTCGCTGACGTAGGCGATGCGCTGGCCGGACTGCAGTCGTGCGACCACGCCCTGCGCGGCTTCGGCTTCGTTGTGCTCGTGCAGCGCGATCAGCGGCTTGCCGTCGATGCCGTAACTGCGCAACAACTGCTGCGTGTGGCGCGTGTCCTCGCAGGCGATGGCGTCGGCCAACTGCAGCACGTGCAGCGCGCGCAGCGTGATGTCGGCCAGATTGCCGATGGGCGTGGCGACGACGTACAGCGCCCCCACCGGATAATGCTGCGCACCCGCCGCCGCGCGCGCGGCGTCCAGCGCCAGGGGGAAGCTGGGCGCGCCAATCGTGGGGGCGGGTGTGGTCATGATTTCGGCTGCTGGCGCAGGAGGGGCAAGCGCATGGCGCTATGGAATTTGAAGCTATCAGGCGCCACCACACGGGTGCGAGGCAACGCCGCCGAAGAAGCTGCGCTGGCCCATCTGCAGGCGGCGGGGCTGACGCTGGTCGAGCGCAATTATCGGACGCCCGGGCGCGGCGGCGGCGAAATCGACCTGGTGATGCGCGAACGCGGCGGCACGCTGGTGTTCGTCGAAGTGCGGACACGCGCCAGCGCCACCCACGGCGGCGCGGCCGCCACCGTCGGTGCCGTCAAGCAGCGCCGCATCGTGCTGGCCGCGCGCCACTACCTGATGCGCCACAAATCCCCGCCGCCCTGCCGCTTCGACGTCGTCGCCATCGACGGCAACCACATCGAGTGGCTGCAAGCCGCCTTTGACGCGGGCTAGGAGTCGCGCGGCAGAAGCTCGCGCGATAAAGCGGCCCATCTCGGCGCTGCCTCCTGGGCTATGCGCGCAGGAGTCAGCGCCACTCCGTTCTGGACCGCGAGGCAGGTCCGCCCAAGCGCCGCGGAGCCGGCGATGCCGGAACACCGTGGCCGGGCTTGTACCGGCCAGTGGTGTTGTCCCCCTCCGGGGAAGCGCCGCAGGCGCACAGGGGGAGCTCAGTGTGCTCCTAAATTTGCACCGACCGCGGCGTCCGGCGTTATGATCGGCCACGATGCTTGAGCAACGCATTCAACAGCAGTTCATCGACAGCGCCGACCTGAAATACCAGTGGGCGCAAAGCCTGGCCCGTCCGGTGGCCGAGGCCGCGCAGGCACTGCTGGCCTGCGTCACCGGCGGCGGCAAGGTGCTGCTGTGCGGCAACGGTGCGTCGGGCGCCTTGGCGCAGTACATGGCGGCGCTGATGGTCGGCGGGCTGGAACGCCCGCGGCCCGAACTGCCCGCGCTGGCGCTGGGCACCGACGCCGCCACGCTCACCGCCGTGGCGCGGCGCGGCGAATACGCCGACGCATACGCCGCCCAAGTGCGCGCGCTCGGCAACGCGGGCGACGCGCTGCTGGTGCTCACATCCAACGGCAATTCGATCAACCTGGTGCGCGCCGCGCAGGCCGCGCACGAGCGCGACATGAGCGTCATTGCGCTCACCGGGCGCGGCGGTGGCGAACTGGGCCACATGCTGCGCGACACCGACGTCCACGTGTGCGTGCCGCACGAGCGCACGCCACGCATTCACGAGGCGCACCAACTGGTGCTGCACTGCCTGTGCGACGGCCTTGACCTGCAACTGCTCGGCGACGAGGAAGCCCCATCATGAAGCTGAAACCCACCCGCGGCATCGCCGCCACCCTGTTGGCCACCTGCCTGGCCGGCGGTGCCCTGACGGCCTGCGTGCCGGTGGCGCTGGTCGGCGGCGCGGTCGGTGCCGGCGCGCTGCTGACCCAGGCCGACCGCCGCAGCGGCGAAACGCAGCAGGCCGACTCGTCCATCGAGGCCACGGCGCGCGACGCCGTCACGCAGGCGCTGGGCGGGCGCGGCCATGTCAACGTGACCAGCTATTTCCGCAAGGTGTTGCTCACCGGCGAGGTGCCCACCGCGCAGGACAAGCAGGCCGTTGAAGCCGCGATGCGCGCCACGGCCGGTGTGCAGGGCGTGGTCAACGAACTGGCCGTGATGCCCGAGTCGGGCGCCATGCAGCGCTCCAGCGACGCGCTGGTGTCCAGCAAGGTGCGTTCGCGCCTGGTGGGCACCAACGGCGTGCCGTCGGGCAGCATCAAGGTGGTGACCGAGCGCGGCACCACCTACCTGATGGGCCGGCTGACCGCGCAGGAACTGGCCGCCGCCACCGACGTCGCGCGCCAGACCGATGGCGTGCAGCGCGTGGTGCGCGTGGTCGACCTGATCGCCGATCCGACCGGCGCCGGCGGCCTGGCGAGCGGCACGGGCCCGCAGTCCAGCGCCGTGCAGCAGACGACGGGCGCTGCGCCCCTGACCCCGGTCAGCGGCGAGTCGGTGCCCGGCGTCGAGACGCACCCGGTGACGCAGCCGACCATCGTCAATGCACCGCAGCCGATTCAGGTGCAGACGCTACCACCGGTGAAGTAAAGACGAGGGCCCGTGAGCCGCGTGTGCCGGGCCGATCAGTTCGCGGGCAGCACGTTGGGCAGCCGCTCCAGCTGACGGAAGCGGTTAGGGTCGAGTTCCACACCCTTGCGCGTCGCATAGATGGTCGAATTGCCGCTGTCGGTATAGACGTTGCTGTAGTTCGAATCCACTTTCATCACGCCGCCATCGGGCGCGCGGTAGTTGTCGCGCAGCGTGGTGACGTTGCCCCAACCCGCCAGCACGCTGGACTGCGCCTGCGAGCGCTGCTGGATGCTGTCGAAGTTGGACTGGATGGATTGCGAGGCTGCGCGTGTCTGCTCCTGCAGGAAGCGGCGCGATGCCTCCGTGCGCTTCTGGGCGGCCTGCAGGCGCTGGGCGTTGAGTTGCGACACGGCCCGGCTCACGGCTGCCTGCCACTGCTGGTTTTCGCTGAAGTTCTCCGCGAACAGCTGCAGCGAGCCCCGTTCGCGCTCATAGGCGTCGGGTACGGCGGAGTACATCAGCACGAACGGCACGCTCCACCGGAGCGTTTGCTTGGTGTAAGACGGCGACCGATAGTTCAGCTGGCTCGACACCACGGTGGCAAACGCTGAGGCCCGCAAGGCCTTGCCTTTCTGCGAAAACTTCATGTGAGTGATCGCCGCCTTGACGCGGGTGGGCGCGGTCTGACCGGGCACGCCCTGCGCGGCCAGCTGCCGGTTGACCTGTGCCATGGCGGCGTCAAACGCGGCGGCGACGTCGCGCTCGAGATCGGCCAAGTCCTTTGACGAACCGGCGTCCTCGACCTGCGTGACCTGGATGTCCTGGATGGATGGGTCGGCACGGCGGATCAGGCGCTGCACGTAATCCGGCGGCGACATCAAGCGCAGCATGGCTGTGCCGGTTTCTTCGTCGTAGGCGCCTTCCTGGTAGAGCTGCTCGCGCGGCACCGATCGCCCCATCATCGTCATCGACAGCGGATCCACGTAGCTCACGTTCGACATGCGCAGCACGGCCGCCTGCTCGCCGGGCGACATGGCCTGCATGAAGTATTCAGCCGGGTTGGAGGCGCTCTGCATCGTCCAGCTCACCTGACCCGTGCCTTTCCAGCCGGCTGGCATCAGCGTACGCGCCACCTCGATGCCCGACTTGGGGTCGGTCAAGACCAGGCGCTCATACGCCTTGGCTTCGCCACGCTCCAGCAGCTGCTTTATCGCCGCCTGGCCGACGGCATTACTGGCGGGCGCCGGTGCGACGGCCGGCGGCACCGGCGCGGTCTCGCCAGATCCGCCGGCCGTCCCGTCAGGCGGTGCCGCAGGCTCCTCCTGGAAACCGTAATACGCGCCAATGGCCACGACCGCCAGTGCCGCACCCCACCACCATGCTTTTTTCATGCGCTCGGCCGTCTCAGTTGGGTTGTCCAATCCATGAACGTCTTCCTATTTCATCACGGCGTGGACCCTGGCAAAGAAAACGCCCTGTCCCTCTGGGAGAGCTTGGGTTGTGTGCTCTGGCGGCGCGTCATGAATTCCGGACGTCTCAGGGGCGCGCGGGCGGAATCGGCTCGTTCGGCGCGGGCGCTTCGGCCTGCAGCACGCGCGTCACGGTCAGCTCGCGGGAATAGGCGCTCATGTGGCCGTATTGGCCGGGCCGGGACAGCTGCCCCTGCACGCGGATGCGGACCGGCGACACCGGCGGATGCTCGCGCTCGAAGCGGCCGTCCAGGTGGATGTGAAAGCGCTCGTTGACCGCGCTCAGATCGCCGTTCAGCCACCAGCGCACGCCCCGGCTGCCGACGGGCCGGAATTCGCTTTGCTCGAAGCCACCGAAGTAGTAGCCGTCATAAATCCCTTCAGAAGGCCAGTCCGACGACGGATCGGCGCAGGCAGGCAGTCCCCCCAGACCGAGGCAAAGCGCGCCGGCCAGCACGGCGCGGCGTCGCGCCATGCGCTGGCGCGTCGGCGGGGGCGAAAAGGCGCGCGCGATCACTTCAACCGCTTGATCAGGCTGGACGTGTCCCAGCGACCGCCGCCCATGTGCTGCACGTCGGCGTAGAACTGGTCGACCAAGGCCGTGACCGGCAGGCGGGCACCGTTGCGCTTGGCTTCGTCGAGCACCAGGCCGAGGTCCTTGCGCATCCAGTCGACGGCGAAGCCGAAGTCGAACTTGTCCTGCACCATGGTGGGGCCGCGGTTGTCCAGTTGCCAGCTTTGCGCCGCGCCCTTGCCGATGACGTCAAGCACCTGCGCCATGTCCAGCCCGGCGCGCTGGCCGAAGGCGATGGCTTCGGACAAGCCCTGCACCAGGCCGGCGATGCAGATCTGGTTGACCATCTTGGTTAGCTGGCCGGCGCCGCTCGCGCCCATCAGCGTGAACGCGCGCGAGAACGCCATGGCCACGGGCTTGACCGTGTCGAACGCGGCGGCGTCGCCGCCGCACATCACCGTCAGCAGGCCGTTTTGCGCGCCGGCCTGGCCGCCCGACACCGGCGCGTCGATGAACTGCAGGCCGCGCGCGCTGGCTTCGTGCGACAGCTCGCGCGCCACGTTGGCCGATGCCGTGGTGTGGTCGACGAAGATGGCGCCGGGCTTCATGCCGGCGAAGGCCCCATCGTCGCCCAGCACCACCTGGCGCAGGTCGTCGTCGTTGCCGACGCAGCAGAACACGAGGTCGGCGCCGTGCGCCGCCAGGCGCGGGGTTTCGGCGCTCTTTACGCTGCCAGCGCCCGCCAATTGAGTGCAGAATGCTTCAGATTTTGAAGCATTTCGGTTGTACGCGGTGACCGTGTGGCCGGCCAGCGCCAGGTGCCCGGCCATCGGGTAGCCCATCACGCCCAGGCCCAGAAAGGCGACCCGGCGTGGCGGCGTGGATTCGTAGGTCTTGGGGGCGATGGTGGTGCTCATGCGGCGCATTCTAGGCCGCCAGCCCCGTCACACGATCTGCAGGTGCTCGGTTCCGGCGGCCAGGTCGAGCGAGCGGGCGCGCTGGCTTGTCAGCTTGATCTGCAGGCGCAGGTCGTTGGCCGAATCGGCGTTGCGCAGCGCGTCCTCGTAGCTGATCAGGTTGGCCTCGAAGGCGTCGAACAGCGACTGGTCGAAGGTCTGCATGCCCAGCTCGCGGCTCTTCTTCATGATCTCCTTGATCTCGCCCACCTCGCCCTTGAAGATCAGGTCGCTGATCAGCGGCGAATTCAGCATGACCTCGACCACCGCCGTTCGTCCCTGGCCGTCCTGCCGGGCGATCAGCCGCTGCGA
This sequence comes from Pseudomonadota bacterium, assembly GCA_029780695.1. Taxonomy (GTDB): domain Bacteria; phylum Pseudomonadota; class Gammaproteobacteria; order Burkholderiales; family Burkholderiaceae_C; genus Ottowia. Next base: position 17,343 of record JAKOYD010000039.1, read on the forward strand.
AATCAGCGCGCGCAGGTTCAGCGACAAGTCCATCAGCAGCTGCTGGCGACGCTCTTCGGGGAAGAAGTTGATGATGCGGTCCAGCGCCTGGTTGGCCGAGTTGGCGTGCAGCGTGGCCAGGCACAGGTGCCCGGTTTCGGCAAAGGCGACGGCGTGCTCCATCGTCTCGCGGTCGCGGATCTCGCCCATCAGGATCACGTCGGGTGCCTGGCGCAGCGTGTTCTTCAGGGCGGCGGTCCAGTCCTCGGTGTCGATGCCGACTTCGCGCTGCGTCAGGATGCAGTTCTTGTGCGGGTGCACGAACTCGATCGGATCCTCCACCGTGATGATGTGCCCTTGGCTGTGGATGTTGCGCCAGTCCACCATGGCCGCCAGCGTGGTCGATTTGCCCGAGCCGGTGGCGCCCACCAGAATGGCCAGTCCGCGCTTGCTCATCGCCACGTCCTTCAGCACTTGCGGCATGCCCAGCGCATCGATGGTCGGCAGCTCTTGCGGGATCACGCGCATCACCAGGCCGATGTGGCCCTGCTGCACGAAGGCATTGCAGCGAAAGCGCCCGATGCCGGCCGGGCTGATGGCGAAATTGCATTCCTTGGTGCGCTCGAACTCGGCCGCCTGCTTGTCGTTCATCACCGAACGCACCAGCGCCAGCGTGTGCGCCGGCGTCAGGTTTTGCGACGACACCTTGGTGATGCGCCCATCGACCTTGATCGCCGGCGGAAAGTCGGCGGTGATGAACAGATCGCTGCCCTTGCGCACCAGCAGCAGCCTGAGCAGGTCGCTGATGAATTGACTGGCCTGATCGCGTTCCATGGTGGTTCCTTCATTGACGCCGCGTCGGCGTGATTTCAATCATCGATCCGGCAGCCTGAGCGAAGGGCCGCGGAGCAGGCCATGCCAGGGCGCCCGCGCAAGGGCTTGGCCCGCCCACTGGGCGCGCCCCCGGACGGGGGTGGCGAAACAATGCGCAGCATGTGGAGCCTGGGGGCGAGCGGTCTAGCCGGGGAAGTTCTCCGGCATCTTGGCCTTGCCACGCGCCTCGGCCGCGCTGATGACGTTGCGGCGCACCAGCTCGATCAGGTTCTGGTCCAGCGTCTGCATGCCCAGGCTGTTGCCGGTCTGGATGCTGGAATACATCTGCGCCACCTTGGCCTCGCGGATCAGGTTGCGGATGGCCGGCGTGCCCAGCATGATCTCGTGCGCCGCCACGCGGCCCGAGCCGTCCTTGCGCTTGCACAGTGTCTGCGAGATGACGGCCACCAGAGATTCGGACAGCATGGCGCGCACCATTTCCTTTTCCTCGGCCGGAAAGACGTCGATCACGCGGTCGATCGTCTTGGCGGCCGACGACGTGTGCAGCGTGGCGAACACCAGGTGGCCCGTTTCGGCCGCCGTCATGGCCAGGCGGATGGTTTCGAGGTCGCGCATCTCGCCCACCAGGATCGCGTCCGGGTCCTCGCGCAGCGCCGAGCGCAGCGCGTTGGAAAAGCTGAGCGTCATGCCGCCGACCTCGCGCTGGTTGATCAGGCACTTCTTCGACTCGTGCACGAACTCGATCGGGTCTTCCACCGTCAGCACATGGCTGTAGTGCGATTCGTTCAGGTGGTTGACCATGGCCGCCAGCGTGGTCGACTTGCCCGAGCCGGTTGGCCCGGTCACCAGCACCAGGCCGCGCGGCTTGAGCGCCAGGTCGGCAAAGATGCGCGGCGCGTTGAGCTGCTCCAGCGTCAGGATCTGGCTGGGAATGGTGCGCAGCACGCCCGCGGCGCCACGTTGCTGGTTGAAGGCGTTGACGCGAAAGCGCGCCAGGCCTTGAATCTCAAACGAGAAGTCGACTTCCAGGTTTTCCTCGTACACCTTGCGCTGGGTGTCGTTCATGATGTCGTACAGCATCGCGAACACCTGCTTGTGCTCGAGCGGCTCGACGTTGAGACGCCGCACGTCGCCATGCACGCGGATCATGGGCGGCAGGCCAGCCGACAGGTGCAGGTCGGAGGCATGGTTCTTGACGCTGAAGGCCAGCAGTTGGGTGATGTCCACTTCGGGCGCCTCGGAAGGAAATGCGGTGAAACCCAGGTTTCAGTTTGATACGCTGCGGGGATTATGACGATGATCGCGGCGCAAATCCAAGACGTGCGTGCACGCATCGCCACAGCCTGCGCGCGCTGCGGGCGCCCCGCGCAAAGCGTGGCCTTGCTGGCGGTGTCCAAGACCTTCGCGGCGCAGGCCGTGGCCGAGGCCGCCCAGGCGGGCCAGCTCGCGTTTGGCGAGAACTACATCCAGGAAGGGGTGCAGAAGATGGACGCACTGCGCCACCTGCCCGGTTTGCAGTGGCACTGCATCGGCCCCGTGCAGGGCAACAAGACGCGCCTGGTGGCCGAGCACTTCGACTGGGTTCACACCGTGGACCGCCTCAAGATCGCCGAGCGCCTGTCGGCCCAGCGACCCGCTGACCTGGCGCCGCTGCACGTGTGCATCCAGGTCAACATCGACGGCGGGCCGGCCAAGTCGGGCGTGGCGCCGGCCGATGCGCTGGCGCTGGCGCGCGCCGTGGCCACGCTGCCGCGCCTGAAGCTGCGCGGGCTGATGACGATCCCTGAACCTGCTCCTGATTTTGAAGCTGCCCGCGCAGTACACGCCAGCGCCAGAGCCCTGTTTGACCACTTGAATGCCGAAGGGCTGGGCCTGGACACGCTGTCCATGGGCATGAGCGATGACCTGGAAGCCGCGATTGCCGCGGGCAGCACCATGGTGCGCATCGGCACGGCGATCTTCGGCAGCCGGGCGCCGAAATGAATCATCAAGGGGCTGCGCAGCAAGCCCCAACCAAAGGCCGCGGAGCAGGCCATGCGAGAACGCCGCGCTCGGGGTCCCCCCGAGCGCCAGCGTTGTCCCCCTCGGGGGAAGCCGCGAAGCGGCACAGGGGGGTTACTTGAACACCACAGTGCGGTGCCCGTTCAGCAGCACCCGGTGCTCGCTGTGCCATTTGACGGCGCGCGCCAGCACCTGGCTTTCGGTGTCGCGGCCGACGGCGGTCAGGTCGTCGACCGTGTCGGCGTGGTCCACGCGGGCCACGTCCTGCTCGATGATCGGGCCTTCGTCCAGGTCGGCCGTCACGTAGTGCGCGGTGGCGCCGATCAGCTTCACGCCGCGGTCGTGCGCCTGGTAATACGGCTTGGCGCCCTTGAAGCTGGGCAGGAAGCTGTGGTGGATGTTGATGGCGCGGCCGGACAGCTGGCGGCACATCGGGTCCGACAGGATCTGCATGTAGCGCGCCAGCACCACCAGTTCGGGTCGCTCGGCGTCGATGATCTCCCGCTGCCGCTGCTCGGCCTGCGCCTTGGTGGCCTGCGTCACCGCGATGTGGTGAAAAGGAATGTTGTAGCTGGCCGCCAGCTGGTAGAAGTCACGGTGGTTGCTGACGATGGCGCGCACGTCCAGGTTGAGCAGCCCGCTTTTCACGCGGAACAGCAGGTCGTTCAGGCAGTGGCCTTCCTTGCTGACGAAGATCACGGTGCGCATCGGTTCGCCGGCCGGGTTCAGTTCCCACGTCATCGACAGCGGCTGCGCCACCCGGGCAATGGCACCGGCCAGGTCGACACCGTCGATGACCGCCCCGGCATCGGGGCAGACGAACTGCACGCGCATGAAGAACAGGCCCGTGCCGTGGTCGTTGAACTGCTGTGCTTCCTCGATGTTGCAGCCGCGTTCGAGCAACAGGCCCGAGACGGCGTGCACGATGCCCGGGCGGTCGGGGCAGGACAGGGTGAGGATGTAGGCGGTAGGCAATGCGTCGGACATGGCGCGCGATTGTCGCAGGCCTGGGGCGGGCGCTGGCGTCGAAATACCGAAAGACGGACGCGAAGGACGCGAAGGATTCGCGAAGGACGCAAAAGGAACAGCCAAAAGACCGTCTTGATTTTCTTCTGCGTCCTCTGCGTCCGGCTGTTGGGGTAGTGGTAGACAGGCGATCAGCCGTCGATCCAGAATTCGCGCTGCGCGCTGGTCCGACGTGCGTTGAATGCTATCAAATAAATAGTATTACGGCCGCGCCATCCTGCACTCGGTGCCCTGGGCCAGCTCGTTGCCGCTGTACGTGGCCTCGGTGCGAAAGCCCCAGTTCACGCCGTCCCAGCCCACTTTCACCGTCTTGCCGTCCAGCGGCGCGATGGTGTTGACCACCTGCGGCAGCAGCAACTGGTGGTCTTCGGCGCGCAGGCGCACCGGGCCGATGGAGGAGTCGAGCGTCAGGTCTTCCAGCGCGCGCGCCACCTTGACCGGTTCGTCGCTGCCCGCCTTTTGCAGCGCGGCGGCCAGCAGGCGCGGCGTCAGGTCGATGCGCGGCGAGAGAAAGTCCTTGCCCGTCTTGGCCTTGTAGGCCTTGGCCAGTGCGTCCACCTTGGGTGTGCCGTCCTGCCCCGGGTGCCATTCCGCCACCCAGGTCAGTTGCCCCGCCTTGGCCTGCGACGCCGCCAGCACCGTGCCGGGCATGGAGCCCGCGCTGTGGTTGAAGATGCGCAGGTGCATGCCGGCCTCGCCCGCGGCTTTCAGCAGCAGCATCATGTCGGGGCCCCAGTTGCCGCTGATCACGGTGTCGGCGCCGCTTTGCTTGATCTGCGCCACGTAGGGCGCGAAGTCCTTCACGCGGCCGATGGGGTGCAACTGCTCGCCGACGAACTGCACGTCGGGCCGCGCCAGGCCCACCAGCTGCTTGCCATAGGCCGCCCACTGCTTGCCGTGCGCGTAGTCCTGGTTCAGCAGGTACACCTTGTGGATGTCGGCCTGCTTCTTGGCGAAGTTGGCCAGCGCCTTCATCTTCATCGCCGTGTTGGCCTCGGTCTGGAAGTGCCAGAAGTTGCAGGACTTGCCCGTCAGGTCGGGGTCAATCGACGAGTGGTTGAAGACGATGATCTCCTTGCCCGGGTTGCGCTGGTTCCAGCGCGCGGCCGACTGCACGATGGCCGCCACCACCGACGAGCCCGAGCCGCCCGTCACCACCGCCCGCGCGCCCTGGTCGATGGCCGACTGCAGCGCGCTCTGGCTCTCTTGCGCCGATAGCTTGCTGTCCAGCTGGATCAGCTCGAACCTGCGTCCGCCTGGCAGCGCGTTCTTGGCGTTCAGGTCGTCCACGGCGAATTTGGTGTGCGCCAGCATCAGCTCGCCCACGGCCGCGAACGGGCCGGAGAGCGGGTCGATGTAGGCGATCTTGTACGGCGCCGGCTGCGCGTGCGCCGCGCCGGCCAGCAAGGCGGCCAGGGCCAGCGCGGTGCGCGGAAAGGGGGTGGCAATGCGGGGCATGCGGAGTCTCCTGTTTCTGGATGGCGATGGAGGGCGCGCTGTCGCCTGCGCGATGGACGCAGCGTCGCGCGACCTTTCAAATCGCTATATTGAAACTTGCCCAAGCCGCCGCGACCCGTGCAAACCCGCAGCCCGTCGCGCGCGAGACACAAGGAGCCCGCCCCATGCCCGCAGCCGCCCCGGACCAGCCCCTGCACCAGCACCTGCGCCGCCACGCGCGCGAAAAGCCTGACGCACCGGCCATCCACTGGTACGGCCGCGCCATCACGTGGCGCGAGCTTCATGAGTGGAGCGATGCCCTGGGCGCGCACCTGCAATCGCTCGGTGTCGCCAAGGGCGAGCCGGTGGCGCTGTTCATGAACAACTGCCCGCAATATGTGGTGGCGCACTACGCCATCCAGAAGATCGGCGCCATCGTGTGCCCCTGCGGGCCGCTCAACAAGGCGCACGAGCTGCAGTACCAGCTGGATGACCTGAAGGCGCGCGTCATCATCGCCGCCGACAACCTGCTGCCCATCGTGGACCAAGTGCGTGCGCAGACCGCGCTGCAGCACGTGCTGGCCGTGCGCTACACCGACCTGCTGCCCGCCGCGCCCACACTCACCGTGCCGCCCGAGCTGCAAACGCCTGCCCAGCCGTTGCCGGGTGGCGTGAGTGATGCGCTACAAATTGCGCAGCAAGGTGCGCAGGCGGGGCAACGGCCAGAAGCCAAAAACATCGACATGGACGACGTGGCGCTGATGACCTACACCAGCGGCACCACCGGCCTGCCCAAGGGCGCCATGCTGAGCTTTGGCAATGCGCTGTTCAAGACGACGGTCACGGCGCAGGCCTCGGGCCTTCAGGCGGGCGACGTGTCGCTGTCGGTCGCGCCGCTGTACCACATCGCCGGCATGCTGATGGGCGTCAACACGCCGATTCTGGTGGGCGCCACGCAGGTGCTGCTGTTCCGATTTGACCCGGTGGCGGTGCTGCAGGCCATGGCGCAGCACGGCGTCACGCACTGGTATTCCATCGCGCCCATGAACGTGGCCTGCATGCAGGTGCCGGATGCGGCGCGCTTCAACCTCAAGTCGCTGCGCCGCAACCCGGTCACCAGCTTCGGCATCACCTTCACCGAGCCGCTGGCGCAGCAATGGCAGGCGTTTGCGGGCGGCAATTGCGTGTCGTACGAGGCCGCCTATGGCCTGAGCGAAACGCACACCATGGACACCGGCATGCCGCCCGAGGCCATCCGTTGGGGCACGCACGGCAAGCCGATGCCGGGCGTCACCATCCGCATCGTCGACCCCGATACGGGCGTCGAGAAAGCGCCCGGCGAGGTGGGCGAGATCACGCTCAAGTCGCCCGGCAACTTCAAGGGCTACTGGAACAAGCCCGACGCCACGGCCAAGACGCTGAAAGATGGCTGGGTCTGGACCGGCGACATGGGCAAGCTGGACGCCGAGGGCTACCTCACCTTCATCGGCCGCACCAAGGAAATGATCAAGGTCTCGGGCTACAGCGTGTTCCCGGAGGAAGTCGAAACCATCCTCATCAAACACCCCGCCGTCGCGCAGGCGGCGGTGCTGGCCGAACCCGATGCCGACAAGGGCGAAGTGGTCAAGGCCTTCATCGTCAAGAAGCCCGGCGCGGCGCTGGCGGCCGACGAGCTGATCGCCTGGAGCCGTGACAACATGGCGACGTACAAGGTGCCGAAATACGTCGAATTCATCGACGCTCTGCCGACCACGGGGGCGGGCAAGGTGTTGCGGCGCTTGTTGAGGTCGGGGCCCTGAATACCGAATACCGAATACCGGACGCGAAGGGCGCGAAGGATTCGCGAAGGACGCAAAAAGAAAAACAAAAATTTTGATTTCTTTCGCGTCCTTCGCGTAACTTTTTCGTTCTTCGCGTCCGGCTGTTCTTGCAACGCATAAAGAAGACCGATGTTCAAAAAAGTCCTCATCGCCAATCGCGGCGAAGTCGCCCTGCGCATCGTCCGCGCGCTGCGCGACATGGGCGTGGCCAGCGTGGCGGTGTTTGCCGACGACGATGCCGCCGCGCCCCATGTGGCGGCTGCGGATGAAGCCGCGGCGCTGGGCGCCAGCGGGCCGGCGGCGTATCTGGATGGCGCGCGGCTCATTGCGATTGCGCGCGAGCACGGCTGCGACGCGCTGCATCCCGGCTACGGTTTTTTGAGCGAGCGCGCCGACTTCGCGCGCGATTGCGCGGCGGCCGGCATCCGCTTCATCGGCCCCACGCCGGAGCAGTTGGCGCTGTTCGGCGACAAGGCCGCCGCACGCGAGTTGGCTGCGCGCTGCGGCGTGCCGCTGATGCCGGGCATATCGCACGCCGTGTCGCTGGACGAGGCGCGCGCCTTCTTCGCCCAGCATGCCGCCCACGGCATCGTGATCAAGGCCGTGGGCGGTGGCGGCGGGCGCGGCATGCGTGCTATTCAAACTGAAGCTGACCTGGCCGCCGCCTACGAGCGTTGTCGCGGCGAGGCGCTGGTCGCCTTCGGCATGACCGACGTGTATGTCGAGCGCCTGATGCGCGGCGCGCGCCACATCGAGGTGCAGGTGTTGGGCGACGGCCAGCAGGTGATGGCGCTGGGCGAGCGCGAATGCACGCTGCAACGGCGCTTTCAGAAGCTGGTGGAAATCGCGCCCAGCCCCAGCCTGTCCGATGCGCTGCGCGCGCGCATCGTGGAGGCCGCGCTCACGATGGCGCGCGCCGTGCGCTACGAAGGGCTGGGCACGTTCGAGTTCCTGGTCGATCTGGCATCGACCGAATTGCCCTTCGTCTTCATCGAAGCCAACGCACGCCTGCAGGTGGAGCACACCATCACCGAGGCCGTGACGGGTGTCGATCTGGTGCAGACGCAGATTGCGCTGGCCGCCGGCCAAAGCTTGGCGGATCTGGGGCTCGATCCCGCCGCGCCGCCGGCGCCGCGCGGCTACGCCATCCAGTGGCGCATCAACGCCGAAACGCTGGCGGCCGATGGCGGCGCCACGCCAGGCCACGGCACGCTCACGCGATTCGACCTGCCGCAAGGCCCCGGCGTGCGCGTCGACACGCACGGCGTGGCCGGCGCCGCGCCCTCGCCGCACTACGACACGCTGCTGGCCAAGCTCATCGTGCACTCAGCCAGCCGCGACTTTGCCGACGCGCTGCGCCGCTCGCGCCGCGCACTGGCCGAGACGCGCATCGACGGCGTGGCCACCAACCTGAACCTGCTGCGCGCGCTGGCCGAGCGGCCCGAGTTGGCGACGCAGGCCGTACACACGCGCTGGCTGGAATCGGTGTTGCCGGAACTTATCGATGCTTCTGAAAAGATAGCTGTTCGCGCTGTTCCGGAAAGCGCTGGCGGCCTAGTGGACGTTGAGCGGGTACATGCGGTCCCTGCCACCGAAGCGCCCGAAGGCGCCGTGCTGGTGCCCATGCCGGCGCGGCTGGTGCAGTTGTCGGTGGCGGTGGGCGATACGGTGCCCCGGGGCGCTGAGCTGGCCGTGCTGGAAGCCATGAAAATGCAGCACGTGCTCACCGCGCCGCATGCCGGCATCGTGCGCCAGCGCTTTGCTCATGACGGCGCGTATCTGGCGCAAGGCGACGTGATCCTGGTGCTGGAAGAAGCCGAGCACGCGGCAGCACACGCGGCGGAAGACGCGGCCGCGCACGGCCCCGACCACATCCGCGCCGATCTGCAACGCGTGATCGATCGCCACGCCTTCACGCTCGACGCGGCGCGGCCCGACGCCGTCGCCAAGCGCCACGCGCGCGGCCTGCGCACGGCGCGCGAGAACATTGCCGACCTGTGCGACGAAGGCAGCTTCATCGAATACGGCGCGCTCGCCATTGCCGCGCAGAGGCGCAGGCGCAGCGTCGAAGACCTGATCGCCCACACGCCCGCCGACGGCATGGTGACGGGCGTGGGCGGCGTCAACGGCCTGATCTTCGGCCCCGAGCGCGCCCGCACGGCCGTGATGGCCTACGACGCCACCGTGCTGGCCGGCACGCAGGGCATGCGCAACCACGCCAAGACGGACCGCATCCTGAACCTGGCGCTGCAGGAGAAGCTGCCCGTGGTGCTGTTCGCCGAAGGCGGCGGCGGCCGGCCGGGCGATGTGGATGCCAACGTGCTGGCCGGTTTGCACGTGGGCACGTTTGCCGCCTACGCCGCGCTGTCGGGCCAGGTGCCGGTGGTCGGGGTGGTGGCGGGGCGCTGCTTTGCCGGCAACGCGGCGCTGCTGGGGTGCAGCGACGTGATCATCGCCACGCGTGACAGCAACATCGGCATGGGTGGCCCGGCCATGATCGAAGGCGGTGGCCTGGGCGTGTTCACGCCCGAGCAGGTTGGCCCCAGCGATGTGCAGCACGCCAATGGCGTGATCGACGTGCTGGTGGACGATGAAGCGGCGGCCGTGCACGCCGCGCGCCAGTACCTGGGGTTCTTTCAGGGCCGCACGCGCGACTGGATCACCCCCGACCCGCGCCTGCTGCGCGCCGTGGTGCCCGAGAACCGCCTGCGCGTGTACGACACGCGCGCCGCGATGGCAGGCCTGGTCGATGCAGGCAGCCTGCTGCCGCTGCGCACCGGCTTTGGTGTGGGCATCCACACCGCGCTGGCGCGTATCGAGGGGCGCCCCGTGGGCCTGATGGCCAACAACCCGCTGCACCTGGGCGGCGCCATCGACGCCGATGCGGCCGACAAGGGCGCGCGCTTCATGCAGCTGTGCAACGCGCACGGGCTGCCCATCGTCAGCCTGATCGACACGCCCGGCTTCATGGTCGGGCCCGAAGTGGAAAAGACGGCACAGGTGCGCCACGTCAGCCGCCTGTTCGTCGCCGCCGCCGCGCTGCGCGTGCCCTTTTTCAGCGTGGTGCTGCGCAAGGGCTATGGCCTCGGGGCGATGGGCATGGCGGCGGGGGGCTTTCACGCGCCGTTTTTCACCATCTCCTGGCCCACCGGCGAATTCGGCGGCATGGGGCTGGAAGGCGCGGTGCGCCTGGGCTTTCGCAAGGAGCTGGAGGCGGCGGCCGAAGGCCCCGAGCGCGACGCGCTGTTCACCAAGCTGGTCGCGCAGCAATACCGCCACGGCGAAGCGATGAACATGGCGACCACGTTGGAGATCGACGCCGTGATCGACCCGGCCGACACGCGCGCCTGGCTGGCGCGCGGGCTGGCGTCGTGCGGCGGCGCGCGCACGCCGGCGCGGCCCTTCGTGGACACGTGGTAGCGCGGGGCTCCCGGGGCTTTTCAAAGCTTTGCCCGGCGTTTACAGCAAACGGTGGACCTGGCGCGTTGAATGGTTGTGTTCACTGCCTTGTTGAAGGAAAAGACCATGACCGTTCATCCTCTGAAGGCCTTCGTGCTCGCCGGTGCCGCGGTGCTGGGCGTCGCGGCCGGCGTGGCGTTGCCCACGGCGGCTCAGGCGCAGGCCTACATCAGCGTGCAAGTCGGCACGCCGCCTCCGCCACCGCGTGTCGAGATGGTGCCGGTGTCGCGCCCCGGCTACGTGTGGGCGCCGGGGCACTATCAGTGGCTGCACGGCAACTACATCTGGCGCCGGGGTCACTGGGTCGCGGCACGCCCTGGCTATGCCTACGTCGGCCCAACCTGGGTGTCGCAGGGCGGCGGCTGGGTTTACCAGCCCGAGCGTTGGGACGCGCGGCCGATGCGCGCCCAGCCGCCGCGCCAGTGGGACGACCGCGGCCGTGCGCCGCATGCGCGGCCCGGTTGGCGACGCGACAACGACCGCGATGGCGTGCCCAACCACCGCGACCGCTACCCCAACAACCCGCGCCGTTACTGACCAGGCGCGGCCGGCGCGCGGCGCGTGAAAGCCGCGCAGTGGTCGGCGGGCGGTGGCGCCGCCGTGCGCCAGACCTGATCGCCCTCGCGCAGCGCGCCCGCTGGCACGGTGTGCCACGATGCTTCTGAATTAGTAGCGGCATGCGCTGATTCAGCCAGCGCCAGCAGCACATTCGACTTCAATCCGGCAGGCAGGTGCCACGGCACGCCCAGCTGGCGGTGCGTGTGGCCGCCGCCAGTGATCAGCACCACCGTGCGGCCGGGCTGGCGCGCGTCGACCAGCGTGTCGGCCATGCTGCGGTCGCGCGCGATCTGGATGCGCGTCATGGGGCGGATCTGGCTGGTCGGCAGCGCGTTGCAGTGGGCCGCCTGGATGCGCGCGTCCTGTTCGGCCAGCGCTTGGGGCGGCAGGCGGGCGTCGAGTGTGGCGTCCTGCATGGCGGCGCGCATTTGCGCGCGCGGCAGGTTGGCGCCCAGCACCGGCACGCCGGCGCGCACGGCGGTCATCACCACCGGGCCGTAGCGCGACCAGGGCCAGCCGTCGTCGTGCCAGTCCAGCGCGGCGCGCACCTGCGCATCGCTGGCGCTGGCCGGCAGGGCGGCGGTGCCGCGGCCGCGCTCGGCCATTTCCAGCGCCAGCGCGGCCAGGTCGCCGCGCGCTGCCAGCCAGCCAACCACGCGGCGCTGCAGGCGCTGGTGCGCGTCGGCGTCGTGCTGCTCGCCGATCAGCAGCGCGTCGGCCGGCAGCAGGGCGGCGACGCGGGCCTGTTCGGCTGCCGCCAACGGCGCCACGCCGGCGCAGCCGGCCAGCGCCGATGCGGCCAGGCACAGCGCGGCGATGGGCAGGCAAGGGCGCAGGGTCATCGCGCGATACTAAGTGCTCCGCATCCCTCGTTGCCGCCGCCGCCCATGGCCCCCTTGCTTCGCACCGCGCTGACCCTGCTGCTGGCCTGGCTGGCGGCGCAGGCGTGCGTGGCGCTTGGCACGCCTATTCCGTGGATGATCGGGCCGCTGCTGGCCACCGCCCTGGCCAGCATGGCCGGCCTGCCAACGCGCAGCGACCACGCGCTGCGCAACGCCGGGCAATGGACCATCGGCGCCGCGCTGGGCTTGTACTTCACCCCCGAGGTGACGGCGCTGGTGGCCAGCCTGTGGTGGGCGGTGGCGCTGGGCGTGGCCTGGGCACTGGCGCTGGGCGCGGGTTTCGGGGTCTGGCTGAACCGGGCGCTGCGCGGACAACTGGCCCATCTGGCGCCCGCCGAGCGCCGAGCGACCACTTACTTTGCCGGCGCGGTGGGCGGCGCGTCGGAGATGACGCTGCTGGCCGAGCGCGCCGGCGCGCGCACCGACCTGGTGGCCGCCGCGCACAGCGTGCGCATGGCCGTGGTGGTGCTCAGCATGCCGTTTGCCATGCAATGGGTCCAGCAACACTGGCAACTGCAGGCGCTGGACATGACGCCGCCCATGCCGCGCGACGCCGAATGGCCCGGCCTGCTGTGGCTTTTGCTGGCCACCGGCGCTGGTGCGGCGGCGATGCGGCTGACCGGCCGCGCCAACCCGTGGTTCATTGGCCCGCTGCTGGCGGCCATGGCGCTGACCATGGCCGACGTGCATCTGTCCAGCGTGCCGTCGGCGCTCGTCAATGCGGCGCAACTGCTCATCGGCGTCAGCCTGGGCGTGCGGTTTTCGCGCCAGTTCTTGCGCGCGGCGCCACGCTGGCTGGCGGCGGCGGCGCTGGGCACGTTGGGCATGATGGCGGCGTGCGCGCTGTTCGCCGTGGTGCTGGCCTGGGCCACGGGGCTGCACCCGGTCACGCTGATGCTGGCCACGTCGCCCGGCGGCATTACCGAGATGGCCATCACGGCCAAGGTGCTGCGCCTGGGTGCGCCGGTGGTAACGGCGTTTCAGGTGTGCCGGCTGGTGGCGGTGCTGCTGCTGGTCGAGCCGGTGTATCGGCGTTGGGGCGCGGTGCGGCCGTCATGATGCGCAGGCGCGCCGTCAACCGTCGCGGCGCCCAGAGGCGGGGCATGGATTTGCGCTGTCGCCGACACGACGGTTTTCTTGCGTCCCCGCGTTCTTGCGTCCCCGCGCGGTAGAAAAATCAAAGAAAAAAGCGCCGTGGCGCAGTGTGGGAGCGCGCAATGCGCTACAAAATAGATAACAAAAAAGCCCGACGCCAATGCCCGGGCTGGGTAGGCGAGACGCGCCGGCAAATTCGACGGCGCATTCGGTCAGCCCACGTTCAGTGCACCACCACCGGGTTCTGCGCCAGCTCGGCGTAGCCTTCCAGCGTGTCTTCCACCTCTTCCTGGGTGGGCGTGTTTTGTTGCCAGGCGGCGATGCGTTGCTGAAACAGTTCGGCCCACAGGCCGTCAAGGTAAACCTCCTTGCCCGAACGCTTGTCCACGATCTCGAATCCGTGGCGCGCCAGGACGGGTTTGCCTTTTTCCGCGGGCGCACCAGCGGGGGCGTCGGGCAACAGGTGAACGACCGCGAAGCTGTCGGAGTCGTAGAGCGTGTTCATCAGTGGGTTGAGCCTTTCTGCAAGAGCGCTGAAGAAATCTTCAGTACCCATATAACAACGCACCAGCCGCTTTCAAGGTGTACGCGGCCGCGCCCAGGGCGTGTCAGCCGAAGGCGCGCTTCAACAGGCGTGTGGCCCTAGCGTGCCGGCAGGGCGCTCAGTTGCTGGTCGGCCACGTCGCCATTGGACTGCGACACGCGCAGCCGCGCCGGCAGGTGGCCGAAAGGCCGCGCCAGCCACAGCTCGACGCGGGTGTCGTGCTCGCGGCGCGGCTGGCGCACCAGCTTGGCGCAAGGCACGTCCTGACCGTCGATGTGCAGCGTCTCGTCCGGCTGCACGTCCCAACGCCAGGCCTCGGCTTCGCGCACGCCGGCGGTTTGCAGCACGAGGGTGCTGCCGGGCGGGTAACGTTGCGGCGCGGCAGCCAGCAGGCCGCCCAGCTGCAGCGACACGCTCAGGCGGTCTTGCGCGCCAGCGCCCAGCGCGGCGTCGGGCGTGTTGGCCGAAAAGCGGATGCGTCCGCCGGCGTGGTCGAAGTGCGCGGCGCGCTCGCCGCGTGTCTGCTCTGCATAGCGCTCGGGCGCCAGGCCGACCGCGGTGACGGCGCCTTCGCTGCGCTGCGTGCGCTGGCCCAGCAGCGGCACGCGCACGGTCCATTCGGCCTGGTAGTGGTCGCCATCGCGCTGCCACAGCAGTTGCGCCTCGGCCTCGAATGGCAGCCCGCGCGCCGTGCCGCGCACGCGGTAGTCCAGCCGCGCCGACGGCGGCAGCCGCACGGGCGCGTCGGCCGCGTTGGTCGCCTGCTCCGGCGAAGGGGCGTCGGCGCGGTGATCGACAGCGGGCGGCGCCGTCGCGTGGGCATCGTGGGCCGTCGGTACGCCCGGATCGGGTGGTTGGCGCGTCGGCGCGTGCGGCCCCACCACCGCCGGCCGTGCCAGTGGCTTGCGCGCGGCCGGCGCGGGCGCCCGTGGGGCAGGCGCGGCGCGCGCCGGGCGCGGTGGCACCGTGCGCGGGGCCGCCGGCGCGGGCAACGGGGTGACCGGTGGCGAGGTTGGGGCCGGCTTGACGGCCACGGCCACCACGCGCACCGACACGGCCGCTGGCGCTGGCCGCATGGTCGGCGCCGCGGTGGGCGGGCGCAGGCCCAGCAACAGCGCATGCGCCAACACCACGCCGCCCAGCAGCGTCACCGGGGGCCGGCGCCAAGGCGCGGGGGCTTGGTCGGCGGCGGCCAATGGGACGGGGCCTCGCCTAGAATCCGCTGCGGCCTGGCGCCGCCACGGCGCCCGTCGGCGCACCACCCGCCCGCCAACCCATCGGCCGCCACGGGCCGGCGCGCATCAAGTCCCAAGCATTCATGAAACTGGCAACCTACAAAGACGGCTCGCGCGACGGGCAGCTGGTGGTCGTCTCGCGCGACCTGACCACGGCCCATTATGCGACCGGCATCGCCAGCCGCCTGCAGCAGGCGCTGGACGACTGGAACTTCATCTCGCCGCAGCTGCAGGACCTGAGCGACACGCTCAACCACGGCAAGGCGCGGCACGCGTTCCCGTTCGATCCGGCGCTGTGCATGGCGCCGCTGCCGCGCGCCTACCAGTGGGCCGACGGCTCGGCCTACCTGAACCACGTCGAGCTGTTGCGCGCCGCGCGCGGCAGCGAAGTGCCCGAAAGCTACTTCACCGAGCCGCTGATGTACCAGGGCGGCAGCGACGACTTCATAGGCGCGCAGGACGACATCCGCGTCGCCAGCGAATCCTTTGGCATCGATTTCGAGGCCGAATTGGCCGTCATCACCGGCGACGTGCCCATGGCCGCCACGCCCGAGCAGGGTCTGGACGCGATCCGCCTGCTGATGCTGGTCAACGACGTCAGCCTGCGCCACCTCATCCCCGACGAACTCGCCAAGGGCTTCGGCTTTTTTCACGGCAAGCCCTCCACCGCCTTCGGCCCCGTCGCCGTCACGCCCGACGAACTGGGCGATGCCTGGCAGGAAGGCCGCGTGCACCTGACCATGCAGGTCAGCTGGAACGGCCGCAAGGTGGCGATGTGCGACGCTGGCCCCGACATGCGCTTTCACTTTGGTCAGCTGATTGCTCACGCCGCGCGCACGCGGCGCCTGCGCGCCGGCAGCATCATCGGCAGCGGCACCGTCAGCAACCCCGGCGTCGAAAAGGACGGCCGCCGCGACTGGCCCAAGGGCTATGGCTGCATCGCCGAAAAGCGCGCCATGGAGACGATTCAGGACGGTGCGCCGAAGACCGACTACATGAAGTTTGGTGACACCGTGCGCATCGAGATGAAGGGCAGGGATGGCATGTCGGTGTTTGGCGCCATCGACCAGAAAGTAAGTCAATTTGGCGCCTAGCGCTTTCTGGTAAAGCGTTCGTTGCTATCAAAATCAATGGGGCGCAGTCGGCCTTTGCGCGCCACATGCGCGATGCGCGCTTCACCATCCCCAAGCCGGCGTTGCCGGCCAAAGGGATCGACTGGGTCGACGCCGTGCCGCTGGACGGGCGGTCATCCACCCTCGGCCTTCATACCTTCGCCATAGGGCACAAAACGGTTCCCATCCTGCGTCAGCAGCTGCATCAGCTTGGGGTGGATGAACAGCTTTTCGCGCCCCACCGCCTGCTCGCGCAGCACACCGGCGCCGACCAGGTCTTGCAGGTAGCGCGATGCGGCCTGGCGCTGGGCGATGCCCTTGGCCACCAGGTTGGCGATGCGGCAGTAGGGCTGCTCGAACAGGGTTTCGACCAGCTCATGGCTGTAGATCTTGGGCAGGCGCTGTCGCACGTGCTCGCCCGTGTGGGCGCGCAGTGCGCGCAGCGCGGCGATCTTGTCGGTCGTCCAGCGCGCGGTTTGTTCGACGGCGCGCAGCATGTAGAGCACCCAGGCTTCCCACGCCGCATCGCGCGTGACTTCGGCCAGCAGGCGGTAGTAGTCAGCCTTGTGCTGGATGATGTAGCGGCTGAGGTACAACACCGGCAGGCTGAGTAAATCGTCCTGGATCAGGGTGAGGATGTTCAGCACGCGGCCCGTGCGGCCGTTGCCGTCGCCAAAAGGGTGTATGGCCTCGAACTGGTAATGCGCCACGGCCATGCGGATGAGCGGGTCCAGCTCGGGCTGCTCGTGGATGAAGCGCTCCCAGTTGGCCAGCAGGCTGCGCAGCAGGGCTTCGCCTTCGGGCGGGGTGTAGATGGCTTGGCCGCTGCGGTCGTTGACCAGTTGCGTGCCGGGCGTGCGGCGCACGTCCATGTCCACGCCCTTGATGGCGCTACACACCTGAACGGCGGTGCGGGTGCTCAAGGGGTGGTCGCGCAGCGATTCAAAGCCCTGGTAGAGCGCGGTGCGGTAGCGCAGGGCTTCCTTGGTGGCGGCGTCGGCGTGCTCGCCGCCATCGTCGGCGTGGCGAAACAACTCGTCGGTGGTGGTGACGATGTTCTCGATTTCAGAGCTGTCTTTGGCCTCCAGCAGCGGAATGGTGTTGATGAGGACGGTGGGGTTGGGGATGAGGGCGGTGGCCTGCTTCAATTCCGCCAGCGCGGCGCGCGCCAGAATGCACTGCTTGAGGATGGCGCGGCTTTCCAGATCGACCCGGGGCGGCAGCGGGGGCAGGGCGTTGTAGGGGCGGCGGCGATCCCAGGCGGGTGTTAACGTGTCGTTGTTTGGCGGTTTTTGCGACATAACGCTGAAGATAGGTCGTTGCGGAGAACATGTCAATGGAACGTGTTCTAATTTTTGCGTTTCGGCGACATGTCGTGGTGGTCATGTCGTTGGCGGCGACATGTGGGAAGAATATGTCGTCAAAAATTGGATTCCGCAGCGGCGTGCTGCGGCGCCACGACAGATGGGCGGGCGGCCCGCTTTGCTCGAAGGGTGGCTGTTGGCAACCGCATGGCGCCGCTGGCGCTGGGCGGCTTGGCGCCGCTGGTGGCGGGGCTGGTGCTGATGTTCAAGGCGCGGCCGGCGGGTTGAGGTGCCTCGTTATCATGCGGCGATACCTTTGAGGAGACCCCGCATGAGCCACGCCATCGACTACAGCCGCTACACCACCTTCCACATCACCCGCCGCGGCGCGAACGACGCGGTGCTCGACTTGCAGATGAAAGCCAAGAACGGCAAGCTGCCCACCGCCGCGCACGACGGCCATTGGGAGTTGAGTGAAATCTGGCGCGACATCGACCAGGACGACAGCGTGCGCGCCGTGGTGTTGCGCGGCGAAGGCATGGGCTTTTCGGGCGGCGGCGACCTGGCGCTGGTGCAGGACATGGCCAGCGACTTTGCCGTGCGCACGCGGGTGTGGAAGGAAGCGCGCGACCTGGTCTACAACGTCATCAACTGCGACAAGCCCATCGTCAGCGCCATGCACGGCCCGGCCGTGGGCGCGGGGCTGGTGGCGGGGCTGCTGGCCGACATTTCCATCGCGGCCAAGTCGGCAAAAATCGTCGACGGCCACACGCGCCTGGGCGTGGCGGCGGGCGACCACGCCGCCATCTGCTGGCCGCTGTTGTGCGGCATGGCCAAGGCCAAGTACTACCTGATGCTGTGCGAAGCCGTGACGGGCGAAGAGGCTGAGCGCATCGGCCTGGTGTCGCTGGCCGTCGATGACGACCAGTTGCTGGACAAGGCCTACGAAGTGGCCGACAAGCTGGCCGCCGGCAGCACCACCGCCATCCGCTGGACCAAGTACTCGCTCAACAACTGGTATCGGCAGGCCGGGCCGAGCTTCGATACCTCCCTCGCGCTCGAATTCATGGGCTTCGCCGGGCCGGACGTGCAGGAAGGCGTGGCGAGCCTGCGTGAGCGGCGGGCGCCGAAGTATTGATTAGCTATTAATTAGATAGCTGAAAGTCCATACGGAATCAGCGCCGCAGGCGTTTTTGATGACGAATCGGCTGGATCAGGCCTTGGCCTTCAGCCGCGCCAGCATCTGCTCGGTATTCGTCTTGCGATCCGCATTCACCTTCTGCACCGCCGGCCGCTCGCCGATGCGCTTGAGGTAGTCCTTCACGGGCAGTCCGGCCAGCAGGTCTTCGCCGTAGACGATCTTCGTCGCGCTGCTGACCAGCGGCAGGTGCACGGCGGCGGCGCAGTCGGCCAGGGTGAAGCTGTCGCCGGCGACGAAGGGTGAGAACTTCGCCAGCTGGCCGAAGCCGGCGATGTGCTTTTCAAGCTGCGGGCGCAGCTTGTCCTTCAGGCCGTCGCTGACCTTGCCGCCAAAGAAGGCTTCGGGGTACAGGTTGCGCGCCACCAGTTCCAGGTGCAGTTCGATGTAGCGCACCAGTTCGCGCACGCGGGCGGCGGCGTAGGGGTCGGCGGGCAGCAGCGGGTGCTGGGGGTATTTGGCTTCGATGTATTCGAGCAGGATGGTCGATTCGGACAGCGGGCCGTCGTCGGTGATGGCATAGGGCACCTTGCCAATGGGGCTGGCGGCGGGGTCGGTTTCGCCCACCCAGGCCAGTTGCTCCTCGAACGGCACGCCTTTTTCGAGCAGCGCCAGCTTGACCTTGTTGTAGTAGTTGCTGGCCGCAAAGCCGCAGAGCTTGAGCATGGGGTGTCTCCGAATGATGGGGTGCATCGGTGTGTGCGCAGGGAGCATAGCAAGCGCGGCTGCGGCTTGAGTCGCGCAACGGACGGCGCGGCTTGTGGACGATAATCGCCCGATGGAGCCCCTGCGCCGCGCCCGTCACGTTGCCCGCCTCTGGCTGGCGTGGTTCGCGCTCGCGCTCGGCGTGGCGGTGGCGGCGCCGCTGATCCATCCGCAGGCCATTGAACTGGTCTGCGGCGCCGGTGGCCAGATCAAGGCCGTGGTGCACACCGACGACGGCGCGGTGGAACTGGGCGCCGCACATTTCGACTGCGCGCTGTGCCTGGTGGCGTCGGCCCCGCCGCCAGCCCCTTTCATCGCACCGCAGCCACCGCAGGTGCCGGCGCCGTCATGGGCGGCGGCCGATGCGCGCCCGCTGCCTCTTGCCGCCGCGCTGCCGTGGCGCGCCCGCGCTCCCCCGTTGCCCGCCTGATCGCTATTGTTTGTGTAGCTGCTAGCGCTTGTTTATCAAGCGCTAGCGCCTGTTTTCATTCAGCATTTGGGAGGGCGGCATGCCCCCGGTCATCGCTCATCATCTGCCGCGTCGGGCAGCGCTGGCGCGGCTTGGTGGCATCGTGCTGGCTGCGCTTGGCGGCGCATCGCTTGTCGCTTGCGACAAGTTCGCCCAGGCCACCGGCCAGCGCGCAGGCTTTCGCGGCATCGACATCACCGGCGCCGACTACGGGCGCGACTTCCGCCTGACCGACGTGGACGGCCGCGAGCGCACACTGGCGGACTATCGCGGCAAGCTCGTGCTGCTGTACTTCGGCTTCGTGCAATGTCCCGACGTGTGCCCCACGGCGCTGGCGCGCGCGGCTGAGGTCAAGCGCCTGCTGGGGCCCGACGGCGACAAGCTGCAGGTGATCTTCGTCACCGTCGATCCTGATCGCGACACACCCGAAATGCTGCGCCAGTACATGGCTGCCTTCGACCCCAGCTTCGTCGCCCTGCGCGGCGACACCGAACGCCTGAAGGCCACCGCTGCCGAGTTCAAGGTCTATTACAAGCAAGTGCCCACCGGCAGCAGCTACACCATGGACCACACCGCGCTGTCCTACGTCTTCGACACGCAAGGCCGCCTGCGCCTGGTGCTGCGGCACGAGCAGACCGCGCAGGACTACGCGCACGACCTCGCGTTGCTGTTGCGGCAACCCGCGACGGCGCGCCCTGCCTGACCCGTTTTTTTGTCACCCTTCGAAAGGAAACTCACCATGAAACGAATGACCCTTACCCTCGGCGCGATCTTGCTGGTCAGCGCCGCGGCCCACGCTCAGGTCACCGTCTCCGACGCCTGGGTGCGCGGCACGGTACCTCAGCAGAAGGCCACCGGCGCTTTCATGCACATTGCCGCCGAGCAGGATGTGCGGCTGATCGCCGGCGCTTCGCCGGTCGCCGGCGTGGTCGAAATCCACGAGATGGCGATGGAAGGCAACGTCATGAAGATGCGCGAGCTGAAAGGGGGCCTGCCGATCGCCAAGGGCGCCACCGCTGAACTCAAGCCCGGTGGCTACCACGTCATGCTGATGGACCTGAAGCAGGCCCTGAAAGGCGGCGAGGCGGTGCCCGTTACGCTGACCTTCGAGGATGCGGCGAGCAAAAAGACCTTCACGCGCGAGCTGATGGCGCCGGTGAAGGCGCTGGGCGCGGCCACGAGCGCCCCGCATTCCGGCCAGCACAAGCACTGATGACACCGCCGGCGGCCGCGCGCTGAGCGCGGCCTGCGGCGCACCTTACACCTCGCACCTCGCAACCAGACCATGCACCCGCTTCGCGCACCGTGTCACGCCCGCCCTGGCTGGCGCTGGCTGGCCTTGCTCGTGCTGCTACTGGCCACGCTGGCGCCCACGGTGTCGCGCACGCTGGCAGCGGCTGGCGGTGGCGGTTGGGCGCAGGTGTGCACGCCCGAGGGCGTGCGCTGGGTGGCGCTGTCGGATGCCGACGCACGCGAGTCCGGCGTCGCCGACTCGCAGACGCCGGCCTCGCCTTCACTGGACCACTGCCCGCTGTGCGTGCTGATGGGCGACCGGCTGGCGCCGCCCAGCCCGCCGTGGGTCTGGGCCGAGGCCGGCGCCGCCCCCGGGACGCTGATCCCGGCTGACGACCCGGCGCGTGTCGAGCGGCGGGGCCGCTTGCCCTTGCCGCGCGGGCCACCGCAATCCTTGAGCGAACCGGGCGCCGAGCGCGCCTGACCCCGGTGCCGGCCAGCGGGCCGGCGTTTGCCCGCACGGCGCATCTCGCGCGCGACCGTGCAGGTTCGTTTCGTCTCAAGGGAAATTCATCATGGACATGATCTTGCTGCCCACCCGGGCAGCGGCTGCGGCGCCGCGGGCGCATGACAGCCTGAAACTGCGCCCCGACGAGGTGCTGCTGCGCGCTGGCGAGCCAGGCCGTTGCTGGCGCATCCGGCGCGGCACGCTGCGTGTCGAGCGCGTCACCGACGATGCACTCACGCTGATTCAACTGGCGGGGCCGGGCGATGGCGTCGGCTTCGAGGCCTGGCAGGCCGAGCCGAGCGCGTGCACCGTCACCGCCGTCACGGCTGCCGAGGTCGAGCCCTGGGGCGACGACGAGCCAGCCCGCGTATTGGCCGCGCTGGCGCATCAGCAGCAGCGGCAGGCGGTGGACATGGCGGGCTTGCGCAGCGGCCCGGCACGCCAGCGCGTGGCCCGCTTGCTCGGGCTGCTGGCGCGCGGGCGCGGCGAACCGCTGGAGCGGCGCGCGTTGCCGCAGCTCAAGGACCTGGCGGCCATTGTCGACAGCGCCCCCGAGACCGTATGCCGCGAGTTGCGCCGGCTGCTGCCGTCCGTACCGGTGCGGCGCGCCCGCCGGCCGCGTGCGCGCGCGTTGGCAGGGGGCGTCGCTTGAGACGCCGCCTGCACGGCGCCGTGCTGCTGTGGGCCGTCGGTCTGACGCAGCCAGCGCTGGCGCATGACTTCCATGCCGGCGCGTTGCGCATCGACCATCCTTACGCGACGCCGAGCGATGCCGGCGCGGCGGACGGCGCAGCCTACCTGCGCGGCGTGCGCAACGCCGGCGCGCAGGCCGACCAACTCATGGGCGCCAGCACGCCGGTGGCCGAGCGCGTGGTGCTGCAGCGCCAGAGCGACGGCGCCCCGGTGACGGCGATCGAACTGGCGCCGGGTGCCGAAACGCTGCTGCGCCACGACGGCCCGTACCGACTGGCGCTGATCGGCCTGCGACAAGCGCTGCGCGACGGCGAGCGGGTCGATCTGACGCTGCACTTCGCGCGCGCCGGCGAAGTCACCGTCAAAGCCTGGGTGCAAACGCCACGCACCCGTGGCACGCCCGCCGCGGTGCGACCAGCGCCGCATATCCATTGAAGTTTTATTTCTTATCTGTTGGAGCTTAATCATGAAACACCATTCGATTCACCTGTCCCCCCGCCACCTCTGCGTCGTCGCCGCCGCCGCCTTGCTTTCCGCCTGTGGCGGCGGTGGCGAAGACACCACCCCCAAGCGCGTCGAAATCCGCTTTGCCGCCGTCAACGGCACGCAACCGGTGGCGTGCGGCACGCGCCTGCCCAGCGTGGGCACCGCCGGCGTCGCCGCCGACGTGCACGACCTGCGCTTTTACGTCGGCCAACTGGCGCTGATCAACGACAAGGGCACTGCCGTACCCGTGACGCTGGACAGCAACGCCTGGCAGCTCACGCAGGGCGACGAGGCGGTCACGCTGATTGACCTGGAAGACGCCAGCGGCAAATGCGCCAACGCCGACAACACCAAGGAGATGAACGCTGTTGTCACCGGCACGGTGCCGGCCGGCACCTACGTCGGCCTGTCGGCGCAGATGGGCGTGCCCGAGACGCTGAACCACAGCGCCATCGCCGGTGGCAAGGCGCCGCTGGACATCGCCGCGATGGCCTGGAGCTGGCAGTCCGGCCGCAAGTTCAGCAAGATCGAGATTGATCCGGTGGGCGGCATCACCACCGCGCCCACGTCGACCAACCCGCACGGCGGCTCGGCCAACACCTTCTATGTGCACCTCGGCTCCACCGGCTGCGCGGCCAAGGTCGATGCCAACGGCGCCGCGGTGAAAGACCCGGCCGGCAATCCGGTCTACACCTGCGCTGCGCCCAACCGCATGGCCTTCACGCTGCCCGCATTCGACGCGGGCACGCAGAACGTCGTGCTCGACATCGGCAAACTGTTCAGCGGCAGCAATGTCACGCAGGACGGCGGCGGCCCGATTGGCTGCATGTCGGGCACCACCGACCCGGAATGCCCGGCCATCTTCAGCCAGTTGCAGATTGCCTACGGTGCCGGCGCCAGCGGCCTGCCGATCAATGGCGGCGCGGCGCAGCAGCTGTTCAGCGCGCGGGCCAAATGATGGCGACCCGGTGGCTCGATGATCCGCAGGGGGCACGAGCGACCGGGCGTCTGGCGCTTGCCGGCGCCACGCTCGCGCTCGCGCTGTCCGCATGCGGCGGCGGCGGGGTGTCGGTCACCGACACCACGGCCACCGGCCCCGGCCCAGGCGGCGACGGCGGTTGGACGTGGTCGTTGCCAGCCGGTTTCCCGGTGCCGGCGGTGCCCGCCGACAACCCGATGAGTGCCGCCAAGGTCGAACTCGGACGCTTTCTGTTCTACGACGCGCGCCTGTCCGGCAACGGCACGCAGGCCTGTGCCAGCTGCCATCAGCAAAGCAAGGCGTTCACCGACGGGCTGGCGGTGTCGATCGGCTCGACCGGCGTGCCGCACCCGCGCAACGCGCAACCACTGGCCAACGTCGCCTACAGCCCCACGCTGACCTGGGCCAACCCCAGCCTGCTGACGCTGGAAAAGCAGATGGAGGTGCCGCTGTTCGGCGACGCGCCGGTGGAGATGGGTGTCAACGACGGCAACAAGGCCGAGGTGCTGGCGCGCCTGCAGGCTGCCGACAGCGGCTACGCGGCGCGTTTCGCTGCGGCGTTTCCAGGTCAGGCCGAGCCGATCAGCTGGGCCAACGTCATCAAGGCGGTGGCCAGCTTCCAGCGCAGCATCCTCTCGGCGGGCAGCCGCTACGACCGGTTCAACGCCGGCACCGGCACGCTGACGGCCAACGAATTGCGCGGCATGCAGCTGTTTTTTGGCGAAAAGGCCGAGTGCTTTCATTGCCACGGCAGCCCCAACTTCAACGATCAGTTCGCCCACGCCACCACGCGGGTGCTGGAGACGCCGTTTCACAACACCGGGCTGTTCAACATCGGCGGCACGGGTGCATTCCCCGAGCCGAACCGCGGCGTGTTCGAGCTGACCGGCAAGCCGGCCGACATGGGCATGTTCCGGGCGCAAAGCCTGCGCAACATCGAGCTGACCGCGCCCTACATGCACGACGGCAGCATCGCCACGCTGGAGGCGGTGCTCGACTTCTACGCCGCGGGCGGTCGAAACATTGAAAGCGGCCCGCAGGCGGGCGATGGCCGCCGCAACCCGTTCAAGAGCGATCTGGTCAGCCGCATCGACCTCAACGCCCAGGAAAAGTCCGACCTGGTGGCCTTCCTCAAAACCCTGACCGACCATGACCTCGTCACCAACCCCAAGTTCGCCGATCCTTTCAAAAAGTAGAGCGGCTTGCGCTCTCCTGGCGTGCGCTGGCGGCCTTTTTGGCTTGCAAACCAGCGTGCACGCGCACGGCGGTGAAGCCGACCCGCTGCCGGCCGAACCCGGCGTGCGCGTGGGCGTGGCAGGCGCGCTGCGCGTGCTGGATGCGCCGCGTGAGCTGCCGTCGCAGCGGCTGCCGGGCTTTTTGCTGCAAGGCGATGCCGGCATGGACGCGCGCGGCGCGCAACTTGAGCACGGCGTGCTCGACGCCGGCTGGCGACTGCACGGGCAGTGGGGCGCCTACGCGGCGCTCGGCAAGCATGGCAGCGACCCGGCGCACATCGAAGCGGCCTGGCTGCAATGGCAACCCGGCGCCGACTGGCGCCTGACGGCGGGGCGGCAGAGGCCCGCGCTGGGGGCCGTGGTCACGCCGGCCGGACATCTGGACCGCTTTGCCCTGGTGCCGCTGGCCAAGCAGGCCAGTTTCGGGCACGACTGGATCGACGACGGCGTGCAACTGGGGTGGCGACGCGCGATCGGCCGTGCCGACCTGACGCTGGACGCTGGCCTGTGGCGCGGCCGCGTCTGGCCTGGCGGGGCGGGCACGCCTGTGGCGCTGTCACTGCACGGTGGCGTGACCGCGGGTGATTTCACCTTCGATGCCTTTGCCGCGCATTTCGAGCCCACCGGGCGCGGTACGCGCGCGGCGCTGGCGGGCGGCGGCCATTCGCACGCCGCGCCGGTGTGCGACGAGGCGTTGAAGGACATGGTGTGCTTCGCCGGCCGCTCGCAGGTGCTGGGCGCCAGCGCGCGCTGGCTCAGCCACGATCTGCCACTGTCGGCCTCTGCGGCCATGCTGTGGCACCGCGACCGCGGCCCACTGCGCTCGCGCAACGGACTGGGCGACTATGGCGGCGACACGCTCGGCGGCTGGGTCGAGGGCGTGTGGGCGATTCAGCCGCAGTGGGAGTTGGGCGCGCGGCTGGAGCGGCTGCAAAGCCGCCAACGCCTGCAGGGCGCGGGCGTGTCGCTGATCGCCGCCGAGCTGGGCCTGAACGCCTATCGGCCGGCGAATCGCGCGGCGCTGATGCTGGGCTGGCTGCCGCGCGAAGGCATCGCCCTGCGGCTGGAAGTTGGAACCGAAGCGGCGGGTGGTTGGCGCAGCCGCTTTGCTGCGCTGCGCGCCGTGTTCCGCATCGACGACGTGGCGGCCGCGCTGCGCGGTGCATCGAGGGCGCCTTGAGATGGGGCCTTCGTCGATCAGCCTGACCCTCGATTGCGTTAAGCTGCGATCAGCCACCGCAGTCAAGGAGACAACGCACCCGCGCCCGCGCGGTGGCCCAACGAAAGGCCTGCGCCATGCCTGATGCCAACGCGTTCGACTTCGGCAAGTTCATCCCCGGTTTCGACTTCCTGCAACAGCTGGCCGCCGGCGGCAAAGGCGCCGCCGGCCCGGTGTCGGCGCTGCACCAATGGGTGGCGCCCACCATCAGCGTGGAAGAACTCGACAAGCGCATCAAGGAACTGAAGGCCGTGCTGTTCTGGCTGGAACAGAACGGCACCGCGCTCAAGGCCACCATCCAGGCGCTGGAAGTGCAGAAAATGACCCTGGCCACGCTGCAGGGCATGAACGTCAGCATGGCCGAGGTCGCCAAGGCCTTCACCATCCCCACGCCGGACGTGGCGGCCGCCCCCGCCGCGGCGGCGGCCGAGCCCGCGCCCAGCCGGCCCGACCAGTGGCCCTTCAGCGCCACGCCCGCCGCGCCCCAGGCCGATCCCGGACCTGCGCCCGCCGCCGCGCCCCAAGCCGCGCCTGCGGCAACTGTCGAGTCCGACCCGGAACCCGCCGCGCCGGCCCCCAAGGCAGCCCCCGCACGCAAACGCCAGCCCGCTGCCAAGGCCGCGGCCGCCCCCGCCGCGCCGGGGCTGACCGACCCCATGCAGTGGTGGGGCGCGCTGACCCAGCAGTTTCAGCACATCGCCGCCAACGCCCTGCGCGATGCGGCCCCATCGCCGACTGGTGTTGCGTCGGATGCTCCTGATTCAGTAGCTGAAGGCGCCGCCAGCAAAGCGCCCACGGCCAAAAAGACCACAAGCAAAGGCGCCGCCGCAAAGCGCCCCGCCAAGAAAGCGCCCGCCAAGCCGGCCCGCAAGCCCGCCGGCAAGAAGGCCGCCCCGGCTGCGCGCAAGTCGCCATCCGGCAAGCCCGCCGCTGCTGACCCCGTCCCCGCCAAAAAGACCAAACCCGCCGCCACCGGCTGGCCGCTGCCGCCGCCCTTCAAGTTCGGGCGATGACACCAGCATGTCCGCTGCCGCCGCCCTTCAAGTTCGGGCGATGACACCGGCATGTCCGCTGCCGTTCGCCCTGAGCCTGTCGAAGGGCTTCACGCGATGCGTGACCCAACCGCTTCGACAAGCTCAGCCCGAACCGGTGTATTTGACCGGCGATGCGATTGCAGCGCCCAAGCCGGGATGACCTGCTTATGACGCTCTTTCCCACCGGCCATGCCACCCACCCGCAATGGCGCATGGCCTGCGGGCTGGTGCTGGCGCAACTGCGCGCGCAGATGACCTTGCCCGGCTACGCCCGCGCGCCCACGCTCGGCCTGCTCTACATCACCGACCACTACGCGGGCGACGCGCGCGCCATCCTCGACCACCTGCAGGCCGAACTGCCCGACGTGCCCGACTGGGCCGGCACCGTCGGCGTCGGCGTGTGCGCCAGCGGCGCCGAATACATCGACGAGCCGGCGCTCTCCGTCATGCTGTGTGATTTGCCGGTCGACCAATGCCGCGTGTTCTCCGGCGTCGCGCCGCTGCCGTCCGGCGGCGGCTTCACGCCGCACACCGCGCTCATCCACGCCGACGCGCAGACGCCCGACGTGGCCGACCTGATCGCCGAAATGGCCCAGCGCACCCGCACCGGCTACCTGTTCGGCGGCCTGGCCTCCAGCCGTTCGCAGGTGGTGCAGTTTGCCGCCAGCGGCCACGGCAACGTGCCGGGGCAGGGCGCGGCAGGCGGCGTCTTCAGCGGCGGCCTTTCGGGCGTGGCGCTGGGCGAGGGCGTGGCGCTGGTGTCGCGCGTCACTCAGGGCGCGCAGCCCGTGGCGCCCGAACGCGAAGTCACCGCCGCCGACGGCAACGTGCTGCTGGCGCTGGACGGCGAACCCGCACTGGACGTAATGCTGCGCGACCTGCGCATCAGCCTGGACGAGCCGCGCGCTGCCCTCGACGTGGTGCGCCGCACCCTGGTCGGCCTGGCCAGCCCCGGCGAGCAGGGCGTGCACCGCAGCGGCAACTTCGGCGCCGACGTCATCGTGCGCCACATCATCGGCGTCGACCCCGGCCGCCGCGGCGTCGCCATGGCCGACTACCCGCAGGTCGGCCAGCGCGCCGCCTTCTGCCAGCGCAACGCCCAGGCCGCGCGCGCCGACCTGATGCGCATCTGCGCCGAAATCCGCGAAGAGCTGGAGCCCGCGGAAGTCACCGCCACCACCGCCGCCGCGCTGGCCGCGCCGCCCGACGAGGCGTCAGCGCCCCACCCCGCCCGGCGCATCCGCGGCGCCCTCTACGTCAGCTGCGCCGGCCGCGGCGGCGCCCACTTCGGCGGCCCCAGCGCCGAACTGCAGATCGTGCGCCACGCCCTGGGCGACGTGCCCCTGGTCGGCTTTTTCGCCGGCGGCGAAATCGCGCGGCATCATTTGTATGGGTATACGGGGGTGTTGACGGTGTTTGTGGGGCAGGATGACACTCTCAATTGACTATCGGCTTGTCGATGTAGGATGGGCCGAGTGCGATGTTCGGTGGGGCGGGTCCTCTTGCGCGATCACCGCGTCTTATCTGTCAGACGCGCTCGGCAAGCTGGTCTTCGCTGCGCTGGCCGTCCTAAATGGTGTGCACAGCATATCCATCGGGTTCGATGAGGAGCCAGGCGAATATCGGTGGTCGCTGGCGAACACGGAGACAAAGCAACTGAGTCTGCGCTTACTGGCATTCGATGAGCTCTGGGCTTCTAAGCCGGATGCACAAGGTCGCGTGCTGTTTGAGGGGTTTGTTTCTCACCTTGAGTTTGCTGAGGCGGTGGCAGAGACTGCCGCGCGCGTTCTGGAACGGCATGGACTTGACGGATACAAAGATGCGTGGGTAGGCCATGAATTTCCGAGCCGCGATTTCGAGCAGCTCATCGCGCGGATTGAGAGGTGGCGAAACCCCGTGTACCCTGAGTAGGCCAATAGGCTGGGTTGAGGAGCGAAACCCAGCCTAACGCGTCATGTCGACCGCCGGAGCGCTGGGTTTCGCTGCGCTCTACCCAGCCTACGAGGCGCGGCCTCGTGCAAACTCAAGGGCGCGTTTTCACCTTCGTCACGCTGCCAGCGTGCGCAAAAACTGCTCGCACGAAAGGATGGCGGTGCCCCGGTACGGGTGCATCGGCAAGAGGTGTTTGCGGTCACCCGAGATGAGGAAGTCCGCCCGAATGGACAGCGCCAGCGACAGAAACGCGTTGTCCTTCGGGTCAGGGCAATCGGTGGCGACTTCGGTGATTTCAGCCAATTGCACCAGCGCGCGGTAGTCGCTCAGAAAGCGCTCGCGCGTGGGGCCGCCCAGGGCGAAATAGCGGTCGAACTTGTCGCGCATCAAGACCTGATGCAACTCGGCCAGAGTCTCGTCGCTGGCGTAAAGGTCGCAGTGAAAAGCGGCGGCCACGTAAGCCAACGCGGCGGGCGAATCGGGATAGAGCGCGGCGCTGATCAGGACGTTGCTGTCAACGACGACGCGCTTACGTTCGGAGCTCACGAACCAGGTCGCTGATGTCATCCATGCTCAAGGCCGGGGCGTCGGCCGGCAGGTGCTCGCGCCGCTCGGCCAGGTAGCCGTTGACGCGCGCGATGTCGCGCAGCCGAAGCATCTCGGTGCCTTCCTTGTACGACACCAGCATGAGCGTGGGTCGCCCGTACTGCGTGATGGCCACCGGCTCCCCACTCTTGGCGATATCGGCCACTTCGCCAAAGTTGGCTTGCACCTTGGCAGAGGTCAGGGTCTGCATGGCAGTCATCCGTGAGTTAGACAAGATCTCCATCTTAGATAAATTGGACATTTTGTCAAAACGGCGATGCCATTCATCGACCGGTGAACTGCGCCGCCCGCCTCTCCACAAACGACCTTACCCCTTCTGCCGCATCCTCCGACGTCGCCAGCCGCTGCTGCGTGGCCTCGAACTCGCGCATGGCGGCCAGGGGGCCTTCTTCGACGCACTTCAGCGCATTCAGCCGCGTGGCGACGACGGCGAGCGGGGCCTGGGCGGCGATTTGCTCTGCGATTCGTAGCGCCTCGCGCAAGACCTGGGCGGGTTCGACCACTTTTTGCACGTAGTTCAGGCGCAGCGCCTCGGCGGCGTCGAATTCGTCGCCCGTCAGCAGGTGCAGCAGCGCGTTGCCCAGGCCGGATCGCTCGGCCATGCGCAGGGTGGCGCCGCCGGTGGCCATGATGCCGCGCTTGACCTCCAGTTGCGAAAACCGGCAGTCGCTGGCGGCGATGACGATGTCGGCGGCCAGCATCAGCTCGATGCCCAGGGTGTAGGTGATGCCCTGCACCGCCACCACGACGGGCTTGGTGCGGCGGCGGTAAGCGGGCTGCCCCAGGTTGAGCGGATCGACGCCGCCGTCCGATATGACGCGCTCGCCGCGCTGCATGTAGGGCGCGAAGCTGGGCAAATCCAGCCCGGCGGTGAAGTGCTCGCCCGCCGCATGCAGCACGCCCACGCGCAGCGCGGGGTCGTCGTCAAGCCGCGTGTAGGCGTCGGCCAACTGGCGGTACATGGCGGGCGTGAAGCCGTTGCGCTTGGCGGGGCGGTCGATCTGCATCAGCAGCAGATGGCCGCGCGCCTCGCAGACGATGCGGCCTTCGGGCGGGGTGGGGGTGGCGGTGTTCATCGGCGCATCGTAGCGGCGGCGGGCGGGGCGGGGTGTCGCGCGGGTGCTGCGGGGTTTTTTGGCTCAAAAAGGCCGCTGGCGCTTGTCAGAAAGGCGTGGGTAGCTATGAAATTTGAAGTAAATGGTATGGGCTGCCGAAGTGCGGTGGGCGTCGCGCCAAATCAGGCTACGCGGGCGGGCCGGGGGCGCCGCAGCGCGGCACCGGCCACTGCGCCGCGATCAATTCGGATGTAAATCCGCCCCAGCGCTTATCCAGCAAGGGTCAAACGCTATTAAATCGATAAAGCTTTGCCGCCCGCACCCACCCCGGCCAACCGCTGCGCCCGCCACAGCATCGCCGTGCCCAGCACGCTGGCCGCCAGCAGCAGCGCCAGCCCGCCGGTGTAGCCCCAGCGCGGTGACCACAGCAGGCCGACGGCCAGCGGGGCGGCGGCGCGGGTCAGGGCCAGCGGCAGGCCCAGCGCGCCGTTGAGCGCACCGACGTGGTCGCGGCTGACGTATTGCGCCATGGCGGTGCCCTTGACGATGGTCAGCATGCCGTTGCCGATGCCGAACAGCGCCACGAACAGCAGCGCGCCCGCCATGTGCCCGTGGCCCAGCAGCAGCGCGCAAAGGCCGGCCACCACGCCCACCGGCACCCAGCGGTTGGTGGTGTCGACGTCCAGCCGGCGCTCGCCCAGGTAAAGCACCACCCGGCCCAGCACCTGCAGCAGGCCCACGCTGGCCGGCACGGCAATGGCCCAGGCCGGGGGCAGGCCACTTTCGCGCAGCAGGCTCACCAGGTGCGGCGGAATGGCGGCGACCACGGCCATCATCAGCACCGTGAACATGCCCAGGCAGCCGAACACCGGGCTGCGCAGGCAGGCCGCCAGCGCCAGCCGCTCGGCCGCGCGCGCATCGCCGCCGGCGGGCGGTGTGGATGGCCGCGCCGGCGGCGCGCCGCGCAGCAGCCAGGCGTGCAGCGGCACACACACCGCCAGATGCAGCGCCGCCAGCGCCCACGACGCGCCGCGCCAGCCCAGCGCGCGCACCAGCACGTCGGTCAGCGGGATGAACACCGTGCTGGCCAGCCCGCCCAGAAAGGTGATGGTGATGATGGCGCGCCGAAAGTCGTGCGGATAGCGCCGCGTGACCACCGCGAACACCGGTGAATACAGCGCCCCCGCCAGCCCCAGCCCCAGCAGTGCCCACGCCGCGTAAAAGCCCGCCAGCGACTGCGCCAGCGCCTGCGTACCCAGTCCCGCCGCCAGCAGCAGCGAGCCGCCGGTCATCACCGCGCGCTCGTGGCCGCGGTCGATCCAGCGACCGACGGCGAAGGCGGCCAGCCCCTCCACCAGCAGCGCCAGGCTGAAGGCCAGCGACGACTGCGCGCGCGTCAGCCCCAGCGCCTGCTCCACCGGCCCCATGAACAGCGCAAAGCCATAGAACACACTGCCCCAGCTGATGAGCTGCAGCGCCGACAGGCCCAGCACCAGCGTGCGCGGACTGAGCGGCGGCGCGGCGTGGGTAGGCAGTGTCATGGCGGAGAGCGGTGCGTGACGAAGGTGGCCGGTGCGGCGCCGGCGCGCCACCGCAAGCGTACGCCAGCTTTTGATTGTTTCCGAATTGGAAATGATCCATTCACGCCGCGGTGCTTTTTTAAACGCCGGGCCGACCCGAAACTACCTTCCATCGGACGCGCTGACCCATCAGCCACCCGACACAAGCCCCGGCGGCATCGCCGGTCTGAAAGTCGATTCATTGATTGGAGAAAACCATGAACAAGTTCACCGCCACCCTCGCTTCCACCGCCGCCGCCCTGCTGCTGGCCGGCAACGCCATGGCCCAGATGCCCGCCGCGGGCGAAGGCCCGTTCGCTGAAAGCCAGGTGCGCTTCAACACCACGGCCACGTCTGACGTGGCGCGCCAGCCGGTGTCGATCCAGCAGGTGGCTGCGGGCGAGATGACCGGCGTGGTGGCGCAGCCCGCCAACGACGTCAACCACCCCAGCCGCGCCGAAGTGCGCCAGCAGACGCGCGATGCGCTGGCCCATGGCGAGCGCTTGAGCACGGGTGAGCGCAGCTGAGAGGCTTGGTAGCCAGCGGGTCACGGGTACGTGACCGCACGCGATGGCTCAGACAGCGCGGGGAATGCGGACGACACAGTTCGCGTTCCCCGCGCTGTTTTGTTGATCAGCAAGACGTCGACTCGAAGCCGTTCTATCGTCGTTTCCGCTGGGCGCACAAGAGCCGAACCTACAAACATGCAACCCAATTCGCGCCGTCATTCCCGCGCAGGCGCACTACTGTCCGGTAAACATTTTCATCCGAACAACCTCGGCTGCAGGCCGGCCATTTGTTGTCGATAGCGGCGCCTTCGCTCATACGCCGCTGCTTCGGCCCGCGGCCGCTGAAACAGCGTCGCGCGCACCTCGCACAGCAGCTCCCACAGCGACACCTTCAGCCCGTGCGCCAGCCGATA
>JAKOYD010000054.1 GCA_029780695.1 Pseudomonadota bacterium
CGTTCACCGCCTTGGCACTGGCCAACATCTACCTGTGCCGGGGACATCTGCAGGGACAGGTGCGCCCATAGGCGCGGAAATCGGGCCACAGGGCCCACCGCACGGCCCAGATGGGCCGTGCGCAAGGTCGTACAGCCCGAAGAACCGCGTCATCAATTGGTGTGCGGGAAATTACGATGGCTTGTTCAGCGTAGCCTTAAATAGCTGCCAGCGCTTGTCCAGCAAGCGCAGGGGCCTTGTTTTGATCAAAGGATGGACACCATGAGCTACCGCTTGGGCGTGGATGCCGGAGGCACGTTTACCGATTTCGTTCTGGCCGACGACCGGGGCCAGATTCACTTGTTCAAAGCCACCTCGACGCCCGAGGACGGCACCAAGGCCGTGGCCGAGGGCTTCGCGCAGATTGCCGACAGGCTGGGCGTGCCGATGGCCAAGGTGCTGGGCGATACCGACCTGTGCGTCAACGGCACCACGGTGGCGCTGAACGCGCTGATCCAGCACAAGGGCGTCAAGACGGGGCTGATCTGCACCGCCGGGCATGAGGATTCGCTGGAAATCCGGCTCGGCCACAAGGAGGACGGGTACCGCTACGACGCCGAATACCCGGCCGCCAGGATTTTGGTGGATCGCCACTTGCGCGTGCCCATCCGCGAGCGCGTGCTCGCAGACGGCAGCGTGCGCACGCCACTGAACGAGGACGACGTGCGCGCCGCGTGCGAGCGCTTCCGGCGCGAGGGCGTGCAAGCGGTAGCGATCTCGTTTCTGTGGAGCGTGGCCAACGACGCGCACGAAAAGCGCGCCGCGCAAATCGTGCGCGAGCTGCTGCCCGACGTTTATGTGTCGGTGGGCACCGAGGTGTTTCCGCAGATGCGCGAATACACGCGCACGTCGACCACGGTGGTCAACGCCTACCTGGGGCCGGTGCTCAACGCCTACGTCAATTCGATCGACGCCTTCTATCAGAAAGAAGGCGTGAAAGTGCCGGTGCGCTACTTTCAGTCGAACGGCGGCATGGCGGCGCGCGGGGTGATGGTGAGCCGCGCCGTCAACGCCATCAACTCCGGCCCCGCGTCGGCGCCGGTGGCCGGTCGCTACATTGCCGAGCCGCTGGGCCACAGAAACTACATCACGGTGGACATGGGCGGCACCTCGTTCGACATCACGCTGACCAAGGATGGCAAGACCAATACCGCCAAGGACACGGATTTTCTGCGCTACCGCATCGGCACGCCGATGATCCAGGTGGAGACGCTGGGCGCGGGCGGCGGCTCCATCGGCTGGATCGACACCATGGGCGTGCTCAACGTCGGCCCGCAGTCCGCCGGCGCCGTGCCGGGGCCGGCCTGCTACATGCGTGGCGGCACGCAGCCCACGGTGACCGATGCCAACGTCACGCTGGGCTACCTCAACCCCGAACATCTGCTGAGCGGGCGCCTGGTGATCGACGCCCAGGCTTCGCGCCAGGCCATCGACACCCACCTGGCCAGGCCGCTGGGCGTGAGCGTGGAAAAGGCCGCGTTCGGCGTCTTCAGCATCGTCAACAACAACATGGTCAACGGCATCCGCCGGGTGTCGATCGAGCGCGGCTACGACCCGCGCGACTTTGCCCTGATCGGCGCCGGCGGCGCCACGGCGTTGCACATCACCGCGCTGGCCCGGGAGATTGGCATCAAGACCGTGCTGGTGCCCAAGCTGGCGTCGGGGCTGTGCGCGTTCGGCCAGATCCTGTCGGACATCAAATACAACTACATGGCCGCCACCCCCATGCGGCTGGACGAGCGGGCCGATCTGGACGCCATCGAGCGCCGCTTTCAGACGCTGGAAAACCAGGCCGTCGAGGCGCTGCACAGCGAGGGCCTGGGCCGCGACCGGGTGGCCTTTCACCGCAGCATCGACATGCGCTACGTCGGGCAGGTGCACGAGTGCACGGTGGACATCGGCAGCACGCCGGTCAGCCGCGCGACCATCGGTGACATCAGGCGCGCCTTCCACACGCTGCACAAGCAATTGTTCACCTACGACGAGCCCGACAGCGCGATCGAGATCGTCAACATCGAAAGCACCGTCAGCGGCAAGACCCCGCCGCTCGCGCCCGCCGCCTTGCCCGCGTCGCGCGGGATCGACCAGGCGCTGA
The DNA here is from genome assembly GCA_029780695.1 of Pseudomonadota bacterium. Lineage (GTDB taxonomy): Bacteria > Pseudomonadota > Gammaproteobacteria > Burkholderiales > Burkholderiaceae_C > Ottowia. The sequence goes on from JAKOYD010000054.1 coordinate 2,135, forward strand.
AAGGCCACCGCAACATGATCTTCCAGGCCGACGGCCTGCCGCACCACACGCCCGTGTACGACGGTGAAAAGCTCGGCGCGGGCGATTGCATCGTCGGCCCGGCGGTGATCGAGGAGCCCACCACCACCATCGTCATCCAGCCGGGTTGGCTGTCGACGCTGGATGCCAGCGGCACCTACGTCATCACCGCGCACTGAGCACGCGGCACCGCAGCAGCCAAGCCATGAGCAACGCAAACGCCCCGGCGGACGTTTTGTGCGCGCAGGACATCGACGTGGCCTTTGCGGGCCTGCGCGCGCTCAAGCAAGTTTCGCTGAGCCTGCACAAAGGGCAGGTGCTGGGGCTGATCGGCCCCAATGGCGCCGGCAAGACCACGCTGGTGAACGTGCTGACGGGCTTTCAGCCGCCGCGCGCGGGCAGCTTGCGGCTGGGCGCGCATGATTTGCGGGCCTTGACCGCCGACGCCTTCCGGCGCCTGGGCATTGCGCGCACGTTTCAGGGCGGGCGCCTGTTCAAGGCGCTCACGGTGCTGGAAAACCTGGAAGTGGCGGGCGTGGGCCTGGGGCTTTCGCGCCGCGCCGCGCGCGCGCAGGCGCACGACGTTCTGGCCGGCATGCGGCTTGAATCCATCGCCAACCGCCTGGCCGGAACCTTGCCCTACATCGACGAGCGCCGCGTGGGCATTGCCCGCGCCGTGGTCGGGCGCCCGCACCACCTGCTGATGGACGAGCCCGCGGCCGGCATGAACGAGCACGAGGCGCACGAGCTGCGCGATCTGATCGCGCGCCTGGTGCGCGACATCGGCTGCGGCGTGCTGCTGATCGAGCACAACGTGCGCCTGGTGATGGACACCTGCGACCCCATCGTCGTGATGGACGCGGGCGAGGTGATCGAGCGCGGCGCGCCAGCGCAGATCCAGGCCAGCGAGCGCGTGCGCCATGCCTACATGGGCACCGCCGCAGAGGCGGAGGCGGTGGTCGCATGAGCCTGCTCAGAATCGAGGCGCTGACGGTGCGCCACGGCGGCATCACCGCGCTGGACAACCAGACGCTGGAGGTGGCCGCGGGCGAGATCGTCATGGTCACCGGCCCCAACGGCGCGGGCAAGTCCAGCCTGATGTCGTGCATCGCCGGGCATGTCAAGCCGTGGCAGGGCCACGTGGTGCTGGACGGGCGCGACGTCACCGGCCGTGCGCCCGAGCAAATCGCCGCGCTGGGCCTGTCGATGGTGCCCGAGGGGCGCCACGTGTTCGGCGCCATGACGGTGCTGGAAAACCTGCGCGTGGGCTGCGGGCTGCGGCGCGACGCGGCGGCGGCGCGGCGCGATCTGGATTACGTGATGGACGTTTTCCCGCTGCTGCGCGAGCGCGCGCAGGCCCAGGCGGGGCTGCTCTCGGGCGGGCAGCAGCAGATGCTGGTGATCGCGCGCGCGTTGATGACGGCGCCGCGCCTGCTGGCCATTGACGAGCCATCGCTTGGCCTGGCCCCGCGCGTGACCGACCAGGTGTACGAGGCGTTGCTGCGCTTGCGCGAGGAGCGCGGGCTGACCCTGCTCATCGTCGAGCAGAGCGCCACGCGCGCGGCGCTGGTGGGCGCGCGCATGCTGATGCTGCGCGAAGGGCGCGTGGTGCTGGCGGGCGATCCGCGCGGCATGAGCGCCGAGCGCATCGAGCGCGCTTACTTTGGCTATGAGGAGGCGCACGCATGAGCACGGCGCTGCAATACCTGTTTGACGCGCTCAGCGTGGGCAGCCTGTATGCCCTGGGCGCACTGGGCATCGCGCTCATCTTTGGCGTGATGCGGCTGGTCAACTTCGCGCATGGCGACGTGATGACCTTCGCCGTGTTCGTGCTGATCGCCCCCACCATCGAGGCCGTCACGCGCCTGTGGGTGGGCGCTTGGCCCACGCCGCTGCTGGTGCTGAGCGTGCTGGCCGTGGGGGCCTTGCTGTCGGTGCTGGCGGAATGGGTGCTGTTCAGGCGCTTGCGCAAGGCCAGCCCGGCCACCGCCATGATCGCCTCGTTCGCGCTGGGGTTCGTGATTCAGAACCTGTTGCTGATGCTGCATTCGAGCCGGCCCAAGGCGGTGAACCTGTGGCCGCAACTCAACCAGCCGGTGGAGGTGCTGGGCGCACGGCTGCCGGCGCTGCAGTTGTTGACCATTGCGGTGGCGGCACTGCTGCTGGCGGCGCTGGCGTGGATGCTGCGCCACACCCGTGCCGGCATCGAGATGCGGGCCGCCGCGGAGGACTTTCAGATGGCGCGCGGCCTGGGCGTGAAGGCCAACCGCGTGATCATGCTGGCGTTTGCCCTGTCGGGCGCGCTGGCGGCGCTGATCGGGCTGCTGATGGTCAACCAGACCGGCCTGGTCGACATCCGCATGGGGGCGCCCATGATGCTGGTGGCCTTTGTCGCCACGGTGATTGGCGGCCTGGGCAGCTTGCAGGGCGCGGTGCTGGGCGGCTTGCTGATGGGCGCCGTGAGCACGCTGCTGCAAGCGCTGCTGCCGCAGGACGCGCGGGCGTTTCGCGACGCCTTTCTGTACGCCAGCGTGATCGCGCTGCTGCTGTGGCGGCCCCAGGGCCTGTTCGTGACCGGCGCGCAGCGCCAGCGGGTGTGAGCATCGGCATGACACGCATTTCATCGATCCTGGCGTGGCGCGAACGGCGCCTGGACACGCCCCTGGTGCTCAGCCTGCTGGTGCTGGCGCTGGCCGCCGCCATCGCCGTCAGTGGCACGGCAGCGATGCAGCGCACGGCGTGCGAGGTGCTGATTCGGCTGGTGGCGGTGGTGGGCATGTACGTGTTCATCGGCAACTCGGGCGTCATCAGCTTCGGGCACATCGCCTTTCTGGGCGTGGGTGCCTACGCGGCGGCGTGGATGACGATGGAGCCGGGCATCAAGCAGCAGTTGCTCACGGGCCTGCCCACCTGGCTGGGCGAGGCCTCGCTGCACTGGTTGCCCGCCAGCCTGCTCGCAGGCGTGCTGGCGGCCGGGGTGGCGCTGGTGGCCGGGGCGATGATTTTGCGGCTGGCCGGCATCGCGGCGTCGATCGCCACCTTCGCGCTGCTGGCCATTTTCAACGTGGTGTATTCCAACTGGGACTCGGTCACCGCCGGCACCAGCTCCATCGTCGGCATCCCGACCGCGGTCGGCTTGTGGCAGGCCTGCCTGCTGGCGCTGGCGGCGATCTGGCTGGCGCATCTGTACAGCCAGTCGCGTTTTGGCCTGGCCCTGCGTTCGGTGCGCGAGGAGCCCGTGGCCTCGCGCGCCTGCGGGGTCAATGCGTGGCGGCAAGGGCTGGTCGCGTTCGTGATCAGCGCCGCGCTGTGCGGCGTGGCGGGCGCGCTGGATGCGCAGTTCCTCGGCGTCGTCAGCCCCGACGCGTACTACCTGGACCGCACCTTTCTGTGCCTGGCCATGCTGGTGGTGGGCGGCATGGGCACGCTCACCGGCGCGGTGACGGGGGTGCTGCTGCTGTCGATCGTCAAGGAACTGCTCAACCAGCTCGAATCGGGCGTCACGCTGCTCGGCCTTGGCATCAAGCTGCCCGCCGGGGCGCAGGAAATCGCGATCGGCCTGCTGATGATGGCCGTGCTGGTGTGGCGCCCCGGCGGCCTGCTGGGCACGCGCGAATGGGGTTGGCCGGGGCGCCGCGGGGCGCGCGGCGGCGAGGGGGCGGTGCCGCTGGCGCGCGCCGCTTGAGCATGTGGGGTGTGTCTGCGTTCATTTGAAAGGAATGCGATGAGAAAGCTGAATCCATGGGTGGGCGCCGTCGCGCTCGGGGCCGCGCTGCTGACGGGTGGCGCGCAGGCCAAGGACATCGTGGTCGGGTTCGCCAACGCGAAGTCCGGCTGGGTCGAGGCCTACGACACGCCGGCGCGGCGCGCGGCCCTGATCCGCATCGACGAAATCAATGCCGCCGGCGGGCTGCTGGGCAACAAGATCAAGGTGATCGAAACCGACACCAAGAGCGACCGCGCGCAAAGCGCCAAGGCCGGCCTGGAGGCGCTGGACGCCGGCGCCGATCTGCTGGTGGTGAGCTGCGACTACGACTTTGGCGCGCCCGCCGCGCTGGAGGCGCAAAAGCGCGGCAAGGTGTCGTTCTTCCTGTGCGCCGAGGACATCAAGGCGGGCATTCAGGGCGTGGGCAAGAACGCGTTCAGCGCCTCGGTGCTGGCCGCGGTGCAGGGCGCCACCATGGCCGAGTGGTCGCACGCCAAGCGCAACGTGCGCAACGCCTACGTGCTGCTGGACAACACCATCGAATACGACAAGGGCATCTGCACGGGTTTCGACTGGATGTTCAAGCAACTGCCCGGCACCAAGGTGGTGGGGCAGGACACGTTCAAGAATGGCGACGCCTCGATCGCCGCGCAGATCTCCCGCATCAAGGCCCTGCCGCAGGCGCCGGACGCCATCATGCTGTGCTCGTACATCCCCGGCGCGGCCAGCGCGGTGCGCCAGATCCGGGCGGCCGGCATCAACGCGCTGATTCTGAACGGCGCGGCGGTCGACGGCAGTTACTGGCTGGACTCGGTGCCGGGGTTGTCCAACTTCGTGGTGCCGGTGCAGGGGTCGATCTACGGCGATGACCCGAACCCGAAGGTGGAGGCGTTCAACAAGGCATTCGCCGCCAAATGGGGCGCCCGCCCGTCCAGCACTTACGTGTATCCCGGCTACGTGCTGATCGACCTGTGGGCCAAGGCGGTGGAGCGCGCCAAGTCCCCCGACGCCGCCCAGGTGACCGCCGAGCTGGAGAAGATGAAGGACGAGCCAACGCTGTTTGGCCCGCGCACCTTCACGCCCCAGATTCACCACCAGAACCAGGCGCGCCTGCTGATCTCCGAGATCAAGAACGGCAAGCCCGGCATCGTCGATCAATGGACCATCTCCAAGCCCGTGCCACTCGAGTTGCTATTGAAAAAATAGCTGTCCGCGCTTGTCACGCAAGCGCCAGAGCCTTGTTTTATGGGAAATACCGTGACCATGCTGACTGCTGCATCAACCAATGATTCCTGGATGAAACGCCGCCACGCCGCCGTGGCGCGGGCCGTGGGCAACGCCCATGCCCTGTTCGCCGCGCGTGCCGACAACGCCGAGCTGTGGGACGTGGAGGGTCGCCGCTACCTCGACTTCTGCGCCGGCATCGCGGTGGTCAACACCGGGCACCGGCACCCGAAAGTGATGGCGGCGCTCGCCGCCCAGGCCGAGCGCTTCACCCACACCTGCTTTCAGGTCGTGGCGTACGACGGCTACGTGCAACTGGCCGAACGCCTGTGCCAGCTGGCGCCCGGCGCCTCGCCCAAGAAGGCGTTTTTCATGAGCACGGGCGCGGAAGCCATCGAGAACGCGGTGAAGATCGCACGCCACGCCACTGGGCGCGACGCGGTGATTGCCTTCGAGGGCGCGTTCCACGGCCGCACCCAGCTTGGCATGGCGCTCACCGGCAAGGTCGCGCCCTACAAGCTGGGCTTTGGGCCGCTGGGCGCGGACATCTACCACGTGCCCTTTCCCAGCGCGGTGCACGGCGTGTCGGTGGACGATTCGCTGCGCGCCATTCAGCGCCTGTTTCGCTACCACGTCGATCCCGCGCGCGTGGCCGCGCTGCTGGTCGAGCCGGTGCAGGGCGAGGGCGGCTACCTGCCCGCGCCGCCGGGCTTTCTGGCGGCGCTGCGCGCGCTGTGCGACCAGCACGGCATGGTGTTCATCGCCGACGAGATCCAGACCGGCATCGGCCGCGCCGGCAAGCTGTTCGCGGTGGAGCACTTCGGCGTCGAGCCCGACCTGATCACCCTGGCCAAGGGCCTGGGCGGCGGCACGCCGATCTCGGCCGTGGTCGGCAAGGCCGGCATCATCGACCAGGTGCCGGCGGGCGGTCTGGGCAGCACCTACGCCGGCCACCCGCTGGCCTGCGCGGCGGCGCTGGCGGTGCTGGACGCGATGGAAAGCGAAAACCTGTGCGCGCGCAGCCTGCAACTGGGCGAGCGCCTGCGCGCGCGCCTGGGCGACATGGCGCGCCAGCACCGCAGCATTGGCGACATTCGCGGCCTGGGCGCGATGACGGCGGTGGAGTTCTTCAAGGGCGGCGACAAGACCCAGCCGGCCACCGAACTGGCCGCCGCGCTCAAGACCGAGGCGGCGCGGCGCGGCTTGCTGCTGCTGACCTGCGGCAGCTTCGGCAACGCCATCCGCGTGATGGTGCCGCTGACCATTCCCTTCGATCAGCTGGACGAGGGCCTGGACATCTTCGCCCAGGCACTGGCGGCGGTGGATGCATGACGGCCGGCTGCGCCACGCCCGTCGTCTGTCGCCGCGCTGCCCCCGGGTGGGGCGTGCGTGTCGACGAGGAGCCGTGCGACGGGCTGCACGCATGACCGCGCAGGTCATCGCCACCTGATCATGCATCTACCGAGGGAATACGCGCGCGCCGCGTGCGTGCCAGCCGTCTTAGGATGCGGCGAGGCGCGGAGCTGAAAAGGCATGCCGCCAAAGGAGCAGGGTGATGCATCAACATTTTTCGACGCACGGGTTGGCACCCCACCATGAATTCAGCTATTGGCGCGACGTCATCGACGGCACCTATTTCCACTTGCAGCTGGACTTCAAGAACGACGACCACTTCGATGGCCAACTGGACAAGTGGGAGCTGCCCACGGTGTGCCTGTCTCGCCTGGAGTCGTCCCCGCTGAAGTACAAGCGCTTGCGCCAGCAATGCCAGCACCTGGATCGCCAGGTGCTGGTGACCGTGCCGGTGACCAGCGAAGTGGAGTTTTCCCAGCTAGGCCGGCACATGCGCTGCTTGCCTGGTCAGTTTTTGCTGGAGTACAGCGACGAGCCTTACGAGTTCAGCTACGGCCGAGACAACTTGCTGTGGGTGCTCAAGCTGCCCGAGTCCGCCCTGCAGGCGCGCCTGGGCAACGCCAGTCGTTATTGCGCGCGCGCTTACGATGCTCAAGAGGGCGTCGGACAGTTGTTTCGGGACTATGTGCAGCTGCTGGCCGCGCACTGCGCCAATCCTTCGCCGACGGCGCAGGCGCTGATGGGGGCGCAGGTGGTTGACCTGCTCGCGCTGGCCCTGCGCGAAAACGGTGAGATCGAATCCGACCACACCACGGTGGTCCGGTCGGCGCACCTGGCCCGGGTGGAGGCTTACATCCGCGCGCATTTGTTTGAAGCCGACCTGACGCCGGCCCGCATCGCACAGGCGTGCGGCATTTCGTTGCGGTATTTGCATGCCCTGTTCCAGCACGAGGAGCGCAGCGTGGCCGAAAGCGTGCGCGCGCGGCGCCTTCAGGCCGCCTATGAGCAGATTCTGACCGGCGCCTGCGAGTCGGTGGCCAGCGCGGCCTATGGCACGGGGTTCGGCGACCAAGCCCAGTTCAGCCGGCTGTTTCGGCAGGAATTCGGCATCAACCCCAGCGATCTGATCAAGCGGCGCAAGTAAATCGGTTGCGGCACAATTTCCCCTTCGCGGGCGACTGCAGGAAAGAGGGATGAAGCCATGGCAGAAACTGAAACCATCGTTCTGGCCGGCGGCTGCTTCTGGTGCACCGAAAGCGTCTTCAAGGAAGTGCGCGGCGTGCTCGACGTTGAAAGCGGCTACAGCAACGGCCAGGAAACCACGCCCACCTACGAACAGGTCTGCACCGGGCGCACCGGCTGCGCCGAGGTGGTCAAGCTGGTGTATGACCCGGCCGTCATCGGCACGCGGCAGATCCTGGAAATCTTCTTTCTCGTGCACGAC
>JAKOYD010000055.1 GCA_029780695.1 Pseudomonadota bacterium
TACCGCCCCTTGTTCGACGAACTGGCCCGTGCGCACCCGGACGTGCGCTTTGAATGGGTGGACATCGAGGACGAATCGGACATCGCGGGTGATCTGGATGTGGAAACCTTCCCCACACTGCTCATCGCCGATGGCGAGCGCGCGCTGTTTTTGGGGCCCTTGCTGCCCCAGGCGCCCGTGCTGGCGCGGCTGTTGGCCAGCCTGCAGGCCGCAGCACCGGGCAGCGCAGGCCCAGGTGGTGAGGCGCAGCAAGTGTTCGAGCGCGTGCGTGCCGCCCGCGGCGCGTAGCGGCCTATGGGTGCCTGCCGCGCAGCTTGCCCCCACCACTGTTTCACTCCTGTTTTCATAGCTGCCAGCGCCTGATGGTAAAGCGCTGAAGGCACTTTTTATCAGAAATTTTGTGGCTGCACACCGTTCCCCGTGGTTCCCGACCAGCTCGCTTCAGGCCCAGTGCGACAGGGGCGCATGGTCGCGCGGCATGGACCTGTATAGGCGCGCAGAGGTGGTCCGAATGAAGGTCTCCCCCCGGAGCGACGGCAGCTGGACCATCGAGGGCGAGGTGCAGGGCAGCCTGCCCGCGCCGTACCAGGTGCTGGTGCACCTGATGCTGGCGCCCAACGGGCAGGTCAAGCACTGGTCCGGGGACTGCACATGCCCTGTGGGTGGGGACTGCAAGCACGCCGTGGCCCTGACGCTTGCGGCCGCGCAACTCAATCGTGCGGACGGAATGAAATCCGCGCACGCGGCGGATGCTTTGACTGCAACGCGGGAGCGCAAGGAGGCGGTGGCCCGCGCCGAGGCTGAGGCGAGGCTGGTTCATTGGCTGCAGGACTGGGACCGCGCGGTGGGCGCCGCCACCTCGCAGGCGCCCAGTGCGCATCCGGGGCGGCCCGAGTGCTATCTGTACCTCGTCTCCGCCGTGGGGCGGTCGCGCACCACGGTGCCGCAGATGCAGCTGGAAGCCGTGGTGTCGTACCCCAAGGTCACGGGCGGCTGGGCCAAGCCCAAACAGATCCGCACCCAGCCAGGCCCCGGCCAGGCGGTGTACGACCGCGCCAGCGACGCCGACCGCCAGGTGCTGCAACTGCTGCGCGCCATGCCGCGCAACGTGGGCTACTACTCGGCTTACAGCGGGGCGCCCATCGGCGTGCTGGAAGGTGCGGTGGGCTTGCTGGCGCTGGAGCAGGCGGCCGCTACGGGCCGGCTGTTTGTGGATGCGGGCGGGTCCACGGTGGGCGCGCCCTTGCGATGGGGCGATGCGTTGCCCATCACCTGGGGCTGGAAGGAAACTGTGCCGGCGGCGGGGGGCGAGGGCGTCTGGGCGCTGCAGGCCACGCTGCCCGGTGCGTCAGCAACGCTGTGCGACAACCACCCGCCCCTGTATCTGGATGCCAGCGAGGGCGTCTGCGGCCCGGTGCACGCCGAGGGCC
>JAKOYD010000061.1 GCA_029780695.1 Pseudomonadota bacterium
CTAGCCCGGATGTTTCACGAAGGCCGCCGGTCACGTTCCGGTGAGGCGTGGCGCGAGCTGTAGTAGGCGCCGTCAGGCTCAGACGGGGGGCTTTGCTCGGCGAGAGCGCGCTGAAGACGTACGGCCCCCTTACCCCCGTTGTTCTTCAACGTGCCGGGGACAGCACTGGATGAGGTCTACGGGGCCAGCGCGCGGGCGGCCGTGAGGAACACGCCGCGCAGGGGGTGGCTGCTGGCCAGCAGGATGCGCACCCGTCGGGTGTTTCGCACGACGGCCGCGGCGATCTTGAGCAGTTGCACGCGGATCGTGGCGGTGCAGGCCTTGGCCAGTTCGGTGCCTGCCAGCGCACGGCGGCGCAGGTTGATCATCAGCGTGTAGGCCAGCGCGGCCAGCAGCAGCCGCAGTTGGTTGGCCCAGAAGCGATGGCAACTGGCACGGCGCCCGAACAGATCAAGCTGCGCCTCCTTGATGCGGTTCTCGGCCTCGCCACGGGCGCAGTAGCGCTTGTCGTACAGGCGCTTGGCATCGCCCTTGAGGCTGGTGACGATGAAGCGCGGGTTGGCACCCTGCGGCCCGTGCTCGAGCCGGGCGATGACACGCCGGGGCCGCTCCCAGCTGTCGGCGGCGTAGTCGAACTCGCCGAACATGCGTTGCTTGGTGCCGCGCGCCTGGTACTGCTCGGCCAGCGCCAGTTCGGCCAGTTCCGAGTACCGCAGCAGCCGGGCGTTCTTCTGCAGGCCCAGCACATAGTCCACGCCCCAGCACTCCAGACGGCGCAGCACGCGCGGGCGGCAAAAGCCCGAGTCGCCACGCACCACGATGCGCACCTTGGGCCAGGCCTGGCGCAGCGCGTCAACCAGCCGCTTGAGCAGCGCCGTGACCACGCTGGCCGGGTCGCGGTCGCTGGGGCGCAGCACGCACGCCAGCAGGTCCTGGCCGCAGAACACGTACAGCGGCAGGTAGCAGTAGTTGTCGTAGTAGCCGTGGAAGAAGCCACGCTCCTGCGCGCCGTGCAGCGGCACATGCGTGGCGTCCACATCCAGCACCAGTTCGCGCGGCGCGCGCATGCCGCGGCGGCTGACGATGAACTGCTCCAGCAGCACCTGGTGCAGTGCCCAGGCCTGCTCGGGCGTTGCCGCCGTCTCCAGCCGGCTGAGCGTCGGTGCGCTGGCCAGCGCCTCATCGCGCCCCACCGCCGTCTGCATCGCCAGGTCTGCGCGCAGCGCGTTGTGGTCGCACACGTCCGCCCAGCCCAGGCACAGCCCGTACACGCGCTGCGCCACCATGCTGGCCAGGCTGTGGCGGACTTTGCCGGACTGCCGGTCATCACCCAGCGCGGCCGCAGCTGCAGTGGTCAGTCCCAAGCGCTGGTCCATGAGGCGCAGCAACAACACGCCGCCTTCGCTGCTCAGATCGCCGCCGCTGAAATCGGCCTCAATGACCCGGCGACCGAACCGCCCGAAATCAATCTTGTCGTCCGTACACTTTGGCATCGGCAGTCCTCGGTTGGCATAGAGGGTGAGATACCTATGACAACGCGCCTCGGCACGAGGCTGCCGACCCTCAGGTCATGAAAGATCCGGGCTAGCATGGCCTCGGTGGCGAGGGCAAAGTCAGCCATGAAGCCGGCATTCTTGAAGCGTGCCGTCGTCACTTCCGACAGACGGTAGAACTTCTCGGGCTCCTCCAACGGCCACTTGCGACCGTCCGCCATCTTGAAGTCATAGTGCTGCGACTCCAGCTTGAGCCTGCGCTGAGCATCTCGGCGAAATTCGACGTCCAGCACGGTCTTGTTGTCAAACAGCAAGCCATAGCTCAACGCCTGCACCTCCGGCTGCGCACCCTTGCCCGCAGCCAATTCCACCGCGAGCCGCATCCCTTGGCCGACGTACCGCCTCGCAGTCTGCAACGGATCCTTCACTTCCAGCGCCTTGGGCATTCGCCAACCCAACTCAAAGCCGAGCGTTTGCTGCAGGTCGTGTCCGTGCAGGCAGTCCTCGAAGGTCCCCAGGTCGATCAGCGAAGCCGAGTCGCCGAGGTGCAAAGCGCGCTTGCGATCGGTCGAGCGGGCCGTTTGCTGCAAGGCCAGCAGCAGGTGGCCCAGACTGCTCTTGCCAGCGCTGTTGGCGCCAAAGATGACCGTCAGCGGAGCCAACCGGATGGGCCCGGTGTCACGCCATGCCTTGAAGTTCTTAATGCGCAGATGGGTCAGCATGGTTGCGATTCTCAGGCCTTCATGCAGCCTGAAGGCGAACCAGACCAGCCGAAGATCGGAACCACAGGGCGCAAAGCCGGCACCGCGGCCGGTCACACCGCGATGGTGTCGATCTCCGCCATCGCGTGCGCCAGCCACATCTTCAGCCGCTGGCGCTCCATCATCCCCAGGCCGGGGCCAGTCTTGTCGGTGACGTTCTTCGCCGCCCAGAAGCTGGCGTTGGCAGCGTCGATCTTCTGCACCACCGGGTCGTGCAGGTGCTTGAGCGTGATGACCTGGGCGCCCAGGGCCTGGGCGCGGGCGAGCTCGCCGCTCTTCTCCAGCTGGCTGAAGTCGTCACCGCGGAGCTGGTTCTTCACCAGCACGTAGTGCAGCCGGGCGCCGAACTGGTCGAGCAGGCGCGCCAGCAGGTCCACCGAATCACGGCCGCTGTCCATCACATGCCAGTAGTGCAGCGCCATGCCGTTGAGCTCGGCCAGGTCCAGCACGCCCGACTCGTCCATCCATTGCACCAGCGGCGCATGGGTCTGCGCCGCCAGGTCGACCAGCACGCGCTGGCCGGGCTGCTCGGCGGCGGTCTCGATGATGGCGTCCAGCGCCTCGTAGCGGTCGGCCAGCACCGGCGAGGCATAGCCGGCGTAGAAGCGCAGCAGGGCACCGTGCGAGCGGTCGGTGTCATAGCCGGTGAAGGCCATGGCGTGGTCGATGAAGTACTGCGCCAGCAGGCGCGCCACCATCGACTTGCCCACGCCTCCCTTCTCGCCACCGATCAGGTGGATCTTCGACTGGGTGACGGTTTCGAGCATCGGGGGCTGGGTCATGGGGGTCCTGGTTGCGTGGGCGGGCCGCGGCACGGCATTGTGGGTCGTTATTTGCAAGATCAATGCCGAGCCACCGGGGTTTGCATTCAGCGGTTGTCAGGTGGCCCTGCCCGCTGTGCGGCGGCGGTCGTCCCTTTCACTGCCGCCCCCCCCCTGCCGACCGTGCCCCAGGCCACCCTGCTCGTCGTCGACGACGAACCCCTGAACGTCTCGCTGCTGTCGCAGCTGCTGCGCCCCGAGTTCCGCGTGCGTGGCGCCCTGTCCGCCCCCAGCGCGCTCAAGCTGATCGAGGCCCAGCGCCCCGACCTGGTGCTGATGGACGTGCAGATGCCGCGCCTGGACGGCCTGCGCGCGGCCGAGGCGATCCGCCGGCTGCCGGGCTGGGACGCCGTGCCCATCATCGCGATGACCGCCAGCGCGTTTCCCGAGGACCGCGCCGACCGCCTGGCCGCCGGCATGGACGACATGCTGGTCAAGCCGGTGTGCCCCGACGCGCTGGCGCAGACCCTGCTGCGCTGGAGCCGCCCAGCTGCAGGCCGCCCTGGGCGACGACGGCTACACCGCCCTGGCCGCCGACGTGCAGGGCTACGCCTTCGACGCCGCCCTGGCCCGGGTGGACGCGCTGCTGGCAGGCGCGGCACGCTGAGCGCCGCGGCGCCGCCGCCGCGTCAGAAGCCTTCGACCAGCCCGGCTTCCCAGAGCGCCAGCACCCGCTCGAACAGGGTGGCGCCGGGCGTGAAGGCGGCCGGGTCCTGCGCCAGGCGCACCCACACGCGGGTGTCGTGGGGGCCGGTGTCGACCTCCTGCTGAGCCCGCTCGCGCGTGTGCCAGGCGTGCACGGCGGCGTAGTGGCGGGGGTGGTGCTCCAGCGTCCAGGCCAGGCCCACCAGGTCGGCAAAGCCTTCCTCGCGCCGGGTGCGCCACATGTCGCGCAGCAGCGACGCCTGCTCGGGCGTGACCTGGCTGAAGCCCGACAGCTCGGCCAGCCCGGTGGGCAGCGTGCCCCAGGCCTGCTGCATGTGGCGCCAGCAATGGCCCAGTTCATGGGCCACGACGGCCTCGATCAGCGGGCCCTGCAGGTCGGGCGGCATGCGGTCCAGCGTGGCCTGGGCGGCGGGGTTGGCGCGCATGGACAGCACCAGCACGCAGCGGCCCTCGATGAAGGCCATGCCCACCGGCGTCTGGCCGGGCGTGTCCTGCGGCTGCACCACCACGTTCAGCGGCAGGCCCTGGCGCCGGGCCCAGGCCAGCACCGGCTTGGCAGCGCGCAGCCAGGTCAGTTCCGTGGGGCTGAGCCCGGCGGGGCCGGACTCGGTGGACCGGGCAGTGCCGGGCGCGGTGATGGCGCCGGCCAGCACCGCAGCCGCCACGGCGCGTTGCCAGAAGCAAAAGGGGGTTCGCATGGAACCCCCAGTGTGGGCCGCCCTGCCGCCGGCCCAAGGGCCGAGCAGCAGGGTGGCGATGGCCCAGTTCGCAGCGCCGCCGGCCGAGCGCCGGGCCGCCCCAAGCCGGCCGGTCGACCCGCCCGGCGGGTGGCGGCGGTACCCCGCCGCCGGGTGCGCCGCCGGCCGAGCGCCGGGCCGCCCCAAGCCGGCTGGCCCACCCGCCTGGCGGGTGGCGGCGGTACCCC
>JAKOYD010000069.1 GCA_029780695.1 Pseudomonadota bacterium
CCGCCAGATCGGCGCCACGCTCGACCGAAACGGCCTGCGCCCGGCGCGTTATTGCGTGACGGATGACGACATCGTCATCATGGGCTCCGAATCCGGCGTGCTGCCGATTCCAGAGCACAAGATCGTGAAGAAATGGCGCCTGCAGCCCGGCAAGATGTTCCTCATCGACCTGGAACAAGGCCGCATGATCGACGACGAGGAGGTCAAGGCGAGCCTGGCCAACGCCAAGCCCTACAAGCGCTGGATCGAGGACCTGCGCATCCGCCTCGACGACGTGGTCAAGCCCGTCGCCGGCATGGACGCCGAAGAACTGCCGATTGGCGAGACCGAGCCGCAGTCGTCCGGCGTCGAGACCACGCCGCCCGCCATGCTCGACTTGCAGCAGGCCTTTGGCTACACGCAGGAAGACATCAAGTTCCTGATGAGCCCCATGGCTGTGAATGGCGAAGAAGGCATCGGCTCCATGGGCAACGACAGCCCGCTGGCCGTGCTGTCCGACCGCACCAAGCCGCTGTTCAACTACTTCAAGCAGCTGTTCGCGCAGGTGACCAACCCGCCGATCGACCCGATCCGCGAAGCCATCGTGATGAGCCTGGTCAGCTTCATCGGCCCCAAACCCAACCTGCTCGACATCAACCAGGTCAACCCGCCCATGCGGCTGGAAGTCAGCCAGCCCGTGCTGGACGCCTACGACATGGTCAAGCTGCGCGAAATCCGCCAGCACACGCAGGGCAAGTTCAGCTCGGCCGTGCTGGACGTGACCTACCCCGCCGCCTGGGGCACCGCCGGCATCGAGGCGCGCCTGGCCAGCCTGTGCGCGCGCGCGGTCGATGCCATCCGTGCCGGGCACAACATCCTGATCCTGAGCGACCGCGAGGTGGCGGCCGATCGGGTGCCCATCCCCATGCTGCTGGCGCTGTCCAGCGTGCACCAGCACTTGATCCGCGAAGGCCTGCGCACCAGCTGCGGCCTGGTGGTGGAAACCGGCAGCGCGCGCGAAGTGCACCACTTCGCCGTGCTGGCGGGCTACGGCGCCGAGGCCGTGCACCCCTGGCTGGCCATGGACACCATCGCCGCCATCCACAAGGACTTGCCTGGCGATCTGAGCGCCGACAAGGCCATCTACAACTACGTCAAGGCCATCGGCAAGGGCCTGTCCAAGATCATGTCCAAGATGGGCGTGAGCACCTACATGAGCTACTGCGGCGCGCAGCTGTTCGAGGCCATCGGCATCAACGGCGACACCGTGGCTCGCTACTTCACCGGCACCGCCAGCCGCGTCGAGGGCATCGGCGTGTTCGAGATCGCCGAAGAGGCGCTGCGCCAGCACCGGGGCGCCTTTGGCAGCGATGCCATCATGGTCGACATGCTGGACGCTGGCGGCGAATACGCCTGGCGCACGCGCGGCGAAGAACACATGTGGAGCCCCGACGCCATCGCCAAGCTGCAACACAGCACCCGCGCCAATAACTGGAACACCTACAAGGAATACGCCCAGCTCATCAACGACCAGAGCCAGCGGCAGATGACGCTGCGCGGGCTGTTCGAGTTCAAGGTCGATCCCGCCAAGGCCATCTCGATCGACGAAGTCGAGCCCGCCAAGGAAATCGTCAAGCGCTTTGCCACCGGCGCCATGTCGCTCGGCTCCATCAGCACTGAAGCGCACGCCACGCTGGCCGTCGCCATGAACCGCATTGGCGGCAAGAGCAACACGGGCGAGGGCGGCGAAGACGCGCTGCGCTACCGCAACGAGCTGAAGGGCATCCCCATCAAGCAGGGCCAGACCATGTCCGACCTGCTGGGCAACATCTTCGAGGTGGACTACCCGCTGCAGGCCGGCGACAGCCTGCGCAGCAAGATCAAGCAGGTGGCTTCGGGCCGCTTTGGCGTCACGGCCGAATACCTCTCCAGCGCCGACCAGATCCAGATCAAGATGGCCCAGGGCGCCAAGCCGGGCGAGGGCGGCCAGTTGCCCGGCGGTAAGGTCAGCGACTACATCGGCAAGCTGCGCCACAGCGTGCCGGGCGTGGGCCTCATCAGCCCGCCGCCGCACCACGACATTTACTCGATTGAAGATCTGGCGCAGCTGATCCACGACTTGAAAAACGTGGCGCCGCACAGCGACATCAGCGTCAAGCTGGTCAGCGAAGTGGGCGTGGGCACCATCGCCGCCGGCGTGGCCAAGTGCAAGAGCGACCACGTCGTGATTGCCGGGCACGACGGCGGCACGGGCGCATCGCCCTGGTCCAGCATCAAGCACGCCGGCAGCCCGTGGGAAATTGGCCTGGCCGAAACGCAGCAGACCCTGGTGCTCAACCGCCTGCGCGGCCGCATTCGCGTGCAGGCCGATGGGCAGATGAAGACGGGCCGCGACGTGGCCATTGGCGCGCTGCTGGGCGCCGACGAGTTCGGCTTTGCCACCGCGCCGCTGGTGGTCGAAGGCTGCATCATGATGCGCAAGTGCCACCTCAACACCTGCCCGGTGGGCGTGGCCACGCAAGACCCGGTACTGCGCGCCAAGTTCAGCGGCAAGCCCGAGCACGTCGTCAACTACTTCTTCTTCGTCGCTGAAGAAGTGCGGCAAATCATGGCGCAGCTGGGCGTTCGCAAGTTCGACGACCTGATTGGCCGCAGCGATCTGCTCGACATGCGCAAAGGCATCGCGCACTGGAAGGCGCGCGGGCTGGACTTCAGCCGCCTGTTCGCGCAGCCGCAGGTGCCGGCCGACGTGCCGCGCTACCACGCCGCAAGCCAAGACCACGGGCTGGAGAAATCGCTCGACAACCGCCTGATCGAGCAGTCGCGCCGCGCCATCGACAAGGGCGAGGCGGTCAAGATCATGGACACGGCGCGCAACGTCAACCGCTCGGTCGGCGCCATGCTGTCGGGCGCGGTGACCAAGGTTCACCCGGAGGGGCTGCCCGACGACAGCATCCGCATCCAGCTCGAAGGCACGGGCGGCCAGAGCTTCGGCGCTTTCCTGTGCAACGGCATCACCATGATGCTGATCGGCGACGCCAACGACTACACCGGCAAAGGCCTGTCGGGCGGCCGCATCGCCGTGCGGCCCAGCCTGGACTTTCGTGGCACGGCGCACCAGAACATCATCGTCGGCAACACGGTGATGTACGGCGCCACCAGCGGCGAGGCCTTCTTCAGCGGCGTGGCCGGCGAACGCTTTGCCGTGCGTCTGTCGGGCGCCACGGCGGTGGTGGAAGGCACGGGCGACCACGGCTGCGAATACATGACCGGCGGCACCGTGGTGGTGCTGGGCAAGACCGGCCGCAACTTCGCCGCCGGCATGTCGGGCGGCGTGGCCTACGTCTACGACGAGGACGGCCAGTTCGCCAAGCGCTGCAACATGGCGATGGTCAGCCTGGAAAAAGTGCTGTCCGCCGACGAGCAGCGCGCCAGCATGGAC
This sequence comes from Pseudomonadota bacterium, assembly GCA_029780695.1. Taxonomy (GTDB): domain Bacteria; phylum Pseudomonadota; class Gammaproteobacteria; order Burkholderiales; family Burkholderiaceae_C; genus Ottowia. Next base: position 3,422 of record JAKOYD010000069.1, read on the forward strand.
GAAGGCATCTGGCACCGCGGCCAGACCGACGAGGAACAGCTGCGCAAGCTGCTGGACGACCACCTGCGCTGGACCGGCAGCCGCCGCGCGCGCGAGCTGCTGGACAACTGGGCCGCCACGCGCGCCAGGTTCGTCAAGGTCTTCCCCAACGAATACAAGCGCGCGCTGGGCGAGATTCATGCCAAAAAACAGGCTGTAGCGCCCGCTGGTCAAGCGCGGTCAGCTACAAAAAAAGAAGTGACGCCGGCCAAGTGAGGCGATGGTCATGAATGCGCGGCGTCAACTCATCAGCAGCGGTTCGTCGTTCGAGGCCGATATGGGCTACTCGCGCGCCGTGGTGCAGGGCGATTGGGTGTTCGTCTCCGGCACCACCGGCTTTGACTACGCCACGATGGCCATTGCCGAAGATTTGCCGACGCAAACCGAACAATGCTTCAAGAACATCGATGCAGCTTTGCGCCAGGCAGGCGCCAGCCTGCATGACGTGGTGCGCGTCACTTACGTGCTGCCCAACGGCGCGGAGTTTCCGCAGTGCTGGCCGGTGCTCAAGAAGTATCTGGGCGACGTGCGCCCCGCTGCCATGATGATTTCGGCCGGCTTGGCCGACCCGCGCATGCGCATCGAAATCGAGGTTACGGCGCTCAGGCAATCGCCTTGAGCGCCCGCAAGAAAAGGAAACGACATCATGGGAAAAGTCACCGGCTTTCTGGAATTCGAGCGCATCGAAGAGGGCTATGCGCCCGTGGCCGAGCGCCTGAAGCACTACAAGGAATTCGTCATCGCCCTGGACGACGCGCAAGCCAAACAGCAGGGCGCGCGCTGCATGGACTGCGGCACCCCGTTTTGCAACCACGGCTGCCCGGTCAACAACATCATTCCGGACTTCAACGACCTGGTGTACCGCGGCGACTGGAAGAGCGCGTTCGCGGTGCTCGACTCGACCAACAACTTCCCCGAATTCACCGGTCGCATCTGCCCCGCGCCGTGCGAGGCGGCCTGCGTGCTGAACATCAATAACGACCCGGTCGGCATCAAGTCGATCGAGCACGCCATCATCGACCGCGCCTGGGCCGAAGGCTGGGTGGTGCCGCGCCCGGCGCGACACAAGACCGGCAAGAAGGTCGCCGTGGTGGGCGCCGGGCCGGCCGGCCTGGCAGCCGCGCAGCAGCTGGCGCGCGTCGGGCACGACGTGACGCTGTTCGAAAAGAACGACCGCGTCGGCGGCCTGCTGCGCTATGGCATTCCCGACTTCAAGCTCGAAAAATCGCACATCGACCGCCGCGTGGCGCAGATGCAGGCCGAGGGCGTCACCTTCCGCACCGGCGTGCTGGTGGGCGCCATGCCCCAGGACGGCCCAGGCGCCAAGGTCACCAACCTGGCGGCCGACACCGTGCCAGGCGAGCAACTGCTGAAGAACTTCGACGCCGTGCTGCTGACGGGCGGCGCCGAACAGTCGCGCGACCTGCCCGTGCCCGGGCGCGATCTGGACGGCGTGCATTTCGCCATGGAACTGCTGCCGCAGCAAAACCGCGCCAACGCCGGCGACAAGGTCAAGGACGCCATTTCAGCCAAGGGCAAGCACGTCATCGTCATCGGCGGCGGTGACACCGGCAGCGACTGCGTGGGCACCAGCAACCGCCACGGCGCCAAGAGCGTGACGCAGTTCGAGGTCATGCCCATGCCGCCCGAAGCCGAGGATAAGCCGCTGGTCTGGCCCTACTGGCCGATCAAGCTGCGCACCAGCTCCAGCCACGAAGAAGGCGCGCAGCGCGAATTCGCCATCTCCACCAAGGCATTCGTGGGCGAAAAAGGCAAGGTCAAGGCGCTGAAGACGGTGCAGGTCGAATTCAAGGACGGCAAGCTGACCGAAGTGCCCGGCACCGAAAAGGAATGGCCGGCCGACCTGGTGCTGCTGGCCATGGGCTTCACCAACCCGCTGGCCAGCGTGCTGGACGCCTTCGGCATCGACAAGGACGCGCGTGGCAACGCCAAGGCCACGACCGAGGCCGACGGCGGCTACGCGACAAGCGTCCAGAAAGTCTTTGCGGCGGGCGACATGCGACGCGGGCAATCGCTGGTCGTATGGGCGATCCGAGAGGGCCGCCAGGCCGCCCGCGCCGTCGACGAATTCCTGATGGGTTCCAGCGACCTGCCCCGTTGAAGCGTCGCAGCGCAGCCCTTCCGCGTCCCCGGCCGGCGGCATGCAGAACACGCACACCGGCCGTGTGCGTCGCGGCAAGGCCGTCAAGCCGCGCGGCCGTGGCGGCGTTCGTGATGGGTGCGAGAGGTGCTTCAAAAAGAATAGCTGATCGCGCAATGACAGAAAGCGCTGCGATCAAATTTCTCTGCTTTTTTCCAACTGCGCAGGCGCGTACTTTCAGCGTTGGCTGACACGGCGTGAGCGATCTCCCGTCGCGCTGCGCGCCTACCGTGCGAAGCGGATAAAATTCGCGCTACCCCCGACAGAGCCGCAGTTTGACTGCCGGCTCTTTTTCTGTTTCTGCGTCCGTGTCCGCCCTCCCTGCCCCCGCTGAGAATGACCTGCTGGTCGAGTTGCGCGACGTGACCTTCGGTTACGGCGAGCGCACGGTGCTCGACCGCCTGTCGCTGTCGGTGCCGCGCGGCAAGGTGACGGCGCTGATGGGCGCTTCGGGCGGTGGCAAGACCACGGTGCTGCGCCTCATCGGCGGGCAGTATCGCGCGCAGCGTGGCCAAGTGCTGGTGGGCGGCCAGGACGTGGGCGCCATGAGCGAGGCGCAGCTCTACGCCATGCGCCGACGCATGGGAATGCTGTTTCAGTTCGGCGCGCTGTTCACCGATTTGAGCGTGTTTGAGAACGTAGCCTTTCCCCTGCGCGAACACACCGCGCTGCCCGAGGCGCTGATCCGCGACATCGTGCTGATGAAGCTGGACGCCGTGGGCCTGCGCGGCGCGCGCGATCTGATGCCGGCGCAAATTTCCGGCGGCATGGCGCGGCGCGTGGCGCTGGCGCGGGCCATCGCGCTCGACCCCGAACTGGTGATGTACGACGAGCCCTTTGCCGGGCTTGACCCGATCTCGCTGGGCACGGCCGCGCGCCTGATCCGCCGCCTGAACGACGCGCTGGGCATCACCAGCGTCGTGGTGTCGCACGATGTGCAGGAAACCTTTCACATCGCCGACCAGGTGATCATCCTGGCCGACGGCGGCGTGGCCGCGCACGGCACGCCCGACGAAGTGCGCGCCAGCACCGACCCGCTGGTGCGCCAGTTCATCGGCATGGACGTCGATGGCCCGGTGCAGTTTCATTACCCCGGCCCGACGGCCGAGCAGGACTTCGGGGTGCAGGCATGAGCTGGTGGCGCCCCTCTGACGTCGGGTACGCGGTGCGCGGCGGCCTGGCCGACCTGGGCTATGCCACGCGCTTCTTCTGGCGGCTGATCAAGCTGGCCGGGCCGACCTTCCGGCGTTTTTCGCTGGTGCGCGACCAGATCCACTTTCTGGGCAACTATTCGCTGGCCATCATCGGCGTGTCGGGCCTGTTCGTCGGCTTCGTGCTGGCGCTGCAGGGCTACAACATCCTGCAGCGCTACGGCTCGGCCGAGGCGGTGGGCATGATGGTGGCGCTGTCGCTGCTGCGCGAGCTGGGGCCGGTGGTGTCGGCGCTGCTGTTCGCCGGCCGCGCCGGCACGTCGCTGACGGCAGAGATCGGGCTGATGAAGTCGGGCGAGCAGTTCAGCGCCATGGAGATGATGGCCGTCGATCCGGTGCAGCGCATCATCGCGCCGCGCTTCTGGGGCGGCGTGATCGCGCTGCCGCTGCTGACGGCGGTGTTCAACGCGGTCGGGGTGATGGGAGGCTGGATCGTCAGCGTGCCCATGATCGGCGTCGACCCCGGCGCCTTCTGGAGCCAGATGCAGGGCGGCGTCGACGTGTGGGCCGACCTGGGCAACGGCGTGGTCAAGAGCGTGGTGTTCGGCATCGCCGTCACCTTCGTCGCGCTGCTGCAGGGCTATGTGGCCAAGCCCACGGCCGATGGCGTGGCGCGCGCCACCACGCGCACGGTGGTGATGGCGTCGCTGCTGGTGCTGGGGCTGGACTTCGTGCTGACGGCACTGATGTTCAGCTGATGGAATTTACTGAGGAGAGAACGCGCATGCCACGTTCCAAGAATGATTTCTGGGTCGGACTGTTCGTGATGCTGGGGCTGGTGGCGCTGGTGTTTCTGGCGCTGCAGTCGGCCAACCTGCTGTCGCTCAACTTTCAGCGCGGCTACCGCGTCACGGCCAACTTCGACAACATCGGCGGCCTCAAGCCCAAGGCGGCGGTGCGCAGCGCCGGCGTGGTGGTGGGCCGCGTGGCCAGCATCGGCTTCGACGACCAGCGCTTTCAGGCGCGCATCGAGATGGACATGGACCCGCGCTTTCACTTTCCGAAAGACAGCTCGCTCAAGATCCTGACCAGCGGGCTGCTGGGCGAGCAGTACATCGGCGTCGAGGCCGGTGCCGACGAGAAAAACCTGGCCGCCGGCGACAACATCACCCGCACCCAATCCGCCGTGGTGCTGGAAAACCTGATCAGTCAGTTTCTTTTCAACAGCGCCGCCAACAATGCCAATGGCTCGGGCAGCGCCAAGTCGCCGGCCGCCGGCAAATAATGCAACCTCAGGTGCGCCGCGATCGGCGCGGGGCCGCGAACATGCTGCCAAGGTGAACACCCCATGAACGTCTCTTTCTTGAACGGCATTCGGCGCCTGCAGGCGCTGGCTGGCGCCATGCTGCTGGCCATGACGGCCGGCTGCGCCAGCGCCCCCGGCGCCGATCCGCGCGACCCTTGGGAGCCGTACAACCGCTCCATGTTCCAGTTCAACGACAAGGTTGACAAGGCGGTTCTCAAACCAGTCGCCACGGCCTACCGCGACGTGCTGCCGCAGCCGGTGCGCACCGGCGTCAGCAACTTCTTTGGCAACCTGGGCGACGCGTGGTCGTTTGTCAACAACGTGCTGCAGGCCAAGCCCGAGGCCGCGCTGCATTCGTTCTGGCGCGTGGTCATCAACACCACCATGGGCCTGGGCGGCGTGCTCGACCCCGCCACCGAAATGCGGCTGCAGCGCCACCGCGAGGACTTCGGCCAGACGCTGGGGCGCTGGGGCGTGCCTTCGGGTCCGTACTTCGTGTTGCCGATCCTGGGGCCCTCCACCTTGCGCGACACGGTGGCGCTGCCGGTCGACATGTACGGCCGCCCCGTCGGTCACATATCGGACGTGCCGGTGCGCAATTCGCTGACCGGCGTCGATATCGTGCAGACCCGCGCCGGGCTGCTGGCGACCACCGACCTGCTCGAATCAGCGTCGCTTGACCGCTATTCTTTCCAGCGCGACGCCTTCCTGCAGAAGCGCCGCAACGACGTACACGACGGCAGTCCGCCGACCGACGAGGAGCGTTACGATCTGGAGCCGCCCGCCGATGCGCCGGCCTCGGCGCCCGCGCGCTGAGCGCCTGGCAAGGCACAGTTTGTAACAGCGACGCTGAAACCCGCGCCGCCCCGCGTGTTCCAAGACAGGCATGGGCAGACCGCCTGGCTTGCGCATGCATCCCATCAAAACACAGAAAGTACGCGTCATGAACCTTGTTGCCCGCCGCACCCTCGTCAAGCTTGCCGCTGCCGCCTTGGGCGCGCTGGCCGTCGCGGCCGCGCCCGGGGCGCGCGCCGCCGACGAGGCGCCCAACGCCATGATCTCGCGCTTGACCGGCGAGGTGCTCGACACCATCAAGACCGACAAGAACCTGCAAGACGGCGACATCAACCGCATCATGTCGGTGGTGGACGCCAAGATCATGCCCAACGTCAACTTCGCCCGCATGACGGCTTCGGCCACCGGCCCGGCGTGGCGCCAGGCCACGGCCGAGCAGCGCGGCCGTTTGCAGCAAGAATTCAAGACCTTGCTGGTGCGCACCTACGCTGGCGCGCTCAAGCAGGTCAAGAACCAGACCGTCGAAGTGCTGCCGCTGCGCGCCCAGCCCAGCGACAACGACGTCACCGTGCGCACCCTGATCCGCGGCCAGGGCGACCCGGTGCAGGTCGACTATCGCATGGAGCGCACGCCCGGCCAGGGCGCGGGCTGGAAGATCTACGACCTGAACGTGGTCGGTGTCTGGCTGGTCGACAACTACCGGCCGCAGTTCGCGCAGCAGCTCAACGCCGGCGGTGTCGACACGCTGATCAAATCGCTGTCCGAGCGCAACCGCGCCAACAGCGCCAGCTAAGCCCGCCAGGGAAACGCGCCGTGCCCGTGCTGCCCGCCGAGCTGACACAAGCGCAGGCCGAAACCTGCCTGCACATGCTGCGCGAGGCCGCGCGGGCCGAGCGCGGTGCGCAGGTGCTGGTCGACGCCACCGCGTTGACGCGCTTTGACTCGTCCGCGCTGGCCGTGCTGCTGGAATGCCGCCGCGACGTGCTGCACGACGGCAAGCGCTTTGCCGTGCGGGGCCTGGCGCCGCGCCTGCGCGAGCTGGCCGACCTGTACGGCATCTCGCCGCTGTTGGCCGACGCGGTGCCGGCCGACGACGCCCTGGCCCCCGCTGTCTGAAGCCGCGCCACGCCCATCATCGTTCAGCAGCGGCAGGCTGGCCGGGCAGAAACCCGCCAAAAAAGTAAAATGGCGGGTTGCCTATGCCCGCCATTTCTTTTCAGTCGGTATCCAAGGTCTACCCGGCCCTGGGCACTACCGGCGCTTCCCCGCTCAAAGCCCTGGACGACGTCAGCTTCGACATCGAGGCCGGCGAATTCTTCGGCCTGCTGGGCCCCAACGGCGCGGGCAAGACCACGCTGATCTCCATCCTGGCCGGGCTGGCGCGCGCCACCTCAGGGCGCGTGCTGGTCTACGGCCACGACGTGCAGACCGACTTTGTGCAGGCGCGCCGGCACTTAGGCATCGTGCCGCAGGAACTGGTGTTCGACCCGTTCTTCACCGTGCGCGAGGCGCTGCGCTTTCAGTCCGGCTACTTCGGCCTGCACAAAAACGACGACTGGATCGACGAGCTGCTGTCCGGCCTGGGGCTGGCCGACAAGGCCAAGGCCAACATGCGGCAGCTGTCGGGCGGCATGAAGCGCCGCGTGCTGGTGGCGCAGGCGCTGGTGCACAAGCCGCCCGTCATCGTGCTGGACGAACCCACGGCCGGCGTGGACGTGGAGTTGCGCCAGACGCTGTGGCAGTTCGTCGCCGCGCTCAACCGCCAGGGCCACACGGTGCTGCTGACCACGCACTACCTCGAAGAAGCCGAGGCGTTGTGCCAGCGCATCGCCATGCTCAAGAAGGGGCAGGTGATTGCCCTCGAACGCACCAGCACGCTGCTGAACAACGCCACCGCCAACGTGCTGTATTTCAAGACCGACAACCCCTTGCCGCCCGATGTGGCCGCGCTGGCGCGCGTCACGGGGCGCATTGTCGAATTGCCCGCCCAGGGCCCGGACGAGATCGAACGCCACCTGGCCGCGCTGCGCCAGGGCGGCGTGAAAGTGGAAGACATGGAAATCCGCAAGGCCGACCTTGAAGACGTGTTCATCGCCCTGATGAATGGCCAGCCGGCTGCCGAGGCTGTGCGATGAGCGAATTGACCCGCGCCGTCGGGCTGCCGCTGGGCGGCGCCGCGCACCTGCAGGCCATGCCGGCACCCAACGACGGCTGGAAGATGCTGCTGAAGAAGGAAGTGCTGCGCTTCTGGCGCGTCGCCTTCCAGACCATTGCCGCGCCCGTGCTGACGGCGGTGCTGTACCTGATGATCTTCGGCCACGTGCTGCAGGGCCGGGTTGAGGTCTACCCGGGCGTCGGCTACGTCGCCTTCCTGGTGCCGGGGCTGGTGATGATGAGCGTGCTGCAGAACGCGTTTGCCAACAGCGCGTCCAGCCTGGTGCAGAGCAAGATCATGGGCAACCTGGTGTTCACGCTGCTGACGCCGCTGTCGGCCTGGCACTGGTTCATCGCCTACGTGGGCGCGGCCATTGCGCGCGGGCTGGTGGTGGGGCTGGGCGTGTACGTCATCACGCTGCTGTACGCGCCGCCGCGCGCGGCCTCGCTGGGCTGGATTCTGGCCTTCGCCGTGATGGGCGCCGCGCTGATGGGCGTGCTGGGCCTGCTGGCCGGCCTGTGGGCCGACAAGTTCGACCAGATGGCGGTGTTCCAGAACTTCATCGTCATGCCCATGACCTTCCTGGCGGGCGTGTTCTACTCGATCCATTCACTACCCGCCGTGTGGCAGAAACTCAGCCACCTCAACCCGTTCTTCTACATGATCGACGGCTTCCGGTACGGCTTCTTCGGCGTCAGCGACGTGTCGCCCTGGCTCAGTCTGGGCGTGGCGGGCGGCGCGCTGCTGGCGGTGTCTATGCTGACGCTGCATTTGCTGAAGACGGGCTACAAACTGAGAAGCTGAAGGTTCGGCGTGCCCCGTTCAGCGAGACGCCCATTCCGCCCGACGCGCCACGCTGAACGCCCGACGCCCCACCTCCCCAAATGACCGCAGACCAACTCAAGCACATCATCGCCGCCGGCCTGGCGTGCGAACACCTCGACGTGGAAGGCGATGGCCGCCACTGGTTCGCCACCATCGTCTCGGCCGAATTCGAAGGCAAGCGCCCCATCGCGCGCCACCAGCGCGTGTACGCCACGCTCGGCCAGCGCATGGCGTCCGACGAGGTGCACGCGCTGTCAATGAAGACGTTGACGCCGGCCGAATGGGCAGCGCAGCGCGATTGATATAGTTTTGATAGCTGCTCGCGCTTGTCCAGCATGCGCAGGCGGCCTGTTTGATACCTGAACGAGCTGAACCATGGACAAACTGCTGATCCGCGGCGGGCGCCCGCTGAAGGGCGAGGTGACCATCTCCGGCGCCAAGAACGCCGCGCTGCCCGAGATGTGCGCCACGCTGCTCACGGCCGACCCGGTCAAGCTGACCAACGTGCCGCGCCTGCACGACGTGCGCACCATGCGCCGCCTGCTTGAAAACATGGGCGTCGCCGTCGAAACGCATGGCGAGCGCGGCGGCATGAGCTTTCATGCGGCCGACCCGCTGACGCCCGAAGCGCCGTACGAACTGGTCAAGACCATGCGCGCCTCGGTGCTGGCGCTGGGGCCGCTGCTGGCGCGCTTTGGCCGCGCACGCGTGTCGCTGCCGGGCGGCTGCGCCATCGGCTCGCGCCCGGTCGACCAGCACATCAAGGGCCTGCAGGCCATGGGCGCGCTGATCGACGTCGAGCACGGCTACATGGTGGCCCGCCTGCCCGAGGGCGCCACGCGTCTGAAGGGCGCGCGCATCACCACCGACATGGTCACCGTGACCGGTACCGAGAACTTCCTCATGGCCGCGTGCCTGGCCGAGGGCGAGACCGTGCTCGAAAACGCCGCGCAAGAGCCCGAGATCACCGACCTGGCCGAGATGCTCATCAAGATGGGCGCCAAGATCGAAGGCCACGGCAGCAGCCGCATCCGCATCCAGGGCGTCGAGCGTCTGCATGGCTGCGAACACCAGGTGGTGGCCGACCGCATCGAGGCCGGCACCTTCCTGTGCGCCGTGGCCGCCACGGGCGGTGAGGCGACCCTGCTGCACGCTTGCGCGCACCACCTGGACGCGGTGGTCGAAAAACTGCGCGATGCCGGCGCCGAAATCGAGGCCATCGGCGGCCCCGACTGCGAAGGCGGCCCGCAGGACCACGCGATCCGCGTGCGCAGCCCCGGCAGCCGCGCGCTGACGGCGCAAGGTTTTCGCACCACCGAATACCCGGGCTTCCCGACCGACATGCAGGCGCAGTTCATGGCGCTCAACTGCGTGGCGCGCGGCACCAGCGTGGTGACCGAAACCATCTTTGAAAACCGCTTCATGCACGTCAACGAGCTGGTGCGCCTGGGCGCGCAGATCCACGTCGACGGGCGCACCGCCACCATCGAAGGCGTGCCGCAACTGTCCGGCGCCACCGTGATGGCCACCGACCTGCGCGCCTCGGCCAGCCTGGTCATCGCCGGCCTGGTGGCCGACGGCGAAACGCTGGTCGACCGCATCTACCACCTGGACCGCGGCTACGACCAGATGGAAGAAAAGCTGCGTGCCATCGGGGCCGACATCGAACGGATCAGTTAATCAGAAAAATACCGGACGCAAAGATGACGCGAAGGACGCGAAAGAAACCCTTGGGCGGCTGTTCTTTTGCGTCCTTCGCGGGCTTTCGCGGCCTTCGCGTCCGGTCAAGTCCAGGAGATTCAACGTGATCACCCTCGCCCTCTCCAAAGGCCGCATCTTCGACGAGACCCTGCCGCTGCTGGCCGCCGCCGGCATCGAGGTGCTGGAAGACCCCGAAACCTCGCGCAAGCTCATCCTGCCGACCAACCAGGACGGCGTGCGCGTGGTGCTGGTGCGCGCCACCGACGTGCCCACCTACGTGGAATACGGCGGCGCCGACATCGGTGTGACGGGCAAGGACGTGCTGATCGAACACGGCGGCGCGGGCCTGTACCAGCCGCTGGACCTGCGCATCGCCGAATGCCACATGTCCGTGGCCGCGCCCGCCGGCTTTGACTACCAGAAAGCCGTGCGCCAGGGCAGCCGCATCACTGTCGCCACCAAGTACACCACCATCGCGCGCGACTTCTTCGCCGAAAAAGGCGTGCACGTCGACCTGATCAAGCTCTACGGCAGCATGGAGCTGGCGCCGCTCACCGGCATGGCCGACGCCATCGTCGACCTGGTCAGCACCGGCAAGACACTCAAGGCCAACAACCTGGTCGAGGTCGAGCACATCATGGACATCAGCTCGCGCCTGGTCGTCAACCAGGCCGCGCTCAAGCTCAAGACGCCCGCCATCCGGCGCATCATCGACGCGTTTGCGCAGGCGGTGGTCCGGCCGGCTTGAATGGATGGGCTTCAGGTGCCGGGGGCGCGCCTCATCCGGGGCCGCCCGGCGCGACCCTGCGGCCACGCAAGAAACCGCTGGGTTACGCTTCGCCCACCCCGCCTACGAACCGCCAGCGCTGCTGGAAAGATATGAAATTGATAGCTGCACCCGCCCGCCTGTCCACCGCCGACGCCGATTTTGAACAGAAATTCAAGCAGCGCCTGCACTGGAGCGCCGAGCAGGACGACGCCATCGAGCAGCGGGTGAAGGACATCCTGGCCGACGTGCGGGCGCGGGGCGACGCGGCGGTGCTCGAATACACCGCGCGCTTCGACGGCGTGCAGGCCGCCGACATGGCCGCGCTGGAGTTGACGGCCGCCGAATTGCAGGCCGCCTTCGACAGTCTGCCCGCCGAGCAGCGCGACGCCCTGACGCAGGCCGCCGCGCGCATCCGCCGCTACCACGAGTGGCAGAAGACGCAGGGCGGCCAGACAGCCACCTACCGCGACGAGGACGGCACGCTGCTGGGCCAGAAGGTCACGCCGCTCGACCGCGTCGGCATCTACGTGCCTGGCGGCAAGGCGGCGTACCCGTCCAGCGTGCTGATGAACGCCCTTCCGGCACACGTGGCGGGGGTGGGTGAAATCATCATGGTGGTGCCCACGCCAGCCCGCAGAGATGGCGCTTCTACGGGCACGCGCGGCGAGCGCAACCCGCTGGTGCTGGCCGCCGCGCACGTGGCGGGTGTGTCGCGCGCCTTCACCGTGGGCGGCGCGCAAGCCGTGGCGGCGCTGGCCTACGGCACCGCCACCGTCCCCAAGGTCGACAAGATCACCGGCCCCGGCAACGCTTACGTGGCCAGTGCCAAGAAGCACGTGTTCGGCACCGTCGGCATCGACATGATCGCCGGGCCGTCGGAGATTCTGGTGCTGGCCGACGGCAGCACGCCGCCCGACTGGGTGGCGATGGACCTGTTCAGCCAAGCCGAACACGACGAGCTGGCGCAGTCCATCCTGCTGTGCCCGGACGCGGCGTACATCGACGCCGTGCAGGCGGCCATCGACCGCCTGCTGCCCGACATGCCGCGCGCCGAGATCATCGCCAAGAGCCTGACCGGCCGCGGCGCGCTGATCCTGACGCGCAGCATGCAAGAGGCGTGCGACATCAGCAACCGCATCGCGCCCGAGCACCTGGAAGTCAGCAGCCGCGACCCGCACCGATGGGAGCCGCTGCTGCGCCACGCGGGTGCCATCTTTCTGGGCGCCTACACCAGCGAAAGCCTGGGCGACTACTGCGCCGGCCCCAACCACGTGCTGCCCACCAGCGGCACCGCGCGGTTCAGCTCGCCCCTGGGCGTGTACGACTTCCAGAAGCGCAGCAGCCTGATCGAGGTCAGCGAGGCCGGCGCCCAGGTGCTGGGCCGCACCGCCAGCGTGCTGGCGCACGGCGAGGGGCTGCAGGCCCACGCCCGCGCGGCCGAAATGCGCCTGAAGTGAGGCCGGCATGCGGCGCTGGGTGTGGCTGGCGATGCTGTGTGCCGCAGGGCAGGCCCAGGCCATGAGCATCCGCGAACTTCGCGCCCTGGAGCAACTGAACGCGCAGGGCGACCTCTACGTGCAGTACTACCTGATCGGCGTGATGGAAGGTGCGCTGGAGGCCAATGCCATGGCCCAGCGCAACGGCCGCAAGCCGCTGTTCTGCCTGTCGGGCCGGCGGCTGTCGCCCCAATCGGCGCTGCCGCTGTACCGCGCCGAACTGCAGCGCAACGAAGGCGTGTACGAAGCCGACATGCCGGTCGAGCTGGTGATGACCAACGCCCTGGCCAGCAGCTACCGCTGCGCCGATT
>JAKOYD010000095.1 GCA_029780695.1 Pseudomonadota bacterium
TACTTCAGCGTGCGCTCCTGGCGCTCGCGCTGATACGCCGCCTGCTCGCGCTCCAGCTCGGCCAGCCGCTTCTGGAGCCTCTCGGTCTCGGATAGCTTGGCATTCTCCTGCTCCTGGGCCTTCTGCTCCAGCTCCCGCAGACGCTTGCGATACTCCGCCGCCTCGGCGCGCAACTTACGCACGTACTCCGCGTCGAACTGCTCAGCCGCCGGCTCCTGGCCGGGCTGAGCTCCAGCAGCCGCGGTCTGCTGCTGGTTCTGCGGCTCCTGGCCACCCTCTGTGGTCTCCTGGACCTTAGTCTCTTCCATCGTTGTGCTCCTGGAATCATCAGGGGCCGGCCATTTCTGACCAGCCCCAGAATCAATCGCCGTGGTCGCGTTCCCGCGCGGACGCTTCCTGCCGCCACTTCAGCGCCTCCTCCGGCCCCAGTATCTGGCGCAAGCTCTTGGCGTAGCGCGTCGTGCCCCACTCTGGGCTGAAGCGGCGCCCCACGAAGTCCTGCAGCTTCACCTCCCCCGCCCGGTAAGCCGCCGCCCCCGCCTTGCCGAGGACGCGCTCCTGCACCTCCTGGCTCTGCCGTTCCAGCCACTGCTCGCCTGTCTCCCGCGCCGGCGGCTCCTCATCCACCAGCACCGGGGTCATGGCGCACCGGCCGTTGGGATGATCGTCCAGCCGTTCATCCAGCGCGTGAATCGATCCATCCATCGCCAGGCACGCCGGGCAGGTACGCGGTTGGTGCGCCGCCAGCCACCGCCACCCCCGGATGAGGTGACGGTTCTCCTGATAGGTCCGCCGCGTGCTCTCGCGGTAGGCCCGCAGCACCTCCGTCCGGCTGATCATCAGCGCCCGGGCCAGCGGCAACCCGAACTCGCGGCGCACGAGCCGCGCAATCGCCCGCGGGTTCTGGCCGGTCGCCAGCCCCGCCACCAGCGCCCGCTGCACCCCGGCGCTCGCCTCCGCTCCCAGCCCATCGAGTAGCGTGCGCAGCGGGCTGCCGTCCGCCAGGAACCCAACCAGGTCCTCGGTCGCCTCCGTCGGCACGCGGTTCCACGTCGCGGCGACCCGCGCCGCGGCCTCCGGCGACCGCGCCACCGCTTGCGCCTGCTCGCGCGCGTGCTCCTGCGCCGCGGCCACCACCTCTGCCTGCTGCGCCCGCACGCTCTCCTCCACCTGGCCGGCAAACCGCTGCACCTCGGCAAGCACCTGCTCGCGCAGCGCCTGCCAGCGCCGCTGGCGGTAAAGCCACGCTGCCGAGACCTCTTCGCCGGCCCGTCTGGCCTCCTCAATCCGCTGGGTGATGTACTCGAGCTCAGACTGGATGCGCCGCCACGTCTCCCCGTAGGCGCGCACCATCCGCGCCGCGGCCTCTCGCTCGCCCGCCAGCAGCGCCCGCCGATGCTCCGCGGCCACCTGATAGATCCTGCCGGGCCGCGGCACCTCCGGGTCCACTTAGCGCTCCCCGCGGTCAAATGCCGTCAGCAGGCCCTCGGCCAACTGGCGCCCGCCAGCCTCGCGCTTTGCACGCTCAACGTCCGGGTCAAACCCCAGCCGCTGCAGCAGTGTGTCGGCGCTCGCCCCCAGCTGCTGGTGCAACAGCGCCGTCTCCGCTTCCATCCGGGCGTCCACAGGGAGCAGCTCCGGCCAGTGGATCAGCGTGCGGTTCTCGTCGCCAAACCCGCCCAGCGCCAGCAGCCGCCGGTTCAACTCCACCAACAGATCGCCATATGTCCTGCGCTTGCTCTCCGTCTTTTCGATGAGCGGCTGATACAGGATTTTGAGCGCCACGCCCGACAGCGCCCCCGCACGGTCCAACTTGCCCGTCGCCACCTCCGGTACCCGTGCTACCTCGTGCAGCGCCTCGCGCAGCCGTTCATACACTGAAATGCTACTCGACAGGTCGCTCACCATCTCCAGATTGCGCAGCTCGGCATCGGTAGAGGGGAGCACGATCGTCTCGTCCACGGCAACGTCAAGCTGTTTCGCCGCGAACCCCTTGCCCCAGGTCTTCGGGTGCGCATGATACCGGATGATCCGCGACAAGTTCGACAGCACGAAGTTCAGCGCCCGGTTGAGCTGCAGCACGTCCTCTTCCAGGTCGCTGATGCCCCAGTATTCATGCGGGCAGGGCATGTTTTGCGTGTCCACGATAGGAGGCCACGGATGCGGCCAGGTGGCCTCCGCGGTCGTCTCCCACTGCGCGCTCCCCTCGCGGCTCACCTGGTCTGTCACCCGCCACACGGCGCCGTCCTGCTCGATGAGCTGGCGGATCACGATGGGCTTGCCGGTGCGTGGGTCCACCGCCGGATATTGAATGCGGTAGCGCGTTACCGTCTCGATGTCGTCCGTCTGCCAGGTCGGCGTCACTGTCGCCGGGTCCAAGATCACCAGGCGCGGGAAGCTGCCGGCCACGGTGCCCGGCACGATCTTCACAAACGCCTGCCCGCCGATAGCGCCGCTCAGCGCCAGCCGCTGCAGGAATGTCGCCTTCCGGTTCGCGCTCCAGCACGCCTCCAGCCACTCCTCCGCCGGCGTCGTGGCCGTCTCGTCCAGCTCGAACTGCGGCTCCTGGCCAAACAAGAAGCTCACACCCTTGTCCACCAGCGTCCGGCAATAGTTGACGATCACGTTGTCATCGGGCTGTCCGGGGCGCACCTTGAGCTGCCTTTTGTGCTCACCGTGGTAGGCTTTCCAGCGCTGCGCGATGCGGTTGGCACGCGCGATCTCTTCCGCCGCCGCGCCCTCCGCCACCGAGGCGGCCACCAGGCTATTCGCACCGCCAAACAACCCAA
>JAKOYD010000107.1 GCA_029780695.1 Pseudomonadota bacterium
TCTTGAACGGCGGGCTGACCTTGTTCTTGACCACCTTCACCTTGGTTTCGTTGCCGATGGCTTCGTCACCCTTCTTGATGGTGCCGGTGCGGCGGATATCCAGGCGCACCGAGGCGTAGAACTTGAGCGCATTGCCGCCGGTGGTGGTTTCGGGGCTGCCGAACATCACGCCGATCTTCATGCGGATCTGGTTGATGAAGACGACCGTGCAGTTGGTCTTCTTGATGGTGGCCGTCAGCTTGCGCAGCGCCTGGCTCATCAGGCGCGCCTGCAGGCCGGGCAGGCTGTCGCCCATGTCGCCTTCGATCTCGGCCTTGGGCGTCAGCGCGGCGACCGAGTCGATGACGACCAGGTCAATGGCGCCCGAGCGCACCAGCGAGTCGACGATTTCCAGCGCCTGCTCGCCGGTGTCGGGCTGGCTGATGAGCATGTCGTGCAGGTTCACGCCCAGTTTTTCGGCGTAGGCGGTGTCCAGCGCGTGCTCGGCGTCGATGAAGGCGCAGGTGCCGCCCAGCTTTTGCATCTCGGCAATCACCTGCAGCGTGAGCGTGGTCTTGCCGGAGCTTTCAGGCCCGTAGATTTCGATCACGCGCCCGCGCGGCAGGCCGCCCACGCCCAGCGCCACGTCCAGCCCCAGCGAGCCGGTGGAGACGACCTGGATGTCGGCAATCGCCTCGCCTTCGCCCAGGCGCATGATGGTGCCCTTGCCAAACTGCTTTTCGATTTGCGACAGCGCGGCCTGCAGGGCCTTGGCTTTTTCGGTCTTGTCGGCGACGGCCATGTCCATGACTTTTCCTTTTTTAATCAACGGGTTGGGCAATGGCACCACAGCTAAACTGGATGCTTGAACAGGACTGTATATCAATACATTGAATGACGTAAACAACTTTTTAAGTCAGTTTGCCTTATTATTTTTTGAATGTCTGACGCCTCGCCCCACGCCATGGACGACCGCTGGCGGCAAAGCCACCTGGGCCGCCTGCTGGGCGAAGCCATGCGCCGCTTTGACGCCCGCGTGCTGCAGTTGATGACGGCCAGCGACCAGGTGCCGCTGGCGCTGGCCAACCTGGCGGCGCGTGACAAGGTGGGCGCGGCGCACATCCACCTCACGCGCCATTTGCCGCTGGCCGGCGCGCGGCTGACCGAACTGGCGCGCATGGCCGGCATGACCAAGCAGGCCATGGGCGACCTGGTGGACCAGTGCGAAGCCTGGGGCCTGGTGGCGCGCCAGCCCGATCCGCTGGACGCGCGGGCGCGGCGGATCGTGTTCACGCCCACCGGGCTGGACTGGCTGGCGGCGTTTCGCGCCGCGCTGACGCAGGCCGAGGCCGAATTTCGCGCCGCCGTGGGCGATGACGTGGCCACCGTGGTGGCGCTGGGTCTGGAAGCCTACGCACGCTAACGCGCGCCGCTGGCCTGCGGCAGTTTTTGTCGCGTCGCGCGGCACGGCGCCATCCCGCCTAGAATTTCCCCGCTGCCCCAACCACAAGACCTCGAGGAGACAAGTGATGCGCATTCTGATCGCCGAAGACGACCAGGTGCTGGCCGATGGCCTGATGCGCAGCCTGCGCAATGCCGGGGCTGCCGTGGACCACGTGGCCAGCGGTAGCGAGGCCGACACCGCGCTGGTGACCAACACCGAGTTCGATCTGCTGATCCTTGATCTGGGGCTGCCGCGCCTGCACGGGCTGGAAGTGCTCAAGCGCCTGCGCGCGCGCGGGCAGACGCTGCCGGTGCTGATCCTCACCGCCGCCGACAGCGTGGAAGAGCGCGTCAAGGGGCTGGATTACGGCGCCGATGACTACATGGCCAAGCCGTTCAGCCTGCAAGAGCTGGAAGCGCGCGTGCGCGCGCTGACGCGGCGCGGCATGGGCGCGGCCACCTCCACCATCAAGCACGGCCCGCTCGAATACGACCAGACCGGCCGCGTGGCCAGCATCGACGGCCGCATGGTCGAGCTGTCGGCGCGCGAGCTGGGCCTGCTGGAAGTGCTGCTGCAACGCAGTGGCCGGCTGGTCAGCAAGGAGCAGCTGGTCGAGCGCCTGTGCGAATGGGGCGAGGAGGTGAGCAACAACGCCATCGAGGTCTACATCCACCGCCTGCGCAAGAAGATCGAGAAAGGCCCGATCCGCATCGCCACGGTGCGCGGGCTGGGTTACTGCCTCGAAAAAATTCCAGGCTGAATCCGGCCCTGACGCTTGTCTGGAAAGCGTAGACAGCTATAAAAATAGAAGCATTTTGGTCAAGATCTTCCAACGCACCCAGCGCTCGCTGTTTGGCGAGATCCTGGACTGGATGCTGACCCCGCTGCTGTTGCTGTGGCCGATCAGCCTGGCGCTGACCTGGCTGGTGGCACAGAACCTGGCCAACAAGCCGTTCGACCGCGCGCTGGTCTACAACGTGCAGGCGCTGGCCCAGCTGATCCAGACGGCGCCACAGGGGCGGGTGCGCTTCAACCTGCCGCAACCGGCCAGCGAACTGCTGCGGGCGGACGATTCGGACATGGTTTATTACCAGGTGCTGGGCACGCGCGGCGAATTTCTGTCGGGCGAGCGCGACCTGCCCGCGCCGCCGCGCGCCGACGCCAACCCCGACCCCGAGCCGGGCGCCGCCGACGAGCCGCACCTGCGCGACGCCGAATTCCGCGGCCTGCCGGTGCGCGTGGCACACCTGTGGGTGCCGGTGGAAGGCTCACCCGCGCAAGCGCTGGTGCAGGTGGCCGAAACGCGCGAAAAGCGCAGCGTGCTGGCGGCCGAGATCATCAAGGGCGTGATGCTGCCGCAGTTCGCCATTCTGCCGCTGGCGGTGCTGCTGGTGTGGCTGGCGCTGGTGCGCGGTATCCAGCCGCTGTCAGAGCTGGAGTCGCGCATCCGCGCGCGCCGCCCCGACGACCTGAGCCCGCTGGACGAAGGCGCGGTGCCGCAGGAAGTGGGGCCGCTGGTCGGCTCGGTCAACGACTTGCTGACGCGGCTGAAGGAATCCATTGCCACGCAAAAACGCTTTCTGGCCGACGCCGCGCACCAGCTCAAGACGCCGCTGGCCGGCCTGCGCATGCAGGCCGACCTGGCGCAGCGCCAGGGCGCCAGCGAAGACGACCTGAAGCAGTCGCTGCAACAGATCGGCCATGCCAGCGTGCGCGCCACGCACACCGTCAACCAGCTGCTGGCGCTGGCGCGCGCCGAAGCCAGTGGCACGCTGCAGGCGCAGCAGCCGTGCGACATGGCGCAGATCACCATCGACGTGGTGCGTGAAGCCGTGCCGCAGGCGCTGGAACGCGCCGTCGACCTGGGCTACGACGGGCCCGAGCCTGGCGCACCGCACCTGGTGCGGCCGGGCAACCCGGTGCTGCTGAAGGAAATGGTGCGCAACCTGGTCGAAAACGCGCTGCACTACGCGCCCACCGCGGGCAGCGCGGAGCCGTCGGTGGTGACGGCGCGCGTGCGCGTGGCCCCGCCCGGCGGCGGCATCGCCATCGAGGTCGAGGACAACGGCCCGGGCATTCCGGCGGCCGAGCGCGAGCACGTGTTTCAGCCGTTTTACCGCGTGCTGGGCAATGACGTGGACGGCACCGGCCTGGGCCTGCCCATCGTGCGCGAAATCGCCCGCCAGCACGACGCCGAGGTCAGCGTGGCCGACGCCCGCCCCGGCCGGCAGCGACCGGGGGCGCGCTTTACGGTGCGTTTTGCGGGGTGATGCACGTGCGCCAGCGCTGACGCGTCATCACCATTGGCGTTCGAATGTTTGGAAGCCGTTCGCACTGAGCCATTCGACTTCGCTCATGACAGGCTTGTCGAAGTCCATGCGCTGTCTGCGGCTTCGACAGGCTCAGCCCGAACGGTTCTTGTCGTTTTGAACGCACTTCAGCATGTTCGCATGGCTGGAAATAGCCTTAAGACTCAGCCCAAACGGTTCTTATCGTTTTGAACGCACTCTGGTATCAGGCCGGGCGGTACAGGCTCAGCTGCAGCCGCTCGCGTTCCATCGCACGCGCCACGGCGGGCACCTGGGCGGTGCGCTGCACGTGCGCCCACAGTTCGGGCAAGTCTTCGGGGTTGATGCCGGCGATGGTGCCCCAGCGCAGCAGCGTCAGCGCGTAGGTGTCCAGCGGACCGCAGTGCACGCCGCCCAGCCAGTCGTGGCCGGCGGCGTGGGCCTTCTTGACCAGCGCCTGCAGCTCGCCCATCAGCGTGCGGTACTGCGCCACCGCGTGCGCCTTGATGGCCTGCTGCGCCGCCGCGTCGCTGGTGAACTTGTCGGGCATGAAGATGTGCGTGAAGGTGGGATGCACCGTGTTGTTCATCCACGCCAGCGCCTCGACGAAGCGGGCGCGCGCCAGCGGATCCTTGGGGATGAAGGTGCTTTCGGGAAACTTGGCGTCGATGTAGGCGATGATGGCCATGATCTGCGTGATCACCTCGCCGTCGTCGGCCAGCACCGGCACTTGCCCGCGCGGGTTGATGGCCAGGTACTCGGGGCCTTTCTGCTCGGCCTTGTGCAGCTTGATGGCCACCGGCTCGAAGGTGGCGCCGGCCATTTCCAGCATGCTGTGCGGCACGAACGAGCAGGCGCCGGAGGCGTAGTAAAGCTTCAGGGTCATGGGGGTCTCCTCGGGTTGATCGGTCAAGGTGCGGCAAGCATACCCGCACGCGCGCGGCACGCCAGCGCCTCAGTCGCAGTCGCGCAGTTCGCGCTCGCCCAGCACGCCGCGCAGCGCGCCGGCCTGCTGGCGCAGCGCGGCGTCGGCGCGGGGCAGGCGCAGCACGTAAGCGGGCGTCTCGCGCCGCTCCGGCACCACGCGGGCGGTGCGCACGCCTTGGCGAATCAGCTTCTCCAGACCGCGGTCAGCGGCTTCCTGGCTCGAAAACCGGCCCAGCGACAGCCCCGGCTCCATGCCCGGACCCGGCCGGTCGCTGTCCACGCCCAGGCGGCGCAGCTGGGCCCGCTTGGCGGACACGGCGCTGGCGTCGGCCAGCTTGCCGATGTAGACCATCCAGCGCCCAGGCACCTGCACCGGGTCGATGCGCCAGCTGCCCGCCGGCAGCGCGGCGGCGGCGCGGCGCAGCGGCTCGAGTTGCCGGTCGTCGAACGTGCCGGCCTGCAGGCACACGCCGTCGGCCGGTTCAGTGGCGGCCTGGGCCTGCGGCGCGGCCGCGGCGGGCGCCGACGCCGCTGGCGCTGGCGGCGCGCTGGCGCGGCCGGCGGGCGACAGCTTCAGCGCTTCGGGGCGCAACTGGCGCTGCAGCCGCTCAGGCTCGGTCTGCGCCTGCGGCGCCAGGCCCAGCACGCGCAGCCAGCCCTGCGACCACGCCAGCCAGCCCAGGTTGGCCGCCAGCAGCAGCACGACCAGCCGGCCGATCACGCCGCCCCCCGCGGCGCCCCGCCAGCAGGCACGGGCCGCACGCTGACTTCGGCGCTGTGCACGCTGCGCAGGCCGCCGTCGGTCTGCACCTGCAGTTCCCCGCCGGGGCCGACGCCGCGCGCCACGCCCTCGCCCCCGTCGGACAAGCGCACCACCTGGCCCGCCAGCACGTCGCGCGCGGCAAAGCGAGCGGCCAGCGGCGCGAAGCCCTGTTGCTCGAAGGCGCGCACCGTGCGCACCAGCGGCGCGGCCACGCGCGACAGCACGCCGGGCGCGTCGATGCCCGGCAGCAGTTCGTCCAGCCAGCAGGGCGGGGTGGAAAAGCCTTCGCCCGCCACCGGTGCGATGTTGATGCCGATGCCGATCACGACATAGCGCGGCGCACTGGCCGCCCCCGCGCCCGCGGTTTCCACCAGGATGCCGGCCAGCTTGCGGCCGCGCCACCACAGGTCGTTGGGCCACTTCAGGCCGATCTCGTCGTGCAGGCCTTCGGCCACCGCCACCCCGACGGCCAGCGACAGGCCCGACCAGTCGCGCGGCGCCAGCGGCAGGCCGATCGAAAAGGCCAGCGCGCCGCCCGGCTGCGCGCCGCTGCGCTGCCAGACGCGCCCCAGGCGGCCGCGCCCGGCGGTTTGGGTTTCGGCCACCAGCAGCGTGGGCGCGTCGTCGCCCGCGCGCGCGCGGCGCATCAGCTCACTGTTGGTCGAATCGATTTCGGCCGCCACCTCGACCCGCACCCCCGGCAGCAGCGGCGCCAGCTGTGCGCGCAGCGCCTCGACAGGCCAGGGCAGCACCGGGGCAGACATGCTCGGTGCTTCAGGCCGAGGCCTTTTTGCGCTTTTTCTTCTTCGGCGGCGTGCGGCCCTCGGCCGTATCCAGGTCGGACGACAGCAGGGTGCCGCGGCAGTTGCGGCTGCCGCACCAGCACGGGTATTCGGCCGTCAGCTCGGGCGTCAGCGGCTCGTCAATGACCAGGCCGTAGTCGTAGTTCAACTCGTCGCCGGCCTTGATGGCGCGCCGCGCGGTGATGAAAATACGGCCCCCGTCCTCGTCGGCGATGCAGTTGGGGCTGCAGCTGTGGTTGATCCAGCGCGAGGCGTTGCCGCCGTACAGCGCGTCGATCACGTGGTCCTCGTCGACGTGGAAGTAGAAGGTGTGGTTGGGATCGTTCGGGTCGTGCGGGTGGCGGCGCTGTGCCTCGTCCCAGCTGATGACCTCGCCCACATATTCGATGATGCGTTCGCCCTTGGCGATATCGACCAGGGCGAACACGCCCTTGCCGTGCACGCCGCTGCGGCGCACCTGGATGCGGCGGCCGGTGGCCGTTGTTTGGGCGGGGGTTTTGCTGGCCACGAAAAAAATTTGCTATGTTGAATTCGTACGTATGCGTGCGCATGTGCGCGCGCGAGGACTGCAGATTCTAAAGACCGCCCATGAAGACCCTGGTCATCGCTGAAAAACCGTCGGTTGCGCAAGACATTGTGCGCGCCCTCACGCCCGTTGCCGGCAAGTTCGACAAGCACGACGAGCACTTCGAGAACGAACGCTACGTGGTGACGAGCGCCGTCGGCCACCTGGTCGAAATCCAGGCGCCCGAACAGTACGACGTGAAACGCGGCAAGTGGAGCTTTGCCCACTTGCCGGTGATTCCGCCGCACTTCGACCTGAAGCCGGTGGACAAAACCAAGACGCGCCTGAACGCGGTAGTCAAGCAGGCGCGCCGCAAGGACGTGAACGCGCTGATCAACGCTTGCGACGCGGGGCGCGAGGGCGAGCTGATCTTTCGCCTGATCGAGCAGTACGCGCTGGACGGCAAGCACGCCAAGAAGCCGGTGCAGCGCCTGTGGCTGCAAAGCATGACGCCGCAGGCGATCCGCGACGGCTTTGACAACCTGCGCAGCGACGCGCAAATGCAAGGCCTGGCCGACGCCGCGCGCAGTCGCTCTGAGGCCGACTGGCTGGTCGGCATCAACGGCACGCGGGCGATGACGGCCTTCAACTCGCGCGACGGCGGGTTCTTTCTGACCACCGTCGGCCGTGTGCAGACGCCCACGCTGGCCGTGGTGGTGGAGCGCGAGGAGCAGATCCGCAAGCACATTGCGCGCGACTACTGGGAGGTGCACGCCACGTTTTTGGCTGAGGCGGGCGAATACGCCGGCAAATGGTTCGACCCGGCGTGGAAGAAAAACCCCGACGATGCCGACCAGCGCGCCGACCGCGTGTGGAGCGAGCGCGAGGCGCTGGCGATTGCGGACGCGGCACGCGGCAAGGCGTGCAGCGTCAAGGAAGAAAGCAAGCCGACCACGCAGGCGTCGCCGCTGCTGTTTGATCTGACATCGCTGCAGCGCGAGGCCAACGGCAAATTCGGCTTCAGCGCCAAGACCACGCTGGCGCTGGCGCAATCGCTGTACGAGCGCCACAAGGCGCTCACCTACCCGCGGACCGACGCGCGCTACCTGCCCGAGGACTACGTGCCCGTGGCGCGCAAGACCTTCGAGATGCTGGCTACTAGCCGCCAGCGCCACCTGGCGCCGCACGCCGCCAAGGCGCTGCAGGAGGGCTACATCAAGCCGACGAAACGCATCTTCGACAACAGCAAGGTGTCGGACCACTTTGCCATCATCCCCACGCTGGAAGCGCCGGGCGCGCTATCCGAAGCAGAGCAAAAGCTGTACGACCTGGTGGTGCGCCGCTTCATGGCGGTGTTCTACCCCAGCGCCGAATTCATGGTGACCACACGGGTCACCACGGCCAGCCACGAAGGCAAGGCATACAACTTCCAGAGCAACGGCAAGGTGCTGGTCAAGCCGGGCTGGCTGGCCATCTATGGCAAGGAAGCGGCGGACGAACAAGGTGACGACAAGGACGGCAAGTCGCTCGTCCCGGTCAAGCCTGGCGAGATGGTGCGCAACGAACACGTCGAACCCAAGGCGCTGCGCACCAAGCCGCCCGCGCGCTACTCCGAAGCCACGCTGCTGGGTGCCATGGAAGGCGCCGGCAAGTGGATCGAGGACGACGAACTGCGCGAGGCCATGCAGGAAAAAGGCCTGGGCACGCCGGCCACGCGCGCAGCCATCATCGAAGGGCTGATCGGTGAGAAATACATGCTGCGCGAAGGGCGCGAGCTGATCCCCACCGCCAAGGCGTTCCAGCTGATGACACTGCTGCGCGGGCTGGAGATCAAGGAGCTGTCCCGGCCCGAGCTGACCGGCGACTGGGAATACAAGCTGGCGCAGATGGAAAAAGGCCAGCTGGCGCGCGACACCTTCATGGCGCAGATCGCCGAGATGACGGAGCGCATCGTCAAAAAGGCGAAGGAATACGACCGCGACACCGTGCCGGGCGATTACGCCACCCTGCAAACGCCCTGCCCCCATTGCGGCGGCGTGGTGAAGGAGAACTATCGCCGCTTCGCCTGCACCGGCGCGGAAGGCGCGGGCGAAGGCTGCGGCTTCTCGTTCACCAAGACGCCCGCCGGCCGCACTTTTGGCGTCGAGGAGGCCGAGACCTTCCTGCGCGACCGCAAGATCGGCCCGTTGGAGGGCTTCCGCAGCAAGGCCGGCTGGCCCTTTGTGGCGGAACTCGCTCTGGTCAAGGACGAGGAAAACGGCAACTTCAAGCTGGAGTTCGACTTTGGCGACGACGCCAAGGCCGAGCAGACCGGCGAAATCGTTGATTTGTCGGACGAAGCCAACCTGGGCCCCTGCCCCAAGTGCGGCGCGGCGGTGAAGGCCTTCGGCAAGAGCTACGTGTGCGAGAAATCCGTGCCAACCGCCGCGCAACCCGTGCCCAGCTGCGACTTCAAGAGCGGCCAGGTCATCCTGCAGCAGCCCGTGGAGCCCGAACAGATGAAAAAGCTGCTGCAGGACGGCAAGACCGACCTGCTCGACAAGTTCGTCAGCATGCGCACGCGCCGCCCGTTCAAGGCGCGGCTGGCCTGGAGCCCCGACGAAGGCAAGGTGATCTTCGAGTTCGAGCCGCGCGAAGGTGCGCGCAAATACCCGCCGCGCAAGACGGCAGCCGCGCCCGCCCGGACCGCGGCAAAATCAGGAGCTGCCAGCGCAGGCGGAACAAGCGCCACGGCCAAAAAAGCTGCCAAAAAAGCGCCCGCCAAGAAGACCACCGCCAAAGCCGAGAAGGCGCCGCGCGCCGGTAACCTGAAGCCCAGCCCCGCGCTGGCCGCCGTCATCGGCGACGGTCCCTTTGGCCGCGGCGAAGTGATGAAGCTGCTGTGGGACTACATCAAGGCCCACAACCTGCAAGACCCAAAAGACAAGCGCACCATCCTCGCCGACGCCAAGCTCAAGCCCGTCTTCGGCGGCGAAGACAGCATGGGCATGTTCAAGCTGGCGGGGATTGTGGGGGGGCATTTGGGGTGAGCATTGCCACGCCGCTATCATTCCAGTAGACTGGATCTATTGACAGTATTCCATGGGCCTCGATCTGCTTCCTGCTTTCATCCGCGGGCACTACGAAGTGCACGAGTGGAAGCACGCCTGCGCGATTCTGCGACATGACTTTCCGCAGGAATGGCAGGATTTGTGCGATCTGCTGACACATTTTCGCTTGCGTAAAAGCTGGATCACCGTGGGCGGCGGCCGCAAGAGCCAAGTGTCTGAGCACATCGACGGCTTTCTGTATGCGCGGGGTTGGCAGGAAAAGCAGTTCCTCACGCAGATCAAGGTGGACGCGGCCACGCGCGACGCGCCGACGCACAAAGTCGATTGCTTCAAGAATCGCGTCGCTGTGGAGATCGAATGGAACAACAAGGATCCGTTTTTCGATCGTGACCTGAACAACTTTCGCCTGTTGTTCGAACTGCGCGCCATCAGCGTGGGCGTGATCATCACGCGCACCGACGCCTTGCAGCGCATCTTTGACGGCCTGGGTCGCGGCTCAAGCTATGGCTCGTCCACCACGCACATGGCCAAACTGCTTCCGCGCATCGAAGGCGGTGGTGGGGGCGGTTGTCCGATCCTCGCCTTTGGAATCCAACCCGAGCTTTACGTGGAGGACACGCCTTGACTTCAAGTACCGCAGCTTCGTCGGCGTCGCAGGATCTGCTTTCGCGGGTCGGCAACCAGACCTTCGCCACTTTGCTGGCCGATCCCCCGTGGCAGTTCCAGAATCGCACAGGCAAGGTGGCGCCCGAGCATCGGCGGCTGTCGCGCTATGGAACGATGACGCTCGACGACATCAAGGCGCTGCCTGTGGTGGAAGTGAGCCAGGAACGGGCGCACCTCTATTTGTGGGTGCCCAACGCGCTGTTGCCGGAAGGGCTGGCTGTGATGGCGGCCTGGGGCTTTCAGTACAAGTCCAATCTGGTGTGGCACAAGATTCGCAAGGACGGCGGTCCGGACGGCCGTGGCGTGGGCTTTTACTTTCGCAACACCACCGAGATCGTGCTGTTCGGCACGCGCGGCAAAAATGTGCGCACGCTCGCCCCTGGCCGCAGGCAGGTCAATATTCTGAAGACCCAAAAGCGGGAGCATTCGCGCAAGCCGGACGAGTTCTACGACATCGTGGAGTCGTGCAGCCCCGGCCCGTTTCTGGAGTTGTTTGCGCGCGGCTCCCGGCCCGGATGGACGACGTGGGGCAATCAAGCCGATGAATACACACCGGATTGGGCGACGTACAAGAACCATTCGGGATCCACACCATCTGCGGCGGTTCGGACGGCGCCACTGCTGGAGTTGTGGTGAGCTTATGGGCTGACCCGTGTTGACCTTCAACATGCCAAAGACACCAGCTCTCCCCACGATCCCCAGTAGTCAACTGGTGCGCTGTTGGACAGCCTCCAGGCGGGCGGCGGAAGATAGGCCTGTTGTCGTGACCGAGCGTGGCCGACCTGCCTACGTTCTGCTGCCTGTGGCTGCCTATCGACAATTGGCCGACCAAGCCAACTCATCGAATGCGATTGCTCTCGAAGGCCACTGATTCTTCGCCATCGGAAACCCCATGACCACCATCACCAAAGACGCCGCCGTCACCATCGCCTACAAGATGACCGACCCCAAGACCGGCAAGCCGCTGGACAGCGGCACCACCGCCTATCTACACGGCGGCTACGGCAACCTGTTCGACAAGGCGGAGGCGGCCCTGGAAGGGCAAACCATCGGCCACAGCATCAGCGTCGAACTGTCGCCGGTCGAGGCGTTCGGCGACCGCGACGAGTCGCTGATGCGCACCATCCCGAAGGCCGAGTTTCCGCCCGGCATCAAGGTCGGCGGCCAGGTGCAGGGCGCGGGGCCGGCCGGTGACGCGGTGGTCTACAACGTGGTCAAGATCAAGGGCCCCGAAGTGCATCTGGACGGCAACCACGCGCTGGCCGGCCAGGCGATCCGCTTTGCCGCCACGGTGAAGGCGATTCGCCCCGCCACGGCGGAAGAAATTGCGCACGGCCACGTGCACGGTGCGCATGGACACCAGCACTGATTTGCTTCTTCTTTGATAGCTGTCAACCGTTGTCCAGAAAGCGCTGCATGCCCAAAATGCCTTTGAACTTGCTCCGCCGACGCGTGCTGCTCGGTCTGGCCGCGGCCAGCGGCATGGCCGTGGCCACGCTGGCGCACGCCGCGTGGCCGGCGGACAAGCCGATCCGCCTCATCGTGCCGTTTCCGCCCGGGCAGGCGACGGACATCTTCGCCCGCGCGCTGGTCGAGCCGCTGGGCAAGCGCCTGGGCCAGACCGTCATCGTCGAAAACAAGGCCGGCGCCGGCAGCAACATCGGCAGCGAATTCGTGGCGCGCTCGGCGCCCGATGGATACACGTTGCTGGTGGCGGGCAGCGCGATGGCGGTGAACCAGACGCTGTACAAGAAGGTCAGCTTCGACCCCACGAAGGACCTGGTGGGCATCACCGGCATCGCCAAGGTGCCGTTGGTGTTTCTGGCGCATCCGGGCTCGGGCATCAAGACGATCGCGGATCTGCTGGCCGCGGCGCGCGCCAGGCCGGGCGCCTTGAGTTACGCTAGCGCCGGCATCGGCGGCACGCAGCACCTGTCTGCCGAGATGCTGAAATCGCAGGCCAAGGTCTTCATCACCCACATCCCGTACCGCGGCAGCGGCCCGGCGCAGGCGGATTTCCTGGGTGGGCAGGTGCCGTTGATGGTCGATTCGGTCACCGCCGCGCTGCCGCACATCCAGGCCGGCAAGGCGGTACCGCTGGCCGTGACCTCGGCCACGCGCTCGTCGCAGTTGCCTCAGGTGCCCACGGTGGCCGAGAGCGACCCGAAAGCCCTGCGCGGCTTTGAGGCCGTGGGCTGGCTGGGCCTGATGGCGCCCAAGGGCGCGCCGCCCGAGGTAGTGCAGCGCCTGAACACCGAGGTGACGGACCTGCTCAAGGGCGACGCGCTGGCGCGCTTCATCCGCGACCGCGGCTCCGAGCCCGCGCCCAGCGCGGCGGCCGATTTCGACCGCTTCTTGGGCAGCGAGATCACGAAGTGGGGCGCGGCGGTGCGCCAGTCGGGCGCCAGCGCCGACTAGCGGCCGCGCCGCCAGTCACCGTGGTCTGCTCACGCGCGCAGGCGACTGCGTAAACTGCCGCCGTGCCCGCCTTGCCGCCGACTTCTCCCGCTGACACCACCCCGGCGCGCGCGCCGCTGAGCGACCGCGCCGCCTGGGCCATGCTGCTGGCACTGACCAGCGGCTTCACGCTCAGCCAGTCGTTTCGCACCGTGGCCGCCATCATGGGGCCGCCGCTGGCGGGCGAGTTGCACCTGTCGCCGCAGCAACTGGGGCTGTGGGCGGCGGCGTTTCACTTCGCCTTCGGGTTGATGCAGATCGTGATGGGCGTGTCGCTCGACCTGTTTGGCGTGCGCCGCACCATCCTGACGGCGTTTCCCATCGCGGTGGCGGGCGCGCTGCTGTCGTCGCAGGCCGGCAGCTACGGCACGCTGATGGTGGGGCAGATGCTGATCGGCACCGGCTGCGCGCCGGCGTTTCTGGTCTGCACGCTGTTCATCAGCCGGCATTTCAGCGCCCAGCGCTTCACGGCGCTGTCGGGCCTGGTGATGAGCGTCAGCAGCATCGGCGTGCTGGCCACGGCCACGCCGCTGGCCTGGCTGATCGAGGCCAGTTCATGGCGCTGGGGCTTCGGCGTGCTGGGCGCCGGGTCGATGGTGGCGTGGCTGGCCATCTGGTGGCTGGTGCACGAACCCGCCACGCCCGCGCCGCACCACCCGCACGGCAACGGCGCGCGTGCCACGCCGTGGACGGCGCTGAAGGGTCTGCTGGCTCTGTTCAAGCTGCCGCACACGCTGGGGCTGGTGGCCTACGCCGCGGTGGCGTACGCCGGCTTCATCACGCTGCGCGGGCTGTGGCTGGGGCCGCTGCTGGTCGAGCGCCACGGCTTCACGCTGGTGCAAAGCGGCAACGTGGCGCTGGCCATGACGCTGGCCAGCATGGCCAGCCCGGCGCTGTTCGGCCGGCTGGACCCGGGCGGCGCGCGGCGCATCGCCTGGCTGCTGGGCTTTGCGGTGCTGGCGGCGGGCATGGTGGGCGTGATGGGCCTGGTGCAGGTGGCGTGGGTGGATGTGGCGCTGGCCATCGGCTACGGGCTGCTGTCGGGCTACGGCGTGCTGCAGTACGGCTACGTGCGCGAGGCCTACCCCGAAGCCGTGCGCGGGCGCGCGCTGTCGCTGTTCACCATGGCGATGTTCCTGGGCATCTCGCTGATGCAATGGGTCAGCGGCCTGGCCGCCAGCCTGGCGCCGCGTTGGGGCATGGAGCCGTTCACCGCCGCGCTGCTGACCATGAGCGCGCTGCTGCTGGCGGGCGCGCTGGCGTTCTGGAAGCTGCCGCGCGCCGTCGTGGCGCACGGCTGACGCGCGGCCGTGCCTGCGCCACACCCCCGGTTACACGCCGCGCGGCCGGGCGGGGCATACTGGCCGGATCACTTTGCCAGGAGCTTGGTTCTATGCGCTTTGTCCGCCCGCTCATCGCCTGCGCCGGCCTGTGGGCTGCCGCGTTGGCACTCACCGGTTGCGGCGCCACGCCGCGCAACCCCGACACCGCGGGTGCGTCCGGCGTCACCGTCTACGGCACCGTCGACGCGGGCGTGGGGCGCGTGCGCCAGTGAGCCGCGACGCCTTTTTGCTATTTGTTTGATAGCTGCTTGCGGTGAAGGGGCAAGCGCTGGCGCCCGCATTCATCACCCACCCCGGCATGGCATCATGCCGCCATGCGCCGACTGACCCGCGCCCCCAACGCCGCCATCGCCCAGCTGTGGGCCGACCTGCTGTGCCAGGCGGGTTACCCGACGACGGTCGAGCGTCGTTTTCTGTCCAGCGTGGCGGGCGAGTTGCCGCCCGACCAGTGCCTGCCCGAGCTGTGGCTGCGCCATGACGAGCACGACGCCGCGGCGCGCCAGTTGCTGGACGAACTGGCCCGTGCGCCGCAGCACCAATGGCAATGCCCGTCCTGCGGCGAACAGATCGAAGGCGGCTTCGAGCAGTGCTGGGCTTGCGGCGCCTGGATGCCGCGCTGACGCGCCGCGCGATATCGCACCGGCGCAGTGCGGTATGGGTTCTGGCCTAGCATCGCGCGGCTTCAGACCACGCTGAACGCAAGCCCCTCGCGGCACGTCCGGCGCACCATTTCCCCATGTCCCTCCCGATTTCCGCCATCGCCCGAGACCCCCTGCGCGCGCACTGCGCAGCGGTGCGGCGTGGCCGTCCCGGGCCTTGCGGGCGCGCCGCCATGGCGCGCGACCTCGGCCCGCGTCAGGCCGCACGGGTGCGGGGCGCCTGCCGGCGCGGAACCGGCGGGCGCAGCACATCGGTCGGCTGACCACCCCAGCGCCGCGCGGCAGAGCGCGGCAGCACAGCTGCCACGCCCCTCGTGGCAACCCGCCTTCCAGGCAACCCTTCGGCCCGCCGCTTCCGCACGTCGTGTTGTTGCTGCATTCGATGCCGCGCCGCAGGGGCGCGCGGCGGGTTGTGAAAGGAGAGGCCGCCATGGAGATGGCATTGCCCGAGAGTCAATGGTGGGGTGCGCGCCGCAGCGCATCGGCGCGCGGTCGCCCGTGGCGGCGGCGCCTGGCGTCGCTGCTGACCGAGCTGCGCATCGACGTCGACTTCCAGATGCCCGGCCGCCCGGTGGCCGACGAACTGGCGCGGTTGAACGAGCGCCTGCGCACGCCGGGCGACGCGCTGAACGGGCTGCCGCGCGTGTCGCTCGGCGACGGGCGCTTCGAGCTGCGCTGGCGAGAAGCCGATGGCGAGCTGTTCGTCTACGTGATGGACGTGACCGCGCGGCGCCTGGCCGGCACCACCGTGTTCAACCGCCTGGTGGAGCTGAACCGCCGCGCCGACCGCCACCTGCGCTCGCCCCATTCGCGCTATGGCGACGCCTACCAGCGGCGCGGCCTGGCCAGCGCGGTCTACCGCTGGCAACTGGATGCCGGCCAGTGCCTGATCAGCGGCGCTCGCCAGTCGCCCGGGGCGCACGCGCTGTGGCGCTCGCTGGGCCAGCACTACGCGTGGGGCTACGTCACCATCGAGCCGGATAAATCGCTGCGCTGGCTGGGCACCTCGGTGCCCGAAGCGGTGCAGGACGCGCTCCACACCCGGCTGGTGATGCTGGGGCGCGGCTGGACGCTGGCGCGGCTGGCCCAGGCCGCCGGCCTGCGCGACGTCGCGGACGCATGCGAGCGCGCCGAGCCGCAGGCGCACTAACCGCGCGCAGCCGCGCCTAGGAGCCCTATTTCCAGCGCACCGGCTCGGTCGTCACGCTGTTGCCGTCCTCCGACGCCAGGGTGAGTTGACCTTCCTGCAACGTGGCCGACAGCTGCATGCCGCGCGCGGCCAGCCGGGCCAGCGCCTGCGCGTCGGCGGCCGGCAGGCGCCACACGGCCAGCCGGTCCAGGCGCGACAGCTTGCCCTCGATACCGCGCCACCACACGTCGGCGGCCGGGCCATAGGCGTAGACGATCACCGCGTCCGCCTTCGAGCACGCCTTGGCCAGCGCCTTGTCGTCCGGCTGGCCGACTTCGATCCACAGCCGTGTGCGGCCGGTGAAGTCGACCAGCTGCACGTCAGGCTCGTCGGGGCTGGACAGGCCGGCGCCAAAGCCGATGCGCGCGTCGCCGCCGCACAAGTCCTGCACCTGGTGCGCGTTGAGCGCCAGCGCGGCCAGCCGCACCATCATGCGCTCGTCGGTTTCGCTGGGGTGGCGCGCCAGCGTCAGCGCGTGGTCGGCGTAGCAGCCGTGGTCGATGTCGGCCAGCTGCAGGTCGGCCTTGAAGACGGTGGATTTGAGGGCCATGAGGTTGCTGCCATGAAACAAGGGCACGCCGGCCAGACGAGCGGCGGACCGGGCAGCGATTATGGCTGGCGCAGCCCTGGACCAGCGGCCAAAAACGCTGGCACCTTTTTGGTGCAAAACGCGGTGACACTTGACGTTGGTCAAGAGCCAAGGGCGGCGGCGCCCCTACATTGCGCCGGTGCGCGCATGCGCCCCAGGCCGGCGCGCGCACGTTCAACCACCTTGAGGAGACAGCACCTTGAAACGTCGTGATGCATTGCGTGCCGCCGCCATCGGCTCGGCCGCCCTGACCGCCGCCCTGGCCGCGCGCGCGCAAGACGCCTGCGCGGTTTTCACGCCCGAACTGCAGTCCAGCCTGACGCCCGAGCAGGCGTTGCAGCGCCTGCAGGAGGGCAATGCGCGCTTCGTCAGCGGGCGCACCGTCAACTGCGACCTGATGCGCCAGGTAAAAGACACCAGCAAGGGCCAGGCGCCGTTTGCCGCCATCGTGGGCTGCATCGACAGCCGCGTGCCGCCCGAGCTGGTGTTCGACCAGCGCATTGGCGACGTGTTCGCGGCCCGCATTGCCGGCAATTTCGTCAACGAAGACATTCTGGGCAGCCTGGAATTCGCCTGCAAGGTGGCCGGCTCCAAGCTGATCGTGGTGTTGGGCCACACCGAATGCGGCGCCATCAAGGGCGCGGTGGACGACGTCAAGCTGGGCAACCTGACCGGCATGCTGGCCAAGATTCGCCCGTCGCTGGAAAGGCTGGACTACACGGGCGTGAAAAGCTCCAAGAACAAGGAACTGGTGCAGAAAGTGGCCGACCGCAACGTGCTGGACGCCACGCGCACGATCCGCGACAAGAGCCCCGTGCTGGCCGAATTGATGGACGCCGGCAAGCTCAAGGTGGTGGGCGCCATGCACGATATCGGCACCGGCCGCGTCAGCTGGCAAGTCGGCTGATGGGCGCCAGCGGCCCGGCCCGGCACGCACGGGCCGCCACGCGCGTGGCAGGCGGGCCGACACCCTGTGTGCTTTTATTTTTATAGCAATATGCGCAGGCCCAGCAAGCGCTGGGCACGCTTTTTTGCAAGCTGCGCGCCGCTGGCCGGGTTGTTACACCCGTCGCGCCAGCAGCGCCGCCTGGCCAACGTAGCTGGCGGGCGTGAGGGCCAGCAGGCGGTCTTTCTCGGCGGGCGGAATGTCCAGCGCGCGGATCAAGCCGTGCAGCGCTTCGCGCGTGACCGCCTGGCCGCGCGTGGCGTCTTTCAGCTTTTCGTAGGCGCCGGGCACGCCAAAGCGGCGCATCACGGTCTGGATGGGCTCGGCCAGCACTTCCCACGCGGCGTCCAGGTCGTCGGCCAGCGCGGTTTCGTTCAATTCGAGCTTGTTCAGGCCGGTCAGCAGCGACTGGTAGGCCAGCACGGCATAACCCAGCGCCACGCCCATGTTGCGCAGCACAGTGCTGTCCGTGAGGTCGCGCTGCCAGCGGCTGATGGGCAGCTTTTCGCTCAGGTGGCGCAGCACGGCGTTGGCCAGGCCCAGGTTGCCTTCGGCGTTCTCGAAGTCGATGGGGTTGACCTTGTGCGGCATGGTGGACGAGCCGATCTCGCCCGCCTTGGTCTTTTGCTTGAAGTAGCCCAGGCTGATGTAGCCCCAGATGTCGCGCGCCAGGTCGATGCAGATGGTGTTGGCGCGCGCGGTGGCGTCGAACAGCTCGGCCATGTAGTCGTGCGGCTCGATCTGGATGCTGTAGGGCTGAAACGTCAGGCCCAGGCCCGGCCTGGCGGCGTCGGCGCCCGGCTCGCCGGCGGCGGGCGACTCGATCACGCGGCGGCTGAAGGCCTCCCAATCGAAATCCGGCCAGGCCGACAGGTGCGCGTTGTAGTTGCCCACGGCGCCGTTCATCTTGGCCAGCAGCTTGACGGTGGCGATCTTCTCGCGCGCGGCCGCCAGGCGCACCACCACGTTGCCGATCTCCTTGCCCACGGTGGTGGGGCTGGCCGTCTGGCCGTGCGTGCGGCTCAGCATGGGCACGGCGGCGTGCGCGTGCGCCAGCTCGCGCAGGCGGGCGATGACGGCGTCCAGCCCCTGCAACAGAACGGCGCGGCCTGCCTTCAATTGCAGCGCGTGGCTGGTGTTGTTGATGTCTTCGCTGGTGCAGGCAAAGTGCACAAATTCGGCGGCGGCTTGCAGTTCAGGCTGGCCGTCGAACTTGGATTTGATCCAGTATTCGACCGCCTTGACGTCGTGGTTGGTGGTTTTCTCGATGTCCTTGATGGCCTGGCCATCGGCTTCGGAAAAATCGTGCAGCAGGCCGGCGAGGTAAGCGCGCGCTGGCGCCGAAAGTGGCTTGAATTCGTCAAATCCCGCGTCGGACAGCGCGATGAACCAGGCCAGTTCGACCTGCACGCGGCGCTGCATGTAGCCCAGCTCGCTCATGATGGGGCGCAGGGCGGCCAGCTTGGCCACGTAGCGGCCATCGAGGGGAGAAACGGCGGTCAGGGCGGTGAGTTGCATACCCAAATTGTAGGAGCCACGCCGCGCCCGCCCCACGCCCGGCGCGCCCCTGTCGACGCGGGCATGGCCTAGAATGAATTCGGCCCCTCAGCCCAGCCGACTGCCGCACAACCACCCACCACCCATGTCCATCCGTTTGATTGGCGCCGTGACCAGCCCTTACGTGCGCAAGGTGCGCGTGGTGCTGGCTGAGAAAAAGCTCGACTACCGCTTCGTGCCCGAAAACGTGTGGGCCGACGACACGCAAATCGCCGCCGCCAACCCGCTGGGCAAGGTGCCCTGCCTGGTGATGGACGGACAGGACGCCATTTTCGATTCGCGCGTGATCGTCGAATACCTCGACACCCTGTCGCCCGTGGGCAAGCTGATCCCGGCGTCGGGCCGCCAGCGGGTCGAAGTCAAGACCTGGGAAGCGCTGGCCGACGGTCTGCTGGACGCGTCCGTGCTGGCGCGGCTGGAGCGCACCTGGCCCGGCCGCACCGACGAGCAGCGCAGCCCCGCCTGGATCGAGCGGCAAATGCGCAAGGTAGACGACGCCTTGGCCGCCATGAGCGCCGGCCTGGGCGACAAGCCGTGGTGCTCGGCCGGCGTGCACCTGACGCTCGCCGACATCGCGGTCGGCTGCGCATTGGGTTACCTGGACTTCCGCTTTCCTGAACTCGACTGGCGCGCCCGCCACGCCAACCTGGCCCGCCTGCTGGACGAGCGCCTGATGCAGCGCGCCAGCTTTGCGGAAACAGTGCCATCCGCCTGAGGCGCGGTCGCGCCTTTCCCCTTCTGACTTCGTGTGAAGCGGGACCA
Source organism: Pseudomonadota bacterium (assembly GCA_029780695.1). GTDB lineage: Bacteria > Pseudomonadota > Gammaproteobacteria > Burkholderiales > Burkholderiaceae_C > Ottowia. The sequence continues at coordinate 19,928 of JAKOYD010000107.1, forward strand.
CGCCAGCGGCCGGGCCAGCCCGTTGCGCGGCGTTTGCCGCGTGGCCTGCTGCGCGGCGCCTTGCGGCAGAGTCACGCACCGCACCTGACCCAAAAAGAAGCGCCGCCGGGGCACTGGGCCCGGGCGGCGCGTTCAGCATAAAAAAGCTGCCGGAGCGACCTGAAGCGAAGGAGGAGGAGGGAGGGAGGAGGAAGTGCGCTTCAGGTGGTCGATGGCTCTAAGCCTTCAAGGCTCGGCAGCGTCAATGGCGTTGGGAATCATGGCTTCCATCACGCTTGGTATGAACCCGGCGCGGCACTGGAGTTCCGTGCACGCCGCCGCCAAGGCGTAAGCAAGTGTGAGCCTGGCCGAATGCATGGCGCTAAAGCGTGCGGCGCGGCCTTACAGCGCCAGCCAGGTTTTGAGTTCTTCGGCGTGCTCCTGCTCGTCGTTCAGGATTTCTTCCACCAGGCGCCGGGTGGTCGGGTCCTTGTCGCCGATCAAGTCCACCATCTGGCTGTAGGCCTCGATGGCCACGCGCTCGGCGATCAGGTTGGCGCGGATCATTTCCTTCAAGTCGTTCGAATCGTTGTAGTCGGCGTGGCTGCGCTCCAGCAGCGTGGCGGGGTTGAAGTCCGGCTCGCCACCCAGTTGCGTGATGCGTTCGGCAATGCGGTCGGCGTGGCCTTGCTCTTCCTGCGCGTGCACCAGAAATTCTTCGGCGATGGCCGGCGATGCCAGCCCGTCGGCCATGTAGTGGTGGCGCTTGTAGCGCAGCACGCACACCAGTTCGGTGGCCAGAGACCCGTTCAGCAGGTCGATGATGTCCTTGACCCAGGGCCCGTCGTTGTGCGGCGTGACGGCGCCGTCGTCCAGGCTGGACTTGGCCTTTTTCAGCGCTTCTTCGTTCAGCACCAGTCGGTCGCTGGAGGGTTTGTTCTCGGTTTTCGATGCCATGGCAGTCTTTCCGTCTTGATCGTTGGTTTGACACACATCCCGCGCGGCGGGAACGCTGTTGAACCTTATCGGCCACGCCGCCCGGGCGTTAGCGGCGGTCACGCCCTCACGCTGTCAGCGGCTGCCTACGCGCTGCACGCGCGGCTGGCAGCAAAACGCCTCAAGCTATTAATTTTGCAGCTTGAGGCGCTTTGTGGGCCTGCGTAAACAGGCATTTCAATGATCAAAAAAGGCGCCAGAAGGCACCACGTGTGCGTCAGCGCACCAGGCTCTGCTTCATGCGGGCCAGGGCGATCATCAGCGCGCCGGCGCCCAGCGTCTTGACCAGTTCGGGGTGCTCGGCGTAGAAGCTGCTCATGCGGTCGAACACGCCGGGCTCGTCGGCGCTGCGCGCGGTGGTGACGACGTCGCGCACCTGATCGGGCGTGATCGTCGTGGCCTTGTCGACCGGCACCAGGGGCGTGTCGCGGCCTTCGTGGCCGGCCAGCACGCCGCCGGCCACGCCGGCCAAGGCGCCGGGGCCGAGCTTTTCGGTCAGCGTGTTCAGGATCGCGGCGCGCTGCTCGGGCGAGGCCTTGTCGAACATGTCGGCCACGATTTGCGACAGTTGCGGTGTTTCCTTGGAGCGCAGGGCTTCGCCCACGCCGGTCTTGAGATCGTCGCGCGAGGCCTCGCGGGTGATCTGGTCGATCTGTTGCGGCTCGGGGGCGCGGGCGTTGTTCAGAACCTGTTGCAGCACGTCGATGAGGGCCATGGCGTCTTCCTTTGCGGATGGGTGAATAGACAAGCCCCGCATGCTAGCGTGGGCGCAAGACGGCAACCACCCCAGGCGCGCAGGACGCGGCGTTGTCCGACACGGCGGGCGGGCGCGGCGCCATCGGCTTGCCAGTCCTAGAATGCGCGCTCACCACTGTCCCTCTCTCGAACAGGATGACGCGATGACCCCGGGCGACCCCACCTCCACCGAAGACAAACGTGCCGAGCTGCGCCGCGCCGCGCTGGACTATCACGAGCATCCGGTGCCCGGCAAGATCGCCGTGACGCCGACCAAGCAGGTGGTCAACCAGTACGAACTGGCGCTGGCTTACTCGCCCGGCGTGGCGTTTCCGTGCGAGGAAATCGTGGCCGACCCGGCCGCGGCCTTCAAGTACACCGCGCGCGGCAACCTGGTGGGCGTGGTGACCAACGGCACCGCCGTGCTGGGCCTGGGCGACATCGGCCCGCTGGCGGGCAAGCCGGTGATGGAAGGCAAGGGCGTGCTGTTCAAGAAGTTCTCGGGCATCGACGTGTTCGACATCGAGATCGACGAGAAAGACCCGGACAAGCTGGTCGAGATCATCGCCGCGCTGGAGCCCACCTTCGGCGGCATCAACCTGGAGGACATTAAGGCGCCGGAGTGCTTCTACGTCGAGCGCAAGTTGCGCGAGCGCATGAAGATTCCCGTCTTCCACGACGACCAGCACGGCACCGCCATCGTGGTGGGCGCGGCGGTGGTTAACGGGCTGAAGGTGGTCGGCAAGCCGATCGAGCAGGTCAAGCTGGTGGTGTCCGGCGCGGGCGCGGCGGCGCTGGCCTGCACCGGGCTGCTGGTCAAGCTGGGCGTGCGGCGCGAGAACGTGTGGGTGACCGACATCAAAGGCCTGGTGTACGAAGGCCGCACCGAACTGATGGACCCGGACAAGGCCGTCTACGCGCAAAAGACCCACCTGCGCACGCTGGCCGAGGTGATCGACGGCGCGGATATCTTTCTGGGCCTGTCGGCCGGCGGCGTGCTCAAGCCCGACATGGTGGCGCGCATGGCGCCGCGCCCGCTGGTGCTGGCGCTGGCCAACCCGCACCCCGAAATCATGCCGGAGCAGGTCAAGGCCGTGCGCGACGACGCGCTGATCGCCACCGGCCGCACCGACTACCCCAACCAGGTCAACAACGTCCTGTGCTTTCCGTACATCTTTCGGGGCGCGCTGGACTGCGGCGCCACCACCATCAACGACGAGATGGGCATCGCCGCCGTGCATGCCATCGCCGATCTGGCGCAGGCCGAGCAGAGCGAGGTGGTGGCGCGCGCCTATGTGGGGCATTCGCTGTCGTTCGGTCCGGAATACCTGATCCCCAAGCCGTTCGATCCGCGCCTGATGATGATCGTGGCGCCAGCGGTGGCCAAGGCCGCAGCCGCCAGCGGCGTGGCCAAGCGGCCCATCGCCGACCTGGAAGCCTATCGGCAGCAGCTGGAAACCTTCGTCTATGCGTCCGGCACCACCATGAAGCCGATCATCGCCGCCGCCCGGGCGGCGACGAAAAAGCGCGTGTGCTATGCCGAGGGCGAGGAAGAGCGCGTGCTGCGCGCCGCGCAGATCGTGGTCGACGAGCAGCTGGCCCGCCCCACGCTGATCGGCCGCCCTGACATCATCGCCCAGCGCGTCGAGAAATTCGGCCTGCGCCTGAAGGAGGGCGCCGACTACGACGTGGTGAACGTCGAGCACGACGAGCGCTACAAGGAGCTGTGGACGACCTACCACCAGCTGACCCGGCGCCAGGGCATCACGGTGCCCATCGCCAAGATCGAGATGCGCCGGCGCCTGTCGCTGATCGGCGCGATGCTGCTGCGCCGCGGCGACGTGGACGGCCTGATCTGCGGCACCTGGGGCACCAACCAGATGCACCTGACCTACATCGACCAGGTCATCGGCAAGAAGCCCGGCGTGCGCACCTACGCGGCGATGAACGCGTTGATGCTGCCCGGCCGCCAGCTGTTCATGGTCGACACGCACATCAACCACGACCCCACGGCCGAGCAGCTGGCCGAGATCACCGTCATGGCGGCGCACGAGATGATGCGCTTTGGCATCAAGCCCAAGGCGGCGCTGCTGTCGCACTCCAACTTCGGCTCGTCCAACCAGCCCAGCGCCGTCAAGATGCGCCAAGCCCTGGCCCTGGTGCAGCAGCAGGCGCCCTGGCTGCAGGTGGACGGCGAAATGCACGGCGACGTGGCGCTGGATGCCAGCCAGCGCAAGGCCGTCATGCCCGACAGCCCGCTGATCGGCGACGCCAACCTGCTGGTCATGCCCAACATGGACGCCGCCAACATCGCCTACAACCTGCTGAAAGTGGCCGCTGGCGGCAACATCGCCATCGGCCCGGTGCTGCTGGGCGCGGCCAAACCGGTGCACATCCTCACGGCCAGCACCACGGTACGGCGCATCGTCAACATGACGGCGCTCACCGTGGCCGATGCCAATGCGTCGCCATAATGGCGTCAACCAGAAAGTAAGCACCCGCCAACGTCAAGCATTTGCCGGCTCTCCGCATGCCTGTTTTTTAGGCAGGCACTTGCTTTTTGATGGCCATTCGGTCACACTAGCGCCTTGGAATTTTCGGGTTAACCCGGAGGTTTCCGAAAGGTGTTTTTCATGTTGCGAACAGCGGCATCGCATGCTGCCCGGTCGCCCCGGTTGATGATGGCAGCGCTGGTGCTGGCGGTTGCGCTCCCCGTAGCGGGAGCCGCCCAGGCGCGCGACCTGTGGTCATGGGGCTCGCGGGGCAGTGACGAATCCACCGTCGCGGTGGCGGACCTGCCCCTTCAGGGCCAGCAGACTTACCGGCTGATCCTGCAGGGCGGCCCGTTCCCTTACGACAAGGATGGATCGGTGTTCGGCAACCGGGAGCGTCTGCTGCCGCGCGAGCGGCGCGGCTACTACCGCGAATACACCGTCGAAACCCCGCGTTCTCGTGATCGGGGTGCGCGCCGCATCATCTGCGGCGGTCGGCAACCCACCGCGCCCGAAGCCTGCTGGTATACGAGCGATCACTACTCTAGTTTCAGGAAGATCGTGCAATGAAAGCGTTTGAACAATTTCAGCCCGTCCCTGCTGTCGCCGCAGGCGCCGACCGGTTTTTGACTCCCAAGAAAGCAGCGGAGATGGATCAGCCACTTCGTCAACCCCAGGAAACGCCGCTCAAGGGCGTGCGCACCAACATCGTGCAGTCGATCCGCGCCTTCCGCGTGCACGACCTGCAGGACGCGGCCTCGCAGCTGGGCCAGCACTTCCTGTACGCCAACCTGGCCAACGCCCAGACCAAGCAGGACGTGCTGGACATGATCGCCCAGCAGTTCACCTTCCCGGCGCACTTCGGCAAGAATTTCGACGCGCTGTACGACTGCATGACCGACCCGCTGCACAAGTCGGGCCCGCAGCCCGGTTTCATCGTGGTGCTCGAATCCATCCCGGCGACGCCGAAATTCGACAAGGAAGCGCGCGAGCAGCTGCTCGACATCTTCCGCGACGCGGCCGACTACTGGAACGACCGGAAGATACCGTTCAGGTGCTTCTATTCTTTTCTGTAGCCCGTTCTGCATCAGCCGGCCAAGCAGAACGGGCGAACGAGGCCCAGGGCGAACCCACGCCCGCCGACAGCAGTCCCGAGATCGACAGCGGCGAAAAAATGCCGACCGACAAACTGGTGGACATTTCCCCGCTGGCGTTGCGCATGAGCAGCCCTTTCAACGCGGGTTACTGGTTGAGCGCGGCCTGATCTCGCCGCTCGACCGCCTGATGAAACCCGCCTTGTGCGGGTTTTTTCATGCCAAGGGCTCGGGGCGCTGCGTCAGTTCTCGCCCGCGGCCGGCCGGGGCGCGGGCGGCGCCACCGGGATAGCCGGCGTGCTGGTCGGCGCCGCGTTGCTCGTGGGCACGGCCTTGGGCTTGGGTGGCGGACGCTTGGGCAGTTCGCCCGCCGGCACCGCCAGCGCCTGGCGCTCGCAGTCGCGCTGGGCCTGGGCACGCGCGGCGGCACCGCTGACGTTGCCGGCCTGTTGCTTGCATTTGCGCTCGACGATGCGTTCGCCCTCCAGCCGGCGCGCCAGGCAGGCGCGCATCTTGCCTTTGCGATCGCGCTCGGCGGCGCCGAATTCGCGCTGACACAGCACCATGCGCGTTGGCAGCACTTCGTCCGCGTGCACCAACGCGGGCGCCGCGGCCGGGGCACCATGGGCCGCCGTCCATGCGCAGGCCCAAAGCAGGCCGCAGGCTGTCCACCGTTTCATGTTCGTTTCTTCTTTGAGCGACCAGCGCCGCGCGCCTTGCCGCCCGGCACCGATACCTCCCTGTTACCGGAGTGCCGATTGTGCCTGCCGAGTCCTGCGCGCACATGACAGTGCGGCGCGATGCTCTATAGTGGCCCGACCCCCCTTTTTTGCCTTGCCATGGACGCCGCCCCCGCTGGTCAGCCCACCGCCGAACTACAAAAATCAGAGCTGCAGGCGCAAGTGATTCAAGCGCTGCAGGCCATTTTGCCGCCCGAATCGCTGTTGTGGACGGCGGAGCTGACCACGCCCTACGAATGCGACGGCCTGACCGCTTACCGCCAGCGGCCGCTGGCCGTGGCGCTGCCCGAGAGTTACGAACAGATTCAACAGGTGTTGAAAACCTGCCACAGCCTGGGCGTTCCGGTGGTGGCGCGCGGCGCGGGCACCGGCCTGTCGGGCGGCGCCATGCCGCACGAACGCGGCGTGACGCTGTCGCTGGCCAAGTTCAACCGCATCCTCAAGGTCGACCCGCTGGCGCGCACGGCGCAGGTGCAGTGCGGCGTGCGCAACCTGGCGATCAGCGAAGCCGCCGCCGCGCACGACCTGTATTACGCGCCCGACCCGAGCAGCCAGATTGCCTGCACCATCGGCGGCAACGTGGCCGAAAACTCGGGCGGCGTGCACTGCCTGAAGTACGGCCTGACGCTGCACAACGTGCTGAAGGTGAAAGGCTTCACGGTGGAAGGTGAGCCCATCGAATTCGGCGGCGAGGCGCTGGACGCGCCCGGCTACGACCTGCTGGCGCTGATTACCGGCAGCGAAGGCATGCTGGCCGTGACGACTGAGGTCACCGTCAAGCTGTTGCCCAAACCGCGCCTGGCGCGCTGCATCATGGCCAGCTTTGCCGACGTGCGGCACGCGGGCGATGCGGTGGCGGCGGTGATTGCGGCCGGCATCATCCCCGCCGGGCTGGAGATGATGGACAAGCCGATGACCGCCGCCGTCGAGGACTTCGTGCACGCCGGCTACGACCTGGAGGCGGCCGCCATCCTGCTGTGCGAAAGCGACGGCACGCCGGAAGAGGTGCAAGAAGAAATCGGCCGCATGGCGCAGGTGCTGACGGCGGCAGGCGCTACCAAAATTGCAGTGAGCGAATCGGAGGCCGAGCGCCTGAAGTTCTGGAGCGGGCGCAAGAATGCCTTTCCCGCCTCAGGCCGCATCAGCCCCGACTACATGTGCATGGATTCGACCATCCCGCGCAAGCGCCTGGCCGATATCCTGCTATCGATTCAGGAGATGGAGCAGAAATATGGCCTGCGCTGCTGCAACGTCTTTCACGCCGGCGACGGCAACCTGCACCCGCTGATTTTGTTCGACGCCAACGACCCGGACCAGCTGCACCGCGCCGAGCTGTTTGGCGCCGACATCCTGGAAACCAGCGTCGCCATGGGCGGCACCATCACCGGCGAGCACGGCGTGGGCATCGAAAAGCTCAACAGCATGTGCGTGCAGTTCAGCGCCGACGAAAACGAGCAGATGTTCGGCATCAAGCGCGCATTCGACCCGCAGGGGCTGCTCAATCCCGGCAAGGTCATTCCCACGCTCAACCGCTGCGCCGAGTACGGCAAGATGCTGGTGCGCGGCGGCGCGCTGCCACACCCCGAACTCGAACGTTTTTAAGCCCGCGCCATGGAACCCCTGCGTGGCCTGGCCTGGTTGCTGCTGCTGCAACTGCTGGGCGAGGTGCTGGCACGCGCCTTCAGCCTGCCGCTGCCCGGCCCGGTGATCGGCATGCTGCTGCTGATGCCGGCGCTTGGCTGGCGCCCGCTGCGCGAGCCGGTGACCGAAGTGGCGCGGTTTCTGCTGGCGCACCTGTCGCTGCTGTTCGTGCCGGTGGGCGTGGGCGTCATCACGCACCTGGGCGTACTGCAGCAACACGGCTTCCGGCTGCTGGCGGTGATCGCGCTGTCGACCTGGATCGGCCTGGCCGTGAGCGCGCTCACGCTGCGTGCGCTGATGCGCGGCCGCGCGCACGCGGCGGAGGCGCCCGATGCCTGACTTTGTGCAGCTGTGGGTCTACCTGTCGTCCGCCCCGCTGTTCGGGCTGACGGCGACGCTGGTCGTCTACCTGCTGGCGCAGCGCTTTTACGCCGCCATGGATCAGGCACCGTGGGCCAACCCAGTGTTATGGTCGGTGCTGACGCTGGGCGCCGGGCTGTTGTCCACCGGCGTGCCCTACCCGAGCTACTTCGCGGGCGCGCAGTTCATCCATTTTTTGCTCGGCCCGGCGGTGGTGGCGTTGGGTTTTCCGCTGTGGGAGCGGCGCGCGCAACTGCGCCGCGATTGGGGGCGTTTTGTGGCCGCAGCGCTGGCGGGTGGCGCGGCGGCAGCTATCAGTGCTGTAGCACTCGGATGGGCGTTGGGACTGCCGGAAGACGTGCTGCGCTCGCTGGCGCCGAAGTCGGTGACGGCACCCGTCGCCATGGGCGTGGCCGAAAAAATCGGCGGCGTGCCGGCGCTGGCGGCGGTGTTCGCGGTGCTCACGGGGCTGATCGGCGCGCTGTCGGGCAAGTACCTGTTCGCCTTGCTGGGCGTAGGCACCGACCGCGTCGGCTGGATGGCGCGCGGCTTCGCCATGGGCACCGCCGCGCACGGCATTGGCGCGGCGCGCTCGCTGCAGGTCAACCTGGACGCCGGCGCCTACGCCGGGCTGGCGCTGGGGCTGCAGGTGCTGCTGGCGTCGGTGCTGATGCCGCTGGCGGCGCGGTGGTTTTGAGCGGCGGCGATCACAACACGCGCCGCAGTGCCCGGATGCGCTGCCACAGCAGTGCCTTGGGCACGCGAATCGACATGGCCTGCATGCAGCGCTCCAACCAGCCCGTGCGTTGGGCCAGCCGGTCGATCGCCCGGCCAAGGTCGCGCGCCACGGCCGCGCCGTAGGCTTGCTCTGCTTTTGAAAGCGCTTCGCGCAGCAGGGGCAAGCGTGGGCGCATCATGGCCAAGTCGATCACGTCGCGGCTGAACACCACGTCGTCGAGCCAGCGGTCGGCGTTGGCGAGCAGCTTGCTGGCGGCCAGATCGAGCGCGGTGAGTGAGGGCACGCCGCACACGTCGTCCGCCACGCGCGCGGGTTGCAGCGCGATGCGCGCTTCCAGCACGATCTCGATTTTGATCGGCTGGCCGACCACGACCACTTGGCCGCGAATGCCGTATTGGTCGGCCCGCACCGGTTGCGCGGCGGCCCAGGGCGCCGCGCCGCCGCGCGCCAGGGCTGCAAAGCCGCCCGGCCCGGTGGCCAGCAGGCGCAACTGGCGGTAATGGGCCAGGTCGGACACCAGAAAGTCGATGTCCACCGATTCGCGGAATTCGCCGTAGCGCAGCGCGATGGCGGTGCCGCCACCAAAGCTGCAGGCGTGGGCGCGCAGCAGGTCGCCATCCAGCCCTTGCAGCACGCTGGCGATGCGCTGGTGGTGCGGGCGCTCAAACACCGTCGCGTAGGTCGGGCGGCACGGCATCGTCACCGAAAGCCTGATGCAGTGCCTGCATCAACTGCCGCTCGGCGGGCGTCAGGGCCGCGTCGTCCATATGGCGGGCGTTGCGCTGGTACAGGCTCCAGGCTTGCGCGGGGCTTAAGGCTTGCGCACCGGGCATGTGCCACGCCAGCGAGCGCAACTGCGGGTAATCGGCCAGGCGCACGCGGGCGGGCAGCCAGCCGGGCGGCGCGACGGCGGCCGCGTCAGCGCCTTCAGGCAGCGCCTTCAAGCCCAGCCCCAGCGCCGCCAGCACGTTGGCATAAGCGCCCAGGGTGACGGAGGCTTCGCCTTTTTCGATGCGGTAGACCGTCACGCGCGACACGCCGGCCGCTTCGGCCAGCGCGGTGGCGGTCACGCTCAAGGCCTTTCGCTGCGTGCGCACGGTGGCGCCCAAGACCTGGGCCGAAGCCTGGGCAGCGGGTGTCAGCTTGGGCGCGGGTGTTGGCATGTGTTTCTCATTTTAGTCTTTTTTATATAAAAGTCAAAAATGAGAAACAGTTTTTGGCGATCACGGGGCGTGCCGACGGTCCCTCCGTCTAACCCGCGTCACCATCACCGCGCGTTTCGGCACCGACCCAATCGGCGAACGCCGGCAGCGCCTGCGCCACCGGCAGCGCGACGATGGCGGGCAGCTCGTACGGGTGCGCTGCGCGCAGCGCGGCTTCGAGCGCCGGATAACGCTCGGCCGTGGTCTTGAACAGCAGACGGAATTCGCCCTCGGCCTGCACGGCGCCCTGCCACCAGTACACACTGTCGATGGCGCTGATCTGCGCGCAGGCGGCCAGGCGCTGCTCGACCATGGCGCGGGCCAGCGCGTCGGCGTCGGCGCGCGTGGCGACGGTGGTCAGCACCAGCAGCAGGTTTTGAATCAAATCGGCCTCTGGCGCCCGCCCATCAAGCGCTGGCAGCTTCTTTTTCAGGAGCAACCATGCCCATGCGATCCAGCGCCGCCGCCAGCTGGCCGACGCTGCGGTCCACGTGGGCCCACTTGTCCAGGCCAAACAGGCCGATGCGGAAGGTGCGGAAATCGGCCGGCTCGTCGCACATCAGGGGCACGCCGCTGGCCGTCTGCAAACCTTGGGCGATGAATTTCTTCGCGCTCTGGATGTCCGGGTCGGTGGTGTAGCTGACCACCACGCCCGGCGCCTTGAAGCCTTCGGCCGCCACGCTGGGCAGGCCGCGCGATTCAAACAGCTGGCGCACCTTGCGGCCCAGCTCGATCTGCTGCTCGCGCACGGTGGCCAAGCCGCGCTCGCGCGTTTCTTGCATCGCGTCACGCAGTTCCAGCAGCGCCATGGTCGGCATGGTGGCGTGGTAGGCGTGGCTGCCGGTTTCGTAAGACTGCATGATCTGGTGCCACTTCTTCAAATCACAGGCATAGCTGGTGCTGGTGGTGCCTTCCATGGTTTTCAGCGCCCGATCCGACAGGCACACCATGGCGCAGGCGGGCGAGCTGCTCCAGCCCTTTTGCGGCGCGCTGACCAGCACGTCGACACCCACCGCCTTCATGTCGACCCACATGGCGCCCGAGGCGATGCAGTCGAGCACGAACAGGCCGCCCACCGCGTGCACGGCGTCGGCGATTTTCTTCATGTAGTCGTCGGGCAGCATCATGCCGCTGGCGGTTTCGACGTGCGGGGCAAAGACGACGGCAGGCTTGACCTGGGCGATGGTGGACACCACCTCGTCAATCGGCGCGGGTGCCCAGGGTGACTGCGCAGCGCCGCCGGTGCGGCGCGCTTTCAGCACCGTGATGTTCTCGGGCGCGGTGATCTTGCCCGTCTCCAGAATCTGGCTCCAGCGAAAGCTGAAGAAGCCGTTGCGGATGATGACCACGCGCTGGTCGTTGGCAAACTGACGCGCCACGGCTTCCATGCCGAAGGTGCCGCTGCCGGGCACCAGCACGGCGGCGTCGGCGTGGTAGACCTCTTTCAGCATCGCCGAGATGTCTTTCATCACGCCCTGGAACTTCTTCGACATGTGGTTCAAGGCGCGGTCGGTATAGACCACCGAGAATTCAAGCAAGCCATCGGGATCAATGTTCGGCAGCAGTCCGGGCATGGGTTCTCCTGAAAAAGGGCGCGGCCGGCCAAGCGCCGACCTGAAACAATTCACTGTACACCCACCCACGCACCGCTGCCGCTTTATGGAAATCCCTGCTTTGGCCCTGGCCTTTGGCAAGAGCTTCTTGCTCGCGCTGGCGGGCGTGCTGCCCATCCTCAACCCGCCGGCGTCGGCGCCCGTGTTCGTCAACCTGACGCGCGAGCTGGACCCCGCCCGGCGCCGCGCGCTGGCCACGCGCATCGGCCGCAACGTGGTGCTGATGCTGGGCAGCGCGATGGTGATCGGCACCTATGTGCTGGATTTTTTTGGCGTCTCGATCCCCATCGTGCGCGTGGCGGGCGGGCTGATCGTCGCCTTCACGGCCTGGAACATGCTGTACGCGCCGCACGCGGTGAGCGCCGACAGCGCCGACAACGCCGAGATGGCGCGCAAGCTGGTGGACGACAACCACGTGCGCATCCAGGCCTTCTACCCGATGACTTTTCCGCTCACCTGCGGGCCGGGCTCGATCTCGGCCGCCATCACGGTGGGCGCGGCGCTGCACAGCCGGCAGTGGCCGGTCACCGCCGCCAACTTTGCCGGCGGACTGGCGGCGATGGTCGTCATCGGGCTGCTGGTGCTGCTGACTTACCGCTACGCCGGGCGCCTGCTGCGGCCATTGGGCGAGGTCGGCCTGGTGGTGTTTTTGCGCCTGACGGCATTCATCCTGCTGTGCGTGGGCGTGCAGATTTTTTGGGACGGGGCGAGCGAGTTGCTGCGGGGGCTGAACGCGCGTTGAACCTGCGGCGTGGCCGGATTTCAAGGAATATCCGGCTCTGGCGCTTGCCAGGCAAGCGCGAGCAGCTATCTTTTATAGAGCACCCAGATCTGCCTCGACTTCAATCCAGCGTCATCAAGCTGGCGTTGCCCCCCGCCGCCGCGGTGTTGACGCTGGTGCTGCGCTCGGTCAGCAGCGGCGCCAGCGGCAGGTCGGTGGCGCCGGGCGGGCGCACCGTCAGGCCGACGATGGGGCCGGGGCGCTCGGCCAGCACGCGCTGAACGGCCAGCGCATCGACGGCATCGCCATGCAGCAGCACGGCGTCGAAATCAGCGCCCGGCGCGCGCCAGTCGGGCGTGATGGCGATGTGCGCCAGCAGCTCCACCGGCAGGCGCGCCCAGTCGTGTTGGGCGTCGGCCGGCCACACGGCTTGCGCGCCCACGGCCAGTACGGCGGCGAGTTGCAGCAGCCGGTCTTCGCTGCGCGCGGCCAGTGTCGCGTCAAGTCTCAAGTGTGGGATGGCCGTGCCGTCATCGGCGCCTGTGGCAAGGCGCTGATCGCCGCCCATACTGGACGTATGGGCCAGATCAGCAACGCCGCCGCGGGCATCGAGGGCGGTGCGGACACCGACAGTTGGGGCTTGACGCGACACCAGGCACAGCACGCGGCGGCGCGGGTGCAGGTGGTAGCTGTTGCGCTCGCCGGTGGGGCCGGGCAGCCCGCGCGGCGCGGGCGATGGGGCGCTGTCGAACAACCGGGCGACGACATCGGCCAACGCCGGGTGGCCTTGTGATCGCATCTGTGTTTGCAATAGTTTTTGTAGCTGCTCGCGCTCGTCTGGCAAGCGCTGCGGGCCGTTTTGAGTCGCATCTTCTACTTCGCCCAGCGCCTGCACGGCGCGCCGCGCCGCATCGGCAGGCTGGCGCGCCAGCAGGCGCAGCAGGTACAACGGGCCGCCCGCCTTGGGGCCGGTGCCCGACAACCCTTCGCCGCCAAACGGCTGCACGCCGACCACGGCGCCGACCAGGTTGCGGTTGACGTACAGGTTGCCCACGGCCAGGCGCGTCGCCACGCGGGCAATGGTTTCGTCGATGCGGGTGTGCACGCCGCCCGTGAGGCCGTAGCCGGTGGCGTTGATCTGGTCGATCAAGTCATCCAGACCGGCGCGGCGGTAGCGCAGCACGTGCAAAACAGGGCCGAACACTTCGCGCTCCAGCTGGTCGATGGCGTCGATCTCGATCAGCGTCGGCGGGATGAAGCTGCCGTGCGCCGCCGCCCCGGCCAGCCCGCGCGTGGCCTGGTGCACGGCATGGCCCTTGGCGCGCATGGCGTCGATGTGGCGCTGGATGCCCGCGTGCGCCTCGGCATCGATCACCGGGCCGACGTCGGCCGACAGCGCGACGGGGTTGCCAATGCGCGCCTCGTCCATCGCGCCTTTCAGCATGGTGACGACGCGCTCGGCCACGTCGTCCTGCACGCACAGTACGCGCAGGGCGGAGCAGCGCTGGCCGGCGGAGTCGAAGGCCGACGCGATCACGTCCTGCACCACCTGCTCGGGCAGGGCGGACGAATCGACGATCAGCGCGTTCTGCCCGCCGGTTTCGGCGATCAGCGGCACGGGCTGGCCATCGGGGTTGAGGCGCTCGGCCAGCGTGGCCTGGATCAGGCGCGCGACCTCGGTCGAACCGGTGAACAGCACGCCGCGCGTGCGCGGGTCCTGCACCAGCGCGGCGCCCACATCGCCCTCGCCCGGCAGCAACTGCAGCGCGGCGGGCGGCACGCCGGCTTGGTGTAAATGGCGCACGGCCTCGGCGGCGATCAGCGGCGTCTGCTCGGCCGGCTTGGCCAGCACCACGTTGCCCGCGGCCAGCGCGGCGGCGACCTGGCCGGTGAAGATGGCGAGCGGGAAGTTCCATGGGCTGATGCACGCCACGGGGCCGAGGGGCACGTGGGTGGCGTTGTCGAATTGCGCGGCCACCTGCGCAGCGTAGAAGCGCAGAAAGTCCACCGCCTCGCGCACTTCGGCGATGGCGTTGGCGTAGGTCTTGCCAGCTTCGCGCACCAGCAGGCCCATGAGGCGCGGCATGTCGGATTCGAGCGTGTCGGCCGCGCGTTCCAGGGCGGCGGCGCGGTCGGCCGGCGGCGTGGCGGCCCAGGTGGGGGCGAAGGTGGTGGCTTGCGCCAGCGCGCGTTCCACGTCGGCGGCAGTCACGTGGCGGACGTGGCCGACCACGTCGCGGTGGTCGGCGGGGTTTATGACGGGAACGCCGCTGCCCTCACCCTCCTTCGACAAGCTCAGGACAGGCCAAGCCTCTCCCGCGGGCGGGAGAGGGGGTGACATCCCGGCGGCTGAATCGCGGGCGGCTGTTGCTCCCTCGCCCCCGCCCGCCAGCGGAAGAAGAGCCCCATCGCGGGCCAGCGGCGATGGCGACGCTGGTTTTGCTCCCTCGCCCCTCTGGGGAGAGGCTTGGCCTGTCCTGAGCTTGTCGAAGGAGGGTGAGGGGCTGGCGACGTGTAATGGAAGCGCGGACGGCCCCCACCCCAGCCCTCCCCCAGCGGGGGAGGGAGAGAGACCCTCACCCCCGCCCTCTCCCGCAAGCGGGAGAGGGGGTTTCTTGGTGAAATCAGGCTCTGGCGCTTGTCCATCCAGCGCAAGCAGCAACGATTTTGATAGCAATCGCAAGGTATGCTCGTCGCTCAAATCCATGCCGCGCGAGTTGTCGCGCCCGGCGCCGTACAGCGCCCGCGGCAGCGGAATGCGCGGGTGCGGCGCGCCGACCAGCTGCTCGCCTTCGACCAATGCCACCGGGTCTTCGATCAGCGCTTCAATCGGCACCTCCGCATCGGCCACGCGGTTGACGAACGAGGTGTTGGCGCCGTTCTCCAGCAGCCGGCGCACCAGATACGCCAGCAGCGTCTCATGCGTGCCCACCGGCGCGTAGATGCGGCAAGGGCGCTTCGGCCCCAGTTGCCCGCTCACGATCTGCTCATACAGCGGCTCGCCCATGCCGTGCAGGCATTGAAATTCGTATTGCCCCGGCTGCCACCCATCCGGCCCCGCCATCTGCACGATGGCCGCCACGCTGTGCGCGTTGTGGGTGGCGAACTGCGGGTAAATCGCCTCGGGCGCGGCCAGCAGCTTGCGCGCGCAGGCCAGGTAGCTCACGTCGGTGTGGGGCTTGCGGGTGTAAACGGGGTAGTCGCTCTGGCCATCGACTTGCGCGCGCTTGATCTCGCTGTCCCAATACGCGCCCTTCACCAGCCGCACCATCAGGCGGTGCTGCGTGCGCCGCGCCAGCTCGACCAGCCAGTCGATCACGAACGGGCAGCGCTTCTGGTACGCCTGAATGACGAAGCCGATGCCTTGCCAGCCGGCCAGCGACGGCTCGTGGCACAGTTTTTCGAGCAGATCGAGCGACAGCTCCAGCCGATCCGCCTCTTCAGCGTCGATGTTGAGGCCGATGTCGTAACGCCGCGCCAGCTGCGCCAAGTGCAGCACGCGCGGATACAGCTCGACCAGCACGCGCGCCCGCTGCGCGCGGCTGTAGCGCGGGTGCAGGGCCGAGAGCTTGATCGAGATGCCCGGCCCCTCGATCACGCCGCGCCCAGCGGCCGCGCGGCCAATGGCGTGGATGGCGGCTTCGTAGCTTTGCAGGTAGCGCGCCGCATCGTCGGCCGTCAGGGCCGCCTCGCCCAGCATGTCGTACGAATAGCGAAAGCCTTGCGATTCGGGCCCGCGCGCGTGCTTGAGCGCTTCGTCGATAGTCTCGCCGGTGACGAACTGCTCGCCCATCATGCGCATCGCCATGTCGACGCCCTTGCGGATCAGCGGCTCGCCGCCCTTGGCCGTCAGGCGCTTGAGCGCGCTGCCCAGACCCGCCTCGCTGTGCGTGGCCACCAGCTTGCCGGTCAGCAGCAGGCCCCAGGCGGCGGCGTTGACGAACAGCGACGGGCTGCTGCCCAGATGCGCCTGCCAGTCGCCGCGCCCCACCTTGTCGCGGATCAGCGCGTCGCGCGTGGCCGCGTCGGGGATGCGCAGCAGCGCCTCGGCCAGGCACATCAGCGCCACGCCCTCCTGCGACGACAGCGCGAACTCCTGCAGCAAGCCCTGCACGATTCCGGCGCGACCGGCAGCGCGCTTGCGCTGGCGCAGCGTGTCGGCCAGCCGATGGGCCAGCCCGTGCGCAGCGCGGGCCTGATCGGGCGGCAGGCGCGCCTGATCGAGCAGCGGCGCCTGCGCCTGCGGCTCAGGCCGTCGCATGGCGGCGGTGATGGCATCGCGCAGCGGGGTGGTGGGCGCCAGTTCGGTGGCCAGCGGGGCAAAGGGCGTGGGTGAGCGTGTGGTTTCGGTCGGGATGGTCATGGCTGTTCAAGGGTCAGGCCCTGGCGGCACGGGCGGGGTGGATGGCGCAGCGGGGCTGCACCCGTGGCAGGCGTCTTCGGCACGCATGTGTCACCGCGTTGACACATTGGGCGCCTAGAGTCGGCGCCCGCGGGGCGCGGCGCCAACTCATCGCCGTGCGCATCCGCGCCTCCACCGAAAGACATTGATGAAAAAACTCACCCTCGCGCTGATCGCTTCCGCCGCTGTCGCCATGCTTGCCGCCTGCGGCGGCAGCGACGACGACGCCGTCGCCCACATGGCCGTGATTGGCGACGTGCCGTATGGCGCCGACCTGGCCGCCTTCAAGGCCATGCCCGCTTACATCCAGGCCATCAACAACGACAAGGACGTGACGCTGGCCGCGCACGTGGGCGACCTGCATTCGGGCAGCGAGCCGTGCACGCAGGTGTATGACGAGTCCATCGCCAAGTTCTTCACCCAGTTCACCCTGCCGCTGGTCTATACGCCGGGCGACAACGAATGGGCCGACTGCCAGAAGGCCAAGCAGATGAACGGCAAGTACAGCGCCACCGTGCCCGAGCTGGGCTACCCCATCAACACGGTCATCCCCAGCTACGCCAATGGCAACCCGGTGGACAACCTGCAGCTGGTGCGCTCGCTGTTCTTCGCCAAGCCCGGCCAGACGCTGGGCAACGGCACGCTCACCGTGCGCTCGCAGGCGCAGGAAGGCGCCAGCGCCAGCGACAAGCAATTCGTCGAGCACGTGTGGTGGATGCAGTCGGGCGTGCTGTTCGTCACCGTCAACATTCCGGGCGGCTCCAACAACGGCACCGACGTGTGGTGGGCCGCCGCCAGCGCCACCGAGCAGCAGAACCAGGAAGTGGCCGCACGCACCGCCGCCACCAAGAACTGGCTGACCCAGGCGTTTGACCAGGCCGGCGCCAACAACGCCCGCGCCGTGGTCATCCTGACCCAGGCCGACATGTGGTCGGCCGAAGAGGCTGCCGCGTCGCCCCGCCTGGCCGGCTACAAACCGTATGTGGACATCATTGCCGACCGCAGCGCCAAGTTTGGCAAGCCGGTGCTGCTGATCAACGGCGACACGCACCTGTTCCAGTCCGACAACCCGCTGATGGCCGGCGCGGCCTGCGTCAAGGAGCCGGGGGCCGGCGCCACCGCCACGGCCTGCGCCATCGACCCCTACACCCGCAACCAGCCCGGCACCAGCTACGCCGTGAAGAACTTCCACCGCCTGGTGGTGCATGGCAGCACCATGCCCATGGAATGGCTCAAGCTGAAGATCGACCCTGCCGCCAATGCGGCCAATGGCAGCGATGCCTTCGGCCCGTTCAGCTGGACGCGCCAGACCCTGAAGTGAATGCGACCGCGGCGCGCCGCTGACGTACCGGCACGCCGCACTCGCGCCGGCCGCTGGCCGGGCGGGCGCGCGCATCGCGCGGATTGCGGCGTCAAAGGGCGGGCGGCGAACGGTCACGGCGGCTGCGTTGGACGTGGTCAAAGTCGCCATGTTCGCCGCATTGATGCTGAATATTGTTTTGTATTTTTAAGGGTTGACCGCACAAAATACGGTGCATGAGCGTCAACCTCGAATCCCTCGACCGCATCGACCTGCGCATCCTGGCCGCGCTGCAGCACGACGGTCGCATCAGCAACCTCAAGCTGGCCGAAGCCGTGGCCCTGTCGCCCACCGCCGTGCTGGCGCGCGTGCAGCGCCTCACGCGCGAGGGCTACATCCGGGGCTACCACGCCGAGCTGAACCCCGACAAGCTGGGCCGCGGCCTGGTGGTGTTCGTCGAAGTGCTGCTGGACCGCACCACGCCCAACGTGTTCGACGCCTTCAAGGCCGCCGTGCAGGTGCATGACGAAGTCATGGAATGCCACATGGTGGCCGGCGGCTTTGACTACCTTTTGAAGACCCGCATGGCCGACATGGCCGCCTACCGCGCCTTTGCCGGCCGCGTGCTGTGGCAGCTGCCCGGCGTGCGCGAGACGCGGACGTATGCGGTGATGGAGGAGGTCAAGAGCAGCGCGGCGCTGCCGTTGGGTTGAAGCGAAACCGCCGCTTCAGCACGCATACGCCACCCCATCGCGCCCCGGATCGGCACCGCCTTCCAGCGCGCCGTTTTGCAGCACGCGAATGGCGTGCACCCAGGCGATGGTGTAGTTGTATGGGTTGCGCAGCACCGTGTAGTCCTGTGCCTGCAGGGCCCGCTCGACCGCGCGCGGAATGCGGTTGCACACCTCGATGGCGTTGCTGGTGGCCGAAAAGCGTGGCGCCGAGACCGCCGCTTGCATGGGCATGCCAAAGTCAATCACGTTCAGAATCGCCTGCAGCACGCCCATGGTGATTTGCGTGGCGCCGGGGGCGCCAAGCACGATTTCGGGCCGGTCGTCCTTGAACACGATGGTCGGGCACGAGGCCGTGAAGCGGCTCTTGCCCGGCGCGATGCTGCCAGCGCGACCGGGGCGCGGGTCAAACGCACCCATGCAGCCGTTGTACATAAAGCCCAGGCCCTCGGTGATCACGCCGGACGGCATGCCCAGCGAATGCGTTATCGACACGCAGTTGCCCTCGCCGTCCACCACGCTCAGGTGCGTGGTATCGCGCGACTCGCGGGTCGTGCTGCCCATGCGGGGCACGTCGATCTTCACGCCCTGGCGGATGCCATCGGCACAGCGCTGGATGGCGGCGTCGGACAGGATGTCGTCCAGCGGCACGTCGACGAAGTCCGGATCGCCCAAGTAGGCGTCCTTGTCGCGCGTGGCCTGCTTCATGGCTTCGCTGACCACGCGGATGTATTCGGGGCTGTTGTGGCGCAGCCCCGGCAGGTCGAACTGTTCCAGGATGCGCAGCATCTGGATGAGCATCGCGCCGCCGCCGGGCGGCTGGTTGGTGGTGATGCGGCGGTCGCGGTAGCGGCCTTCCAGCACGCCGCGCCGCCTGGCCTGAAAGCGCGCCAGGTCTTCCATCGCGATGGGCGAGCCTTGTGCGCGCAGATCCGCCACCATGCGCTCGGCCAGATCACCGGTGTAGAAAACTTGCGCGCCGTCGGCGGCGATTTTTTCGAGCGCGCGGGCCATGTCGGGGTTGCGCAGCGGTGTGCCGGTGTGCTTGGGCAAGCCGCCGGACTGGCAGTACAACTCGCGCCCCGATGCGCTGTAGGCCAGCCGTTCGAGGTTGCTCACGCGCCCCGCCAGCGGCGCATCCATCCAGAAGGTGTACATGCCCGGGCGCACGAAAAAGCCATCGGCCGCCCAGCGAACCGCCGGCTCCACCACCTGCGCCCACGGCAGACGGCCGTGGGTCTGGTGCATGGCCTCCAGGCCGCGCAGCGTTGCCGGCACGGCCACCGACTGCGCGCCCAGGTCGTTGACCCGGCCACGCAGCGCAAAGCCAAAACCGTCGCGCAGTTCCGACTCCACCAGATCGGCCCACATGTCGTCGCGCGCCGCCAGGGGCGCAGGCGAGTGGAAGTCCACATATTCGTGCACGCCCTGGCCCTGCAGGTACACCGCCGCGGTGCCGAAACCGGCGATGCCGCACATCAGCGGATCGACCACCGTCTGCGCCAGGGCGCAGGCCACGGCGGCATCGACCGCGTTGCCGCCCGCGCGCAGGATGTCGATGCCCGATTCCGCCGCCTCAGGCTGCGCGCACACTACCATGTTCCTGGGGTGATCCTCCATGGTTGCAGCTTGCATGGTCGGCCTCACTTCGCGCTCAGGTTGAGGGCGCTGAGCACCGGGCGCCAGCGGGCGTTGTCGCGCCGGGTGACTTCGAGTAGCTGCGACGACGGCCCGCTCATCGGCAACGCGTACAGCGCCCGCAGCCGGGCGAGCACCGCCGGGTCGGCATGAAAGGCGGTCAATGTGCGGTGCAGTTTCTCCACGATGGCGGGCGGCGTGCCGGCCTTGGCCACCAAGCCGGTCCAGCCCATGTGCTCGAAGCCCTGGATGCCCAGATCGGCCGCCGTGGGCACATTCGCCATCTCGCTCACGCGTTCTGGCGCCAGCACCATCAGCGGCACCAGCTTGCCCGCCGTGACTTGCGGCAGCGCTGTGCCCAGCACAAAGGCCATGACGTCGATCTGCCCGCCCAGCACGGCGGTCAGGCCGTCCGCCTCGCCCCGGTAGGGAATGTGAGTCATCTCGATGCCGACCTGCTTTTGCAGCAGCTCGACCACCAAGTGCGTCGAATTGCCCTTGCCGGCCGAACCGAAGTTGATCTTGCCCGGCTGCTTGCGCGCGCGCTCCAGCAATTGGTCAAAGTTCTTGATGCCCGAGTCAGCGGAGGTGGCCAGCACAAAGGGCACTGTGGTCAGCATGCCGATGCCGACGAAATCTTTTTCCGGGTCGTAGGGCAGGGGCTGGTACACGTAGCGGTTAAGCACCATCTGGGATACCCCAGCAAAGAACAGCGTGTAGCCATCAGCGGGTTGCGACAGCACCTGCTGCGCGGCGATCAGCCCGCCGGCACCGGGTTTGTTTTCCACCACCACCGGGCCGCCGAGCACCTTGCTGGCCGTGTCGGCCCACAGCCGGGCGATGCCGTCCGAGCTGCCCCCGGGGGCCTGCGAAATCACGAGCTTGACCGGGCGCGATGGAAACTTCGCCTGCGCCCACGCCGGTAGCGCACTGGCCGCCAGCGTGCCTCCCAGTGCGCCCAACACCTGCCGTCGCGGCAATGTGATCGTCATCTTGGCTGTCTCCTTTGCGTGAATATTTATGCACTCTATCGGCCAATGCCCCGGGCGTACAGTGAAGGTGTTCGATACAACCATGAGGATTTGCTCATGCACGAGATGGCCGACGAGATTGCCTGGGCCAGACGCCTGAAGATCCGGCACCTCAATACCTTTCTGACGCTCAGTGAATCGTCGACCCTGACCGATGCCGCCGCGCGCATGCACATGACGCAGTCGGCCATGTCGCACTGGCTGTCGGAGCTGGAATCACTGACCGGCGTCCGACTGGTGACGCGGGGCAAGCGCGTGCAACTCACGCCCGCCGGCCACGCGGTCAGGCGGCTCGCGGTACGGGTGCTGGGCGACATATCGCGCACGCATGAGGAGATCGCCTCGATCGAGAAAGGCCGCATCGCGCGACTGCACGTCGGCAGCGTGTCGGTGGGCGTCGCCCATCTGGTGCCGCAGTCGATTCTGAGGCTTCAAAAAGCGCATCCCAGGGTGGCCGTGCAAACCGCCGAGGGATCGTTCAACGCCTTGCTGGAAGACCTGGAAAAGCGCGAGCTGGACGTGGTGGTCGGGCCCATCGATGCGCGCGCCTTTTCGCCGCGGTTGCGTCAGCAGGTGCTGTTCGAGGACCGGATCGTGGCGGTGAGCGGCCGCAAACACCCGCTGCGCCGGCATCGAGGCCCGTCGCTGTCGATGCTGACGCAGTACCCCTGGGTCATGCCGCCGCACGGCACGCTGATGCGCACGCGGCTGGATGCGGCGCTGCTGGCGCACGGCGGCGCGGCCGTCGTGCCGCGGGTCGAAACGAACAGCCTTTTCACCTTGCAGACCTTACTGGCAGACACCGATTGCATCGGCATCTGCTCCGAAGCGGTGTCGCGCCACCTGAGGGCATTGGGGCTGGTGCATGTGGTGCCGCTGGCGGCCGACATTCCGTTCGCGCCCATCGGTGCCGTGTGGCGTGAAGACAGGGACGACGAGATGACACGCGCCTTTGTGAACGCCTTGCGAGACGTGGTCAGGGCGCATGCGGCATGAGGCACCGGAACCGTTAGCCCTTCACGTTCAATTCATACTCCACCACGCTGAACTTGCGCACCTTCTCTTGCTGGCCCCACGCGCGCAGCGACAGGCCGCCGTCGACCATTTCTTGCAGCCGGCGCCGCGCAGCGCCGCTGTCGCGCTCCACGTCCGGGTCCCACACCAGCGGGCCGGCGGCGGACAGGCCGGCGATCAGCACGCTGTGCTCGAACGAGCCGCTGACCACGTGGCGCCCCTGCAGGATGGCCGCGTGGATGAGGCGCGTGGCTTCTTTGAGCGACACGTAGTCGTCCCAGCGCCGGCAGGTGAATTCGAGGTCGACCAGGCGGCCCTGGCCGGCGTGCCACACCCGGGGGAAGGTGAAGGAGTGGCCCTTCTTGGCCGGCACGTTCTGGTCCCACACCAGCGGGCCGCGGTCGCCGTTCAGGGCGCGGGCGGGCAGGTCCTTGTCGGGCTGGTAATAGCCGGTCTTGATGGCCGCATCCGCGAGCGTGGCCGGGTCGACGCCGGCGATCATGGCCATGCAGGTGAAGTGGCAGCCCGATTCAGCCAGGTTGTTCCACTCGCGGTCGGACTTTTCGGCACGGGCGATCTGCTGCGGCCGGTCGACCAGAAAGGTGTTGCGGTAAAAGCTCTGCGCGTGAAAGCGCGGGTAAAACAGGTGCACGTTTTTCCTCCTCCGATTCGTCAGGCAGCGCCGCGCCGGCGCATCAGCGTGCTCTTGCCGAACAGGCTTTCGACCAGGTCCACGGCCAGCTCGGCGGTGTTGTTGTGGGTGTCGTAGGCGGGGTTGATTTCGACGATGTCGAGCGAGGCCAGGCGCCCGGTGTCGGCCACCATCTCCATGCACAACTGCGCCTCGCGGTAGGTCGGGCCGCCGGGCACGGTGGTGGCCACGCCGGGGGCGATGCTGGGGTCGAGAAAGTCCACGTCCAGGCTGACGTGCAGGTGCGTGTCGGCATCGACGCCGGCCAGCGCGCGCTCCATGGCGGCGCGCATGCCGTGCTCGTCGATGAAGCGCATGTCGAACACCTCGATGCCGGCCTCGTGCACCAGGCGCTTTTCGCCCGCGTCAACGCTGCGGATGCCGATCTGGCGCAGCTCGGGCGCGCGCAGCGCGGGCCGCTCGGGCGTAAAGCCGCCAATGCCGACCAGTTCGGGCGGGCCGTCGCCAAACAGGCTGGCCACGGGCATGCCGTGAATGTTGCCGCTGGGCGTGAGCGCGGCGGTGTTGAAGTCGGCGTGCGCGTCGAACCACAGCACGCGCAGCTTTTGCCCCCGCGCCTGCACGTGGCGCGCCACGGCGCTGATGGAGCCGATGGCCAGGCAATGGTCGCCACCCAACAGCATCGGCAATTGGCCCGCTTGCAGCGCGCCATGCACCGCGTCGTGCACGGCGCGGTTCCAGGCGGCGACTTCGGGCAGGTGGCGAAAGCCGTTCACGGGCGGCTGCATCGGGTTGGGCGGGCCGGCCAAGTTGCCGGTGTCGATCACCTCGGCGCCCTGGCCGCGCAGCGCTTCGACCAGGCCGGCCACGCGCAGCGCCTCAGGGCCCATGCTGGCGCCGCGCTCGCCGGCGCCGACGTCGGTGGGGGCACCGATCAGGGCAATGCGGGGGGTGTTCAGATCCATGGGCGGCGCGTGGCGATGGGGCTGGGGGCGAATCTTCGCACGGCGGTCACGGGCACCGTCCCATAATGGTCCGCATCGTCACCCTTGCTGTACACACGCCATGCTGGTTCTGGTCATAGGTTTGCTGATTTTTCTGGGCGCGCATTCGGTGCGCATTGTTGCCGAGCGCTGGCGCGCACAGACCATCGCGCGCATCGGCGAAAAGCCGTGGAAGGGGCTGTACACACTGGTGTCGCTGATCGGCTTTGCGCTGATCATCTGGGGCTACGGCCTGGCGCGGCAGCAGCCGTTGTTGCTGTGGCAGCCGCCGGTGATGATGAAGCACCTGAACTCGCTGTTCACGCTGCTGGCCTTCATCTTTCTGGCCGCCGCCTACGTGCCGCGCAACCAGATCAAGGCGCGGTTGCACCACCCGATGGTGCTGGGCGTGAAGCTGTGGGCCTTTGGCCACCTGCTGGCGACGGCCAAGCTGGCCGATGTGGTGCTGTTTGGCGCTTTTTTGCTGTGGGCCATCCTCGACTTTCGCGCCGCGCGCCAGCGCGACCGGGCGCTGGGCACGGTGTACGCGCCGGGCACGCTGGGCGGCACCCTGATCGCCGTCGCCATCGGCGTGGTGGCCTGGGGCGCCTTCGCGTTCTGGCTGCACGCGGCGTGGATCGGCATCGCGCCGCTGGGTCGCAACCTGTGAGCGCAAGATATCGATTTGATAGCGTCTCGCGCTTGACCAGAAAGCGCCAGCGGCCTAAATCGCCCTGAATCAGGCGATGGCCGGCTGCTCCCGCGGATCAGCCCAACCGCCCCATCGCGGGATCGGTGATGGCGGCTTGGCCCGTCTCGACGCGGCCGGCCACGCGGCGGCGCCAGGCCGGGTCGTGGCTGCTGGTCAGCAGCAGGTCGTACCAGCGGCCGCTCGATTGCAGGTCAAACCGCAGTTCGGTGACCGGGCACTGGCCGTCCAGCACCGCCTGCTGCGTGGCGCCGCCATACACCGCGTCGGGCGTGACGGTGACGGTGCACGGCGATTTGCCGCCATTGACCAGATGCAGCACCACGTCGCCGCGCGCCGGGTCGTAGCAGACTTGCACTTCGGGCCGCGCGGCGCTGGCGCCGGCTTCTTGCGCCGCCTGGCCGACGAAGGCGCGGTGGTAGCCGTTGGGGCCCAGCACCCAAAGGTCGTAGCGCCCGGCGTCGGCCGCCAGATTCCAGCCATCGTCGAGTTGCTTGCCGGCCTCGACCATGTAGCGGCGCGGCGTGGCCTGCAGGTGCAGGCGGTCGTAGACGTGGAACACGGCGGCCGCCGTGCCCGTGTTGGCAAACAGCAGCCGCAGCGCCGGCGCCGCGGCGTCCACGCGGGCGCTGGTGTGCAGCTCGTACGGCAGCGCATGCGACGGCCGATCGCCCGGCGCCTGCCGCGGCATGGACTGTTGCGCGGGTACGGCGATCGGCGGCAGCGCTTGCTGGGCGGCGCGCAGGCTGTCGGCCGCGGCACGGGTGCTGCGGCCAGGCAGGGTGGCCAGCGGCGCCTGGTTGGGCGTGGCAAAGTTGAAGGCGCTGCTCAAGTCGCCGAACACCGCGCGGCGATAGGCGCTGATGTTGGGCTCGGCCACGCCAAAGCGCGTCTCCAGAAAGCGCAGCACCGAGGTGTGGTCGGTGACCTGCGAGTTGACCCAGCCGCCGCGGCTCCAGGGCGAGACGATGTACATGGGCACGCGCGGGCCGGGGCCATAGCAGTCGCCGTCGGGTTGCGTCCAATGGCCGGGCTTGGGATCGAGCGGCGCGTACGAGGGGTGGGTGTAGTACTCCACCGCCAGCGCCGATTCGGGCAGCGTGGTCTTGCCCGCCAGTTGGCCGCTGGCCTCGCGCGAGGGCGCGCAGGGCGGCGGCACGTGGTCGAAGTAGCCGTCGTTTTCGTCAAAGTTGATGATGAAGACGGTGCGGCTCCAGACGTCAGGGTTGGCGGTCAGGATGTCGAGAATGCGCTGCGTGTACCACGCACCCTGCACCGGGCTGGACGGGTTGGGGTGCTCGGAATAGGTCGCGGGCGCGACGATCCACGACACCTGCGGCAGCTGGCCACCCTGGACGTCGCGCTCGAAGCCTGCCAGCAGGCCGCCGTCGTCCGGCATGGTGTTGGCAATGCCCTTGTACAGCGGCGCACGCACGTCCAGCGCGGGGTCGTAGGGCGGCGCCACGTAGCCGGGCGTTTCGTCGTGGTACACCGGCTTGCCCGAGTCGATGTTGGCCTGGCGATATTGCTTGAAGCCCGCCAGGCAGTTGTCGGTGTAGTTTTCGGGCATGTTCTGATAGACCTTCCAGCTGACGCCCGCCTGCTGCAGACGCTCGGGATAGGTCGTCCAGTCGTAGCCGGGGCTGGCGCCGGTCAGGCCCGGGGTCAGTTCGTCCCAGAAGTTGTTGACGATCGACTTGCCCGTCACGCCGGGGCCGTTGGTGCCGGTCATGTGAAACAGCCGGTTGGTGTTGGTGCCGCCGTGCAGCGAGCAGAAATACGCGTCGCACACGGTAAAGGCCTGCGCCAGCGCGAACTGAAACGGCAGCTCTTGCTGGCCATAGAACGACATCGACTGCGGCTGCTTGAACTTGACCCAGGCCGACATGCGGCCCTTGTCCCAGGCATCGCGCGCGTCGATCCAGCTGTGCGGCGTGCCCTTGACGCGCTGCGCGTTACCGGCCGACTGGTCGAGCCGGTAAGGCAGCACGGCGTTGCCCTGGCCGTCGTCTTGCTGCCACACCGTGCGGCCGCGCGGCAGCGGGATGGTGAAGCGGTCGCCAAAGCCGCGCACGCCCGCCAGTGTGCCGAAGTAGTTGTCGAAGGAGCGGTTTTCCTGCATCAGGATGACCACGTGGGCCACGTCCTTGATGGTGCCGCTGGCGTTGTAGGCCGGAATGGCGAGCGCGCGACGGATGCTTTCGGGATAGGCCGAAAGCGCGCCGAGAGCGGCGGCTGCCTGGATGAACTGGCGACGATTGGCCATGAATGTCTCCTGCAATCAGGGCGCGCAGCGCAGGCCGGGGGTGGGGGTTTTGCAGCTGCCGCCGCTGGCGTTGTCGTCGCCGCCACACGCGACAAGAGCGCCTATCAGGCAAAGCGCGGCCAAAGCGCGCACGAACGAGGCGGATTTCATGGGCAAGATTCCTGAAAATGCGCAGCGGCAACGAACGTCGCACGACGGCTGCGTCAGATTCAGTCTAGTCAGGCCATGTGACAGACAGACGACGCGGCGGCAAGGCCGCGCCGCGCCAGATTGCTTTTAAACTGATAGCGTGCGGCGCTGATTGCGCAAGCGCTCAAGCCGTGTCACGCTGCAAGAACCGATCCCAAGGCTCGATGGCGGCTGCGGCCACATCGACGCCATCGACCCGCGCCTGCGGCGGCCCGCGCCGTGCCCAGTCGATGAGCGCCTGCACCGCAGCGGGCGCGCCTTGCACCCGCGCCTCGACGCTGCCGTCGGCGCGGTTGCGCACCCAGCCGTGCAAACCCAGACGCGTGGCCTGCTCGACCATGCTGGCGCGGTAATACACGCCCTGCACGTGGCCGTGGATGCGCAGGTGGCGGGCGAGGGTGTCGTCGTTCATGTCGGGCATCATACGAAGCGCATTGAATGGAGACACGCCCATGCTTCGTTGGATCACCCGCACCGTTTTGGCGCTGATCGCGCTGCTGATGCTGGCCGTGGGCGGGGCGCTGTGGCGCTTTGCCAATTACGCGCCGGCCGATCCGGTGATCGAGCCCGACGCGGCGGCGCAAGCCTATTTCATCGACGACTACGCGCCCGCGCGCCAGGCTTTCCTCGCCAAGGGGCAGGCGCTGGCTGGGCGGTTTGAGCGCGTCGAGCAGTTCGCTCTTCCCGTGGCCAGCGCGCAGGCCCAGCATTTGTTCGTCGATGGCCTCTACGTGCCGGCGCAGAAAAGCCCCAAGCGCCTGCTGGTCCTCTCGTCGGCCGTGCACGGCGTCGAAGGCCCGGCCGGCAGCGCGGTGCAGCGCCTGTTCATCGACGAGTTCATGACGCCCGAGGCGCTGCAAGACACCGGCGTGCTGCTGCTGCACGCCGTCAACCCCTACGGCTTTGCCGTGCGCCGCCGCGTGACCGAGCAGAACATCGACCTGAACCGCAATGCCTCGACCACGAACGCGCTGTATTTGACCGACAACGCCGGCTACCCGCTGGTCGATCCGCTCATCAACCCGCGCGATGCGGTGGACACGGGCGCCTGGGCCAACCGGCTGTTCCTGCTGCGCGCGGTGGCGCAGATCGCCCAGCACGGCATGCCGCCGCTGCGCCAGGCGGTGCTGCAGGGGCAGTACGCGTACCCCAAGGGCATTTACTACGGCGGTGGCGCGCTGGCGCCGCAGCTGGCCGCCTTGGCGCCCCGGCTGCAGGCGCTGGTCAACGCCTATCCGCTGTCGATGACGATCGATTTGCACACCGGCTACGGGGCGCGCGGCAAGCTGCACGTGTTCCTCAACCCGCCCGGCGACCCACGCGTGCGCCAGGGGCTGGAAAAAGTGTTCGACGGCCCGGCCATCGACTGGGGCACCGGCAAGGATTTCTACACCGTCACCGGCGACGTGACGGGCTGGATCGGCGCCCTGCGCCAGCACGGCCTGCACCTGCCCGCGGTGTTCGAGTACGGCACGCTCGACAGCCAGACCACGCTGGGCGCCATCAAGTCGCTGCACATCAGCGTGCTGGAAAACCAGGGCGTGCAGCACGGCTGGGCCAGCCCCGCCGACCAGGCGCGCGTGGCGCAGGACTACCGCGAGATGTTCAACCCCTCATCGCCCGCCTGGCGCACCAAGGTCATCGCCGACAGCCGCGCCATGCTGACGCAGGTGATGGCGCGACTGCCCAGCTTGCAGCCGTGAAGGCGCCCGCGCGCGCCCTGCCGGTGATCAACCCCGCGCGCTGCACCGGCTGCGGGTGGTGCGTGGGCATGTGCGCGCCGCACGTGCTGTCGCTGCATGCGAGCGGCGGGCGCAAGACCTCCACGCTGGGTGACGCGGCGGGTTGCACCGGCTGCGCGCTGTGCGCGGTGCGCTGCCCGTTTGGCGCCATCGCCATGGTGCGGTCGCGCAGCGCGCCAGCGTCTGCTCTACAAAAATCATAGCTGCTCGCGCTTGTCCAGCAAGCGCCAGCGGCATAAAACACCGATAATCTGGCCATGCAGGACCTTCAGACCACCCACGACACCACCCGCATCGACGACACGCGCATCCGCGCCGTGCGCCCGCTGCTCACACCGGCGCTGCTGCAAGAGTGGCAGCCCGCGCCCGACGCCGCGCAAGACCTGGTCGAGGCCAGCCGCGCCGCCATTTCGCGCGTGCTGCACGGCGCCGACGACCGGCTGGTGGTGGTGGTCGGGCCGTGCTCGATCCACGACCACGACGAGGCGCTGGATTACGCCCGCCGCCTGAAAGCCGAGGCGGATCGCCACGCCGCCGAGCTGCTGCTGGTGATGCGCGTGTACTTCGAAAAGCCGCGCACCACGGTGGGCTGGAAGGGTTACATCAACGACCCGCACCTGGACGGCAGCTATGCCATCAACGAGGGGTTGCAAATGGCGCGCCGCCTGCTGCTCGACGTGCTGGCGCTGGGCCTGCCGGTGGGCACGGAGTTTCTCGACCTGCTCAGCCCGCAGTTCATCAGCGACCTGGTGAGCTGGGGCGCGATTGGCGCGCGCACCACCGAAAGCCAGAGCCACCGCCAGCTGGCCAGCGGCCTGAGCTGCCCGGTGGGCTTCAAGAACGGCACCGACGGCGGCGTGAAGGTGGCGGCCGATGCCATCGTCGCGGCCGCGGCGCCGCACGCCTTTCTGGGCCTGACCAAGATGGGGCAGGCGGCCGTGTTCGAGACGCGCGGCAACGAGGATTGCCACGTCATCCTGCGCGGCGGCAAGGCGCCCAACTATTCAAAGGCCGATGTGGATGCGGCGTGCGCGCTGCTGAAATCAAACGGGCTGCGCGAGCAGGTGATGATCGACGTGTCGCATGCCAACTCCAGCAAGCAGCACGCCAGGCAGATCGAGGTGGCGGCCGATGTGGCGCGCCAAGTGGCGGTGGGCGATGGCCGCATCATGGGCGTGATGATTGAAAGCCACTTGCAGGAAGGCCGGCAGGACATAGTGGCCGGCCAGGCGCTGAAGCCGGGCGTGTCGGTGACCGACGCCTGCATCAGCTTTGCGCAGACGGTACCGGTGCTGGACGCATTGGCCGGGGCCGTGCGGTCGCGGCGGCGACTGGGCCAATAACCGGCGCGGGCGCCCGCGCCTGGACGGATCAGCGGCGGCGCTGACCGCCACCGCCGGTGGGCGGCGGGCCGCGGCGCTCGAGGTGGCGGAAGTTGATGCGGCCCTTGGTCAGGTCGTAGGGCGACAGCTCCAGCGACACGCGGTCACCCGCCAGGATGCGGATGTGGTTCTTCTTCATCTTGCCGGCCGAATAGGCCACCAGCTCGTGGCCGTTGTCCAGCGTCACGCGAAAGCGCGTGTCCGGCAGCACTTCGTTGACGATGCCTTGCATCTCGATCAGCTCTTCCTTCGCCATGCATTCTCCTAGGACGTGTACGTGCGCGCCGCGACCACCGGGCAACGGCACCCGGGGCGCACGGGTGCACGCGACAAAAAAAACAGGCTCGGACCGTGCGCGGACGCTGCTTCGGACCCCGGCGCCGCGGTTGGCCAAACGGGCTGGCCTGAACCGCGGTGGCGGCGGAACGCAGCGCAAGGCGCGAACCGCGGGGCTGGCAGATCAGGCGGGGCGCCGGACAAAAGTGACTGGGCGGGGCCTTGCACCCCCGGCGGCTTGTGCCATGGCGCCCCCCGCGCCACATGGTCGTGAGGGTAACGGGATATTTTAGTGCGGCGAAGGGGTTTTTTCCAGCCGCCGCGCGCGGCCAGACCGCTGGCGCCGGTAGCCGCGTGCGGGCCGCGCCACGCCATCGAACGGTGAAAAACTGTTGACGTCAGTGTGCATTCACACCGTTACAAGCCCAACATCTGAGCCAGCGATGTAACGCGTGGGGCAGGCACACTGGGTCCGTGTCTTACCACCACCGAAAGGAATTTCCCATGTCTCGACGCATGCTGCGCAACGTGCCTTCGGCGCTGTTGATGACGACGGCGCTGGCCTGGAACCTGCCTGCCTCGGCCGCCACCTCGGTGGCCGCGGCCAGCATCCCGCGGCCGGCGGCAACCCAGAAGCACCGCACGCCCACCGCCAGCCCTTGGCCGGTTGAACGTGCCCGGCCGGTGCCGGTCAAGCGCGGGGCGACCGACGGCGACGCGCGTTGACGCGCTGACCCTACTGCCCGCGCTTTTCGTCCAGCACTTTGGCCGGCGGGCGCTTGGGGGTGGCGTTGGCGGGCTTCTTGTCGGCGGCCTTGGGCAGCGGGCTGCACTTGGCGCTGCCGTGCTGCGTGCGCAGGCTGGCCAGTTGCGAAGAAATGTGGTCAAGCACGGCGGGCGGCAGCGGCTGCCGGAACTCGAAGTCAAGCCGCTCGATCTCGGCCGCCAAATAGCTGCAGACTGCGCTGTGTTCGCCCGGGTCGCCCACGCTCAGCGCCGCGGGACGCGCCACCAGCACGGCCGGCACACTGTCGCCGGCCGAGCCGGCCACGCCATTGCCGTCCGCGCCGGCCGCGTCGGTCTGCAGCGGGCTCGCGGCGGCGCCCTCGGGGCAGGGCTGGTTGCTGTAGCTGACTTGCCCGTCGATCACGCACTTGTGAATGGCCTGTCCGGTGACGGCGGGCGCCGGGCCTTCGTTGGGCGCGGCGGCAGGCGGCGGCGGGGCCTTGACCGGCGGCGGCGGGCTGCGTTCGGCCTGCGGCGCGACGGCCTGAGACGGCGCGACCGGCGCGGCCGCGGGCGATTCGGCCACCGCGCGGCGGCGTTCAACGTCGTGCACCAGCCAGTGGTAAGCCTTGTAGGCACCGGCGACGATCACCACCACTACCACGGCGGCCAGCAGCCAGCGCCAGACGCCGGAGGCAGTGCCGGACTCGGGCGGTCGCAGCGGTGGATCGGAAGCGGGGTCGATATCCTGGGGCATGGCCGATACGGCGCGGCCTGCGCCACGCAGGCCGGTAAAGCGAAGAGCAGCAAATGATACGGCAGGGCCGCCCGCTGGCCGGGCGTTGGACGGATCAGGCGGCGCCGGCTTTTTCGGGCAGCTCGATCTTCACTTCCAGCACTTCCAGGTCGTCCTGGCGTTCCAGGTTGACCTTGATGTCCTTCGGGTCGATCTTGACGTACTTGCTGATGACCTCGATCAGCTCGCGCTGCAGGTCGGGCAGGTAATCGGGCGCAAACGCGGGGCGGCCGGCGCGTTCGTGCGCCAGGATGATCTGCAGCCGCTCCTTGGCGACGTTGGCGGTCTTCTTCTTCTCGCCGAGAAAAAATGAGAGGAAGGACATGCCGCTTACCTCCCGAACAGGCGCTTGAAGAAGCCGGGCTTCTCGGCCTCGATGTAGCGCAGCGGCACGTCCTGGCCCAGAAAGCGCTCGACCACGTCGGAATACGCGCCCGCCACGTCGGTGCCCTTCAGGTGCACCGCCGGCAGGCCCTGGTTGGACGCCTGCAGCACGGCCTCGCTTTCGGGGATGACGCCGATCAGCTTGATGCGCAGGATGTCCTGGATGTCTTCCAGGCTCAGCATCTGGCCGTCGGCCACGCGGTTGGGGTTGTATCGGGTGATGAGCAGGTGCTCCTTGATCGGCTCGGCGCCGTCGATGGCGCGCTGCGTCTTGCTGCCCAGCATGCCCAGGATGCGGTCGGAATCGCGCACGCTGCTCACCTCCGGGTTGGTCACCACCAGCGCCTCGTCGGCGTAGTGCATGGCCATCAGCGCGCCGGTCTCGATGCCGGCGGGCGAGTCGCAGATGATGTAGTCGAAGTCCATGGCGGCCAGGTCGTCCAGCACCTTCTTCACGCCTTCGCGCGTCAGCGCTTCCTTGTCGCGCGTCTGGCTGGCGGCCAGCACGAACAGGTTGTCGCACTGCTTGTCCTTGATGAGGGCCTGCGTCAGGTTGGCCTCGCCGTGAATCACGTTGACGAAGTCGTACACCACGCGGCGCTCGCAGCCCATGATGAGGTCGAGGTTGCGCAGGCCGACGTCGAAGTCGATCACCGCCACCTTGTGGCCCTTGAGCGCCAGCCCGGAAGCAAAGGCGGCACTGGTGGTGGTCTTGCCCACGCCACCCTTGCCGGAAGTCACCACAACGATTTTTGCCATGTCAGCGCACCTTGGGTCGTGCCGAAGAAAGAGGTTTCAGGAACAGGCCCACGCGCGGCATCTCAGCCGGCGATGGGGTCGAAGATGAGCCTGTCGCCCGCGTCGCTGCTGGCCAGCCGCACCATGGCGGCGTGGCCCCACACGGTGTCGGGCAGCGGCTCCTCGCTGGTGCGGTAGACACCGGCGATGGACACCAGGTCGGGCCGCATTTCGCGCGCGAAGATGCAGGCCTCGCTCCAGCCGCGCGCACCGGCCAGGGCACGGCCGCGCAACGGCGCGTAGATGTGGATGTGGCCGTCGGCGACGACCTCGGCACCATGGTTGACCATGGCCAGCACCACCAGGTCGCGCCCGCGCGCATACACCTGCTGGCCCGAGCGCAGCGGCCGGTCGATGACCAGCGCGCCGGGCGCAGGAAGGTCGGGCGCCGCCACCGGCGCCGCGGGTTTGCCCGACGGCGGGTTGGCCGGTTCGTCGACCCGCGCCGTCTGCACGCGCGTGTCGGGCGCCAGCAGCAGGCCGATAGCGCGTGCCGCGTCCTGCTGGGCGGGGCTGCCGCCGCGCACGGCCAGCAGGCGCAGGCGGCGCTCGTGCAGCAGTTCACCCACGCGCTGGAAGTCGATCTCGGCATCGCCAGCGTCGTCGGCCAGCGGGGACAAGTCGAGCACCACGCCGTCGTCTTCGAAGAAGTCGGGCATCTCGCCGTATTGCGCCAGCAGCTCGTCGGCGAGCAGGTCAATGTCGGGCGACTTCAGGCGCAGCGCCAGCAAGGGCAGGCTGGCGCTCTTGATGTCGAAAGTGCGGGGGCTGCGACCGGCGAGGGCGACGGACATGGGCGCGAAGGCGTCTCGGGTGAAGTCCGCAGGGGCGGAACGGGGGGCGAAGAAAGCCGGCCGATCTTAACAGTCGGCCGCGCCAAGGCAGACCGGTTTTCAGGGCGCTGCTGTAACAGCGTGGCACGGCGCGCGGCGGGGCCTGAAGGCGCCGCGCTGACTTATCTCTTTTTCTTTTATGACAACATAGTAGTCGTAGTAGGTGCCTGGCCGTTTTGTGGACAAAGGGCAAAAACGCAAGCATGGCGCGCACTTGCCTTGCGTTGGCGGATGTGGGCAAGCGGCCTGGACAAGCGCACGCCGGTGGGGACAACTGCGCGTGCCGCGCCCGTGCTGTGGACAACCCGCCCGTTGTGCCAGCCCCATCCACAGGTTTGTCCCGTGGCGCTGGCGGCCTTTTTTCTGCACCGGTGGTTGCAGGCGCCGGACGGCGCGCGTCAGGGCCTATCGCCCGATGGCCCACTCGATCAGCATCTTGGCCACGAAGCCCACCATGCCAAAGCCGAGCGCCAGAAACAGCACGAAAGTGCCGAACTTGCCGGCCTTGGATTCCCAGGCCAGGTGCCCGATGATGAAAACCATGTAGAGCATGAACGCGCCCACGCCAATCGTGAGGCCGAACCAGGCGATCTGCTCTTCGTTGAAACCGAACATCAGGCGTTTCCTTCGGGCGGCAGGCGTTCCGGCAGGCTGCGCGTGTCCACCAACGCGCGGTAGGCGTGCCAGCTGGCGTGGCCCAGCCACGGCAGGATCACGATCAGCCCCAGTAGCAGGGTGCCCATGCCCAGCAGCGTCAGGCCCATGATGAGCGCGGCCCACAGCGCCATGGCGCCGGGGTTGGTCAGCACGGTCTGCCAGCTGGTCAGCACGGCCTGCAGCACGTCGACCCGCCGGTCCAGCAGCAGCGGCATGCTGACCACGCTGGAGGCGAACAGCGGCGCCGCCATCAGCGCGCCCATGGTCAGCCACAGCTCGAACAGGTAGCCGCGGTGCGCCAGCACGACGTGGCGCAGAAAGTCGGTCGGTGTGTTGACCGGGGCTGGCGCCAGCGCGGTGATGAGCGCGGCCGAGGTCAGCACCCAGCCGGTGCCCGCCAGCGACAGCATGAGGCCAAAGCGCACCAGGCTCCAGTAGCCACCATGCACCGCGTAGCGCGAAAACTGCCAGCGCGTCCACGTCTTGCCAATGGTGCGCAGGTTGGCCGGCTCGCCGCGCTCCAGCGCGCGCGACAGTGCGTACAGGCTGGTGGCCAGCACCGGCGCCACCACCAGAAAGCCCGAAAACGCCCCGGCCAGCAGCCAGAACTGGTCGCGCGCCAGCATCAGCAGCCCCAGACCGAAGGTGGCCAGCAGCATGCCGTGCAGCAGGCTGGGCATGCCGACGCGCCACAGGTCGCGCCAGCCCAGCGCCAGCCAGGTTAGGGGCGCCGTCAGCGCGACGGTGCGCACCTCGGGCAGCTTCAGGGTGCCGCGCGGCGGGCGCGGCGGCACGGGAGGAGGGGGTGGGGCGGTGTAGGGCACGTGCGCAGCTTAAGACCAATCGGCCGGCGCGCACAGATGGGTGTGGCGCCGTAGCCATGGGAGGATGAGCGTGGCAGGGCATGGCCATCGTTCGTCAGAGCTTTCATTGCGATCAGCTCGGCGCGAACGGCGTTCATCGTCAACGCCCCTCCGTATCAAAAAGTATAGCTGCTGGCGCCCGCCAGATAAGTGCAAGGTGCCAAAAATGTCCAAAAAAAAGCACCCCGACGTGTCGGGGTGCCGTGGGGGCGGCGCAAATGGGGTTGCGCCGCAGGGCCGAACCGGTGAACCGATCAGCGGCCCATCATGCCGGGGCCGCCGCCCCAGCCGCCGGGGTGGCGATGGTCGCCGCCGCGCATGCCGCCGCCGGGGCCGCCGCGCATCGGGCGGCTGTCGAAGGTCTTCTGCTGCTCGGGCGTCAGCTGGGCGTAGAAGGTCTTCACGGCGTCGCTGCGCTGCTTCATGTGCGCCTGGCGCTCGGCCATGCGCTTGTCCATCAGGTCCAAGCGCTGCGGCGTGGTCAGCTGCGCCATCTGCGCGCGGTCCATCATCGGGCCGCGCTGGCCCATGGCGGGCGGCTGGCTGGCGGCGACGAACTGGTTCCACGCGCCTTCCTGCGCCGGGGTCAGCTTCAGGTCGCTCTTGAGCGCGGCCAGCCGCTGGGCGCGGCGTTCGGCCATGCGCTGCTGTATCTGCGCCGGGTCCATGCGCTTGCCGCCGGGGCCGGGGCGTGCGGCCGAGGCTTCGCCCGCTGCGGGCTGGTTGGCCGGCGCGGGCGCCTGGGCGATGGCAACGGCGCCACTGGCGGCCAGCACGGCGGCGATCAACAGGCGTTTCGGGGTCAGAGTCATGATTCATGTCCTTTCAGTCATGCGCTCGGGATACGAGCCTGGCCGGCAGGCCTGCGGGAAGCAAGGCGCGGCACCGGCTTGGCAGGCAGTGTGCGCGGCGCGTGTATCGCGCACTTCAGCGGCGCATGTCGGTTTGTAAAGTTGGGTGAAATTGCGGGGAGCGCGGCACGCGCCCCGCGCCGTCACGTGCCCGCCAGCTGGTCGAGGATGGGGCACTCGGGCCGCTCGTCCCCATGGCAGCATTGCAACAGATTTTGTAGCGTGCCGCGCATGTCCTGCAAGGCGGCGATGCGTTTTTCAAGGTCGTCCAGGTGCGCCTGCGCTACGCGCTTGACGTCGGCGCTGGCGCGCTGGCGGTCGTGCCACAGGCTCACCAGCTCGGCGATCTCGGCCATCGAAAAACCCAGGTCGCGCGCCCGCTTGATGAAGCGCAGCGTGTGCACGTCGGCCGGCGTGTACAGCCGGTAGCCGCCATCGGTGCGCGTGATGTCGCCCAGCAGCCCGAGTGATTCGTAATGCCGCACCATCTTGGCCGACACGCCTGAGGCGCGCGCAGCCTCGCCGATGGTGACGGGCGAAGCCGACACCGCCGCCGCGGTCACGCCGCCACCGCGTAGCCTTCCTCGCGGATGGCGGCGGCAATCGCGTCGTGCGGCTGGGTGGATTGCACTTCCACCCGGTTCTCGGCGCGGTCGATCTTGACCTCGGCCTGCGGATCGAGCGCCTTGATGGCGCGCTTCACGGCCATCTCGCAGTGGCCGCAGGTCATGCCGGTGACGGTGAATTGCTGGGGGGTGGTCATGGGTGCTCCTTTCAGCGTGATCGATCAGGGGATCATGAACCTTGACATGAGGGGAGTGTCAAGCCCGTTGTGGGGCGAGGCCCATTTGCGTGCGGCCCCGTTTTTTTTCAAAAGCCCGCCATGAGCGCGGATACCAAGGCGGTGGGGAGGTACAGCAGCCCCAGAAGGATGCGGAGCAGGCGAGGAATGGCGTGGGCCGTCAGCAGGCCCGCCACGCCGACAACGAGGCCGACGACGATTGCCAGACCGGCGAGCAGCGCGGCGGTGTTATGGCTTGGGCCAAAGCGGGTGTGGCCCAGAACCAGCCCCCACACCACGATGGCAAACGCGACCCAAAAGGGCGCAAACATCGCAAGGTGGTTCCGGGTGGCGGGTATCACGGCGGGTGTGGCGCACGGTACGGCCTGAGATTCAACCCGGCAATGCGGGAGCGAAGTGAGCGACAGCGGAGTGATTGACCATCTGCCTGGCCGAGTGGATGGGACATTCTAGTTTCTGACCCTGCTTGCACATTCCTTGACCCTCCCATCATGTCAAGCCCCACACTTCCCCCCATGAACGAAACCATCACCCCCTTCGACCTCGGCATCGGCGGCATGACCTGCGCCAGTTGCGTGGCGCGGGTCGAGAAGGCCTTGAAGAAGGTGCCGGGCGTGCAGGACGCGGCGGTGAACTTGGCGACCGAGAGTGCGCGCGTCACCCTGGCGTCGGACGTGGGCGACGCTGCTGCCATGGAGCCTGTACTGCGCCGCGCCGTGCGCGACGCCGGCTACCAGCCGCGCGCGGCCGATGCGGCACTGGACGCGCCCGACGCCGGGCCGTGGGCCGGCTTCTGGCCCGTGGGCATCGGGCTGCTGCTGTGCGCGCCGCTGGTGCTGCCGATGCTGGGCATGCCCTTTGGCTGGCACTGGATGCCGCCGCCCTGGGTGCAGTTTGTGCTGGCGACGCCGGTGCAGTTTTGGCTGGGGGCGCGCTTTTACAAGGCGGCCTGGGGCGCGCTGAAAGCCGGCAGCGGCAACATGGAATTGCTGGTGTCGATTGGCACCACCGCGGCGTGGCTGCTGTCGATGTGGCTGTGGTGGGCCAAGCCGCACGCCGATGGCCACGTGCCGCACCTGTACTTTGAAAGCGCCGCCGTGGTGGTGACGCTGGTGCGCCTGGGCAAGTGGCTGGAAGAACGCGCCAAGCGCCAGACCACCGCCGCCATTCGCGCGCTGCACGCGCTGCGGCCCGAGGTGGCGCACCTGATCGACTGGGACGGCGCGGAAAAGGACATTCCTGTCGACGAACTGCGCGCGGGCGATCAACTCGCGGTGCGCCCCGGCGAGCGCATCCCCGCCGACGGCACGGTGACCGAAGGCGCGACGCAGGTCGATGAATCGATGCTGACTGGCGAGCCGCTGCCGGTGGCCAAGGCGGCGGGCGACAAGCTCACGGGCGGCGCCATCAACGGCGACGGCCGCGTGCTGATTCAGGTGACAGCGGCGGGCAGCGAAAGCGTGCTGGCGCACATCATCCGCCTGGTGCAGGACGCGCAGGCGGTCAAGGCGCCGGTGCAGCGGCTGGTGGACCAGGTGGCGGCGGTGTTCGTGCCGGTGGTGCTGCTGATCGCGCTGGCCACCTTGCTGGGCGGGTGGCTGCTGGGCGGCCTGGGACTGGAGACGGCCCTCATCCGCGCGGTGGCCGTGCTGGTCATCGCCTGCCCGTGCGCGCTGGGGCTGGCCACGCCGACGGCCATCATGGCGGGCACGGGGGTGGCGGCGAAGTTCGGCATCTTGATCAAGGACGCCGAGGCGCTGGAGGTGGCGCACCAGGTGGACACGGTGGCCTTCGACAAGACCGGCACGCTGACGGTGGGCCAGCCGCGCCTGCTGGCGCTGGTGGCGGCGCCCGGCGTGGACGAAGCGGCGGCGCTGCAAACGGCGGCCAGCCTGCAGTCGGGCAGCGGACACCCGCTGGCGCGCGCGGTGCTGGCCGCCGCGCGTGAGCGCGGCCTGTGGCCCGTGGCGAAGGCGTCGGATGCGGTCGCCGCCGCGCTAGGCCGCCCCGAGCAAGGCGCGGCCCCCTTGGGGGGCAGCGCACCGGGCGAAGCCGGGGAGCGTGGGGGCATCAGTTCTGTGCGCGCCGTGCCCGGGCGCGGCACCGAAGGCCGCGTGGCGGGCCACGAGGTGCTGATCGGCAGCGCGCGCTGGATGGCTGAGCGGGGCGTGGATTTGAGGCCTTTTGAGGCCCCAGCGCACGACTGGCAAGCGCGAGGCGCTACGATTTCAGTAGTTGCCGTGCGTGCCGACGACGGCACTGCGCCGCGCGAACAAAATGACGGTACGCTGCGCGCCGTGGCCCTGCTGGCCTTTGGCGACGAGCCCAAGCCCGGCGCCCGCGCGGCCATCGAGGCGCTGCACGCGCGCGGCGTGCGGGCGGTGATGATCAGCGGTGACAACCGTGCTGCGGCCGAGGCGATGGCGCGCCGGCTGGGGCTCAAGCCCGACGCGGGCGAGGTCATGGCCGACGTGCTGCCGGCGGCGAAGGCGCAGGCGGTGCAGGCGCTGCGCTCGGGCGCGACGGTTTTGCTCCCTCTCCCCGGTGGGGGAGAGGGCTGGGGTGAGAGTGGGGGGGCTGTCGCCGCCACCGCGTCCGATGCAGCGCCCTTGCCCTCACCCCCACCCTCTCCCGCTCGCGGGAGAGGGAGCAAGAAGCCCGATGGCCGGCATGTGGTCGCCATGGTCGGCGACGGCGTCAACGACGCGCCCGCGCTGGCCGCCGCCGACGTGGGCATGGCCATGGGCAGCGGCACCGACGTGGCCATGCACGCGGCCGGCATCACGCTGATGCGCGGCGACGTGGCGCTGGTGCCGGCGGCGCTGGACATTTCGCGCCGCACGGTGGCCAAGATCCGCCAGAACCTGTTCTGGGCCTTCGTCTACAACGCGGCCGGCATTCCGCTGGCGGCGCTGGGCTACCTGAGCCCGGTGCTGGCCGGCGCGGCGATGGCGCTGTCGTCGGTCAGCGTGACCAGCAACGCGCTGCTGCTCAAGCGCTGGAAGCCCGCGAACCCCTCGCAGCGGCCCTGAACGTGGCGCCGCCATGGCCGGTGGTCTTGACTCATATCATGCGGGGGGGCGCCGCGCGGCGCTTACACTTGGACGGACCGAACATAGGAGATGAGGCCATGAGGCACCGGAGTCTGGAGATCATCCGCGACGAGCATTCGTCGCTGGCGGCCATGTTG
Organism: Pseudomonadota bacterium; assembly: GCA_029780695.1. GTDB lineage: Bacteria > Pseudomonadota > Gammaproteobacteria > Burkholderiales > Burkholderiaceae_C > Ottowia. The sequence continues at coordinate 60,455 of JAKOYD010000107.1, forward strand.
CAGTCGATGCGCATGATGGTCGACCGCGGGCCGCAGGACAACCCGAAGAACTTCTTCGACGTGCTGCGGGCGATGCTGTTCTACATTGACGAGTTTCCCGAGCGGCTGCATCACCCGAAGGAAACCGAGCTGCTGTTTCCCCGCGTCAAGCGCGCGTCGCCGCACACGGCCGACGCCATTGCCCGGTTGGACCGCGATCACCACTACACCGAAGTCGCCGTGCGCGACATCCAGCACCTGCTGCTGGGATGGGAGCTGATGGGCGAGTCGCGCAAGCAGGTGTTCCTGCACGAATTCACCAAGTACGTCAGCCAGTACCTGGAGCACATGCGGCTCGAAGAATCGGTGATCCTGCCCGAGGCCGAGCGCACGCTGACCGAAACCGACTGGAAAGAGCTGGACGCCGAGTTCGAGAAGAACTGCGACCCACTGACCGGCAAGTACAAGCCCGACCCGGTGTACGAGCAGCTGTTCACCCGCATCGTGATGAACGCCCCACCCCCCATCGGCCTGGGCGGCGGCTGATCACTTTTTGGGGCGGCGCCTACCCTGGCGCCCCCGCCCCGCCCGCCGGCTGCCCCACGGGCAACGCAAGGCGCGCCACCAGCCCGCCGCCGGGCGCGGCTTCCAGTTCGAAATGTGCGTCCAGCAGCTGCGCGTAGCGCTGCACGATCGCCAGCCCCAGCCCCGCCCCCTGCCCCAGCGCGCGCCCGTCGGCGCCCTGCACGCCGCGCGCCAGCGCCAGCGCGCGTTCGTCGGGCGGCATGCCGGGGCCGTTGTCCTGCACTTCCAGCGTGGCGACGTCGCCCTGCGCCGACAGCAGCAGCGTGATGCGCGGCGCGGCGCCGGTGGTGGCGTAGCGCAGCGCGTTGTCGATCAGGTTGTCGAGCACGCCTTCCAGCAGCAGGGCGTCGGCGCGCACCCACACCGGCGTGTCGAGCCCGCTGGCGCCCAGGTCGGCGCCGGCGGCGTCGGCGCGCGGCAGCCAGCGCAGCAGCACCTCGCGTGCCAGTTCATGCAGCGGCACGGCCTTTACCTGCAGGGCGGCGCGGGCCTCGTCGGCGCGCGCCAGCGCCAGCAGCTGGTCGACGCAGTGGCTGGCGCGCGCCTGGCTGCGCAGGATGCCCTGCAGCTGCGCGCGCCACTGCGCCGGGTCGTCCTGCGACAGCGCGTATTCGGCCTGCGCGCGGATGCCGGCCAGCGGCGTGCGCAGCTCGTGCGCCACGTTGCCGCTGAATTCGCGCTGCGCCGCCAGGCTGTCGCGCAGCCGCGCCAGCAGCGAATTGATCGAATGGCCCAGCCGCGCGATGTCGCGCGTGGGCGCGGCGGCGGCCAGCGGCGCGGGCAGGGGCGACAGGTCGTCGGCGTCGCGCTGGTCCACCGCGTCTTCCAGCCGGGCCAGCGGCCGCAGTTGGCGCCCGATGCCGCTGCGCAGCCACACCACCAGCAGGGCCAGCAGCACCGCCTGGGCGGCGGCCGAATACAGCACCAGCTCGCGCAGCAGCGCGCGCCGGCCGCCGATGGTCTGCGCCATCACGACGACGAAGGTGTCGCTGGCCTTGCGCCGCAGGCTGACCATGCGCACCGCGCGGCCGTGGATGCTGTCGTCGTGGAACACATGGCCCAGCGCCGGCAGCGGCGCCTGCGGCACCGAGCCGTGCCCCGCCAGAAACTCGCCGCCGAGCGAGCGCACGACGAAGAATTCCTGCTCGGTCTGGTCGAACAGCAGGGCCGCCATTTCGGGCTGGCTCAACGTCAGCTGCGGGCCTTCGGGGCCGGATTCGACCTGCGCGGCCACGGCGTAGGCGTCGTCCAGCAGCGCGCGGTCGTAGGCCTGCTGCACGTAGCGGCTGGCGATCCACAGCGCGACGCCGGTGCCGACGCTCCAGGTCAGCACCAGCGGCAGCGCCACGCCCCACACCAGCCGTGTGCGCAGCGACGCCGGCCCGGCCATGGCGCTCAGTCGTCCCGCGCCGGGGCGCGGGCGTCGTCGTCGGCCTCGATCAGGTAGCCCAGCCCGCGCAGGGTGCGGATCTGCGCGCCGCTGCCGGCCAGCTTCTTGCGCAGGCGCGAGATGAAGGCTTCCAGCGCGTTGTCGCCCAGCGGGTCGTCGTTGTCGGACAGCTTGTCGGACAGCATGCGCTTGCTGACCACGCGGCCGGGCGGGGTCAGCAGCTCCCACAGCACCTCGAACTCGCGTGCCGGCAGCTCCCAGGGCGCGTCGTTCAGCGTCAGGCGGCGCGCGCGCCGGTCCAGCACCAGCCGGCCCAGCACAACGCGGTCGTCGGTGGCGTGGGCGCGGCGCAGCAGCGCGCGCAGGCGGGCCTCGACTTCGGCCAGCTCGAACGGCTTGCCCAGGTAATCGTCGGCGCCGGCGTCCAGTCCGGCGATGCGCTGCTCGGTGCGGTCGCGCGCCGTCAGCACGATGACCGGGGTGCGGTCGCCACGGGCGCGCGCCTCGCGCAGCAGGTCGAGCCCATTGCCCAGGCCGCTGCGCGGGTGCGCGCTGGCGGGCAGGTTCAGGTCCAGCAGCACGGCGTCGAACGGCTGCGTGCGCCACCACAGGCGCGCGGTGTCCATGTCGGCGGCGGCGTCCACGCGGTGGCCGTGCGCGCGCAGGCTGCGCTGGACGATGTCGGCCAGCACCGGGTCGTCTTCGACGAGGAGGATGCGCATGGCTAAGTGATTTTGCGGTGGGCGCTGGTCAGGTCGCGGTCAGTGGTGCGGTGCGACAAACAGCCGCATGTTGGAAAGCAGATTCACCAGATCGCTATTGTGCGCGTGCGCCTGGCTGGCCGTGGCCCTGCCGGCGGCTGCGCAGTCGCTCACGCTGCCGCAGGCGCTGCAGGAGGCGCGCGCCAACCTCGACGTGGCGATTGCCCGTGGCGGGCTGGAGGCGGCGCGCGCCGACATCCTGGCGGCCAACCACGCGCCGCTGCCGGTGCTGTCGGCCAAGGTGTCGTCGATCGATTTGCAGCACGGCATTGGCGCCGGCCCGCTGCTGACGCGCAAGCGGCTCGACAAGGGCGTTGGCCTGGACTGGACCTGGGAGCGCGGGGACAAGCGCGCCCTGCGCACCCGCGCCGCCCACGAGGCGGTGGGCGCCGCGCAGGAAGACCTGCAGGACGTGGTGGTGCAGCAGATGCTGGCCACGCAGGGCGGCTTCTACGACCTGCTGGCCGCGCAACAGAAGCTGGAACTGATGCAGGCGCTGGTGGGCGATGCGCGCCAGCTGGCCGACACCGCTGGGCGCCGCGTGCGCGCCGGTGACCTGGCGCGCCAGGACGCCAACCGCATCGAGATCGAGGCCGAGCGCGTGCGCGCCGACGCCCTGGCCGCCGAACTGGACCGCCAGCGCGCGGCCCTGGTGCTGGCGCAGCTGGTGGGCCGCATGCCGCAGGCCGAGCGCCTGGCCGTGGAGGGCGGCTGGCCCAGCCCGCCTGCGCCGGGCGACGCCGACCTGGCGCTGCTGCTGGAAGGCCGCGCCGACGTGCGCGCCGCCCAGGCCCGCGTGCGCGCGGCGCAGGCGGCGGTCGACGGCGCGCGTGCGCTGCGCCGGTCCGACGTCACCGTCGGCGCCTCGTTCGACCATTACCCCGGCACCAGCAACCGGCTGGTGGAGCTGCGCGCGCAGATGCCGCTGACCTGGGGCTACGACTATCAGGGCGAGATCGGCCGCGCGCTGGCCCAGCTGCGCCAGGCCGAGGACCAGCTGGAAAAAACCCGCCGCAGCGCCGCCGCCGACCTGCGCCGCCTGCAACTGGAAGCGGCCACTGCGCTGGCCCGTGCGCGCCACTACGAAACCGACGTGCTGCCGCGCGCGCGCGAAGTCGCGCAGTCGGCCGAAATCGCCTACCAGAAGGGCGCCCTGCCCCTGACCGACCTGCTGGACGCGCGCCGCACCCTGCGCGCGACGCTGCTGGACGCGCTGGCCACCCGCGTCGACGCCGCCAAGGCCGCCGCCGCCTGGCAGTTGCGCGCCGAGCCGCTGCCGCCCGAATTCATCGCCCAACGACTGCCCTGACGTTCATGCGCCTGCCTTTGCCCTCCCCCCTTCTTTCGGTGCTGGCCGCCGCCTGCCTGCTGGCCGGATGCGGCCGTGAAGCGCCGCCGCTGCCGCCCGAGCCACCGGCCCCCATCCTGCAGGGCAAGCAACTGCGCTACCCGCCCGACCACCCGCAGCTCAAGCTGATCGAGACCGCCGCCGCCGAGCAGGTGACCAGCGTGCCCGCGCAATTGCCGGCGCGCCTGGTGTGGGACGAGTCGCGCACGCAGCGCATCTACCCGCCGTTTGCCGGCCGCGTGGGCGCGATTCGCGTCGACGTGGGGCAGCGCGTGGCGGCCGGCACGGTGCTGGCCGACCTGGCTTCGCCCGATTTCGCGGTGGCGCAGGCCGACACCGCCAAGGCCGAGGCCGACGCCAGCGTGGCCGCCAAGGCGCTGGCGCGCCAGCGCGAGCTGTACCAACTGGGCATTGCTGCGCGCAAGGATGTGGAGCAGGCCGAAGGCGACGCCGCGCGCGCCCGCGCCGAGGTGGCGCGCGCCAGCGCGCGCACCCGCATGTACGGCGGCGGCGCGGCGGTGAACCAGCAGCTGGCCATCCGCGCCGGCATGGGCGGCGTGGTGGTCGAGCGCAACATCAACCCCGGCCAGGAACTGCGCCCCGACCAGTACGGCCCCGCCACGCCGCCGCTGTTCACCCTGACCGACCCGACCACGCTGTGGGTGCAGGTGGACGCGCGCGACATGGACGTGGAGGCGCTGCGCCCCGGTCAGACCTTTGTGCTGCGGCTGGCGGCGCTGCCCGACATTCCGTTCGAGGCGCGCGTGACGGCGGCGGCCGACGTGATCGACCCCGGCACGCGCACCATCAAGATCCGCGGCGTGGTCAACAACCCCGAGCGGCGCCTGAAGGCCGAGATGCTGGGCACGGCGCTGATCGAGCGCGCGCACCAGCGCGGCGTGTCGGTGCCGGCCAGCGCGGTGACGCTGCGCGGCGCCGAGCATTGGGTGGTGGTGCAGACCAGCCCCGGCGTGTTCGAGCGGCGGCTGGTGGACACCAGCGAGGAAGGCGCGCGCGACGTCATCGTGACCAGCGGCATCCGCCCCGGTGAAAAGGTGGTGAGCGAGAACGCGCTGCTGCTGCTGCGCCAGTTCCGCCTGGCCGAGCAGGAGGCCAGCGCGCCCGCACCCGGTGCGTCGGGCGCCGCGCCCGCCGCCCAGCCCCCGGCCAGCGCTGCCAGCGAGCGGTCCGCGTCATGAGAAAGCTGATCCACTACGCGCTGCACCAGCCGCTGTTCATCGTGCTGGGCACGCTGCTGTTCGCCATGGCGGGCATCATCGCGTTCCAGAACCTGTCGGTGGAGGCGTTTCCCGACGTCACCGACACGCAGGTGACGGTGATCGCGCTTTACCCCGGCCACGCGGCCGAAGAAGTGGAAAAACAGGTCACGCTGCCGATCGAGGTGGCGCTGTCGGGCCTGCCCAATTCGATCCGCGTGTTCTCGCACACCCAGTTCGGCCTGTCGTTCACCGTGGTCACCTACGACGACAAGGCCGACGTGCTGCAGGTGCGCGCGCAGGTGAACGAGCGCCTGCGCGGCGTCGACCTGCCGCCGGGCGTGGAGGCCAACATCGCCCCCAACGCCACGCCGGTGGGCGAGATCATGCGTTACCGCCTGGTGGGCGACGGCAAGACCACGACAGAGCTGCGCACCATCGAGGACTGGGTGGTCGAGCGCGCCCTGCGCCAGGTGCCGGGCGTGGCCGACGTGGTGGCGATGGGCGGCTTCATCAAGCAGTACGAGGTGCAGCCCGATCTGGAAAAACTGCGCGCGCACAAGCTGACGCTGCAGAACCTGCTGGACGCGCTGGGGCGCGGCAACGCCAACGCCGGCGGCAGCTACGTGGCACAGGGCGCGCAGCAGTACGCCATCCGCGGCATCGGCTTTTTGCAGTCGCCCGACGACATTGGCCGCATCGCCATCAAGGCGCAGAACGGCACGGCGGTGCTGGTGCGCGATGTGGCGGACGTCAGGGTCGGCGCCGTGCCGCGCCTGGGCACGGTGGGCCAGGACGACGTCGACGACGTGGTGACCGGCATCGTGGTCATGCGCAAGGGCGAGAACCCGAGCGTGGTGCTCAAGGGCGTGAAGGCCACCATCGAGCGCCTGAACGACCGCGGCCTGCCGCGCGGCGTGCAGATCGTGCCCTACTACGACCGCACCTGGCTGATGGGCAAGACGCTGTCCACCGTGTTCCGCAACCTGGTGGAAGGCGCGCTGCTGGTGTCGCTGGTGCTGTACCTGTTCCTGTCCAACTTCCGCGCCAGCCTGGCGGTGGTGGTGATCATTCCGCTGTCGCTGCTGGCCACGTTTCTGGGCCTGAAGATCATGGGCGTGCCGGCCAACCTGCTGAGCCTGGGCGCGATGGACTTCGGCATCATCGTGGACGGCGCGGTGATCGTGATCGAGAACATCATGCACCGCCTGGCCGAAAAGGGCGAAGGCATGCGCGACGAGGAGCGGCGCGAAGTCATCACGGAAGCCGCGACCGAGGTGGGCCGGCCCACGCTGTTTTCCATGCTCATCATCATCGCCGCGCACATCCCCATCTTCGCGCTGCAGCGGCACGAAGGCCGCATCTTCCAGCCGATGGCGCTGTCGGTCACCACGGCGCTGGTCGGCTCGCTGATCTTTTCGCTGACGCTGGTGCCGCTCTTGGCCTACTGGATGCTGCGGCGCAAGCTGCCGCACCACGACAACCGCCTGGTGGACTGGTGCAAGCGCGTGTACCGCCCGGTGCTGCTGTGGGCCCTGGAGAACCGGCGCAAGGTGATGATTGGCGCGGTGGTTGCGTTTGCGCTGTCGATGGGCGTGGCGGCGCGGCTGGGGTCGGAGTTTTTGCCCGAGCTGAACGAGGGCACCATCTGGGTCAACGTGCGGCTGCCCTCCAGCATCTCCAACGCCGAGGCGGCCAACACGCTGCACACGGTGCGCAAGGCTCTGCTCACGGTGCCGGAGGTGCGCACGGCGGTGTCCAAGGCCGGCCAGCCAGAAGACGGCACCGACCCCAAGACCATCAGCATGGCCGAGGTGTTTGTCGACGTGAAACCCGCCGAGGAATGGCGCAAGGGCCTGACCAAGGATCGCCTCATCGAGGAAATGGACCGCGCGGTGTCGGCCATTCCGGGCATGGAGCCGACGTTCTCGCAGCCGATCCGCGACAACGTGCTCGAATCCATTTCGCAGATCGACGGCCAGATCGTCATCAAGGTGTCGGGCGACGACCTGACCGAGCTGCGCAAGGTGACGGAGGAGATCGAGACGCAGATCCGCCGCGTGCCCGGTGTGTACCGCGCCGAAATCGACCGCCTGGGCGAGCTGCCGCAGTTGCAGATCGAGATCGACCGCGAGGCGGCGGGACGGCTGGGCCTGAACATCCAGGACGTGCAGGACGTGATCGAGACCGCGCTGGCCGGCAAGGCCGCCACGCAGATCTGGGAAGGCGAGCGCAAGTTTGCCGTGGCAGTGCGCCTGCCCGAAGACCGGCGCGGCATCGCGCGCCTGCCGCAGACGCTGGTGCCCACGCCCGACGGCGGATCGGTGCCGCTGGGCAACGTGGCGCGGCTGAAGGAAACCAGCGGCGCCATGAACATCGCGCGCGAGAACGGCCGCCGCACCATGGCCATCGGCATCTTCATCAAGGACCGCGACATGGGGTCGGTGGTGCACGACATGCAGGCGCGCGTGGAGCAGAACGTCAAGCTGCCGCGCGGCTATGCGGTCACATGGTCGGGCGAGTTCGAGAACCAGGAACGCGCCATGAAGCGGCTGTCGGTGGTGGTGCCGATCTCGCTGCTGCTGATCTTCGTGCTGCTGTTCGACGCCTTCAAGTCGTTCAAGATGGCGGCGCTGATCCTGCTGAACGTGCCCCTGGCGCTGATCGGCGGCTTCGTGGCGCTGTGGGCGCTGTCGATTCCGCTGTCGGTGTCGGCGGCCATTGGCTTCATCGCGCTGTCGGGGCAGGCGGTGCTGAACGGGGTGGTGATGCTGTCGGTGTTCCAGCAACTGCGCGAAGCCGGCAACTCGGCCGAGGACGCGGCGCGGCTGGGCAGCATGCAGCGCCTGCGCACCGTGCTGATGACGGCCATGCTGGCCGCGCTGGGCATGCTGCCGATGGCGCTGTCGCGCGACATCGGCGCCGAGACGCAGCGCCCGCTGGCCATCGTCATCATCGGCGGGCTGGTGACGGCCTGCCTGCTGACGCTGGTGGTGCTGCCGGCGCTGTATGTGGCGTGGTTTGGCGAAAAGAAGCCAAAAGAGCAGGCAGCGCTGGCCTGATCAGCGCACGCAGCTATGAAATCAGGAGTTATGAGGGCCTGCCTGCTGCTCGCGTGGAGCGCAGCGGGCATCGCCACGCCGGCCCGCGCGGCCGACGAACTGCCCTTCAAGCTGACGCTGGGCGCTTATCGGTTCAGCCAGTCCGGCTGGGGCGTGGACACCAACCTGCGCGCCAGCGGTGATTGGGGCACCGCGTGGATCGGCCACTTTCGCGCGGCGGGGCTGGACGTGGCGCAGACGCGGCTGGGCTGGGACCACAGCTTCGGCAGCGTGGTGCGCGTGCAGCCGTCCATCCAGTACGCCAGCGGCGGCTTCGTGGGCGGCAGCGTCAACGTCGAGGCCGGCCAGACCTGGGTGCTGGGCGCGGGGCTGGGGCGCACCAACCTGCGGCCGTACTACAACCTCAACTTCGACCCCAATGACGCGTGGACGCTGATGGCCGCCTGGCGCGCCGACGACGGCCGCAGCCTGACGGCCAGCTTGATCCGTGACAACCGCCAGAACCCCGACCAGCGCCACTTTCACCTGACCTGGCGCCAGCCGCTGGCGGAAGGCAACCGGCTGACGCTCGATGCATTGCTCAAGCGCGGCTTGGTGGACGGCCAGATGATCACGCGCGCGGGCTTCAGCGTCACGCACGACTGGCCGCGCTGGTTTGCGCGCCTGGCCTACGACCCGAAGACCAACTTCACGGCCGACGACCAGTGGCGTGTGAGTATCGGCGTTCGCTTCTGAATTGATAGCATGCAACGCTGATGTGGTGGGCGCTGGCCGGCTGTTTAGGATGAAATCAAGGAATCAGGGATGGCTGACCCCCGCCCCCGCTGGGGGAGGGTAGGGGTGGGGGCGCACCACGATGGATGCTTGGCGCTGGCTGGCCCCCTTCCCCACCTTCCCCCAGCGGGGGAAGGTGCAGGCAGCAGGACCGCCCGGCCGCGGCCCAGCCTGGACTGGATCAAAAACTCGCGTGCAGCCGCAGCGCGTAGAAATTGACCGGCCCGCGGTCGGCGTTGTAGCCGGGGTGGCGGATGTGCTGCCAGTTCAGCGCCACGTCCAGGTATTTGTGCAGGCGCAGGTGGTAGAACAGCTCCAGCACCTGTTCGGGCCGGTAGTTGAGTTTGCCGTCGCCCAGGAAGAAGCCCATGCCCCCGGCAGCCAGAAACTGCCGGTGCGGGCGCGACAGGCTGTTGCGCGCCCAGCCGATGCCCAGCGTGTCGTCGGCGCGCTGCCACGCGCCGCCCTTGATGAGCGCGCCGGCCGACACCGAGCGGTCGATTTCGGTGAAGGCGTAGGTTTCGGTGCCGCCGTCGGCCCAGCTGGCGCGCGCGAACAGGCCGACGTTGGCGCTCACCGCCTGCTCTACGTTGAGGCCGACGCCGTATTTGACCTGCGCCCCGCCGCGCGCCGCGTCCAGGCTGGGCACGCCGCCGGTGCGCGCGGCCAGCGCCAGCGCGTCGGCGTAGCGCGTCATCACTGCGCGGCTGCGAAACGCCAGCACGCGCACGCGGCCCGGGCGGTCGTCGCCCAGCAGGGTGTGGCCGCGTTCCAGCTCGATCTGGTCGCCATAGTGCTGCAGGATGCGCAGGTCCAGCGACTGCTGGTTGGGCCGCACGGGCTGGATGAAGCGGCCCGCGCGCAGCGCCCAGTCGCCCCAGTAGCGCTCCAGCGCCACGCCCCAGGTGTAGCCGCGCGCGTCGGCGGCGAAGTCGTAGGCGCCGTGTGTCAGCAGCGACCAGTTCATGAACTGGGTGCGCGGGTCGTGGTTGTAGGCGTTGTTGTCGAAGATGTCGGTGACCGACAGGTTGCCGGCGGTGAGTACCCAGCGGTCCCGGTCGACCGCGCCGGCCAGCTGGTTGGGGCCGGATTCGCGCGCTTCGCGCCCGCCGCCCGTGCCCCAGGTTTGGCGCAGGAACAGCCGCGCGCGGTACAGCGTGGGGTGCGGCCCGGACGAGCGCGCCATTTCGCCGTTGGTGAAGCCCCCCAGGCCGTTCAGCCCCGACAGCGGGCGGCCTTGCGACACTTCGGGGTTGAAGTACAGCTCGCCGCCGTCCCACGGTCGCCAGCCGATGAAGGCGGTGGTGGTGAATGAATAGCTGGCCTCGCGCTCGCCCGCCAGGCTGTGTGCCGCCGCATAGGGCGAGGTGAAGGCCGGCTTGAACTGGCGCACGTAAGTGGCCTGGCCGTGCAGGTTGGCGCTTTCCTCGGCGTTGGACTCGGCGTCGGACGTGTCGGCGTGCGCGGGTGCGTGGGCCGCCAGACACAGGCCCAGCGCGGCGCAGGCCAGCGCGCGCCGTCGGAGTCGGGAAAGGGGTGACGGCGCGTGCGGACGGGAACAGAATGGCATGGTCAACCCAGCCTTATATACCGCCGATGTGTCCGCCAGTTGACAGCGCGCAGACCGTCGGCGCGGGCCGGGGCGGGCGCCCACGCGCTGCTTGCCAAACCTGGCGGGCGGCATATACTTATACATACCACTAGTATCAACCATGCCGCATTCCCCCGAAGACAAGAAACGCGCCATCACCCGTCTGCGCCGCATTCGCGGGCAGGCCGAGGCGCTGGAGCGGCACATTGCCGAGGGCGTTGATTGCGGCCCGGTGCTGCAGCAGCTGGCGGCCATGCGCGGCGCCGTGAACGGGTTGATGGCCGACGTGCTGGAAGGCCACCTGCGCGAATCCTTCGGCCATGCCGACTGCCCGATCGACAGCCTGGAAAACCCCGAACACCAACGCGTGCACGAAGCCATTGACGAGGTGGCTTCGCTGGTGCGTTCGTACCTGAAATAAATCACGTCCCACGGAAAGGAGACCTTCATGAAATCCCGCGCCGCCGTCGCCTTTGAAGCCGGCAAACCGTTGCAAATCGTCGAAATCGATGTCGCCCCGCCCCAGAAGGGCGAGGTGCTGGTTCGCATCACCCACACCGGCGTGTGCCACACCGACGCCTTCACGCTGTCGGGCGACGACCCCGAAGGCATCTTCCCCGCCGTGCTGGGCCACGAAGGCGCGGGCATCGTGGTCGAATGCGGCGAGGGCGTGACCAGCGTCAAGCCGGGCGACCACGTCATTCCGCTGTACACCGCCGAATGCGGCCAGTGCCTGTTCTGCAAAAGCGGCAAGACCAACCTGTGCGTGGCCGTGCGCGCCACGCAGGGCAAGGGCGTGATGCCCGACGGCACCACGCGCTTCAGCTACAACGGCCAGCCGATCTACCACTACATGGGCTGCAGCACGTTCAGCGAATACACCGTGGTGGCCGAGGTGTCGCTGGCCAAGGTCAACCCCGACGCCAACCCCGAGCAGGTGTGCCTGCTGGGCTGCGGCGTGACCACGGGCCTGGGTGCGGTGAAGAACACCGCCAAGGTGCAGCCGGGCGACAGCGTGGCGGTGTTTGGCTTGGGCGGCATCGGCCTGGCCGTGATCCAGGGCGCCAAGCTGGCGCAGGCGGGGCGCATCATCGCCATCGACACCAACCCCGGCAAGTTCGATCTGGCGCGCACCTTTGGCGCGACGGATTGCGTGAACCCCAAGGACCACGACAAGCCGATTCAGCAGGTGATCGTCGACATGACGGGCTGGGGCGTGGACCACAGCTTCGAGTGCATCGGCAACGTCAACGTCATGCGCGCCGCGCTCGAATGCGCGCACCGCGGCTGGGGCCAGAGCGTGATCATCGGCGTGGCCGGCGCCGGGCAGGAGATTTCCACCCGCCCGTTCCAGCTGGTCACCGGCCGCCGCTGGCTGGGCACGGCGTTTGGCGGCGTGAAGGGGCGCAGCGAGCTGCCGGGCATGGTCGAGGACGCGATGGCGGGCCGCATCCAACTCGAGCCTTTCGTCACCCACACCATGCCGCTGACCGGCATCAACGAGGCGTTCGAGCTGATGCACGCGGGCAAGTCGATTCGCAGCGTGGTTCATTACTGACCCCCTGTGGCGCTGGCGCGCCTTCCCCCTGAAGGGGGGCGCAGCCAGCGGGCGGGCCAAGCCCTTCCGCGGCTGCCGCGCGTGGCCTGCTCCGCGGCCTTTCGATTTCTTTACGGTGCGCGGCCGATCCGCGTGGTTCGACGAGGAGACAAGAAATGGGCGTTTCGCTTCATCCCAGCATCGACAACGGCCTGAAGCCTGCCAAGGACGGCTTTGCCGGCGGCACGCTCAAGTGCCGCTGCGCCAGCGATCAGGTCGAAGTGCGCGTGGACAGCCAGGTGGCGCACAACCACGCTTGCGGCTGCACCAAGTGCTGGAAGCCCGCCGGCGCCCACCTGTCGGTGGTCGGCGTGGTGCCGCGCGACAAGGTCACGGTGACGGCGCACGGCGAGAAGCTGAAGGTGGTGGACGCGTCCGCCGCCATCCAGCGCCACGCCTGCAGCGCCTGCGGCACGCACATGTTCGGCCGCATCGAGAACACCGGCCACCCGTTCTACGGGCTGGACTTCATCCACACCGAGCTGTCCAGCGATGACGGCTGGGCGCCGGCCGGCTTTGCCGCGTTCGTCTCGTCGTGCATCGAAGGCGGCACGCCCGCCAGCCAGATGGACAACGTGCGCGCCGGCCTGAAGGCCAAGGGGCTGGAAACCTACGACTGCCTGAATCCGCCGCTGATGGACGCGCTGGCCACCCACGCGGCCAAGGCCAAGGGCACTTACGTCGCCTGATTGTTCAGGTAAAAACCGGCTGCCAGCGCTTGATGTGCAAACGCCGGCAGCTTCTTTTTTTATAGCTATCGAAAGGAGTCGACCCATGCAGCGCATCGAACACCACGCCAGTTTCGGCGGCCGCCAGGAAGTGTGGCAGCACGCCAGCAGCAGCACCGGCACCGACATGAAAGTCGGGGTCTACCTGCCGCCGAAAGCGCTGGCGGGCGAAAAGTGCCCGGTGCTGTACTGGCTGTCGGGCCTGACCTGCACCGAGCAGAACTTCATCACCAAGGCCGGCGCGCAACCCTTTGGCGCCGAGCACAACCTCATCATCGTCGCGCCCGACACCAGCCCGCGCGGCGAGGGCGTGCCCAACGACGACGCCTACGATCTGGGCCAGGGCGCGGGCTTTTACCTGAACGCCACGCAGCAGCCGTGGGCCAAGCATTTCCGCATGGAAGACTATGTGGTGGATGAATTACCGGCGCTGATCGAGCAGCACTTTCCCGCCACGCAGGCGCGCGGCATCTTCGGCCACAGCATGGGCGGCCACGGCGCGCTGACGCTGGCGCTGCGGCACCCGGGGCGCTACCAAAGCGTGAGCGCCTTCTCGCCCATCGTCGCGCCGACGCAGGTACCCTGGGGCCAGAAGGCGTTCAAGGCGTATCTGGGTGCGGACGAGTCAACCTGGAAGGCGCACGACACCGTGGCGCTGATCGCCAATGCGAATGAGCGCCTGCCGCTGCTGGTCGATCAGGGCGAGGGCGACGAGTTTCTGGCGGGCCAGCTCAAGCCCGAACTGCTGCAGGCCGCGTGCGAAAAAGCCGGCCACCCGCTCACGCTGCGCCTGCAGCCGGGCTACGACCACAGCTACTACTTCATTGCCAGCTTCATGGCCGACCACTTCGCGCACCACGCGAAGGCGCTGCGCTGACGCCTCAGCGCGCCAGCACGCTGCGCAGAAAGCCCCCCGTCACCGCCTGCACCGGCGGCAGCGTCAGCAGCGTGTGTGGCGCACCGGGAATGAGGGCGATGACGGCGTTCTTGTGGTCCTTCAGCGCATCGGCGCACGAGCCTCTGGCGGACGCGTTGCCCAGCCAGGTGTTGGTGGGCGAGAAGAACGGGTCGACGCTGCTGATGACGTTGAGCACCGGCTTGTCGGCCTCGAAGGCGTTGCGCGGCTCGGTGACGAAGTAGTTGGGCTCGCAGCTCCAGGCAAACAGCAGGCGCGCGGCGAATTCCTTGCCGGCGTAGCGCGCCACCGGCACCGCGCCTTCGCTGGTGCCGGCCAGCACCAGGCGCGTGCGGTCGGCCCACGGCGCGGCCTGGATCGCCGCCAGCGCCGGCGCGATTTCGCTGGCACGCAGGGCGTGGATGCGCTCGTAGCTGGCCTTGTCGATGGGCGACTTGTAGGTCACGTGGTCGGGCAGCGCAAACGAGTCGGGCGCCACGCTGGCGATGCCCTGCGCGGCCAGCCACTGCTGCCATTCGCCAATCGCCTTCAAGCCCAGGCCCGACGAGCCGTGCAAAAACAGCACCACAGGCACCTGGCCCTTGGTGGACGCGGGAATGGTGCTCCACTTTCCGGAGTAAACCGTGCCGCCCGTGGCCTGCGCGGGCAGCACCACGGCGGCGTTCTGCACGCTGGCGGCCAGCGACTGCGGCGTGTGCGCCCAGGCCGTGCCCTTGATTTCGCCGACGGGTGCGTCCGCTTTGGCCGGCGGGGGCGGGGTGTGACAGGCCGCGAGCAGGACCGCGGCGGCCAAGGCGAAGAGCGAGCGCATGAATGCCTTTCAGGCAGTGGGATGGGCGCCCGCATGGGGCTGAAGGGTGTCAGAAGCGTTCACCGCTGCATCGGCGGGCGGCAGACCCTTCTGACGGCGTTCGTGCATGGACTGGTAGGCCGATTCGAGGTCGCGAGCGAACTGGCGCGTGTCAAAGAGCGGGCGGGTGCGCCGATGCTCTTCGAGCTTGCGCCGCAGGCCGGCGAGCCGATCAGGGTGGCCGGCAAGCATGATCGCCAGGTCGCGGTACGCGGGCCACGAATCGGTGATCAGTTCGGGCAGATCCAGCGCGGTCAGCAGGCTGGCGGCCACGCGCGCGGCAAACGACTGGCCGGCGCAGGTGAGCACGGGCAGCCCCGCCCAAAGCGCATCGCTGGCGGTGGTGTGCGCGTTGTAGGGCGCGGTGTCCAGAAACAGGTCCGCCAGCCGGTGGCGCGCCAGGTGGTCCGGCAAGGGGATGCGCGGGGCAAACACCAGCCGATCCGCGTTCACGCCCCGCTGCTGGGCCTGTGCGCGAAGGTTTTTCGCTGCCGTGGGGCTGTCTTCCAGCAGCCACAGCACGCTGCCTGGGACGGCGTGGAGCAGGTCCATCCACACGCCAAAAACCTGCGGCAAAATCTTGTAATTGTTATTGAAGCAGCAAAATACAAAACCCGTGGGCGGCAGCCCCAGTTCGTGGCGGGTAAATTGTCGGCGGGATATTTCACGCCGGTCGTCATTGACCTGGTAGCTGTGGGGCAGGTAAATGATCTTTTCGCTGTAATGCGCGCGTTGCTGCGGCGCAATCACCACCCGGTCGGCCAGCAGATAGTCGATGAAGTCGGCCCCCATGCTGCCTGGATAACCCAGGTAATTGACCTGTACGGGGGCGCAGCGGTGGGCAAAAATGCCGGGCCGGGCGTCCGCGGTAAAGCCCTTCAGGTCGACGGCAATGTCAATGCCCAGCCGGCGCGACAGCTGGGCGACCTGCTCGTCGCTTTGCAGGCGCACGTCGTGGAAGTGGTCGAATGCGGCCGCCACGCGCCGGCGCATGGCATCGTGTTTTTCAGGGCCGAACGAAAACGCAAACCATTCAAAGCGCGATTTGTCGTGGGCTTCAAACAGCCCGGCCATCAAATGGCAGGTGGCATGGTCATGAAAATCGGCTGAATAATAGCCGACCCGAATTTTCTGATGATGGCCGGAGGGGGCCGCTGAAACAGACGCTGGCGGCGCGGGCCATTGTTTGCAGCAGTGGCGGGCCACGGTCAGCTGCAGCGGCGGGTCGTCGAACAGCGCCAACACCGCGAACGGCGTGGACTCATCGCTGCTTTCGGCCACCATGAGCCCCAGCGCCTGTGTCTGGGGCTCGAAATCGCGCCAGTCGCACACGCGCATCCGTGCATGCATCAGGGTGGCGCGCAGTTCGGGGTGTTCGTGGCGGGGGTCGAGTTCGACGGCGCGCGCATAGCTCTGCAGCGCGTCGTCCTGGCGCTTCAGGGCGGACAGCGCGTTGCCGCGCGTGAGCCAGGTCTTGACGTCGGCTTGAATGTCCAGCGCGCGGTCGCAGTACGCGACGGCTTCGCCGTGCCGGCCCAGTTGCATCAGCGCGATGGCCTGGTTGCGGTACGCCTCGACGTAATCGGGCCTGAGCGCAATGGCGCGGCGGTGGCTGGCCAGCGCCTCGTCAGGCCGCCTGAGGTGCAGCAGCGCAACGCCTCGATGGTTGTGTGCTTCGGCGTAATCCGCCTTGATCGCCAGCGCGTGTTCGAAGCTGGCCAGCGCTTCGTCAATGCGCTTGAGTTTGACCAGCGCGTGGCCTCGATTGTTGTGCGTCTGCGCGTCGCGCGGATGGATGGATAGGGCGCGGTCGTAGCTGGCCAGCGCTTCGTCCAGGCGCTGCAGGCTGGCCAGCGCGTTGCCGCGGTTGTTGTGCGCCAGGGCGTAACCGGGCGCCAGCGCCAGGGCGCGGTCGTAGCTGGCCAGGGCGTCGCTCAGGCGATCGAGCCGTGACAGCGCCTGACCGCGGTTGTTGTGTGCCTCGGCGTAATCGGGTTTGGCGGCCAAGGCGCGGTCGTAGCTTGCCAGGGCCTCGGCCGGGCGCTCTGAATTGAATAGCGCGTTGCCACGGTTGTTGTGCGCTTCGGCATACTGGGGGTCGAGCTGCAGCGCGCGGTCGTAGCTGGCCAGGGCCTCGTCCAGCCGCCCCAGCAATGCCAGCGCCAGGCCCCGGTTGTTGTGCGCCGGGGCCACCGCCGGCTGGATGGCGATGGCCTGGTCAATGAATTGAATCGCGCCCTGGGCGTCGCCCGATTGCGCCGCCAGGGTGCCGAGCAGGTACAGCGCATCAAAATTTTGTGGCTCTTGCTCGAGGATCTGCTGGTAAATCAGCTTTGCCTCCGCCAGGCGCCCGCGCTGGTGCAGGGCCATGGCCTGGGGCAGTTGAAGCGCCGTCGCGGGGTCGTTCGCGTTCATGGCTGGCAACGTCTCAATCCAGCGCCGGATAGTCGGTGTAGCCCTGGGCGCCGCCGCCGTACATGGTGGCCTTGTCCAGCCCCTGGTACGGGCCGCCGCGGCGCATGCGCTCGGTCAGGTCGGGCATGCAGATGAAGGCCTTGCCGAAGGCCACCAGGTCGGCACGGCCGCTGGCAATGGCGTCTTGGGCCAGGCGCGGGTCGTAGCCGTTGTTGACCATCCAGGCGCCGCGCCCGCCGGCCTTTTGGTAGGCGGCCTTGAGCTTTTTGTAGTTGAACGGTCGGCCTTCGACCTCGCGCGGGCCGCCGGTGGCGCCTTCGATGACGTGCACGTAGGCCAGGCCCAGCGGCGCCAGTTGGCGCAGCAGGTAGTCGAACAGCGGCTGCGGGTCGGCGTCGACGATGTCGTTGGCCGGCGTGACGGGCGACAGGCGAATGCCCACGCGGTCCGCGCCGATGGCGTCGACCACGGCGCGGGTGACTTCCAGCGTCAGGCGGGCGCGGTTTTCGATGCTGCCGCCATAGTCGTCGGTGCGTTGGTTGGCGCCGGTTTTCAGGAACTGGTCGAGCAGGTAGCCGTTGGCGCCGTGGATTTCCACGCCGTCAAAGCCGGCCGACTTGACGGCGTTGCGCGCGGCGGCGGCGTAGTCGTGCACGATGAGCGGGATCTCGTGCCGGTGCAGCGCGCGCGGCTCGCTGGTGGGGGTGAAGTGGCCGCTGCCATCCTTGTCGATGACGTAGGTCTTGGTGTTGGCGCGGATGGCCGAAGGCGCCACCGGATCGGCGTTGTGGGGCTGCAGGATGTGGTGCGACACGCGGCCGACGTGCCACAGTTGGCAGACGATCTTGCCGCCGCGCGCGTGCACCGCCTGCGTCACTTTCTTCCAGCCGTCGAGCTGCTCGGTGCCGTACAGGCCGGGCACGTCGGCGTAGCCCTGCGCCTGCGGGCTGATGGCGGTGGCTTCGCTGACGATCAGGCCGGCGCCGGTGTCGGGGTCGGCGCGCTGGGCGTAGTACTCGGCCATCAGCGCGGTGGGCACGGAGCCCGGCGCGCGGTTGCGGGTGAGCGGCGCCATGACGACGCGGTTGGCGACGTCGATGGCGCCGACGCGGGTGGGTGAAAACAGGTTGGGCATGGTGATGAGAGAGCCGGAAATCGGTGATGCCGATTGTGCGCCAAGGGTGGGCGGCGGCGTCGGGCACGGGGCGTGCCACGGCGGACAGCCAAGGCGGCGGCAATCTGCCAAACTGCGGCAACGCGTGGGCTTGCCTGCACCCATCGCGGCAGCCCGGTCGCTGCCCGCGGCCACGCGGTCATGCCCTTGCCGAATTCGCCCATGTCCAACGCCGAACCCCCGCCCCTGCGCCGCCTGCTGTGGCTGGCGCTGGCCTTGTCGCTGGGCGCGGCGGTGTCGCTGGGCATCACGCGCTTTGCCTACGGGCTGCTGCTGCCGGTGATGAAGGACGATCTGGGCTGGCGCTACACGCTGGCCGGCGCCATGAACACGGCCAACGCCGCTGGCTACCTGCTTGGCGCGTTGACCACGCCGCGCCTGATGCGGCGCTTTGGCGTCGCCCGCGTGCTGCTGGCCGGCGCGCTGCTGGCCAGCGCGTTCATGGCCGCGTCGGGGTTTTTCACCGCCGCCGGGCCGCTGCTGCTGCAGCGCCTGCTGGCGGGCGTGGCCAGCGCCTGGGTCTTCGTGGCCGGCGGGCTGATGGCGGCGCGGCTGGGCGCGCTGGCGCCGGCGCACGCGGGCCTGCTGCTGGGGCTGTACTACGGCGGCACCGGCTGGGGCATCGTGCTGTCGGCGCTGGGGGTGCCGGCCCTGCTGTCGGCGGCGCAGGGCGTGCCGCATGGCTGGGCGTGGGCCTGGTGGGGGCTGGCGCTGGGCTGCGTGGTGGCGACGGCGGGGCTGGCGTGGCCAGCGCGCGCACTGCAAAATCAGGAGCATGCTGCGCAGAGCCAGTCAGCGCCAGCGCCTGAACACCGGCCTGACCATCTGCCCTGGCGCGGCATGGCGCTGGCGCTGGCGGGCTATGGGCTGTTTGGCGTTGGCTACATCGGCTACATGACGTTCGTCATCGCGCTGCTGCGCGAGCAGGGCGTGGGCGGCGGGGCCATCACCGCCTTTTATGCCTTGTTGGGGCTGGCGGTGGTGGCGTCGGCGCGCATCTGGGCCGGGCTGCTGCAGCGCGCGCGCGGTGGCGGTGCGCTGGCGCTGCTGAACGCCCTGCTGGGCGTGGCCACCGTGCTGCCGGCGCTGACGGGCGCGTGGCCGGTGGTGCTGGCGTCGGGCCTGTTGTTTGGCGCGGTGTTCCTGTCGGTGGTGGCGTCAACCACCGCCTTCGTGCGGCACAACCTGCCGGCGCTGCAGTGGGCGGCGGGCATCAGCGCGTTCACCATCGTGTTCGCGGCCGGGCAGATCGTCGGCCCCACGGTGGTCGGCTGGATCGCCGACGGGCCGGGTGGGTTGGCGCGCGGCCTGGTGTATTCGGCGGCGGCGCTGTGGCTGGGCGCGCTGCTGGCGTGGCGGCAGCGGCCGCTGGCGGGCGGCCCGCGGTAGATCAGCCGCGCCGGCGGCGCGGTGCACCGGCTTTTGCTGGCCAGCAAGCCCAGCAGACTGAACCGACCCAGCGCGGGTGCCGGCGCCACCGCCTTCAGCGCGGCCATGGCCCGGCTTACAGCAGGCCCTCGTGCTTCATCGCCGCCTGCACCGCCGGGCGGGCCGCCACGCGTCCGCGGTAGGCCACCAGGTTGGGGTAGGGCGACAGGTCGATGCCCATCGGCTTGGCCCAGTTGGTGACGACGAACAGGTAGCCGTCGGCCACCGTGAAGTCGTCGCCCATCAGGTAGGTCTTGCCGGCCAGCTCGCCTTCCAGCCACTTCAGGCGGCCCAGCAGGCGTTCCTTGCTGAGCGCCTTGGCTTCGTCGGGCATGGCGGGGTTGAACAGCGGCGAAAAGCCCTTGTGCAATTCGGTGCCGACGAAGTTCAGCCAGCTCTGCAGCTGATAGCGCGCCATGGTGCCGTTGGGCGGGGCCAGCTTCTTGTCGGGCACCTGGTCTGCGATGTACTGCACGATGGCCGGGCCTTCGCGCAGCGCCGTGCCGTCGTCCAGCACCAGATAGGGCACGTAGCCCAGCGGGTTGACCTGGTAGTAGTCCGAGCCGTCGGGCAGCTGGTGCGTCTTGGTCGGCGCCGCAATGGCTTCGTGCGCCAGGCCGGATTCGTGCAGCGCGATGTGCGGCGACAGCGAGCAGGCGCCGGGGGAGTAGTAGAGCTTCATGGGGAGGCTTTCGTGACAGAAAGAGTAATCAAATTGGCCGCTGGCGCTCGATTGTCAAGCGCATGCAGCTATGAAAAAAGTAGCTTCGGCCAAGGCGCGAGGGTGCGCGTCCCGCAGCGTAGCAAACTCCGACGTTGCGCGCTGGCGGCTCAATCCTGATACGACGCATCCAGCCTGTCCAGCCGCCGCAGCATCGTCGGCCAGACGAAGGCGCCGCCCAGGCCGCCGGTCTGCACGCGCATGGCTTCGGCGACGCCGTGCAGGATGGCGGGGTTGACGGGGGCGAGCGAGTCCATGCCCTGCTGGCCGGCCAGCGCGTCGACCTGGATGCGGCAGGCGCTCTCAAACGTGTACATGGCCAGGAAGGCGTCGGCGATGGTGGCGCCGCAGGTCAGCAGGCCGTGGTTGCGCAGCATGAGGAAGTTGGCCTGCCCCAGGTCGGCCTGCAGGCGTGGGCCTTCGTCGGGGCGGAAGGCGACGCCTTCGTAGTCGTGGTAGGCCAGCGAGGCCAGCACGAAGGTGCTTTGCTGGCTGATGGGCAGCACGCCGGCCTTTTGGGCGCTGACGGCGACGCCGGCGCGGGTGTGGGTGTGCAGCACGCAGGTGACGTCGGGCCGCGCGGCGTGCACGGCGCTGTGGATGTTGAAGCCGGCGGGGTTGACGGGGAAGGGCGTGTCGTGCAGCGTGTTGCACGCCATGTCGACCTTGACCAGGCTGGAGGCGGTGATTTCGTCGAACAGCAGGCCGTAGGGGTTGATGAGGAAGTGCTCCTCTCCGCCGGTGACGCTGGCGGGCAGCTTGGCGCTGATGTGGGTGAAGACGAGGTCGCTCATGCCGTACAGCGCCACCAGGCGGTAGCAGGCGGCCAGGTCGCGGCGCAGCTGCCATTCTTCGGGCGTGACGAGGGCTTTCATGGACGGGATCTGCATGGGGCCTCCTGCTTCAGATGGGTGTCGGCAGCTTACGCGGGGCGGTGGCGACTTCGAGTCGCGTGAGGAACAGGCGCGCATGGGCGCCGCCGTCGTCGGTGGGGCCGCACATGTCGGCCGAGGGCTGCAATTGCCCGCAGACGGCGGGGCGCGTGGTCTGGCCGAACAGGCGGCAGCGCAGGGCTTCGTCCAGCTGCACGCAGGGCACGCCCGCCGGCTTGCCCTGCGGCATGCCGGGAATGGGCGAACTGATGGACGGCGCGATGCAGCAGGCGGCGCAGCCGGGACGGCAGGCGGGCGGGGCGGGCTCTTGAATCAAATCAGGCTCTGGCGCTTGCCCATATTACATAGACAGCTATGAAATAAATAGCAATCGGCACGTGTTCCGGCGTGGGGCGCTTCCCCTTTCCTACGCGGGCGCGGTGCGTGGGGCGGACACGCGCGGCGCGGGGCGACGACGATCATTGCATGGTGCGTGGGACGCCCGCCCGGTCTTCCGATGAAGGCGGTACGGGCGGCAGGCGCCCCGATCCATTTTTTCAACTTTTCGAGGAGTTTCATCATGCTGAAGTGGGCCATTATTTTTGCCGTGATCGCGTTGATCTCGGGCTTCCTGGGCTTTGGCGGCGTGGCCGCGGGCGCGGCGGGCATCGCCAAGATTCTGTTCGTACTGTTCCTGGTCATCGCCGGCGTGATGCTGGTGCTGGCGCTGCTGGGCGGCAAGGCGGTGAGCCGGGCGGTCAAGTAAGCGTATGAAGGGCCTTTGGGCGGTTCGCTCAATGACCTGACCTACCGTCAGTCCCGCGCAGGCGGGAATCGATTCACGTGACAACGGACGGTTGCCCGTTGAACGATGGATTCCCGCCTGCGCGGGAATGACGGAAGTTAAAGGCCGCGTCCGGTTCGGACAGCGGCCTTTTTCCGTGTTGACGCGGCATCAGGGGTACAGGCCCCGCAAGTCGCGCGCCGTCAGGATGCGCGTGCAGGCCACGATGAAAGTGGCTGTGCGCAGGCTCACTTTATGCTGCTGCGCGGTCTGCCATACTCCGTCGAAGGCTTCTTTCATGATGCGGATGAGGCGCTGGTTGATCTCGTCCTCGCTCCAGAAGAAGCTGCTGAAATCCTGCACCCATTCAAAGTAGCTCACCGTCACGCCGCCGGCGTTGGCGATGACGTCGGGCACCACCAGCACGCCGCGCTCTTGCAGGATGTCGTCGGCCTCGGGCGTGGTGGGGCCGTTGGCGCCTTCGATCACCATCTTCGCCTTGATCTTGCCGGCGTTGGCCTTGGTGATCTGACCCTCGAGCGCTGCGGGGATCAGGATGTCGCATTGGGTGGACCAGAACTCGCCGTCCTTCAATGCCTCAGCGCCTTTGAAGCCGGCCACGCCGCCCGTCTTGGCCACGTGGTCCAGCAGCTTGGGCACGTTCAGGCCCTTGTCGTTGGCCACGCCCCCGGTGTGGTCCTGCACCGCGACGACGAGCGCGCCGGCCTCGGCAAACAGCTTGCCGGCGATGCCGCCCACGTTGCCAAAGCCCTGCACCGCCACGCGGGCGCCCTCAATGGGCAGGCCGATGTGCTTGGCGGCCTCGCAACCCACGGTGAACACGCCGCGCCCGGTGGCCTCGCGCCGGCCCAATGAGCCGCCCAGCGTGATGGGCTTGCCGGTGACCACGCCAGTCGCCGTGGCACCTTCGTTCATCGAGTAGGTGTCCATCATCCAGGCCATCACCTTTTCGTTGGTGTTGACGTCGGGCGCGGGGATGTCCTTGGTGGGCCCGATGATGATGCCGATCTCGCTGGTGTAGCGGCGCGTCATGCGCTCCAGTTCAGCCGTCGAAAGCGTGCGCGGGTCCACGCGGATGCCGCCTTTGGCGCCGCCGTAGGGCACGTTGACGGCGGCGTTCTTGATCGACATCCACGCGGCCAGCGCCATCACCTCCGACAGCGTCACCGCCTGGTGAAAGCGCACGCCGCCCTTGCCGGGGCCGCGACTCGTGTTGTGCTGCACGCGGTAGCCCTCGAAGTGGGCGATGGTGCCGTTGTCCAGCTCGATCGGCACATCCACGATCAACGAGCGCTTGGGGCGCTTGAGCGTTTCGACCCAGCGCGCCAGCGGGCCTAGGTAGGGCGTGACCCGGTCGATCTGCTGGAGATAGGTGCCCCACGGGCCGAGGTGGTTGGGGTCCAGGTACGAGGGCAGGGCGTGGCTGGGCGCGGCGGCGGGCGCCGCGGGGGCTCGGGTGGCCATGTTTGTCTCCTTGGTGTTGTGTGCCCATGGTGCCAGCATTCGAAAGACTTGCAACCTGCGCCAGCACGCGCGGACCGAATCGGCTAAAATGTACAAAATTCTGGAGTTTGTACAAATGCAGATCGTGTCCGTGACCGAATTCCGCGCCCGCGCCGCCGAAATGGTGGACCGCGTGCAGAAGGGCGAAACCGTGCGCATCCTGCGGCACGGCAAGCCGGTGGCGGAGCTGGTGGCGCCGCAGACCGACGCCGCGCCCAAGGTACCGCGCTGGAAGAAGCCCATCGAAAACCCGCTGGTCTATACGCGGCCAGACGGCAAGACCATGGCGCAACTCATCATCGAAGAGCGCGAGCAGGCGCGGTACTAAGCCATGAAGATTCTTCTGGACACTTCCGCGCTGGCGAAGCGCTACAAGCGCGAGTCGGGCTGCGAATCGGTCGATGCCTGGCTGGCGCAGGCCGACGAAGTGGTGCTGGCAGCGCACTGCAAGATGGAAATCGCCTCGGCTTTCTTGCGCGACGTGCATGACCAGATTCTGGCAACCGAGCAATATGCCCATGGCATGCGTGAGGTGGCGGTCGACTTTGCCGAATTCTCGGTGCAGCCGGTGTCGCCAGAGGTGGAGACACTGGCCATTGCCGCCATGCAGCGCACGCGCCTGCGCGCCATGGACGCGCTGCACATCGGCACGGCGCAGGCGGCGGGCGTGGACGTGTTCGTCACCGCCGACCGCCAGCAGGCCCGCGCGGCCGAGCAAGCCGGGCTTGCCGTGGAGGTCGTCAGCGCATGAGCATGACCTATCCCCAAACCTTCGACGTCATCGTCGTCGGCGGCGGCCACGCCGGCACCGAGGCCGCGCTGGCGGCCGCGCGCATGGGCGCGGCCACGCTGCTGCTCACGCACAACATCGAGACGCTGGGCGCCATGAGCTGCAACCCCAGCATCGGCGGCATCGGCAAGGGCCACCTGGTGAAAGAGGTGGACGCGCTGGGCGGTGCCATGGCACTTGCCGCGGACGAGGGCGGCATCCAATTCCGCATCCTCAACAGCAGCAAAGGCCCGGCCGTGCGCGCCACGCGGGCGCAGGCGGACCGGGTGCTGTACAAGGCCGCCATCCGGCGCCGGCTGGAAAACCAGCCCAACCTGTGGCTGTTTCAGCAGGCGGTGGACGACCTGATGATCGAGGGCGACCGCGTGGTGGGCGCCGTCACGCAGGTGGGCATCGCGTTCCGTGGCCGCACCGTGGTGCTGACGGCGGGCACCTTCCTGGACGGGCGCATCCACGTGGGCCTGGACAACTATCAGGCGGGCCGGGCGGGCGATCCGCCGGCGGTGTCGCTCTCGGCGCGATTGAAGGAACTCAAACTGCCGCAAGGGCGCCTGAAGACCGGCACGCCGCCGCGCATCGACGGCCGCAGCATCGACTTTGCTGCCTGCGAAGAGCAACCCGGCGACGGCATGCCCGGCGGGCAGAACCCGCACATGCCCGTGTTCAGCTTCATGGGCCGCGCCAGCATGCACCCGCGCCAGGTGCCGTGCTGGGTCACGCACACCAACGCGCGCACGCACGAGATCATCCGCTCGGGCTTCGACCGCAGCCCCATGTTCACCGGCAAGATCGAAGGCGTGGGGCCGCGCTATTGCCCCAGCGTGGAAGACAAGATCAACCGCTTTGCGGACAAGGAGAGCCACCAGATCTTCCTGGAGCCTGAGGGACTGGATACGCACGAGGTGTATCCCAACGGCATCTCGACCAGCCTGCCGTTTGACATCCAACTGGCGCTGGTGCGGAGCATGAAAGGGCTGGAAAACGCCCACATCCTGCGGCCCGGCTATGCCATCGAATACGACTACTTTGACCCCCGCGCCTTGAAGAGCAGCTTTGAGACGCGCGACGTGAAGGGCCTGTTCTTTGCCGGCCAGATCAACGGCACCACGGGCTACGAAG
The DNA here is from genome assembly GCA_029780695.1 of Pseudomonadota bacterium. Taxonomy (GTDB): domain Bacteria; phylum Pseudomonadota; class Gammaproteobacteria; order Burkholderiales; family Burkholderiaceae_C; genus Ottowia. The sequence continues at coordinate 86,080 of JAKOYD010000107.1, forward strand.
AAGCCGCCGCACAAGGCCTGTTCGCCGGCATCAACGCGGCGCTGCAGTGCCGTCAACTCGATGGCCGCGCCGACGACTTCGGCGGATCGTGGCTGCCGCGCCGCGACGAAGCCTACCTGGGCGTGCTGGTGGACGACCTCATCACCAAGGGTGTGACCGAGCCCTATCGCATGTTCACCAGCCGCGCCGAATACCGCCTGCAATTGCGCGAAGACAACGCCGACATGCGCCTGACCGAAACGGGCAGGGCGCTGGGCTTGGTGGACGACGCGCGTTGGGACGCCTTTAGCCGCAAGCGTGACGCTGTTTCACGTGAAACAGAGCGGCTGAAATCGACTTGGGTGAATCCACGCAACCTGCCGGCGGCCGAATCCGAGCGTGTACTGGGCAAGGCCATCGAGCACGAGCACAACCTGTTTGACCTGCTGCGCCGGCCGGAAGTGAGCTACGACACGCTGATGAGCCTGGCGGATGGCAGCCATGCCAGCACCGATGTTTCACGTGAAACACTGGGTGATCTGAGCGGCGCCGTGATCGAGCAGGTCGAAATCGCCGCCAAATACTCCGGCTACATCGACCGTCAGCGCGACGAAGTACAGCGCGCCACCTATTACGAGAGCCTGCGCCTGCCGCCGGAACTGGATTACCTGCAAATCCCGGCCCTGTCCATCGAGGTGCGGCAAAAGCTGCAAAAGCACCGACCCGACACGCTCGGCCAGGCCGGCCGCATCAGTGGGGTGACGCCGGCGGCCATCTCGCTGTTGCTGATCCATCTGAAGAAGGGCGGCTTCAAGGGATTTGCCTCTGCACCGCAGGCTGAGCCGGCATGACCGCGCACCCCTTGCGCGACCGCCTGGTCGCAGGTGCGCAGGTGCTCGGCCTGTCGCTCGTCGATGCGCAAGTCGAGCAGTTGCTGGGCTATCTTGACCTGCTCGGCAAGTGGAACAAGGTGTACAACCTGACGGCGGTGCGCGATCCGGCCGAGATGCTGACGCACCATCTGCTCGACAGCCTCGCCGTGATCGCGCCGCTGCGCCGCCACACCCAAGGCAGGGCGACCCGCCTGCTCGACGTCGGTTCGGGCGGTGGTTTGCCCGGTGTCGTCATCGCCATCTGTTGCCCGGAAATTGAGGTGACGTGCGTCGATGCGGTCGCCAAGAAAGCCGCGTTCATCCAGCAGGCAGCGGGTTCGCTGGGGCTCTCAAATCTTCATGGGCGCCATGGGCGGGTGGAGGCGGTGGTTGAGCAGTTCGACGTCATCGCCTCGCGCGCCTTCGCCACCTTGGGCGACTTCACCGCATGGTCGCAAGGTGCGCTGGCCGACGGCGGTGTCTGGGCGGCGATGAAGGGCAAGCATCCCGCAGACGAAGTGGCCGCGCTGCCGCCCGCCATCGATGTGTTTCACGTGGAACAACTCACCGTGCCCGAACTGGATGCCGATCGCTGCCTGATCTGGATGCGCGTGCGCGCCCCCCACTGACATGGCCAACGAGCGCTTCTTTCAGTCGCCTGCCTTCCGCGTGGCCCTGCGCAGCGGCCTCTGGGCTGGTCCGGTGCTCGCTCTGCTGTGGCCCGTGTTCGTGCGGATGGAGTCCGGTGTCTGGCCCGCATCGATGGTGGCGCTGACGCTGGCGATGCTGACCTTGGGCACGCTGGTGGGGGTGGCGGCGGCGCTCACGCTGATGCTTCCGGCGCTCAGCTTTCTGCCCTTGCGGCCGGGCGCGGGGTTGCGGTTTATCGCTGCCGGCGTCAGCGGGCTGATTTGCTTGATGCTGGTGTCGCTTTTCGGGCTTTTATCGGGTGCAGAGCGCCTGGGTGCGCAGTGGCCGCTGGGCTTGCTTCTTACAATCGTCGGAGCCGCCTGCGGCTACCTCGGGTCGTTCGCCGTGCGCCGCGCGCCCTCCACTTGAACACGGCTGAACCATGCCCGCCATCACCGACTATCCCGCCTTCGTCGCTGCCATCGTCCTGTTCCTGGCCATTCCGGGGCCGGGCAATTTGGCCATCATTTCCAGCACGGCGCAGGGGCGCGTGCGCGGCGGGCTGGCGTCCACCTTCGGCATCATCGCGGGCGACCAGATTTTGCTGTGGTGCGCGGTGGCGGGGGTGGCGGCGCTGCTCAAGGCGTACCCGGCCGCCTTCGCGGCCGTGCAATGGCTGGGCGCGGCGTACCTGGCTTACCTGGGCGTGCGCATGCTGCTGGCCAAGCCAGGGCAGGGCGCGGTGCTGCAGCTCAAGCCCGGGCACTTCTTCAAGCAGTCGTTCTTCATCACCCTGCTCAATCCCAAGGCCATCGTGTTCTACATGGCCTTCTTTCCGCTGTTCATCGACCCGCAGCAGCAACCCGGCCTGGCGACCTTTGCCGCCATGGCGGTGACCATCGCCGTGCTGACTTTCCTCTACGGCCTGGTCGCCACGCTGCTGGCGCATTACCTGGCCGAACGCGTGCGCGCCAGCCCGCGCATGTCCGGCATGCTCAGCAAGCTGGCGGGCGCGTGCCTGCTGGGCTTCGGCGTCAAGCTGGCGATCAGCAAGTAATCCTATTCACGTCAGCACTCACTTACGCGCTATGGCCCAAATTTATTGCATTGCCAACCAGAAGGGCGGCGTCGGCAAGACGACCACCACCGTCAACCTGGCGGCCGGCCTGGCCAAGATCGGCCAGCGCGTGCTGATGGTCGACCTGGACCCGCAGGGCAACGCCACCATGGGTTCGGGCGTGGACAAGCGCGCCATGGAACTCAGCGTGTACGACGTGCTGCTCGAATCGGCCAGCATCGCCGAAGCCGCCACCGTGCCCGACAAGCTGAAGGAAGCCGGTGCGCCGTACGCGGTGCTGGGCGCCAACCGTGACCTGGCCGGCGCCGAGGTTGAGCTGGTGGGCGAAGAACGCCGCGAGCGCCGCCTGAAGGACGCGCTGGCCCCGGTGCAGGCAGACTACGACTTCGTGCTGATCGACTGCCCGCCGTCCTTGAGCATGCTGACGCTCAACGGCCTGTGCGCCGCGCAGGGCGTGATCGTGCCGATGCAGTGCGAATACTTCGCGCTCGAAGGGCTGGCCGACCTGGCCAACACCATCAAGCAGGTGCACGCGCACCTCAACCGCGACCTGCGCCTGATCGGCCTGCTGCGCGTGATGTTCGACCCGCGCATCACGCTGCAGCAGCAGGTCAGCGACCAGCTCAAGGCGCACTACGGCGACAAGGTGTTCGACACCCTCATCCCGCGCAACGTGCGGCTGGCCGAGGCGCCCAGCTACGGCTTGCCGGGGGTGGTGTTCGACCCGTCCGCCAAGGGCAGCAAGGCCTTTTTGGCCTTCGCCGAGGAAATGGTGGCGCGCGGCCTGCGCGACTGAGATTATCGGTCAGAAGCCGGCCTTGCCCTTGCTGCCAAAGCGCTGACAGCTATAAAAATATGAGCAACCTGCCTGCAGACCCCAGCCGCGCCGAGCCTTGGATCGACTGGGGCAAGGCGCTGGCTTCGCAGCTCATCGTCTGGCACCACCTGGCGCACTACGGGCCGCTGGCGGCGCGTGCGCGGGCGGCGCTGCCGCGCACCGTCGACTGGCTGGACCAGCGCGCGCTGCTGGCGGTGCAGGTGTTTCTGGTCATGGCCGGCTACCTGGCGGCGCTCAGCCTGTGGCCGCAACCCGGCCAGCCGCGCGCGACGCTGGCCGACTGGCCGCGCCGCATCGGCCAGCGCTGGCAGCGCCTGATGCCGATGTATCTGGCCGCGTTGGGCCTGGCGGTGGCGTGCGCCGCGCTGGCGCGCCGCTGGATGAGCGACCCCGACACGCCCGCCGCCCCGACGCTGGCGCAGCTGCTGGCCCATTTGGCCTTGCTGCAGGACGTGGCCGAGCAGCCCGCGCTGAGCGCCGGCGTCTGGTACGTGGCCATCGACTTTCAGCTGTTTGCGCTGCTGGCGGCGCTGGCCGGCGCCGCCGCGCTGTGGCGCACGCCCGCCACGCCGCTGCCCGCCGGACGCGGCCGCCTGCGCACGCGGCCCCGCGCGCTGCCGGTGGCGCCGGCCACGCACTGGCGCACCGCGGTCAGCGTCGGGCTGCTGGCGGGGCTGGCGCTGGCGTCGCTGACGCTGTTCAACCGCCAGCCGGGCGGTGACGTGTGGGCCACCTATTTCATCGGCGCCTACGCACTGGGCGTGCTGGCCGCCTGGGGCGCGGCCGGTAGCCAGCGCGCGGGCTGGTGCGCGCTGATCGTCGCGCTGGGCGCCGCCGGCCTGTGGCTGCAATGGCGCGACCGGCTGGCGCTGGCGTTGGTGGTGGCCCTGGTGCTGCTGTGGCAGCCGAGCCACGCCTGGCTGGCCCGCGTGCGCCTGGCGCGCGCGGTGGCGTGGCTGGCCAGCGCGTCGTACGCGCTGTTTCTGGTGCACTACCCCATCAGCCTGCTGGTCAACGCGGCCTTCGAGCGCTGGCTGCCCGACGGCCCCGGGCTGGCCGTGCTGGGCCTGTTCACCGCCTGGCTGGCCAGCCTGGGCGCGGCCGCGGTGCTGTGGTCGGCGCTGGAGCGCGGGGCCTGGCGCCGCTGGCTGCATCTGCCGCGCGCCGACGCCCCGGCGCTGAAGCCGGAATCACAGGCATGACGAACCTTGCCCCGCACGTGCTGATCCTGCCCGGCTGGCAGAACAGCGGCCCCGCGCATTGGCAAAGCCGCTGGGAGCAGCTTTACGGCTACGCGCGCGTGCAGCAGCACGACTGGATGCGCCCGCTGCGCGGCGACTGGACGGCGCGGCTCGAAGAGGTGGTGCTGGCGCAGGACGGCCCGGTGCTGCTGGCCGCGCACAGCCTGGGCTGCATTTTGACCGCGTGGTGGGCCGCGCATTCGCGCCACGCCGGGCGCGTGGCCGGCGCGCTGCTGGTGGCGCCGCCCGACATCGAGCGCGACGACAACCGCCAGCAGATTCCCGGCTGGGCGCCGCCCGCGCGCCAGCGCCTGCCGTTTCGCAGCATCGTCGTGGCCAGCAGTGACGACCCCTTCGGCAGCCTCGAATCGGCCAGCCGCCTGGCGGCCGACTGGGGCAGCGACTTCGTCAGCCTGGGCGCGCGCGGCCACATCAACGCCGAATCCGGCCTGGGCGACTGGGACGAAGGGCATGACCTGCTGCGCTCGCTGCAGGCGCGGGCGCCATGAGCATCCGCGCGCTCAGCCACCTGACCTTCATCGTGCGCGACCTGGACCGCGCCGCGCGCTTCTTCTGCGACGGCCTGGGCGCGCGCGAGGTGTATGACAGCGCCGTCCGCAACTTTTCACTCTCGCGCGAGAAATTCTTCGACCTGAACGGCCTGTGGCTGGTCGCCATGCAAGGCGAGCCGCCGGCCGAGCGCAGCTACCGCCACGTCGCCTTCGCGGTCACCGAGGCCGAACTGCCGCAGTACGAGGCGCGGCTGCGCGGCATCGGGGCCGAGATCCGCCCGCCGCGCCCGCGCGTGGCCGGCGAAGGGCAGTCGCTGTACTTTCACGACTTCGACAACCACCTGTTCGAGTTGCACACCGGCACACTCGATGAGCGCCTGGCGCGCTATGGTTCGGCATCGCCGATTCAAGGACCGCCATGAAACCCGCTTTGCTCATCATCGACGTGCAACAGGCTCTGTGCGAAGGCCCGGGCGCAGCCTTCGATGCCCCGGCCGTCATTGACCGCATCAACGCGCTGGCGGTGGCCGCCCGGGCGGCGGGCGCGCCGGTCATCTGGGTGCAGCACGAGGACGACGGCACGCTGCGCCACGACACGCGCGGCTGGCAACTGGCCGACGGGCTGCACGCGCAGCCCGCCGACGGGCGTCTGCGCAAGACCACGCCCGACGCCTTTCACCGCACCGGGCTCGCGGAGCGGTTGCAGCAGCACGGCGCCGACACGCTGATCGTGTGCGGCATGCACACCGAATTCTGTGTCGACACCACCTGCCGGCGCGCGCTGGCGCTGGGCTGGCCGGTGCTGCTGGCGCAAGACGCGCACACCTCGGCCGGCAACGCCGTGCTGTCGCCGCAGCAGGTCATCGCGCACCACAACGCCACGCTGACGAATATCGCCAGCTTCGGCCCGCGCGTGCAGACCTGGCCCACCGACGCGCTGATCGCGGCGCTGGCAGGCCGGCTGACGCCGCAGGGCATGGCGGGCAGGCAATAATCCGCCATGGTCACCAAGAAACCCAAGGGCCTGGGGCGCGGCCTTGACGCGCTGCTCGGCCCCAGCCTGTCGCCCGGCGCGGCGGACGACGCGCAAGCCGCCACGCCGGCGGGCACGCCCATGATGATGTCGCTGGCCGACCTGCGGCCCGGCCAGTACCAGCCCCGCACGCGCATGGACGAAGGCGCGCTGTACGAGCTGGCCGAAAGCATCAAGTCGCAGGGCATCATGCAGCCGATCCTGGTTCGGCGTTTGGCATCAAAATCGGCACCAGCGCTTGCTGGTAGCGCAGATATTGCTATCAATAGTGCAGCATCGTACGAAATCATCGCCGGCGAGCGCCGCTTTCGCGCGGCGCGCCTGGCCGGTCTGACCGAAGTGCCGGTGCTGCTGCGCGACGTGCCCGACGAGGCCGCCGCCGCCATGGCGCTGATCGAGAACATCCAGCGCGAAGACCTGAACCCGCTGGAAGAGGCGCAGGGCATCCAGCGCCTGATCGGCGAATTCGGCCTGACGCACGAGCAGGCCGCGCAGGCCGTGGGCCGCAGCCGCAGCGCCGCCAGCAACCTGCTGCGCCTGCTGCAGCTCACCGAGCCGGTGCAGACCATGCTGATGGCCGGCGACATCGACATGGGTCACGCGCGCGCCCTGCTGGGGCTGGAGGGCGCGGCCCAGATCACCGCCGCCAACCAGGTCACGTCACGCAAGATGTCGGTGCGCGAGGCCGAGGCGCTGGTCAAGCGCCTGGGCGCCGAATTCAACCTGACGGCGCCGCGCAAGCCGGCGCAGGGCGGGGCCGACAAGCCGGGCGACGTGCGCCGTGTCGAAGAAGAGCTGTCCGACCTGCTGACCGCGCAGGTCGAGGTGCGCGTGAAAAAGCGCGCCAAGCGCGCCGGGCGCATGGAACAGACCGGCGAGGTGGCGATCCAGTTCGGCTCGCTGGACGAATTGAACGGCCTGATTGAGCGGCTGCGCGCCCTGGGCGGCGCCTGAACAAGCGCCGTCCGCGTCATGGATCCGAAAGCCTTGCCCTTGAAGCCGCCCCGTGTCCTCGTCATTCCCGCGCGGGCGGGAATCCGCGCTGGCACCGGCAGCGGCCGTCTCTGGAACCCCGCCTGCGCGGGGATGACGGATATGGGTTTTTCAGGCCGCTGGATTTCCAGCCGTTAAGCTGCCGGCTTTTTCCGCCCGCCACCGCCCACCATGCGCCTGAAGAATCCACGAGCCACGCGCCCGCCCGGCCTGCGCACGCTGGCCGCGCGGCTGGCGCGCCAGGGCGGCGGCGCCAACGCCGGTCCCGCGCTGGCCGTACGGGCCGCCCGGGCCAGCGTCGACCGCGTGCGCCGCGCCATGGACCTGGCGGTGGCGCGGTCGCCGCAATCGCTGTTTTTGCGCGAGCTGGTGGCCCAGCCGGCGGCCATGGGCGCGCTGTGCGCCAGTTCGCCCCGGCTGGCGCAGCGCATGGCGTCGTGGGTCGATCCGGCTGCGCCGGGGCTGGTGGTGGAACTGGGCGGTGGCACCGGCGTCATCACCGCCGCGCTGCTGGCGCGCGGCGTGGCGCCGCAGCGGCTGGTGGTGGTCGAGCAGTCGGCCGCGCTGGCCGCGCACCTGGCGCGCCGCTTTCCGCTGGTGCATGTGGTGCATGGCGACGCTGCCGAGCTGCCGCGCCTGGCCGAATCGCCCGCCTGGCCGCGCGGCGAGGGCGGTGCGCCGCTGGCGGTGCGCTGCATCGTGTCGGGCCTGCCGCTGCTGTCGATCCCGCTGCCGGTGCGCCAGCGCATCCTGCACGCCGGCGCGCAGGTGCTGGCGCCCGGTGGCCGCCTGCTGCAATTCACCTACGCCATGCGCGGGCCGTCGCTGTGGCAGGCGGCTGGGCTGGTCGGCCAGGCGCGCGAACGCGTGCTGGCCAACCTGCCGCCGGCGCGCATCGATGTGCTGGGGCACCAGGCGAGATAAGCGTCTTTTAGGCTCTGAGCGCAGGCCTACCCAGCGCAGGATGCTATCAATAGTGTAGTTTTCGGGTTTGCAGGCGGCGCTTGGCGCTCCTGCACGCCGCCGCTGGAGTGCGCCGCGCACGGGAGCCAGTCACCAGCGGTTACCATTTGTACATGGGCCGCACGCTTGCGGCTGGCCGGCGCCCGAAGCGCGAGGAAATTGCTGCCATGAAAAAGTCTTCGACCCCTCCAGACCGCGCGCGTCCCCTGCGCCGCGGCGCATTGCTGGGCGGCGGCCTGCTGCTGGCCGGCGCCGCACACGCGGGCATGGTGACCGACGCGCACGGCAACGTCGGCTACGACAGCGCGGCCGAATGCGATGCGGCGGTGCAGGCCGGCAGCGCGCGCTTTTACCAGCCGGTCACCACGCGGCCGCCGGCGCGCCAGAAGGGCGAAGCCGCGGTGCGCACCATCGCCCTGCGTGAACTGGCCAGCGCCACGGCGCAGGCGGCGGGCCTGCGCTACAGCGCCGCCGACTACGCGCGCGGCGCGTGCGACTTAGGCATCCGCCACGTCAAGGGCCGCCCCGACATCACGCCCGAGCTGGTCGGCAAGTGGGTGCCGTTCAGCCCCGACATGCGGCTCAACCTGTACAGCGACGCCGCCGGCCAGCCGCTGCGCGTGACCATGGCGCACTGCGACAACGGCTTTTCAGGCCATCTGCCGCGCCCCGTGCCGCCCGCGCCCAGCGTGGCCGTGCAGGTGGTGGCGCCGCAGCCGTCGCCCAACCAGTGCTTTGCCCACATCCTGCACCCGGCGCGTTTTGAAACGCGCAGCGAGCAGGTGCTGATCGCCCCCGCCACGCGCCGCGAAGAAGTGGTGCCCGCCACCTGGCGCGCCGTCACCGAGCAGGTGCTGGTGCAGCCCGAAACGCGCCGCCAGGTGGCCGTGCCGGCCGAGCTGGGCACCGTGACCGAGAACGTGGTGCTGCGCCCCGCCGGCACGCGCGACGAACCGGTGGCGCCCACCTTCAGGACCACCACCGAACAACTGCAGACCAAGGCGCCGTCCACCCGCGTCGAGGTGCTGCCGCCGGTGTACCGGACCGAGATGCGGCGCGTCGTCGACGTGCCCGAGCACACCGTGCAGCGCGTGGTGCCGGCCGTCTACAAGGAGGTCGAGGAGACGGTGCAGGTCAGCCCCGCCACCACCCGCACCGAAGCCGTGCCGGCGCGCTACCGCACCGAGGTCGAGCGCGTGCTGGTGCGCCCCGAGGTCGTGCAGTACGTGCCGGTGCGCCTGCCCACGCGCCCGGTGGCCGAGCAGCGCCTGCGCGCCGACGCCACCACCCGCGTCGAGCCGGTGGCGCCCGTGATGCAGACCGTGGTCGAGCCGGTCGAGGTGCGCCCGGCCACGGTGCGCAAGGTCGAGGTGCCGGCCGCCTACGAAATCGTCACCGAGCAGGTCAAGATCAGCGAGCCCTACCGCGAATGGCGGCGTGGCCGCGCCTGGGTGGGCCAGGCCATCGAGGTGGTGCCGCTGCGCGGCTTCATCGTCGACCCGGCCGGCCAGTTCAAGGGCTACAACGTGGCTGGCCGCACGCTGGTGCCGGCGGCCAGCGGCGGCGCCTCGCGCGGCATCGTCGACATTGGCGCCACGCCGGCCGACAACAGCCAGTTCGAAGACGACGTGTGGTGCCTGGTCGAAGTGCCCGCCCAATACCAGACCGTGCAACGCAAGGTGCTGAAGGCGCCCGCCACCACCAGCGACATCGCCGTGCCGGCCGAATACAAGAACGTCACGCGCCAGGTGGTGCTGCGCGAGGCCACGCAGCGCGTGGTGCCGGTGCCGGCCGTCTACCACAGCGTCTATCGGCAGGAAGTGGACTTCGAGCGCGCCCGCGCGCTGGGCTACCAGTTCGACCCCAGCGGCGAACTGGTGGCCACGCCCAGCGGCCAGCGGCTGGTGCGCGCGGCGGCGGTGGCCAGCCAGCCCGGCGTGCAGATCGACCGCGCGAGCCTGGCGCTGGGGCCGGATAGCTGGGTGCGCGAAGTGCGCATTCCGGCCGAATACCGCAACGTGACGCGCTACGTGCCCGAGCAGCCGGCCGGCGTGCGCGTGGTCGACGTGCCGGCGGCGGTGCGCACCATCAAGCGCCGCGTCGAAGTGCAACCTGCCCGCACCGAAACCGTGCTGGTGCCCGCCACCTACAAGACCGTGCCGACGCAGGTGCTGGTGCGCGCCGAAACCACCCGCGCCGTGCCCGAGCCGGGCGAATACCAGGCCGTCACCCGCTACGAACTGGACCAGCCCGCCAGCCTGCGCCAGGTCGCCGTGCCCGCGCTGGTGCAGCCGATGCAGCGGCCCGTCGTCACGCGCGCCGCCAGCGTGCGCGACGAAGTCGTGCCCGCCGTCTACCGCACCGAAACGCGCCAGGTCATCGACCAGCCCGCCAGCACGCGCTGGGTCGACGTGCCCGCGCAGTACGAAACGCTGACCTGGCAGGTCAAGGTAGCCGAAGCGCGCGAAGAGCGGCGCGAAGTCATGTGCGAGACCAACACGCACCCCGACAAGATCCGCGACGTGCAGCGCGCGCTGCAGGCGGCCGGCTTCGGCCCCGCCGCCGCTGACGGCGTGCTGGCCGCGCCCACGCTGGACGCCGTGGCGCGCTACCAGCAGGCGCGCGGCCTGCCGGTGCACGGTTACCTCGACGTTGACACCGTGCGCGCCCTGGGCGTGGCACCAAACTGACGCCAATTGCTATTTTCTTGATAGCTTGATCCGCAATACAGGCAAGCGCTGAAACCATTTTTAGTGGTGCGCGGCGGCGCAATCCATCGCGCAGAGGATGGATGTGGTCATGCGCTGGTCGTATCATCGTGTATCGACCGGTCCAATCGCTGCACGCCGCAGCAGGACGCGAATCTTCACTGGAGTGGATCAAGATGCAGAAAAATAAGTGGGCCGTGCTGGCGGCCGCGGGCGTGGCCGTGCTGCTGGCGGGCTGCGAAACCACTAACATGAAAATGGGCAGCCAGGACGCCAAGACCGTGGCCACCGGCGCCGCCGGCGGCGCCAGCGCGTCGGGCGAAAACACCCAGCTGGAGAAATGCGCGTCGCCCCTGGGCACCGTGTCGCTGGTCGAAAACGAACACGCCGGCTGGTACACCATCCTGCGCAACGAATACCGCCTGCCGCCCACCGCCAACCTGCTGCGCCTGCTGATCCAGCAGTCCAACTGCTTCGTGGTGGTCGAGCGCGGCGCCGCCGGCATGCGCGCCATGAACCGCGAGCGCGAGCTGATGGGCTCGGGCCAGATGCGCGGCGGCAGCAACTTCGGCGGCGGGCAGATGGTCGCGTCGGACTACGGGATGTCGCCCGAGATCATCTTCAGCGAAGGCAACACCGGCGGCATCGGTGGCGCGCTGGGCGGCCTGATCGGTGGCCGTGGCGGCGGCCTGCTGGGCGCCGTGGCAGCCGGCACCAAGACGCGCGAGGCGTCCACCATGCTGACGCTGGTCGACAACCGCTCGGGCGTGCAGGTCGCGGCGTCGGAAGGCAGCGCCTCCAAGACCGACTTCGGCGGCATGGGCGCGCTGTTCGGCGGCGTGGCCGGCGGTGGCCTGGGCGGCTACCAGAACACGCCGCAGGGCAAGGTCATCACCGCCGCCTTCATGGACGCCTACAACCAGATGGTGCGCGCCGTGCGCAACTACCGCGCCCAGAGCGTGCAGGGCCAAGGCCTGGGTGGCGGCGGCCGGCTGGGCGTGGACGGCGGCGCCGCGCCGTCGCAGACCTACACTCCCCAGAACGCGCCCCGGTCCAACACGCGCCAGCGCCGTTGAACGGTGGCTGACCGGACGCGCGGGCTGCCGCGCGCCGGTCGCGCCGCGCGCAAGGCGGCTGTGGCCCGTTCGCAGGCCCGCGCGCGCCCTGTTTTCGCATCCGTTGTATCCTGCCGCAGCATGCGGCCGTGCCGCCCTGCGCACGGCGCCGCGCCCGCTCCACCTGAGGATCGTATGAAGTTTCAACACGCCGCCCCCTTGCTGGCCGCCGCTTGGCTGGCTGCCTGCTCGACCCCCGAACCGGCCCGCCCTGCCGCGCCGGCGCAGCCTGCGGCCATCGTGCTGCCGGCCCCCAGCCAGCCTGTTGCGGCACCGCCGCCCGCAGCGCCGAGGGCGCCGCTGCCTCCCATGCAGGTGCGCACCATGCGCGACGTGCAGCAGCGTCTGCAAGATCTGGGCTACGACCCCGGCGCGGTCGATGGCGTGGGCGGCGCGCGCACCCAGTCCGCGCTGGCAGCTTTCCAGAAAGACCGCGGCCTGCGGCCCACCGGGCGCATGGATTCGGTCACGCGCGAGGCGCTGGGGAAGTAGGGAACATCCCCCTGAGCGCCTGACGGCGCTTCCCCCTTCTTTGCCGCGCTGCGCGCGGGAAGGGGGACAACGCCAGCGGGCGGGCCAAGCCCTTCCGCGGCGTTCCGCGACTGGCCTGCTCCGCGGCCGCTCGATGGGGTTGAGTTGCTATGCTAAAAATAGCGTGAGGCGCTTTATTGGCGCGGGCGTGGAGCCAAAAGGATTGATTAACGCGCTGGCGTAATGCGCCAAAACAGATCAAACAGCCGGACGCAGAGGATGCAGAGGACGCAGAGGACGCAGAGGACGCAGAGATTTCGCAGAGGACGCAGAAGAAAAACAAAAAAAATTCTTGGGGCTGTTTTTTGCGTCCTTCGCGAACCCTTTGCGTCCTTCGCGTCGAGTTCGGTTTTCAACGCGCGCGCACCCCAGCGCTCATCGCGCCAAGCGTCACACCGCAAACACCTTCCCCGGATTCATGATGTTGTCCGGGTCCAGCGCCAGCTTGATGGTGCGCATCATCGCCACCGCGCCGGCGCCGGCTTCGTCGACCAGAAAACCCATCTTGTGCAGGCCCACGCCGTGCTCGCCGGTGCAGGTGCCCTGCATGGCGATGGCGCGCGCCACCAGTTGGTGGTTCAGCGCCTCGGCCGTGGCCCGCTCGTCGGCGCTGTCGGGGTCGATCAGGTAGCCGAAGTGGAAGTTGCCGTCGCCCACGTGGCCGACCAGAAAGTACGGTATGCCGCTGGCGTCGGCTTCGGCCACCGAATCCAGCAGGCAGTCGGCCAGCCGGCTGATTGGCACGCAGGTGTCGGTGCTGATGGCGCGGCAGCCGGGCCTGCTCTGCACCGCCGCGAAGTAGGCGTTGTGCCGCGCCGTCCACAGGCGCGTGCGCTCTTCGGGCGTGTCGGCCCACTGAAAGTCGGCGCCGTGGTGATCGCGGGCGATGTGCTGCACGGTTTCGGCCTGCTCGCGCACGCCCGCGGGCGAGCCGTGAAACTCCATCAGCAGCATGTGGCCCACGTGCAAGTCCAGCTTGGCGTAGCGGTTGAGCATGACCACGGTGCCGGCGTCGATCAGCTCCACCCGCGCGATCGGCACGCCCAGCTGGATGGTCTGAATCACCGTGTTTACCGCGTCGGCGATGCTCGGAAAGCTGCAGATCGCCGCCGACACCGCCTCGGGCAGCGGGTAGATGCGCAGCGTGACCTCGGTGATGACGCCCAGCGTGCCCTCGCTGCCGACAAAAAGACGCGTCAGGTCGTAGCCGGCGCTGCTTTTCTTGGCGCGCGTGCCGGTGCGGATGGCTTCGCCCTGCGCCGTCACCACTTCCAGCGCCAGCACGTTCTCGCGCATGGTGCCGTAGCGCACGGCGTTGGTGCCGCTGGCGCGCGTGGCCGCCATGCCGCCGATGCTGGCGTCGGCACCCGGGTCGATGGGGAAGAACAGGCCGGTGTTCTTGATTTCGTCGTTGAGCTGCTTGCGCGTGACGCCCGGCTGCACCGTCACCGTCAAGTCCTCGGCGTTCACGGCCAGCACCTGGTTCATGCGGCTGACGTCCAGGCTGATGCCGCCTTGCACGGCCAGCAGATGGCCTTCCAGCGACGAACCGACGCCGTAGGGAATCACCGGCACCTGGTGCTGCGCGCACAGCTTGACGGCGTCCTGGGCGTCGGCCGTGCTTTCGGCAAACACCACGCCCGCCGGCGGCGGCACGGTGGTGAAGGCGGATTCGTCGCGCCCGTGCTGCTCGCGCACCGCCATGGCTTCGGAAAACTGGGCACCAAAGCGCTGCTTCAACGCCTCGATCAGCGCTGGCGGCGCCGGGCGCGGCTTGATTTCGGGCGTGACGTGGGCGAGTGGGGTGGGGGCGTTCATGCCAATGTCTCTCCTGCGGCCGCGACCGCGGCCCTGTTGATCGAGCGCAGTTTAAAGTGATCGGGCTTCGCGCGCAGCGTGCGGCGCCATGACTTGATCTACTATTTTTATAGCTTTATGCGCTTGTGCATCAAGCGTTGCGGGCATATTTGATGCCGAAAATCTTTCCGTTCCCGCTGCGCTACAGTCACAGCCGTTCAACCCACCGCCGCGCCCCATGCCCGACCGCTACGCCGTCATTGGCCACCCCATCGCCCACAGCAAGTCGCCGCTGATCCACGGCCTGTTCGCGGCGCAGACGGGGCAGGACATGACGTATGAAGCCATCGACGGCGGCGCCGACGAAGGCGGCTTTGCCCGCGCGCTGGCGGCCTTTCGCGCCGCCGGCGGCCGGGGGCTGAACGTGACGCTGCCGTTCAAGCTGCAGGCGCTGGCCGCCGCCACCCAGGCCAGCGACGACGCGCGCCTGGCCGGCGCCGCCAATGCGCTGCGTTTTGACGGCGACCGTATCGAGGCGCAAAACTTCGACGGCATCGGCCTGGTGCGCGACATTGAACACAACCTGGGCCTGCCGCTGGCGGGCCGGCGCGTGCTGCTGCTCGGCGCCGGCGGCGCCACGCGCGGCGCGCTGCTGCCCGTTGCCCGCGCGGGCGCGGCGCGCCTGGTCATTGCCAACCGCACCGCCGCCAAGGCCGCCGATCTGGCGCACGAACTGGCGCCGCACCTGGGCGGCGTGCCGCTGGCGGGCGCGGGGCTGGACGGGCTGGCGGGCGAAGCGCCGTTCGACGTGGTCATCAACGCCACCTCGGCCAGCCTGGGCGGCGACGCGCCCGACGTGCCCGCCGCCGCCTTCGCGCCCGGCGCGCTGGCCTACGACATGGTCTACGGCAAGGGCTTGACGCCTTTTTTGCAACTGGCGCGGGCGGCCGGTGCCGCGCACCTGGCCGACGGCGTGGGCATGCTGGTCGAGCAGGCCGCCGAAGCCTTCGCATGGTGGCGCGGCGTGCGGCCCGACACGCGCGACGCGCTGCACCGGCTGACGGTGCCCTTGGTCTGATGTAATGGCGCCATGAAATTCCTCGTCCTGCACGGCGTCAACCTCAACATGTTCGGCCAGCGCGACCCTGGCCAGTACGGCACCGCCACGCTGGCCGACATCGACGCGGCGCTGCGGCAGCTGGCGGGCGAGTTGGGCGCGGCGGTGGACTGCTTTCAAACCAACCACGAAGGCGCCATGTGCGAGCGCATCCACCAGGCGCACCGCGACGCGGTCGATGGCGTGGTCATCAACGCCGGCGCGTGGACGCACACCAGCATCGCCATCCGCGACGCGCTGGCCATCCTGAAATGCCCCATCGTCGAAGTGCACATGAGCAACATCCACGCGCGCGAGCCGTTTCGGCACGTCTCGCACATCGCGCCCATCGCGCGCGGGCAAATCTGCGGCCTGGGCGTCGATTCATACCTTCTCGGGCTTCGAGCGCTTGCCAGTCAAGCACAGACAGCTATCAAAAAATGAGTGACTGAGCCATGGGAAAACGTCTGACGCAAATCGCCACCCGCACCGGCGACGACGGCACCACCGGCCTGGGCGACAACACGCGCGTGTCCAAGGCCAGCGCCCGCCCGCAGGCCATGGGCGACGTGGACGAACTCAACAGCCACATCGGCCTGCTGCTGTGCGACGACATGCCGGCCGACGTGCGCGAGCTGCTCATCGACATTCAGCACCAGCTGTTCAACCTGGGCGGCGAGCTGTCCATCCCCGGCTTTGAGCTGCTGAAGGACGACGCGCTGGCGCAGCTGGACGACGCGCTGGAGCGCTACAACGCCACGCTGCCGCGGCTGCAGGAATTCATCTTGCCCGCCGGCACCCGCGCCGCCGCGCAGGCCCACATCTGCCGCACCGTCGCCCGCCGCGCCGAACGCGCCGTCGTTGCATTGGGCCAGCAAGAAGCCGTGCGTGACGCCCCGCGCCGCTACCTCAACCGCTTGTCGGACCTGATGTTCGTGCTGTCGCGCGTGCTGAACCGCCATCGGCCCGATGGCAGCGTGGGCGACGACGTGTATTGGAAGAGCGAGCGGCTGAAGCGGGCGGAAGACTAGGGCCTGTCAACGCCATGGCGATGTTTGGCCATGCGTTGCGGTTCAAAACGGCCACTCGCCAAGGCGCCAGCCGCCGCCAAGGCCACGCGTGCCAGTTACGGTGCCGCTTTGGCGTTCATGTGGGGCACCGGTGCGCGCCGCCGGCGACCGCATTCACGCGCGCTGCCGTGAGCGCGCGCCCCCTTCACACTCAGTGCCCCGGCTCGATCACCGCGCAGGCCACGCGGGCGCCAGCGTTGCCGGTGGGCTGGGTGCGGTAGTCGTCGGCGGCGGCGTGCACGATCAGGCCGCGGTTGACGATGCTTTGCGGGCCGGTCAGGCGGATGTCGTGGCTGACGTATTGCACGGTGGCGGTTCCGGTGGCGTTGGCCTGCAGCATGGGCAGGTCGCCCGCGTGGCCCTGGCCGGGTGTGGCGTGCTCGCGGCCGCCGGGGTTGAAGTGGCCGCCCGCGGCGCTGCCGTCGCCGCTGCAGACGCCGTTTTCATGGATGTGAAAGCCGACCTGCGCGTTGGGCGCCAGGTTGTTCACCGTGCCGCTGACGCGCACCGCGCCATCGGGCATTTGCGCGAACTGGATCAGCCCCTGCACCGGACGGCCGGGCACCGGTTGCGCGGTGGTGGTGGCGCGCAACTCGGCCTGCGCGCGGGCGACGGGCGTGGCGCTGTCGCTGCGCGTGGTGGTGCAAGCGCCCACGGCGCCCAGAGCGGCCAGTGCGACGGCAAGTCGAAGGAAGCGGGGGCTGGTCATCATCAAGCTATCTCCGATGTTCGTTAGTCAAAAACAGGCATCTTACGAACGCCGCCGCAGCAGCGCGTGTAGGAGAACCGCGCCAAACGTCGCCGTGCCGATGCCGCCCAGCGCGAAGCTGCCGAACTTCAGTGTGAAGTCGCCCGTGCCCAGCACCAGCGTGATGGCCGCCGTCAGCAGGTTGGCCGGGTCGGAAAAGTCCACCTTGTTGTCGACCCAGATCTTGGCGCCCGCTACGGCGATGAGCCCAAACACCACGATGCTCACGCCGCCCATCACCGGCAGCGGAATGGCCTGGATCAGCGCGCCGAACTTGGGGCTGAAGCCCAGCAGCAGCGCGATCAGCGCCGCCACCACGAACACCGCGGTCGAATAGATGCGCGTGGCCGCCATCACGCCGATGTTCTCGGCATACGTCGTCACGCCGGTGCCGCCGGCGCTGCCACTCACCATGGTGGCGATGCCGTCGCCAATGAAGGCGCGGCCGATGTACGGGTCCAGGTTGCGGCCGGTCATGGCCGTCACCGCCTTCAGGTGGCCCAGGTTTTCGGCCACCAGGATCAGCGCCACCGGCACGATCAGCAGCAGCGCATTGGCCTCGAACACCGGCGCGGTGAACTTGGGCATGCCGACCCAGGCCGCGTTGGCGATGCCCGAAAAATCCATCGGCTTGCCCAGCCCCATGCCGTTGGTCAGCACCAGGTAGACCCCCGTGGCCAGCAGCAGGCCGACCAGGATCAGCAGCCGCTGCACCATGCCGCGCGTGAACACCGCCACCAGCGCCACGCAGACGAAGGTGACCAGCTGCATCCAGGCGTCGAAATTGCCCGCCGCCATGTTTTTGACCGGAATGCCCGCCAGGTTGAGCCCGATCACCGCCACCACCGCGCCGGTCACCACGGGCGGCATCAGCCGCTCGATCCAGCCCGTGCCCGCCGCCTGCACGATGGCGCCGATCACGGTGTACAGCAGCCCGCAGGCGATGATGCCGCCCAGCGCCACGCCGATGTTGGCGTTGGGCCCCTTGCCCGCGTACGCCGTGGCGGCAATCACCACGCCGATGAAGGCGAACGACGAGCCCAGGTAGCTCGGCACCTTGCCGCCGGTGATGAAATAAAAAATGAGCGTGCCGATGCCGCTCATGAAGATCGCCAGGTTCGGGTCAAACCCCATCAGGATCGGCGCCAGCACGGTGGCGCCGAACATCGCGATCACGTGCTGCACGCCCATGGCCGCCGTCTGCGGCCAGGGCAGGCGCTCGTCGGGGCCGATCACGCCGCCGCCCTGCAGCACCGTCACGGGCTTCTCTTGCCAGTCGAACAGGCCCATCCTCGCGCTCCTCATGGTTGCTATGGCGGCGATGGTAGATCAGCGGGACGGCGCCGGCGTGGGGCGCAGGCTATTTGTCGCTGTCCGGCGCAGCGGCAGCGCTGCCTGGCTGGTGGTTTGCTATATATAAGATAGCTACAGGCGCTTGTCTATAGAGCGCAAGGCCGCAAATTCGCTCAAGTATCAACCGCGGGCCGCGGCGTGAGGCCGCCCCCTTCAAACCCGCCCGTACGCCCAGCCGCTGACCGCCTCGGTGCCCTCAATCTGGTCAATGGCCTTGAGCAGCGGTGCCAGCTCGCGGTAGCGGCTGGCGGTGTGGCGGATGTAGGCGATGAAGCGCGGCGCATCGGCCAGGTACTTGGGCTTGCCGTCGCGCAGGGTCAGCCGCGCAAAGATGCCGGCCACCTTCAGGTGCCGCTGCAGGCCCATCCATTCGACGGCGCGCCAGAAGCTGCCGAAGTCGCTGTGCCAGTCCTCGAAGTCCATCAGCCCGAGCTTGCGGGCGCGTTCCCAGTAGCGCACGGTGATGTCGAGCACGAATTCCTCGTCCCACGTCAGGAAGGCGTCGCGCATCAGGCTGGCGATGTCATAGGTGGCGGGGCCGTACAGCGCGTCCTGGAAGTCCAGCACGCCAAGGGGTGAGCCCCCCACGCTCCGCACTAACGTGTCTGCGCTGCCCCCCGAGGGGGCCGAACCCGCCTTGGGACGGCCCGGCGGCGGGTTGTTCGCCGCCACATTGGGCAGCATCAGGTTGCGCGGCATGAAGTCGCGGTGCACGTAGACGCTGGGCGCGGCCAGGTTGCGCGCGACGATCAGGTCGAACGTCTGGTTCAGCGTGTCGCGCAGCGCACCCTCGACCGCCACGCCGCGGTGCTGCGCCAGGTACCAGTCGGGAAACAGCGCCAGCTCGCGCCGCAGCACGGCCTCGTCGTACGGAGGCAGCACGCCGGGGCGCGAGGCCTGCTGCCAGCGCAGCAGCGCGTCCACCGCCTGCTCGTACAGCGGGCGGTTGGCCTCGGGGCGGTCGGGGTCGATCGCGGCCATCATGGTCTGCGCGCCCAGGTCGGTCAGCAGCATGAAGCCGTTGGGCTCGTCCCACGCCAGCACCCGCGGCACGTTCAGCCCGGCCGCCTGCATCAGCCCCGCGACGTGGACGAAGGGGGCGCAGTTCTCGTGCGCGGGCGGCGCGTCCATGATGATGCGGCTGCCGCCGTCCTGCGTGTCGATGCGCAGGTAGCGCCGGAAGCTGGCGTCGGCCGAGGCCACGCGCAGGCTGTCGGGCCGCAGGGCCTGCGGCCCGGCCACGCCGGCCAGCCAGGCGTCAAAGGCGGCATGGCGGGCGGGGTCGACCCACGTGGGCGCGGGGCCTGGCGCGCTGGCGGCAGAAACGGAAGGTGTCAGGGGGGCCGGGGTCGCGTCGCTCATGGATAATCGATTCTAGAGCGAGCCATCGCCCCGACGCGCCAGCGTGCCCCGCACGCCGCCAGCCGGGTCGCGCGGGCTGGCCGCCCATTCCAACCGATCCGCAGTGCAGGCTTCGCCGCTTTCCCTTTTGCTGTGTCAGGCGCCCTTTCGCGGCGGGCTGCGGCCCGTGGCGTGGGCCGTGCTGGCGTTGCTGGCCGGCCCGGCGCTGGCGCAGACCGAACCGCTGACCCTGCGCGCCACCCCGCTGCTGGCCGAAGACGTGCCCGACAACGCCAAGCCGCCCACCGTGGTGTATGGCGAACGCATCACCGGCCGCACCGGGCTGGAATCGGTGATCGAGGGCCAGGCCGAACTGCGCCAGCCCGGGCGCGTGGCGTTCGGCGACAAGCTGGTGTACGACGAGACCACCGACATCGCCACCGTCACCGGCGGCGTGCGCGTCAATGCCGAGGGCGACCGTTACACCGCCACGTCGGGCCAGCTGAAACTGGACGCCATGGAAGGCTTTCTGCTGCAGCCGACCTACCGCTTTCTGGCCACCGGCGCGCACGGCGCGTCCGAGCGCATCGACATGCTCGACCGCGACCGTTCGCGCGTGTGGCAGGGCACCTACACCACCTGCGAGCGCTATGGCGATGGCGCCGACTGGCGGCCCGACTGGCTGCTGCGCGCCGACCGCATGGAGCTCGACCGCGAGGACGACGAAGGCCGCGCGTACGGCGCGGTGCTGGAGTTCAAGGGCGTGCCCATCCTGCCGCTGCCGGCCATGAGCTTTCCGCTCGGCGAGCAGCGCAAGTCCGGCTGGCTGCCGCCCACGATGGGGCTGGACAACAAGAGCGGGCTGGACTTGTCGGTGCCCTACTACTGGAACATCGCGCCCAACCGCGACGCCACCGTCACGCCCGGCATCATGTCGCGGCGCGGCGCCAACGTGCAGGGCGAATTCCGCTACATGGAGGCCGGCTACCAGGGCCGCGTCAACGCCAACTGGATGCCCAACGACAACCTGCGCGACGGGCGCAACCGCTGGGGCTATTTCGTGCGCCACAACGGCACGCTGGACACCGGCATCGGCGCCATCGGCGGCCTGGGCGTGGGGCTGAACCTCAACCGCGTCAGCGACAACGACTACTGGCGCGACTTCAACCGCCGTGGCGTGATGCTGACCACGCGCCTGCTGGCCAACGACGGCACGCTCTCGTGGGGGCGCGGCGACTTCTCGTTCACCGCCCGCGCGCTGCAGTGGCAGACGCTGCAGGACGTCAACGCCCCCATCCTGCCGCCCTACGACCGCCTGCCGCAACTGGTGGCGCGCTGGGGCCGCCTGAACGACCGCGGTTTCGACTATTCGGTGGTGGGCGACTTCACGCGTTTTCGCGCCGACCCGCTGCTGACCAAACAGGTCAATGCCGACCGCGCCTTCGTGCAGGCGCAGGTGGCGCGGCCCTTCACCCGGCCGTGGGGCTTTTTCACGCCCAAGCTGCAGTTGCACGCCACGCAGTACAACTTCGACGGTCCCCTCGCCGACGGCAGCACCAGCGCCAGCCGCATGCTGCCCACCCTCAGCCTGGACAGCGGCCTGGTGTTCGAGCGCGACGCCCGCTACTTCGGCCGCGCCTTCCGCCAGACGCTGGAGCCGCGCCTGATGTACGTCTACACCCCGTACCGCGACCAGAGCCGGTTGCCCGTGTACGACACCGGCGCCTACGACTTCAACTTTGCGACCATCTGGGCCGAAAACGCCTTTGCCGGCAACGACCGCATCGTCGACAACAACCTGGTCACCGGCGGCCTGACCACGCGCCTGCTCGACCCCGAAACCGGCGCCGAAGCCGTGCGCCTGGCCGTGGCCCAG
Organism: Pseudomonadota bacterium; assembly: GCA_029780695.1. Taxonomy (GTDB): domain Bacteria; phylum Pseudomonadota; class Gammaproteobacteria; order Burkholderiales; family Burkholderiaceae_C; genus Ottowia. The sequence continues at coordinate 107,854 of JAKOYD010000107.1, forward strand.
CGCTACCGCTTCAGCGGCCAGCAGGTGGTGATGCCGGGTGGCACGCCCACCACGCCCGGCTGGTCCGACCTGATGCTGGGAGCGTCGATCAACTGGACGCCGCAATGGGGCCTGGACACCGTGCTGCAGTACAACCTGGACACGCGCACCAGCACCCGCACCACCGTGCAGGCGCGCTACTCGCCCGGCCCGTATCGCACCGTCAGCATGGCCTATCGCCACCAGCGCGACCTCAACAGCGAATCGGTCGACGTCGGCTGGCAGTGGCCGCTCAGCCAGCGGGCCGGCCGGCGGGGCGAACTGGGTTCCACCGCGCGCGCCAGCGGCGGCAGCTGCGGCCGCAGCGACTGGTACAGCGTCGGCCGCCTCAATTACGACCTGCACGGCCGGCAGCTGACCGAAGGGCTGCTGGGCATCGAATACGATGCCGGCTGCTGGATCGGCCGGCTGGTGGTCGAGAAGCTGCACAGCTCGCTCACCTCGTCCACCAAGCGCATCCTGTTCCAGATCGAGTTCGTCGGCCTGTCGCGCCTGGGCAGCGACCCGCTGAGCCGGCTGCGCAACAGCATTCCGCGCTACCGCTATCTGCGCGACGACGTTACCCCGCCCAGCCGGTTCACGGACTATGAATAAGCCCGACGCCGACGCGGCCCGCAGCCCCCGATGGCTGAATTGCCAGACCGCCCCATCGCCCCGGCACCGCGCGATGCGAGCGGTGCGTTAAGGAGAAACCCCATGTCCCGCGTTCCTTTCCGCCTTGCCCACGCCCGCTGGCTGGTGCTGTCCGCGGCGTGCGCGGCGCTGGCGCTGCCCGCGCAGGCGCAGACCGACGGCACCGCCGCCGCGGCCGCGCCGCGCGCCAAGCCAGCGGCCAGGAAGCCGCCGGCCCGCAAGGCGTCGCCCAAGGCGGCGCGTCAAGCCGTGCCGGCCGCCGCGCCAGCGGCCACGCCCGCCGCCGCGCCGGCGCCCGCAACGCCGCCCGCGCGCTCCGCCGCCAGCGCCGGCCCGCGCGAGGCCGATTACATCGTCGCCGTGGTCAACACCGAGCCCGTCACCAACAACGAAGTGCGTGCCCGCATGGCGCGGGCGCAGCGCCAGCTGGCCGAGCGCGCCATGTCGGTGCCGGCCGGGGTCGATCTGCGCACCGACATGCTGGAGCGCCTGATCGCCGAGCGTGCGCAGCTGCAGTACGCGCGCGAGATCGGCCTGAAAGTGGACGACGCGGCGCTGGCCCAGGCCGAGCTGTCCATTGCGCGCCAGAACCAGCTGGCCACGGTGCAGGAACTGCACGCCCGCATCCAGCAAGACGGCATCGCGCTGAAGGATTTTCGCGACGACGTGCGCAACCAGGTGCTGCTGGCGCGCCTGCGCCAGCAGGAAATCGAGCCCAAGCTGCGCGTGACCGATGCCGAGGTGGACGCCTTTATCCGCGAGCAAACTGGCGCGCGCGCCGGCGCGGTGGACCTCAACCTGGCCATGATCCTGGTCGCCGTGCCCGAAGGCGCCAACGCCGCCGATCAGACCCGCCTGCAGGCGCGTGCCGACGAGGCGGCGCGCCGCGCGCGTGGCGGCGAAGACTTCGCCAAGCTGGCCACCGAATATTCCGACGCCAACAACCGCGGACGCGACGGCGGCGTGCTGGGCCTGCGCCCGATCGAGCAATACCCCGAGCTGTTCCAGCGCAGCGTGCAGCGCGCGCGCATGGGCGACGTGGTCGGCCCGGTCAAGTCCGACGCCGGCTTTCACGTGCTGAAGGTGCTGGAACGCAAGCAGAACAACGACCTGCCCGAGGTGAAGATCCCGCAGACGCACGTGCGCCACATCCTGCTGCGCACCGGCCCGGCGCAGGGTGAGCGCGTGGCGCGCGAGCGCGCGGCCGACATCAAGCGGCGCGTGGCGTCCGGCCAGGCCAGCTTCGAGCAGCTGGCGCGCGAAATGTCGCAGGACGAAAGCGCGCAGGACGGCGGCGAACTGGGCTGGGTGCCGCCCGGCCAGTTCGTGCCCGAATTCGAGCAGGCCATGAACAACCTCAACCCCGGCGAAGTCAGCGACCCGGTGGTGACGCGCTTCGGCGTGCACCTGATCCGCGTCGACGGCCGGCGCGAACAGGTGCTCACCGCCGCCGAGCAGCGCCAGCTGGCGCGCAACATGCTGCGCGAAAAGAAGGCGCAGGAAGCCTTCGAGACCTGGGCGCGCGAAGTGCGCGGCCGCGCGTACGTCGAATACCGCGACCCGCCGAGATGAGCCCCCCCCTGAGGCGCTTGCGCGCCTTCCCCCCAAGGGGGACGCCGCCAGCGGCCGGGTCAAGCCCGCTCCGCGGCGGCCCTGGCGTGGCTTGCGCCGCAGCCATTCGACCAGTTCAAGGTTTGATGCGCGCGGGATGAAACACGTTGCACGGAAACGCTTCGGGCAGCACTTCCTGTCCGACCCGGCGATCATCGACGCCATCGTGCGCGCCATCGATCCGCGCCCCGGCCAGCCGATGGTGGAGATCGGGCCGGGCCTGGCGGCGCTGACGCAGCCGCTGGTCGAGCGGCTGGGGCGGCTGACGGTGATCGAGCTGGACCGCGACCTGGCGGCGCGCCTGCGCGCGCACCCGCAACTCGATGTCATCGAATCCGATGTACTGAAAGTGGACTTTGCGCAGGTACAGCAAGCGCTGGACGCTATTAAATTGAGAGTTTGCGGCAACCTGCCGTACAACATCTCCAGCCCCATCCTGTTCCACCTGCTGCCCTACGCCGCGCACGTGCAGGACCAGCACTTCATGCTGCAGAAGGAGGTCATCGACCGCATGGTGGCCGCGCCGTCCACGTCGGACTACGGGCGCCTGTCGGTCATGCTGCAGTGGCGCTACGCGATGGAAAACGTGCTGTTCGTGCCGCCCGAAGCGTTCGACCCGCCGCCGCGCGTCGATTCGGCCGTGGTGCGCATGGTGCCGCGCGCCGACTTCGCGCCGCTTGATGCCGACCTGCTGTCCGAACTGGTGCAGGTGGCCTTCAGCCAGCGCCGCAAGCTGCTGCGGCATTCGCTCGGCAAGTGGCTGGACGCGCGCGGATTTTCAGGCGACTTCGACGTGCAGCGCCGCGCCGAGGAAGTGCCGGTGGGCGAGTATCTGGCGCTGGCAGAGCGCGTGGCGGGCGTTCGCTGAACCAAAGCCTGAATCGAACAGCCGTCCGCGAAGGACGCAAAGACACGCGAAGGACGCGAAAAATACAAAGCCAAGCATGGCTTATTGAACGCGTCGCGCACCAGGTCGTCATTGCCGCATAGGCGGCAAATCCAGTGCTCAGGTTTTTTCCTTTGCTGGATTCCCGCTTGCGCGGGAATGACGGCGTTTTGTGGTCCTGAGGGGAAACCGGAACAAGGCGTTCGACGCCTCTTTCTGAATTTTTCGCGTCCTTCGCGAAATCTTCGCGCCCTTCGCGTCCGGTTTCTGGTTTTCAGTTCAACGCCATCGACAACTTGCGCCGATAACCGGACAGCAACTCGGACTGCGGATCGTGCGCCGCCGCCGCGGCCGCCTTGCCGGTCAGCTCGATGCCGCCGGCGCTCTTGCCGGCCGCGCCGGGGCCGGCTTTTTGCGGTGGCGGGGTCAGCAGTTCCAGGATGGCGACATAGGTCTTGCGCGCGGCCTCGTCGTTCCATTTCTTGTCGCGCATGACGATCTCGAGCAGCTCGTCCATGGCCTGCGTCCATTGGCCTTCGGCCATCAGCGCCTGCGCCTTCTGGTAGCGGGTATCGAAGTCGCGCTTGTTCTGCGCGATCAGGTCGTCGAACTGCGGAATCGGCCAGTTGCCGCGCTCGTGCTGCTGCACAAAGCGGATCGCGTCGAGCCAGCGGCGCAGCGCCTCGAAGCGCAGCGGCAGCGGCTCGCGCTTCAGGGGCTCTTCCAGCACGGCGGCGGCTTCTTCGGTGGCGCCGGTGGCGATCAGCAGGCGTGCGTAGTCGGCGCGCGCGTCGTCGTTGCCGGGGTCCTGTGCCAGCGCGTCGGCCAGCTTGGCCAGCGCGGCCTCGGTGTCGCCGGATTCCAGCAGCGCCTCGGCCTCGTTCACTTCTTCCTCGGCCGCCAGCGCGCCTTCGCTCGGCACGTGCTTGTCGAGAAACTGGCGGATCTGCGCCGCCGGCTGCGCGCCGACGAAGGCGTCGACCGGCTGGCCGCCCTTGAACAGCACACACAGCGGAATGCTGCGCACCCCCAGCATCTGCGACAGCTGGCCGGCGATCTGCGGCACCTTGTCGGCGTCCAGCTTGGCCAGGGTGAAGCGGCCGCCGTATTCGGCCTCCAGCTGCTCCAGCGCCGGGCCAAGCTGCTTGCAGGGGCCGCACCATTCGGCCCAGATGTCCAGCAGCACGGGCGCGTTCATCGAGGCTTGGAGCACCTCGGATTCGAAGTTTTGCAGGGTGACGTCGATCATCGTGTTCAGATGCGGGCAAAATCGGGATAACCAACAGCCATTGTGCAAGAAGCCACATGACGAGTCCCATCGTAGGGGTGGTCATGGGTTCCAGCAGCGACTGGGACACCATGCAGCACGCCGTGCAGATCCTTGAGCAGTTCGGCGTGCCGCACGAGGCGCGCGTGGTGTCCGCCCACCGCATGCCGGACGATTTGTTTGCCTATGCCGAAAGCGCGGTGCAGCGCGGCCTGCGCGCCATCATCGCCGGCGCCGGCGGCGCGGCCCACCTGCCGGGCATGCTGGCCGCCAAGACGGTGGTGCCGGTGCTGGGCGTGCCGGTCGCGTCGCGCCACCTGCAGGGCGTCGATTCGCTGCACAGCATCGTGCAGATGCCCAAGGGCATTCCCGTCGCCACCTTCGCCATCGGCACGGCCGGTGCGGCCAACGCGGCGCTGTTCGCGGTGGCCATGCTGGCGAGCAACGACGCGGCGCTGCGCGCGCGGCTCGACACCTTCCGTGCCGATCAGACCGCCGCCGCCCGCGCCATGGCGCTGCCCGTGGCGGAATGAGATTTGCTATCAAATAAATAGCTGTCAGCGCTGTTGCAGCAAGCGCTGGCGGTCTGCCAGACCTTGATTTTCTCGCCCATGTCCACGCACCTTCCTCTCTTGCCCGGCAGCCTGATCGACGGCCGGCCCGTCATGCTGGGCGTGCTGGGCGGCGGCCAGCTGGGCCGCATGTTCGTGCACGCCGCGCAGTCGCTGGGCTACGAGACGGTGGTGCTCGACCCCGACCGCGCCAGCCCGGCCGGCCGCATCAGCCACCACTTCATCGAAGCCGACTACCGCGACCCCGACGCGCTGCGCGAACTGGCCGCGCGCGCGCTGGCCATCACCACCGAATTCGAGAACGTGCCCGCCGAGGCGCTGGCCGTGCTGGCGGCCACGCGCCCGGTGTCGCCCGCCGCCGACGCCGTCGCCATTGCGCAGGACCGCATCCGCGAAAAAGCCCATTTCGTGCGCTGCGCCGCCACCAGCGGCGTGGCGCCGGCGCCGCATGCGGTGATCGAAACCGCCGCCGACCTGGACGCCGTGGACGCCGCGCTGCTGCCCGGCATCCTGAAAACCGCGCGCCTGGGCTACGACGGCAAGGGCCAAGCGCGCGTCACGACCCGCGACGAACTGGCCGCCGCCTGGGCGCGCATGGGCGGCGTCGCCTGCGTGCTGGAGCAGATGCTGCCGCTGGCGTTCGAATGCTCGGTCATCGTCGCGCGCGGCCGCGACGGCCAGGTCGTCAGCCTGCCGGTGCAGCGCAACCTGCACCGCGCCGGCATCCTGTCGGTCACCGAAGTCTATGAAGAAAATGTGCCGCCGGCCCTGGCCACGCAAGCGCAGCAAGCTACCATAAACATAGCAAACGAGCTGCACTACGTCGGTGTGCTGTGCGTCGAATACTTCGTGCTGCAGGACGGCCGCCTGGTCGTCAACGAAATGGCGCCGCGCCCGCACAACAGCGGCCACTACACCGTCGATGCGTGCGACAGCTCGCAGTTCGACCTGCAGGTGCGCACCCTGGCCGGCCTGCCGCTGCCCCCGCCGCGCCAGCACAGCGCCGCCATCATGCTCAACCTGCTGGGCGACCTGTGGTTCGACCTCGCCGGCGCGCCGCGCGCCCTGCCCTGGGCCGAGGTGCTGGCGCTGCCCGGCGCCCACCTGCACCTGTACGGCAAGACCGAGGCCCGGCGCGGCCGCAAGATGGGCCACCTGACCTTCACCGGCCCCGACGCCGCCCGCGTGCGCGACCGCGCCACGCGCGCCGCGGCGCTGCTGGGGATGGAGGCGTTTTGACGCCAGCCGATGGGCGCCTGGATTACCCAGGAGCGCCGACTCCACCGCGCTTCGGTTTGGACGCGCAGGCACGCGCGCGTCAGCGGGCAGGCCGACGCTTGCGCGCCCTGCTGCAATCTCTGCCGCGCGTGGCTGCGGCCGAGCGCCTGAGCGATGCAGACATCGTGGCGCTTGTGAAGCGGTTGCGCTGATCCCGCCATGATCCTCGACGGCCACGACCCCGCCGCCATTTCCACCGCCGCCGACGCGCTGGCGCGCGGCGAGCTGGTCGGCCTGCCGACCGAGACTGTGTACGGCCTGGCGGCCGACGCGGGCAACGAGGCGGCGGTGCGCGGCATCTTTGCCGCCAAGGGGCGGCCGGCGGACCATCCGCTGATCGTGCACGTCGCCAGCGCGGCGCAGGTGGACGATTTCGCCGCCGAGGTGCCGGGCTTCGCGCAGGCGCTGATCGATGCCTTCTGGCCCGGGCCGCTGACGCTGATCCTGCCGCGCCGCGCCGGCGTGGCCGAAGCCGCTGCCGGCGGGCACGCCACGGTGGGGCTGCGCTGTCCGTCGCACCCGGTGGCGCAGGCGCTGCTGGCGGCCTGCACGGCGCGCGGCGTGCGCGGCCTGGCGGCGCCCAGCGCCAACCGCTTTGGCCGCGTCAGCCCGACGACGGCGCAGCACGTGGCGCAGGAATTCGGCGACGCCCTGCCGGTGCTGGACGGCGGGCCGTGCGACGTCGGCATCGAATCGACCATCATCGACTGCACGCGCGGCGCGCCGGTGCTGCTGCGGCCGGGGCAGCTCGCGCGCGCCGACATCGAGCGCGTCACGGGTCAACGCTTACTATCAAAAGAAGAGTTGTCGGCGCCCGATCCGCAAGCGCCGGGCACGCTTTTGGCGCATTACGCACCGTCGGCCCGCGTGCGCCTGATGGACGCGCGCGAGCTGCGCAGCGCGCTCGACGTGCTGGGCGCCGACGCGCGGCACATCGCCGTCTGGTCGCGCGCGCCGTTGCGCCCGGCCGCGCGCGCGCTGCTGCTGCGCCGCATGCCGGACGACGCGGGCGAAGCCGCGCGTCAGCTGTTTGCCGTGCTGCGCGACTTCGACGCCGCCGGCGTGCGGCTGATCTGGGTTGAAGCGCCGCCGCCCGACGCCGCCTGGGACGGCGTGCGCGACCGCCTGCAACGCGCCGCCGCCGCGGGCTAGGAGTCTGCGCGGTAGAAGGCGTCGAAGCGAAACGCGCGAAAAACGAGGACAGCTTCGGTGTACCGACAAGCCCATAGCCGGGCTATGGGCGCCGGAGGTAACGCCGCGATGGACCATTTTCTCGCGCGTTGCAGCCGACGCTTCTTCTGCCGCGCAGACTCCTAGGGCCTGTTAACGCCATTTCCAGCCCTGCGAACATGCTTGAAAAAGGCGCCAATCCAGGCGCGCCACGACGCCCAGACCGGGCGTCTGCGCTAGGAGCGCAACGACGAGCGGCGGTTTTTCAAGCATGTTCCCTGCGGGTTGCGATCAAAAAGGCCATCGCCGGCGTTGCCATCCTTGCCACGGTACGCACCTTGGCGGCGGCTGGCGCCTTGGCGAGTGGCCTTTTTGACTCGCAACGCATGGCTGGAAATAGCGTTAACAGGCCCTCGCTCCGGGCGCAGCCCGCGGCGCGTCGTTAAACTATGTGGCCCTGCTTTAGGAGAAGTTTTTCATGCACGCATCCTGGTTTCGCCGCACTGCCCGCGGCCTGGCCTGCGCCGGCGCGCTGGCGCTGCTGGCCGCCTGCGGCTCTGGCTCGGTCGTGTCGAACCTGCAGCCCAAGCGCTTCATCACCGTGGGTGACAGCTTCATGGACGTGGGCCAGGGCGGCTCGCTCTACACCGTGAACGACGGCTCCACCAATTGGGTGCAGGACCTGGCCGCGCACTACAGCCAGACCATCGCCCCGGCCAAGGGCGGCGGCTGGGGCTACGCCCAGGGTCACGCCCGCGTGACGGCGGCCGACCCGGCCGGCGCGCCCAGCGTGCAGTCGCAGATCGACACCGTGCTGGCGCGCACCACGCTCAACGCCACCGACGACGTCGTCGTCATCAACGGCGGCATGCACGACATCGTGGCCGCCGTTGCCGCCACCGGCATTTCAGACGCCACCACCCAGGCCGCCAAGGACGCCGGCAAGGCGCTGGCCGAGCAGGTGCGCCGCGTGGTCGCCGCTGGCGGCCAGCACGTGGCGGTGGCCGGCGTGCCGCTGCTGGGCGACACGCCCTGGGGCCGGTCGCTGTCCAGCGACACCGCTGCCATCAACAACCTGTCGGTCGCCTTCAATTCGGCCGTGCTGACCAACATCGTCGATCTGGGCCAGAACGTGCTGTACCTCGACTCGGCGTTCTTCTTCTCGCTGATGTACGGCAAGCCGCAGAACTACCAGTTCAACAACGGCAAGGACCCGGTCTGCACCACGCCCGACGCGTCCACCTGCACCGCGTCCACGGTGGCGGTGGCCGACTACAACACCTATCTGTTTGCCGACAGCCTGCATTACACGCCGCGCGCGCACCACCACTTCGGCGCCGACACCTACGCCGAAAACGCGTACTACCGCTTCAAGACACGCTGGTAATCGGCGGGTCGATGCCCCACGAAAAAGCCGGCCCGCGGGCCGGCTTTTTCGTGCGCGGGCGGCGCCGGGCCTCACAGCCAGCCGTTGCTTTCCAGCAGCTTGATCACGCCGTCGCCGAACAACTGGTGGCCATAAGGCGTGGGGTGAAAGCCGTCCGAAAACAGATAGCGTTGCCACCAGCCGGTGCCCGCTGGCGCGCCGGGCGGCGGCGTGGTGGCCGCCAGCGCGCTGGCCGTGCAGTCGGCCAGGCTGCGGGTTGGCACCACCGTTACCCACCCGGCGCCGCACACGGGCAGCGTGACGTTGGTCAGGCCGTACTTGGCGGGGTTGGCCATCTGGTCGGTGAACTGCGCCGCCAGGTCAAACACCTTGACGCGCGATTCGCCCGCGAAGTTGGCGGCCAGGCGCTGGTTGAAGGCGTCGACCCAGGCCTTGAACAGCCCTTCGGCCTGCGCGCGCGCCGTGGCGCCCGCCGTGCCACCTCCCGAAGCGGCGGCAATCTGGTCCAGCACGTTCTGAAAGCGCGGCGTGTAGGTGACGGGCGGAATGTTGGACACCAGCACGTATTTGGCGCCCTTGTCCAGCACCAGCGTCTTGACCGTGCCAGTCAGGTTGTCGGCCAGCGCCTGCATGTAGACGCCGCCAGCGGTGGCGGCGCCGTTCGGGCCGGCCAGCACGGTTTGCAGGGTGGCCGCGGGCACCAGCGTGGCCAGCAGCGCGCTGTAGGCCGCGCCCTTGTCGACGGCGGCGCCCAGGTACGCGGTCACCAGGTCGGCCGCGTCGTTGCCGCCGCCGTCCACCAACAGCAGATCCTTGGCGCCCCAGCCCTTGTCCGCGGCGTCCTGCAACTGGCGGCCAATGGAATACGGCGACTTCGCGCCACCCGCGCTGGCGGGGTTGTTGATGCGCGCGCCGGCGACGGCGTAGTTGGTGCAGCCGGCCACGCTGTTGCGCGGAAAGTCGGTGCCGCTGAACTTGTACACCGCGCACAGCGGGTTCACATCGTAGGCCTTGGCCACGCGCTCGACCCACAGCACGTTCGGCTCGTCGGCCGAGCCCTGCACGCTGGCGATGCGCGGGCCACCGGGCAGGCCGGCGAAGGTGCCGCTGTCGTTGAGCGAATCGCCCACGACCTTGACGGCGTTCAGGCCCAGCGGGTTGCTGTCGTCGCCGCCGCAGGCGGTCAGCGCCGCCGCCAGCGCCAGGGCGGACAGCTTCCAGTTGAGGTGGGTCTTGATGTGCACGGATGGCTCCTCGGGAAATGAACACGCCATCGTAGGCAGCCTGATGCGCACGGGAACTAGGGGATTACCCACGCCGCGCTATGCTTGCCGCTCCGAGGAGAACGCCATGAATACCCCCGCCCCCCGCACGCACCGCATCGCCGTCATCCCGGGCGACGGCATCGGCAAGGAAGTCATGCCCGAGGCGCTGCGCGCGCTGGACGCCGCGCAGCGCCGCTTCGGCTTTGCGCTGCAGGCCACGCCCATCGCCTGGGCCAGCTGCGACCATTACGCGCAGACCGGCCAGATGATGCCCGACGACTGGAAGGCGCAGCTTGAAAAGCAGGACGCCATCCTGTTCGGTGCCGTCGGCTGGCCGGCCACGGTGCCCGACCACGTCTCGCTGTGGGGCAGCCTGCTCAAGTTCCGCCGCGAGTTCGACCAGTACATCAACCTGCGCCCGGTGCGCCTGTTTGAGGGCGTGCCCTGCCCGCTGGCCGGGCGCAAGCCGGGCGACATCGACTTTCTGGTGGTGCGCGAGAACACCGAGGGCGAATACACCAACCTGGGCGGCGTGATGTACGCCGGCACCGAGCGCGAAATCGTCGTGCAAGAGACGGTGATGAGCCGCTTCGGCGCCGACCGTGTGCTCAGGTTCGCCTTCGAGCAGGCCGCCGCGCGCCCGCGCAAAAAGCTCGACGTGGCCACCAAGAGCAACGGCATCGCCATCAGCATGCCCTGGTGGGACGGCCGCGCCGATGCCATGCACGCGCGCTATCCGCAAGTCGCCGTGGAAAAGCACCACATCGACATTCTCACCGCCCGCTTCGTGCTGCAGCCGCAGCGCTTTGACGTGGTGGTGGCCAGCAACCTGTTCGGCGATATCCTGAGCGACCTGGGGCCCGCCTGCACCGGCACCATCGGCCTCGCGCCCTCGGCCAACCTGAACCCGGAGCGCAAGTTTCCCAGCCTGTTCGAGCCGGTGCACGGCTCGGCGCCCGACATCTACGGCAAGAACATCGCCAACCCGGTCGCCATGATCTGGTCGGCGGCCATGATGCTGCAGTTCCTGGGCGAAACCGAGGCGCACGACGCCATGCTGAACGCCATCGAACACGTGCTGGCGCACGGCCCGCGCACGCCGGATCTGGGCGGAAGCGCCTCGACCACGGCCATGGGCGAGGCCATAGCGGCGCGGATTGCGGCGTCTGTGGCCTGATCCCTCAATCCGCCGTGATGCGGTTGTCCCGCACCACCTTGCCGAAGCGGTCGAAGTCGGTGCGGATGCGCGCGGCGGTGTCGGCCACGGTCATGTAGCGCGGGTAGCAGCCGGCCTTGATCAGGCGATCCTGCACGTCGGGCTCGGCCAGGATGGCCTTCATCTCGGCGTTCAGGCGCTCGACGATGGGCGCCGGCGTGCCTTTGGGCGCCAGCAGCGCGCCGAACGGCTCGGCGCTGAAGCCGGGCACGCCCTGGTCGGCGATGGTGCGGATCTCCGGCAGGCCGTCGATGCGGCGCGGCGCGCCCAGCGCAATGGCACGCAGCCGCCCGGTCTTGAGGTGCGCCAGCGCGGCGATCAGGTCCGAGAACATCACCCCGACTTGGCCGCCCAGCAGGTCGTTCATGGCCGGGGCCGAGCCTTTGTAGGCCACGTGCTGCATCTCGAAGCCGACCTGCTTCTTCAGCATTTCCATCGTCAGGTGGCCCACGCTGCCCGGTCCGGACGTGGTGTAGTTCAGCTTGCCGCCCTGCGCCCGCGCCTCGGCCAGCAGGCTTTGCCAGTCGGTGATCTTGGGGTGCACGGTGGGGTTGACGACGATGATGATCGGCAGGTCGTACACCATGGCCACCGGCGCGAAGTCGTTGGCCGGGTGGTAGGCCGCGCTCTTGTACAGGTGCGGCGCCAGCATGGCCGGGCTGCCCAGCATGTTGAGCGCGTGGCCGTCGGGCGGCATGCCCTTGAAGGCGAGCTGGCCGATGCTGCCCGACGCGCCGGCGCGGTTTTCGACCACCACCGATTGCTTGAGCCGGTCGCCCAGCGCCTGCGCCGTGATGCGCGAGGCGGTGTCGGTCGGCCCGCCGGGCGGAAAGGGCACGATCAGCTTGATCGGCTTGTCGGGCCAGGCGGACTGTGCCCAGCCGCCCAGCGGCAGCGACGAGGCGGCGGCGGCAAGGATCGCCTGGCGGCGGGTGAGAGTGGGTGGGTTCATGGGCGATGGCTCCGTTGGATGGCGCAAAGGCCCTTTCTAGCACGGCGGCGCGAGCGGGGCCGCGAGCACCGGCATCAGCTATTAAAAAAATAGCTGTCTGCCCTTGTCCAGTCAGCGCAAGCGGCAGATTTTGCTGAATTTTCGGGGCGTCATGGCGCGTCCCGCACCGCCCACTCCACCAGCTTGTCCAGCGCTGGCCGCGCCGCGCCGGCGTTGGGGTGGTTGATGATGCCGACCACCGCGTAGTTGCGGCCCGACAGGCCGTAGGCGTAGCCGGCCACGGCCGCCACGTCGCGCAGCGTGCCGGTCTTCAGGCGCGCGTTGCCGATGGCCTGCGAGCCGGGGTTGCGCGCGGCCATGCGGCGCACCGTGCCGTCCACGCCGGCAATCGACAGCGACTGCTCGAACGCCGCGCCGTGCGGGTGGCCGGCCGCCTGCTGCAGCAGCGCCGCCAACGAGGCGGCGGTGGCGCGTTCGTGGCGCGACAGGCCCGAGCCGTTTTCGACCACCGGCGTGGTGCGCAGGCCGAAGCGGTCGCGCCACCAGCGGCGGATCAGGTTCTGCGACTCGGCAAAACTGGCCCGGCCGTCGCGCGCCGACAGCGTCAGGAACAGCTGCTGTGCCATCACGTTGTTCGAGAACTTGTTGATGTCGGCGATCACGTCCACCAGCGGCAGCGAAATGCCTGTCACCAGCGGCTGGCCGGTGACCGGCTTGTCGGCCCAGCGCACCTGGCCCGTCAGCTGGCCGCCGGCGGCGCGCCACATGGCGTCGACCACGCGCGGCGCGTAGCTGGCCGGCGCGGGGTAGGCAATGCCCCAGGTCTGTTCGCCACACGCCAGCGGGTAGCTGCCGGCAAAGACGACCGCGTCCGGGTTGCTGAAGTCGGCCGCCAGCCGGCCGCGCCAGTTGCCGCAGGCGCCGCCCGCGCCCGGCACGTCGGCCGGAATGGCGACGCGCGCGATGGGCGGCTCGCTTTCGACGCGCACGCGGCGGCTGGCCGGGTCGGGCACGAACTTGAAGATCAGCGCCTTGAAGTTGATCAGCAGCCCGTCCGGCCCCGCGTTGTAGGGCCGCAGCGGGTCGTCGTCGAAGGCGGCGGCGTCGTGCGCGGGCAGGCGGAAGATGGTGTTGTCCAGCACGATGTCGCCGTCGATCTGGCGCACGCCCTTGTCCTGGATGGCGCGCAGCAGGTCCTGCAGGCGTTCCAGCACCAGCTTGGGGTCGCCCCCGCCCTGGATCATCAGGTTGCCGTGCAGCGTGCCCTGGCTGATGGCGCCCTGCGTGTACACGCGCGTGCGCCACAGGTGGCCGGGGCCCAGCAGGTCGATGCCGGCGTAGGTGGTCACCAGCTTCATCACCGAGGCCGGGTTCATCGCCACGTCCGGCTGCCACGACAGGCGCGGCGCTGGCAGCGCGCCGCTGCCAGCGGCCGGCGCGGGGTTGCGCTCGCCGCCGGGGTTGACCGGCTCGGGCGCGCGCGTCACGGTGCCCGGCGGGGGCGGCAGCGGCGCCACCACCATCGACACGGAGGATGCCGGCACGCCGGCGCGCGCCAGCGCCTGGGCAATGTCGGCCGGCAGCGGCGACTGGGCGAACACGGGGGCGGCCAGCAGCGCGGCGGCCAGGGTCGAAAAAAGCGTCGAAAAACGGGGCATCACCCGCGAAGTCTAGAGGGACTGCACGGGCGGCGCCGCATCGCCCCCACGCCCGCAGGAAACGCGGGCCACGCGGATAATCGAGCGCATGCGCCATTCCCCCCGTACGGTCGGCATCGCGGCGGCCGTCGTCACGGTGGCCATCTGGACCGGCTTTATCGTCATCGGCCGCGCCGCGGCGGCGCGTACGCTGCTGCCGTTCGACATCGCGCTGCTGCGCGTGGTCGGCGCCAGCGTGGTGCTGGTGCCCTGGGGCTGGTGGCTGGCGCGGCGCGCGGGCGCCACGTCGTCGCTGTGGGGCTTTTCGCCGCTGCCGCTGCGGCCCACGGTGCTGTGCGGGCTGTTTGGGGGGCTGATCTACGCCATCCTCTGCTACGCGGGGTTCTTCTACGCGCCGGCGGCGCACGCGTCGGTGCTGATGCCGGGCAGCCTGCCGCTGTGGACGGCGCTGCTGGCCGCGCTGCTGCTGGGCGACCGCATCACGCCGGCGCGCGCGCTGGGGCTGGCGTGCATCGTGGCGGGCGACGTGCTGGTGGGCGGCGAAGGGCTGCTGTCGGCCTTTGGCGGCGGCGAGGTGTGGAAGGGCGACCTGATCTTCATGAGCGCGGCGTTCTGCTGGTCGGTCTACAGCGTGCTGGCGCGCCGCTTCGCGCTGGATGCGGTGCGCGCCACCATCGCCATCACGGTGTTCGCCTGCTTCACCTACCTGCCGCTGTTCGGGCTGCTGACGGCCACCGGTCTGCTGCCGACGCGGCTGGGCAGCGCGCCGTGGGGCGAGCTGCTGTTCCACGCGCTGTTTCAGGGCGTGGGCTCGGTGGTCATCTCGGGCATCACCTTTGTGCAGATGGTGCGGGCCTTCGGGCCGGTCAAATCGACCATGATCACGGCGCTGGTGCCGGGCCTGTCGGCGCTGGGCGCGGTGATGCTGCTGGCCGAGCCGCTGGGCTGGAACCTTCTGGCCGGCCTGGCGCTGGTCACGGCGGGCATCCTGTTCGGGGTGCGGGCGGCGCGCCAGAATACTATTAAAACCATAGCTGCCGACGCAGATCAGGCAAGCGCCAGCGCGCTGAAACAATCATGACCGCGGAGCAACACAACCTGCTGGCGTTCGACACCAGCACCGATCAGATGTCGGTCGCCGTGCAGCGCGGCGCCGACGGCCAGCGCTTTGCGCACACCGGCGCGGGCGGCGCGCAGTCGTCGGCCACGCTGATCCCCACGGTGCAGGCGCTGCTGGCGCAGGCCGGGCTGGGGCTGGTCGATCTACACGCCATCCTGTTCGGGCGCGGGCCGGGCTCGTTCACGGGGCTGCGCACGGCGTGCTCGGTGGCGCAGGGGCTGGCCTGGGGCGCGGGCGTGCCCGTGCTGCCGGTCGACACGCTGCTGGCCGTGGCCGAGGCGGCGCGCCAGTCGCAGCCGGCGCCGCACGCCGCGCGCCGCGTGCTGGCGCTGCTGGACGCGCGCATGGGCGAGGTCTATGCGGCCGAATACGCCTTTTCGCCCGCCGCCGGCTGGCAGGCGCTGGGCGATGCCGCCGTGCTGCCGCCCGAGGCCCTGGCCGCGCCGCCCGCCGGCACGCTGCTGGCCGGCAACGCCGCGGCGGTGTACGATGCCCGCCTGCCCGCCGCCGTGGGCGCGCTGCCGCGTGCCGACGTGCTGCCGACGGCCGCCGCGCTGCTCGACCTGGCGCCCGCCCTGCTGGCCGCCGGCCACGCGGTGCCGGCCGAGCAGGCGCTGCCGCTCTACATCCGCGATAAAGTGGCGCAAACCACCGCTGAACGCAGCGCCGCCGGGCTGCCGCGCTGACGCGGTCTGATTGATCGTCATGAGCGCCGTCCTCACTTCCGCCAACCCGCCCGCCTGGCCGCCGCTCGCGCCGGCGCTGGAGGCGCGCTTCGAGCCGATGACGCCCGAGCGGCTGGACGCCGTGCTGGCCATTGAGCAATCGGTCTACAGCCACCCGTGGACGCGCGGCAACTTCGCCGACACGCTGGCGGCCGGCCACAACGCCATGTGCCTGCTGGGCGGCGACGAGCTGCTGGGTTACTTCGTGGCCATGCCCGGCTTTGAGGAAGTGCACCTGCTCAACATCACCGTCGCGCCCGCGTGGCAGCGCCAGGGCTGGGCGCTGGTGATGCTGGACGCGCTGGTGCTGTGGTCGCGCGCGCGCCGCGCCGAATGGCTGTGGCTGGAAGTGCGCGCCAGCAACACGCGCGCGCAGCAGGTGTACCTGCGGCGCGGCTTTGCGCGCGTGGGCCAGCGCAAGGCCTACTACCCGGCCGGCCACGGCCTGCGCGAAGACGCCGTGGTGATGAGCCTGCGGCTGGTGGACGCGCCATGAGCCTGCACGAACTGGACGAACGCCAGCGCGCCATGCTGGCCGAAATGGGCGTGAAGCTGTGGCTGCTGAAGGCGGCGCCGGCGGTGCAAAGCGCTACTGAATCGGTAGCTGCTCGCTCCGATGTGGCAAGCGCTGAAGGCCCATCGCATGCCGATGCGCCACCTGCCCGCGTCGTTCGCCCCGCCGCGCAGCCCCTTGCCGCCGCCCCGCGCGCTACGCCGCCGCCGCCGCGCACATCGGCGCCCGCCGCCGCGCCCGCGCTCGGCCCGCGACCCGAAGGCGTGGCCGACATGGACTGGCCGCAGCTTGAAGCCACCGTCGCCGCCTGCCGCGCCTGCGGCCTGTGCGAAGGCCGCACGCAGACCGTGTTCGGCGTCGGCGACCGCGCGGCCGACTGGATGGTCATCGGCGAAGCACCCGGCGAGAACGAAGACCGCCAGGGCCAGCCCTTCGTCGGCCAGGCCGGCAAGCTGCTCGACGCCATGCTGGCCGCCGTCGGGCTGTCGCGGCAGGTCGTCGACGCTACTGAATCAATAGCTGCAGACGCTGATTCATCCAGCGCAGGGGGCCAAAAGGATTTGAAAGCCGGCGTCTACATCGCCAACGTGCTGAAGTGCCGCCCGCCCGCCAACCGCAATCCGCAGCCCGACGAAATCGCCCAGTGCGAGCCCTACCTGCGGCGCCAGGTGGCGCTGGTGCAGCCCAGGATCATTTTGGCCATGGGCCGCTTTGCCGTGCAGTCGCTGCTGCAAACCACCGAGCCCATCGGCCGCCTGCGCGGCCGCGTTCACCCCTACGAAGGCGTTCCGGTCATCGTCACCTATCACCCCGCCTACCTGCTGCGCGCCCTGCCTGAAAAAGCCAAGGCCTGGCAAGACCTGTGCCTGGCGCTGGAGGTCATGCGCGGCTCGGGCGGCGCGGCCACGGGCACCTGACCGCGCCCGCGCGGGCGCCGTCGCTCACGCCTTGCGGCGGCGCGCATCACGCCCGCGCGGCTCGTGCTGGTAACGGGCGCACAGCAGGTCGATCAAGGCCTGGGCGTAGGCCGGCAGCGGGTCGCTGGCGCGCGACAGCACGCGCCGCTCACGCCACTTCCAGTCGTCGGTCAGCTCGATCTGCGCCAGCTTCATGGCCACCAGATTGCGCCGCGCGGCGCTTTCTGGCACCACGCCGATGCCGACGCCGGCGCCAATCATGCGGCACATGGCGTCGAAGCTGGTCAGCTGGATGCGCAGCTTCAGCGTGCGGCCCATTTGTTCGGTGATGTGGTTCATGTAGGCCTGCAGCGTGCTGCCCGTGTGCATGCCGATGTAGTCGTGCTCCAGCGTGTCGGCGAAAGCCGCCGACCGGCGGCGCGCCAAAGGGTGGCCGCGCGCCACCACCAGCACCAGCCGGTCGGTCGAAAAGTGGACGGCCCGCAGTCCGCTGAGGTCGACCTCGCCGGCCACGATGCCCAGGTCGGCGCGGCCGTCGCGCACGCCGCGCGCGATTTCAGCGTTCGGTTTTTCCTGAAGATCAATGTTGACGCGCGGGTGGGCCGCCAGCAGGGCGGGCAGCAGTTCGGGCAAAAAGTCCATCACCGCCGTGGTGTTGGCGAACACGCGCAGGTGTCCGCGCAGGCCGCCACCGTATTCCTGCAGCTCGCTGCGCAGTTGCTCGGCCTGGCGCAGCACGCCGCGTGCGTGATGCAGAAAGGCTTCACCGGCAGGCGTCATCCGCACGCCGCGCGCTTCACGGTGGAACAGGGCCACGCCGGCTTGATGTTCCAGCGCCTTGATGCGCGCGCTGGCGGCGGCCAGCGACAGGTGCTGGCGCGCGGCGGCGCGGGTCAGCGCGCCTTCTTCGGCGGTGCGCACGAACAGGCGCAGATCGGTCAGGTCGAATTGCATGGCGAATCGTGGGGCCGGGCGTCGAGCCTTCGGATTATCCGAAAGCTTGCTTTCAAAATCACCGATGGTGCCCGGGCGCCGCGCGGGCGAACATCGGGGCATGGAAAAAAGCCCCCCCTCATTGGACGCCGCCGTCATCGCCCATTTGCAGCAATGGGTGGGCCGCAGCGAAGAATGGACCGACGACATTGCCGCCGCGCCCTTGCGCGGGCTGTCGGCCACGCTGGACCGCGACGACCCGGCGCCCGAGCGCGGCACGCCGGTGCCGCCGCTGGGCCACTGGCTGTACTTTTTGCCGCAGGCGCCGCAAAGCCAGATCGGGCCGGACGGCCACCCGAAGCGCGGCGGCTTTCTGCCCCCCGTGCCGCTGCCGCGCCGCATGTGGGCCGGCGGGCGCTTGGTGTGGGAGCCGGGCAACCCGCTGCGCGTCGGTGATGCGGCGCGCAAGGTCTCGCGCATCGAGTCGGTCACGCACAAGACGGGGCGCAGCGGCGAGATGATCTTCGTGCTGGTGCGCCACGAAGTGCACAACGAGCGCGGCCTGTGTTTGACGGAAGAGCACGACATCGTGTACCGCGCCGCCGCGCAGCCGGGTGAGAAGGCACCAGCGCCCACACCGGCCCAAACGCAGGCCGCGTGGCAGCGCCAGATCGTGCCGGACGACGTGCTGCTGTTCCGCTACAGCGCGCTCACCTTCAACGGCCACCGCATCCATTACGACCGCCAGTACGTCACGCAGGTCGAGGGCTATCCCGGCCTGATCGTGCACGGGCCGCTGATCGCGACGCTGCTGACGGATCTGGTCCGCCGGCACGAATCGCACGCCGTGCTGCGGCGCTTTGAATTCCGCGCGCTGCGGCCGACGTTTGACTTGCACCCGTTCTTTGTCAGCGGCGAGCCCTCGGCCGACGGCCGCCAGGTCAAGCTGTGGGCGCACGACCACGAAGGCTGGCTGACCATGCAGGCGGAGGCGGAACTGGCCGTGGTTTTATGAGAAATCATGCGTTTGCGCCCGTGTAGCAAGCGCAAGCAGCTCACTTATCAATAGCATTGATCGGCACCATGAAAACCATCAGCGACGAGCAGTTTCCCGACATTCGCGACGCCGTGCGCGCGCTGTGCGCGCAGTTCCCGGACGAATATCACCGCAAGATCGACGAGGCGCGCGGCTACCCCGAGGCGTTCGTGCAGGCGCTCACGCAAGCCGGCTGGATGGCGGCGCTGATCCCGCAAGAGTACGGCGGCTCGGGCCTGTCGATGGCCGAGGCCTCGGTGATCATGGAAGAGATCAACCGCAGCGGCGGCAACTCAGGCGCCTGCCACGGCCAGATGTACGTGATGAACGCCATCGTGCGCAGCGGCAGCGAAGCGCAAAAGCAGCAGTACCTGCCGCAAATCGCCAGCGGCGCGTTGCGCATCCAGTCGATGGGCGTGACCGAGCCGACGACCGGCAGCGACACCACGCAGCTCAAGACCACCGCCGTGCGCAAGGACGGCCGCTGGGTCATCAACGGCCAGAAGGTGTGGATCAGCCGCATCCAGCACAGCGACATGATGATTCTGCTGGCGCGCACCACGCCGCTGGCCGAGGTGACCAAGCGCAGCGAGGGTTTGAGTTGCTTCTTGATCGACTTGAAGAGCGCTATTGGCAACGGCCTCACGGTGCAGCCGATCCTGAACATGGTCAACCACGAGACCAACGAGCTGTTCTTCGACAACCTAGAGATCCCCGAGGACGCGCTGCTTGGCCCCGAGGGCAAGGGTTTCAAGACGCTGCTTGACGGCCTGAACGCGGAGCGCACGCTGATTGCCGCGGAGTGCATTGGCGATGGGTACTGGTTCATCGACCGCGCGACGAAATACGCCAACGAGCGCGTCGTGTTCGGCCGCCCCATCGGCAAGAACCAGGGCGTGCAGTTTCCGATTGCCGAGGCGTTCATCGAACTGGAAGCCGCCAACCTGATGCGCTGGAAGGCGTGCGAAAAGATCGATGCGCATTTGAACGCCGGCGCGGAAGCGAACATGGCCAAGCATCTGGCGGCCAAGGCGAGCTGGGAGGCGGCCAACGTGTGCCTGCAGACGCACGGCGGGTTTGGCTTTGCGTGCGAGTACGACGTGGAGCGCAAATTCCGCGAGACGCGGCTGTACCAGGTGGCGCCGATTTCGACCAACATGATCTTCAGCTATGTGGCAGAGCATGTGCTTGGTTTGCCGCGTTCGTTTTGATGGCTATGGTTTTTGGTGAGGAGGCGCCGCTGGCCGGGATGTGCGCCCGGCGGCGCAGTCACTTTCTTTTGCTCCGCCAAAAGAAAGTAACCAAAGAAAAGGCGGCCCCACTGGCTGCGACCCTTCGCTTCGCTACGGGCAACCTGCGGTGCTCGCGGGCGGGGTGCCGCTGCCGAACTCGCTTCGTTCACTGCGTTCACTTCGCTCAAACAACGGCAGCGAGCCAGAGCACGAAGCGAATGCATGCTGCGCTGCATTCGCGCACCCCGCCCGCTGCGCTCCTCGGCGCATCCAGAGGGGAGTTGGGACGGGCCATCGCTGCGCTCGGCCCGAGAATGAAATGCGCCGCTGCTTCGCGCGCCAACAATTTACTCCCTCTCCCGCGTGCGGGAGAGGGCAGGGGTGAGGGCTCAACGGCCGAGCGCAGCGATGGCCCGAATGCGGACTTCACCCCCTTCTGGCCGTGCCGAGAAGCGCAGGGCGTGGGGCGGGCGCGCAGCGCAGCATGCGCGCTTCGTGCTCTGACTCGCTGCCGCTGTTTGAGCGCAGCGCGCAGCGCGAAGCGAGTTCGGCAGCGCCGCCCCACGACCGAGCATCGCAGGTTGCTCCGAAGGGGACACGGCCAGCAGGGCCGCCTTTCTTTTGCCTACTTTTCTTTGGCGGAGCAAAGAAAAGTAGGTCGCCCGCCGGGGCGAACTCCCGGCCAACAGCGCTCACCACACCAACCAAGCAAGCTATCACCCCAATAGCAACATGAAACCAAGACCCCTCGACGGCATCACCGTCATCTCGCTCGAACACGCCGTCGCCGCGCCGTTTGCCAGCCGCCAGTTGGCCGACCTGGGCGCGCGCGTCATCAAGGTTGAGCGCCCCGGCGTAGGCGACTTTGCCCGCGCCTACGACACGCGCGTGAAGGGCGAGGCCTCGCACTTCGTCTGGACCAACCGCAGCAAGGAAAGCCTGACGCTCGACTTGAAAAACCCCGACGCGCTGGCCGTGCTGATGGATTTGCTGAAAAACGCCGACGTGCTGCTGCAAAACCTCGCGCCCGGTGCGGCCGCGCGCATGGGCTTGTCGTTCGAGGCACTGCATGAAAAACACCCCAGGCTCATCGTCTGCGACATCTCCGGCTACGGCGACAACGGCCCGTACCGCGACAAGAAGGCGTATGACCTGCTGATCCAGAGCGAGGCGGGCTTCCTCTCGATCACCGGCACGCCCGAAACGCCGAGCAAGGCCGGCAACTCGATGGCCGACATCGCCGCCGGCATGTACGCCTACACCAGCATCCTGTCGGCGCTGCTGCTGCGGCAAAAGACGGGCGAGGGCAGCCACATCGACGTGTCGATGCTGGAAGCGTTGGGCGAGTGGATGGGCTATCCGATGTACTACGCCTTCGACGGCGCCGCGCCGCCGCCGCGCACCGGTGCTTCGCACGCCAGCATCTATCCGTACGGGTCCTTCCCGGCCGGCGATGGCGGTCACGTGATGCTGGGCTTGCAAAACGAGCGCGAGTGGAAGGCGTTTTGCGACGTGGTCTTGCAGAACGCGGCGCTGGCGCAGGACGCGCGCTTCGACGCCAACGCCAAGCGCAACGCCCACCGCGACGCACTGCGCGCGCTGATCATCGAGGCATTTGCGCCACTGACCACCGCCGAAGTCGAGGCGCGGCTGGACGCGGCGCAGATCGCCAACGCGCGCATGAACGACATGGCCGGGCTGTGGACGCACCCGCAGCTCAAGGCGCGGGGGCGCTGGCAGGCGGTCGGATCGCCGGCGGGTGAAATCCCGGCGCTGCTGCCGCCGGGCCGCAACAGCGCCTTCGACTACCGCATGGACGCGGTGCCGCGCGTGGGCGAGCACACCGACGCGATCCTGCGCGAGACGGGGCGCAGCCCGCAGCAGCTGGCCGCGTTGCGCGAGGCGAAGGCCATCTGATCCTGAAGACTATATTTTTGATAGCTGGTTGCGCTTGTTCCGCGCCAACCAACGGCCCATTTGACCCATGAACACGTCCACAGAGCTTCCCGCCGCCCAACTCGCCGCCTTTGCCGCCGGCCTGCGCTTTGACGCCATTCCGGCGCCCGTGGTGCGCTTTGCCGAGAACCTGCTGGTCGACTGGTTCGGCTCCGCCGTGGCCGGTCACGGCTCGCGCCCGGTCGAGACGATGGCGCGCTTCGCCCAAGGCATGGGGCCCGCCCAGGGCCCCAGCGAAGTCATCGTCAGCCGCCAGAGCAGCAGCCCGTACCTGGCCGCCATGGCCAACGCCGCCGCCAGCCACGTGGCCGAGCAGGACGACGTGCACAACGGCTCGGTGTTTCACCCGGCGACGGTGGTGTTTCCGCCCGCCGTGGCCGTGGCGCAGGCCGTGGGGGCGAGCGGCCAGCAGCTCATCGCCGCCAGCGTGGCGGGCTACGAGGTGGGCATCCGCGTGGGCGAATTTCTGGGCCGCTCGCACTACAAGGTGTTCCACACCACCGGCACGGCGGGCACGCTGGCGGCCGCCGCGGCGGTGGGCAACCTGCTCGGGTTGAACGCCGGGCAGATGCAGCACGCCTTTGGCTCTGCCGGCACGCAGTCGGCGGGCTTGTGGGAATTTCTGCGCACCGCCGCCGACAGCAAGCAGTTGCACACCGCGCACGCGGCGGGCGCGGGCCTGATGGCCGCATACCTGGCGCAAGACGGCTTTACCGGCGCGGCCGACATTTTCAGCGGCCCGCAGGGCATGGCGGCGGGCATGAGCCGCGACGCCGACCCAGCCCGCCTGATCGACGGTTTGGGCAACCGCTGGGCCACGGCCGAGACCTCCTTCAAATGGCACGCCAGCTGCCGGCACACGCACCCCGCCGCCGATGCGCTGCTGGCGGTGATGCAGGCGCACGGTCTGCAGGCCGGCGACATGGCGCAGGTCGTCACCCACGTGCACCAGGGCGCCATCGACGTGCTGGGGCCGGTCGTTCACCCGGCCACCGTGCACCAGTCCAAATTCAGCATGGGCACCGTGCTGGCGCTGGCGGCGCAGCACGGCCATGCGGGGCTGACCGAATTCGACGCCGGCTTTCAAAGCGCCGCCACGCAGGCGCTGCGCGGCAAGGTGACGATGGTGCTGGACGAAGAGGTCGACACCGCCTACCCGCGCCGCTGGATCGGCAAGGTGACGGTGACCACCACCGATGGCCGCACGCTGCACGGGCGCGTCGATGAACCCAAGGGCGACCCCGGCAACACCTTGACCCGCGACGAGATCACCGCCAAGGCGCTGCGCCTGGCCGCGTGGAGCGGCGGCGCGAGCCCCGCCGAAATGCAGCGCGCGGTCGATGCGCTGTGGCAGGTGGCCCACTGGCCGCGCGTGGGGCGGCTGCTGGAGTCGAAGGCATGAGCCGCGCCACCGGGCTTTTCTCCTTCCCCCGCTGGGGGAAGGCCGGGATGGGGGTCGCGCGGCTGCCAGGGCCACGGGCTTGCCCCCACCCCAACCCTTCCCCAGCGGGGGAGGGGGCGAAGATGGGGCGCCGCACATGAATCCGTCGTCTGCCGTCGCCTTTCTCTTCGTCCCCGGCAACCGTCCCGAGCGCCTGGCCAAGGCGCTGGCCAGCGGCGCGGGCGCCGTGATCGTCGATTGGGAGGACGCCGTGGCGCCGCCCGACAAGGCCGCCGCGCGTGCCCTGCTGGCGCAGGCCTTGTCCAGCGTGCCCGCTGCCGACCGCGCGCGCCTGCTGCTGCGCATCAACGCCGCCGGCACGCCTTGGCACGCCGATGACGTTGCCGCCTTGCCCCCATTTGCCGCGCAGGGCCTGAAAGCCGTTGTCGTGCCCAAGGCCGAAAGCGCCGCCGCACTCGCGCCGGTGGCCGCCGCGCTGGGCGCGGGCGGTGCGTTGCTGCCGTTGATCGAATCCGCCGCCGGGCTGGAGGCCGTGCGCCAGATCGCCGCCGCGCCCCAAGTGGCGCGCCTGCTGTTCGGCCACCTCGACTTTCAGGCCGACCTGGGGCTGGCCTGCGGCCCGGACGAGGCCGAGCTGATGCCCGTGCGCCTGCAAATCGTGCTGGCCTCGCGCCTGGCCGGCCTGGCGCCGCCGGTGGACGGCGTGACCACCGACACGCAGGACAGGGCGCTGGTGCAGGCCCACGCCGCACGCGCGTTGCGCGGCGGCTTTGGCGGCAAGCTGTGCATTCACCCGGCGCAGGTGGCGGCCGTGCATGCGGCCTTTGCGCCATCGCCCGCGCAGATCGACTGGGCGCGCCGCGTGGTCGACGGCTTCGACGCCGCGCAGGGCGGCGTGTTCAGTATCGACGGCCGCATGGTCGATGCGCCCGTGGTGCAACTGGCGCGGCAAACGCTGCGGCGCGCCGCGCCCGCGGGCGTGACGCAAGTCACGGCAGACAAGGGTTAACCACCAGCAACTTCAAGGCCGCACCAGGATTCCCTGCAAGGCAGGCGCGCCGCCGCGCGCCACGGTGTCAAGTTTTTTTCAAAGGAGACAGAGCAAATGACCGTTCGATTCAAGCATTGGCTGGTGGCCGCCGCGGGCGCGGCCAGCCTGGTGGCCACGGGCGCCGCGCTGGCGCAGGCGGCCTTTCCGAGCAAACCGGTCACCGTGGTGGTGCCGTTCTCGGCCGGTGGCCCGACCGACGTGGTGGCGCGCCTGATCGCCGTGCCCATGGGCAAGGCACTGGGGCAGACGGTGATCGTCGACAACGCCCTGGGCGCCGGCGGCACCATTGCCGCCGCCAAGGTGGCGCGCGCCGCGCCGGACGGCTACACCATCTTTTTGCACCACATGGGTATGTCGACCGCGCCCGCGCTGTACCGCAAGCTCAGCTTCGATCCGCTGAAGGACTTCGAATACATCGGCCAGGTGGTCGACGTGCCCATGACCCTGCTGGCGCGCAAGGACTTTCCGGCCAAGGACTTCAAGGAACTGCTGGCCCACGTCAAGGCCAACGGCAACAAGGTCACGCTGGCCAACGCCGGCCTGGGCGCGGTGTCGCACCTGTGCGGCCTGCTGTTCATGAGCCAGGTGGGGGTTGAACTGACCACGGTGCCCTACAAGGGCACTGGCCCGGCCATGAACGATTTGCTGGGCGGCCAGGTCGACCTGCTGTGCGACCAGACCACGCAGACCGTGCCCTTCATCAAGGATGGGCGCATCAAGGTGTATGGCGTGACCACGCACAACCGCCTGGCCTCGTTGCCCAACGTGCCGACGCTGGATGAGCAGGGCCTGAAGGGCTTCGAGGTCAAGGTGTGGCACGGCATGTACGCGCCCAAGGGCACGCCCAAGGAAGTGATCGACAAGCTGAACGCGGCGCTGAAAACCGCCATGGCCGACCCGGCGGTGGTCAAGCGGCTGGGCGAACTCAGCTCCGACATCCCCAGCGCCGACAAGATGTCGCCCGAGGGCCTGAAGTCGCACCTGACGGCCGAGATCGCCAAGTGGGGCCCGGTGATCAAGAAGGCGGGGATTTACGCCGATTGAGGGCTGAAACTGTCGCTGGCGCTTGATGGCAGGGTGCAGACAGCTATCATAACGATAGCTTTCAATGCGCCGATGGATTGGCGCCCCGCGCCAGCGCCGCGTGCGCGGCACCGTGCCGACGCGGCGTTGCCGCATCACGGCGGGCGGCGGCGTTGCCCACGCACGGCTGGCCATGTGCCGGGCCAACGGTGGCCAAGCCAAGCGTCCGCCCCGTGGCAGCACCGGGCGCGCCATGCCATGATTGCGCGCATGCAGCATCCGCACACCCCTTACGCCGCCCGGCGTGCCCGCGTCGCCGCCCAGCTGGGCGAGGGC
Organism: Pseudomonadota bacterium; assembly: GCA_029780695.1. Taxonomy (GTDB): domain Bacteria; phylum Pseudomonadota; class Gammaproteobacteria; order Burkholderiales; family Burkholderiaceae_C; genus Ottowia. The sequence goes on from JAKOYD010000107.1 coordinate 134,033, forward strand.
GGCATCGCCATCGTGCCCACCGCGCCCGCGCAGGCGCGCAACCGCGACAGCGAGTTTCTTTACCGGCACGACAGCTACTTCTATTACCTGAGCGGCTTTACCGAGCCGCACGCCTGGCTGGTGCTGACGGCCAACGGCCATGCCACGCTGTTCTGCCAGCCCAAGGATCTGGAGCGCGAGATCTGGGACGGCATCCGCCTGGGGCCCGACGCGGCACCCGCCGCGCTGGGCGTGGACGAGGCCTACCCCGTGGCCGAACTCGACACGCGCCTGCCGCGCCTGCTGGAAAACCGCCGCACCGTGTGGTATCCGTTTGCCACGCACCACGGGCTGGCCGCGCGCGTCGAAGGCTGGCTGAATTCGGTGCGCGCGCGCGCGCGCTACGGCGCGCTGGCGCCCGAGGCGCAGCGCGATTTGTGCACCGTGCTGGACGAAATGCGCCTGATCAAGGACGCGCACGAGCTGGACGTCATGCGCCGCGCCGCGCGCATCAGCGCCGGCGCCCACGTGCGCGCCATGCAGCGCTCGGCCGCCATGCTGCGCGCCGGGCTGGACGTGCGCGAATACCACCTCGACGCCGAGCTGCTGCACGAATTCCGCCAGCACGGCTCGCAATCGCCGGCCTACGGCAGCATCGTCGCCGCTGGCGCCAACGCCTGCGTGCTGCACTACCGCGCCGACGCCGCGCCCATTAGCGACGGCGAACTGGTGCTGATCGACGCCGGCTGCGAGCTGGACGGCTATGCCAGCGACATCACGCGCACCTTTCCCGCCAACGGGCGCTTCACCGGCCCGCAGCGCGCGCTGTACGACTTGGTGCTGGCCAGCCAGCAGGCGGCCGTGGATGCGACAAAACCTGGAGCGCGCTTCACCGACCCGCACGAAGCCACGGTCAAGGTGCTGACGCAAGGCATGCTCGACCTGGGGTTGATCGACAAAGGCCAGCACGGCACGCTCGACGACGCCATCGCCCACCGCGCCTACTTTGCCCACTACATGCACCGCACCGGCCACTGGCTGGGCATGGACGTGCACGACGTCGGCAGCTATGTCGAGCCGGGCGAGGTCGGCCAGGCGAGCGAGCGGCGCGACCCGCTGTCGGGCGAGCTGATCCAGGACCGGCCCAGCCGCATATTGCGCCCCGGCATGGTGCTGACCATTGAGCCAGGCCTGTACGTGCGCCCGTCCGAGGGCATCCCCAGGGAGTTCTGGAACATCGGCATCCGCATCGAGGACGACGCCATCGTCAGCGACCGTGGCTGCGAGCTGATCACGCGCGACGTGCCCGTGGAAGCCGACGCCATCGAGGCGCTGATGCGCGGCTGACGCATGGGGTCGGGCCGGCGCGCCCGTCGCGCGGCCTCCTCCTTGATGGCCATCAACATACGCAGCCACGTATGCTAGGCGTGTCGTGTTGTCTTTGAGGTTCAGATGTCGTTCACTCACCCTGTCATGTCATGGACTGCCGCTGCCGCCGTGCTGCTGGGCGCAGGGCCGCTATCCAGCATGGCGCAAGAGCCGGCTGCCACCGTCAAGCTGGCCGGCCGCGCCGTGCCCGAGATCGAGAAAATGCCGGCCGGCCCACAGCGCGACCTGGTGCAGTATGGCCACGATCTGACGGTGCGCACCTTCGCCCTTATCGGCCCTGAAGTGAAGAACGTCCGCATGCGCTACGCCGGCAACAACCTGGCGTGCGCGTCGTGCCACCAGCAGGCCGCCAACAAGCCGTTCGCCATGCCGTGGTCGGGTGTCACCGCCACCTTCCCGCAGTACCGCGCGCGCGAAGACGATGTCAGCACGGTGGAGGAACGCGTCAATGGCTGCATGGAACGCAGCATGAACGGCAAGGCGCTACCGTTCGACTCGCGCGAGATGAAGGCCTTTGTGGCCTATGCGGCGTTCCTTTCGCAAGGCATTCCCGTGGGCGCCAACGTCGACGGCGCCGGCATGATGGCCAGCAAAATGCCCAACCGCCGCGCCAGCCCCGAGGCGGGCGCCCAGGTCTACGCCGCCAAGTGCGCCGTCTGCCATGGCCCCGACGGCCAGGGCCAGCGCGTCGGCCAACCGGGCGACGCACAGGGCTATACCTTTCCGCCCCTGTGGGGCAAGGACACCTTCAACAACGGCGCCGGCATGAATCGACTGATCATGGCCACGCGCTTCGTCAAGCACAACATGCCGCTGGGCGCCAGCTTCGACGCCACGCAACTGAGCGACGACGAGGCCTATGACGTGGCGGCGTTCATGCTGTCCAAGCCGCGCCCGGTCAAGGCCCATCTGGAGCGCGACTTCCCCGCGCGCTGGAATAAACCGGTCGATTCGGCCTTCCCGCCCTACATGCTGGGCGCGCCGGCCGACCAGCACCGCTTCGGGCCTTTTCCGCCTCTGGTCGAAAAGCAGAAACAGATAGCCGATGAGATCAAGGCCAAGGCAGCCGCCGAGCGCGCCCGCGCCCGGTAATCGCGCTGCCGTGGCGCGCGCGGCGGCGGCGCTGCGCTATCGTCGCGCATGGTCCTGAACGAATCGCCGCCGCGCATCCGCTCCGTCAACCGCGCGCTGGCCGCGCCGCTGCGCCTGCCGGGCGGGCGCAGCGTCCTCAGCGGCATCGGCAAGCGGCCGGTGGCGGGCCCTGTGGCGGTGGGCAAGCTGGGGCTGCAGGGCGACGAGCAGGCCGACCTGAACGTCCACGGCGGCTTGCACAAAGCGGTCTACGCCTACCCGGCCGAACACTACGCCGCCTGGCACGCGCAGCGCCGGGCGCACGGCGTGAGCCTGTTCGACGAAGCGCTGCCGCCCGGCTTTCTGGGCGAGAACCTGACCATCGAGGGCCTGCTCGAAACCGAGGTGTGGGTGGGCGACACGCTGCGCTTTGACGGGTCGGCCTGCGTGCTGCGCGTGACCGCCCCGCGCGAGCCCTGCGGCAAGTTCATCGCCGTGATGGGCTATGCCGAAGCCGCCCGCCAGATGGTGCGCGAGGCGCGCTGCGGCTGGTACCTGGCCGTGGACGAGCCCGGCGAGCTGGCACCGGGCATGGCCATGACCCTGCAGCCCGGGCGCCGCGCGCTGTCTATTCTTGACGCCATTCGCGCCAAGTGGGCGCGGCACCGCCATTGAACCTCATCGGTGGCGGGCGTGCGACGCTCCGCACAGGACAGCCTTGCCGCGCACGCGCCGGCTTGCGCAACCCGGTCTCATCGGCCGATGGCTCGGCATGGATGGACTGGCAGTGGTTGTGGGTGTGACTGAGATATGACAATAAATATCAGTTAAAAGTTTTCTATTTCTCTTATCTTCGGGCAAATTTTGGTCTGGCGCCACACATTCCGGCAGAAAACCTACATTTCGACACGTTATCGGGACGCCTGAATTAGACTGTCTGCATAAAACCTTGTGCAGCTATTCAGGGAGTCCGAGGATGAAAAGCACGGCAACGGCAACGCAAGTCAAAACGGGCGCGGTGCACGCCCGAAGCGTTCATGGCACGACGGGGTCACGGTGGACCGTCGGGCGTTCATTGTGGCGGGGGATGTTCTGCCTGGCGGTGCTGGGCGCGAGCGCCCAGGCGCTGGCGCAATCGGCGGACCTGCTGGTAAACCAAACGCCCGATCCCGAGGCGATCGCCGCGGGCGGCACGGTGACTTACAACATCAAGGTCACCAACAATGGTCCCAACACGGCATCGGCGATCGTGCTGAGCGATACCTTGCCCCCGGGCTCGGTCTTCGTGTCGGTGACACCGCCAGCGGGCACCACGTGTTCGCCCGCTGCGCCGACCACGACGTTCACCTGCGACCTCGGCTCCCTGGCGTTCAATGCCTCGTCGGTCGTCGCGCTGACCGTGCGCTTGCCCGCCGCGGGCGTCTACGACAACACCGCCAGCGTGACCAGCAGCACGCCAGATTCACTGGGCGCCAACAACACCAACACGCGTGGTGCCACGGCCATGGCGGCTGCCGACCTGGCCGTGACGGCCACCACTTCCGTGCCTGCAGCGGGCATCGCGGCCGGCGCGCCATACACCTACACCCTCGATGTCAGCAACGCCGGGCCCAATGCATTGCCCTCCGGCGAGGCCGCCAGCGTGTCGTTCGACGTGCCCGCCGGCGCGGCCATCACCGGGATGCCTGGGGGAGGCGGGTGGAACTGCACACCCACCAGTGGGTACCCCCTGACGAGTGGCACCGTCAGCTGCACGCGATCGGATGGGGTGGCTTCCGGCGCGTCCTTCCCCGCGCTGACGGTGCCCGCGGTAGCCAACGTGTCGGGCACGGTGACGGCCACGTTCAGGGTGTCGTCCGCGTTCCCCGACGCGATCACCACCAACAACAGCTCCGTCGTGGCCATCAAGACGTCTGCCGGCACCGACATGGGCGTGACCAAGACGGTCAGCCCGAGCGGCACGGTGCCCATCAACCAGCCGCTGACCTACACCATCACCCCGCGCTTCGAGGGCGGATCGGCGCCGGCAAGCGGCGTCGGCGAGGTCATCACCGTCACCGACACCCTGCCGTCGTCGATGACTGCCATCAGCGCCAGCGCGCCGGCGCCGTGGCAATGTGGCGTGTCGGGATCCACGGTGACGTGCAAGTACCCCGGGCCCTATGCCGGCGGCAATTTCACCAACCTGCCGGCGATCACGGTGACCGCCACGCCCACGGTCGAAACCAACGGCGTGACCAACACCGCCATCGTCAGCGTGCCGGACGACGCCAACACCCTCAACGACCGTTCCACCGCCACGGTCGACGTCAGCAACAAGGCCGACCTGGTGGTCAGCAAATGGCCGTCGCTCAACCCGGTCAGCGTTAACCAGAGCTACGCCTACACGGTGCGGGTTGGCAACAACGGGCCGATACCCGTGGCCAGTGGCCAAACCATCACGGTAACCGAGAGCCTGCCGGCAGGCATGTCCCTGCTGTCCGATCCTTCCGGTTCCGGCTGGAGCTGCAATGCGGGCACCAGCTATCCCCGCGCCGGGGCGTTCACGCTGGTTTGCACGCGCAGCGGCCCGCTCGGCGTGGGCGCCAGCGTCGATCTGATCTTGCCCGTCGTCAACACGGTCACGCCCGGTCCAACCAACCTGGCCTGCGGTGACTTGAGCGGTGCGGGTCCGAGTGACGGCATTTCAGGCAACAACTGCGGCAGAGCCGGCGTCACCACTTCCACCACCCGTGCTGATCTGGGCATCAGCAAGACCGCGTCCGGCCCGGTGTACGTCGGACAGGACCTGACCTACACCATCGTGGTCACCAACAACGGGCCCGACCCGTCCACCAACGTCACCGTCGCGGACACGCTGACCAACCTGCTGGCCACCGGCAGCGTGCAAAGCCTGGCGGCTTCGCAGGGAAGCTGCACGCCTTCGACGATGCCCGTGAACGCCAGTGCGGTGGACGTCAGCTGCAACCTGGGCACGCTCGCCAGTGGTGAGAGTGCCCAGGTGGTGCTGGTCGTGCGGCCCGCCAACACGACGTCCGCCGACCTGGATCGCGCCAATACCGCCACCGTGCGTTCGCCAGACATCGGTGACCCGAACCAGGCCAACAATGCCGCCACGGCCAACAGCATCGTGCGCCCGCGCGTGGATGTGACCACGGCCAAGTCCGCACCGGACAAGATCCACGTGGGCGAGCCGCTGGTGTACACCTTGAATGCCCGCAATGACGGCCCGTCCGCCGCCGCCAACGTCGAGCTCATCGACATACTGCCGACCAACGCATCCTTTCTGGCCCTTGGTGCGCCCACTGGCGGCGGCACGTGCAACACGGTTCCGGCGGTCGGCTCGACGGGGGCGACGTTGAAATGCCAGTGGGCGGAAATTCCCCCCAACACGCAGTACCAGGTCACGGTAACGCTGAGGCCCCTGCCGGCGGCGGAAGGAAAGACCATCGTCAACAGCGTCGACATCACCACCACCACCGACGAGCCGGTCAAGACCAACAACAGCGCGTCCGCCACCACCACGGTCACCGCGTCGCTGGCCGACGTCACGGTCACCAAGGTCGACACCGTCGACCCCATCCCGCTGGGCACCGACACCGAATACGTCATCACCGTCACCAACCTCGGGCCGTCTTACGCCAACAACCTGGTGGTGACCGACGCCTTCCCCAGTGGCGGCACGTCGGGCGCCCGCTTTGCCTATCGCGGCGGTCTGGTGCTGACGCCGACCGGTGGCAGCTGTACCGAGCCGGCCGTGGGCGCCACCACGGGCACGCTGACCTGCACGTTCCCGTCCATCGACATCAACGAGAAGATCACCATCCGCTATCGCATGCAGGCGAGCGCCATTGCCGACGCGGCAGCCTACTCTGCCGTGCACTACAACAGCGTCACCGTGAAGACGCAGGAGACCGATCCGCAACCGGCCAACAACACCGCGGTCGAGTTCACCACCACACGCCGCGATCCGGTGGCGAACGACCTGTCGGTCGCCCTGGTGGCCGACAAGCAGGTGATCACGCCCGGCACGCCCGTCACCTACACCATGACGGTGAAGAACGAGGGCCTCAACGCCATGACCGGCGACGTGGTGTTTACCTTGCCGGCCGGCCTTGCGCTGCCCGCTTCGGCGGTGCCCGCGAACTGTACGCTGGCGGGCACCCAGCTGACGTGCCCCGTGACCAACCTGGCGCCGGGTACCAGCCTGCCGTTCAGCATCAAGCTCGACGTGCCCACCACGTATGCGGCCGGACCGGCCGTGGCTTCGGCGGTGGTCAGCGCGGCTGGCGATCAGGTGTCGAGCAACAACGAAGCGAGCGTCACCCTTGCGCCGTTTCAGCCCGGGAGCGTCCCCGTGCCCACACTGGGTGAATGGGGCCTGTATGTGCTGATGCTGTTGGCGGTGGCCGCCGGCATGCGCCCGGCGAGCCGCCGGCGCCACTGAAGCCGGTGGATTCGAGTCCGCGTCCTTGGGCGCGGCTTGAGGCGGAAATCGGCTCCATCGTGACTGCGACAGCCGCGGCGGCTCGCGCCGCTTGATGCGGCGCCGCGGTCAGTGGGCATTGCGCGCTTTGTGCCGCTGCCCGCCCAGCAACGGATAGGCGAGCCACGTTGCAAGCGCCAGCGCCGCCCCGATGGCGGCACTGCTCAGGTGTGCGGCGTACACCATGTTGAAGCCCCAGCCGCTGTCGAAGCCCACGGGCACGGCCCAGGCGCGTTCCAGCGCCAGCTTCATGCACAGGGCGCTGGCCAGCAGCAGCCCGAGCGCGTGCGAGGCGGGGCTGCGCAGGGCGCGCACGGCCAGGATCGCCGCCGCCGCGTGCACGGGGCCGGCCAGGCCGTCGTGGCCGCCGATGGCCGGCCAGGCCAGCAACGCCAGCGTGCCCAGCGGCCAGGCCAGCGCCAGCGCCAGCGCGTCGGCCCGCGTGGCTTGCAGCGCAGTACCCAGCATTGCCAGCGCCGCCAGCCCCAGGGCGTTGCCCACCCCATGCGCAGCCACCCGGTGCAGCAGGGGCGCGGTCCATGGGGTCCAGGGGCGTTGCCGCCAATGGCTGGGCTGCCACATCCATTCGTCGGGCGACGCCCGTCCGCTGGCGCAGGCCAGCCACACCAGCGCGCTGGCCGCAATGAGCAGCAGACACAGGGCAGGCCAGGCCAGGCTGCCCGGCGGCGGTGGGGCTGGGGGATGGCCGCGCGAAAACGCGCCCGGCGTGGCCCTCATCGTCGCGACGCTACGTAAATAGTAGCTGATTGCGCTGATGTGGATTGCGCCACGGCCATGGTTGACTATTCAAACACCGCGTGCCACAGCTGCTGAATGGCCTGGCATTCGCGCGCCAGCTGCGGCGGCTCGACCTGGGTCGGCTGCTCGTTCAGGCGCGCCTGGTGCTGCACGCGGCGCAGCGCGCGGTAGGCGTCGGCGGCGTTCTGCCCCACGCCGGCGGGCAGCAGGCCGGCCGCCTCGGCGCGCTGCAGCAGCGCAATGTTGCCCAAGTTGGGCTCCAGCGCCGGGTGCTCGCCGCTGTGCGCCAGCACCAGGTATTGCGTGACGAACTCGGCGTCGACCATGCCGCCGGGACTGTGCTTGACGTCGAACAGCCCGGCCTTGAGCGGGTGCGCCGAGCGCATCTTCTCGCGCATGCCGAAGATTTCGGCGCGCAGCGCGGCGCGGTCGCGCGGGGCGCTGATGACGGCGTGCCGCACGGCGTCGAAGCGGGCCTGCAGCGCGGCGGCGTCTTCGTCGGGTACCGCTTCGGCGTTCGGCGCGCCCGGCACCTCGCCGCCGCCGGGCCGCCCCACGGCGGCGACGGCCCCCTCGGGGGGCAGCGCACCCTGCGCAGCAGGGGAGCGTGGGGGCACCATTCTGGCCCGCGTCATGGCCTGGTGTTCCCACGTCCAGGCGGTGTTGCTGCCGCGGTTTTCCTGGTAGTCGGCAAACGCCTCGAAGCTGGTCACCAGCAGGCCGCTGCTGCCGTTGGGGCGCAGCGCGGTATCGATCTCGAACAGGTCGCCCTCGCCGGTCTTGACGGTGAGCCAGGTGATCAGCTTGCGCACGAAGGCGGCGTAGATTTCCTGCGCGTTCTCGTGCTCGTCGTCGAACACGAACACGATGTCCAGGTCGCTGCCGTAGCCCAGTTCCTTGCCGCCCAGCTTGCCGTAGGCAATGATGCCGAAGGCTGGCGTGTCGCGGTGGCGCTGGCGCAGGCGCGGCCAGCACCAGCGGCTGGTGACGCGCAGGATGGCGTCGGCCAGCGCCGACAGGTCGTCGGCCACCTGCTCGACGCTGATGCGGCCCTCGACGTCGCGCACCAGGGTGCGAAACACGTCGGCATGGTGCGCGCGGCGCAGCAGGTTGAGCAGGTTTTCCTCGTCGTCCTCGCCGGTGCGCGCCAGTGCCTCGCGGCGGCTTTCCAGCTCGCGCTCGAAAGTGCCGGCGTCAAAGCGGTCGGCCAGCAGTTGCGGGCTGGCCAGCTCGTCGATGACGCCGGGGTGCTGCATCACGTAGCGCGCCGGCCAGCGCGCCGCGCCCAGCACGCGCAGCAGGCGTTCGTGCACCGCCGGGCGCTCCAGCAGCAGCGCGATGTAGCTCTCGCGGCGCAACAGCGGCTCGACCCAATCGGCCAGGCGCAGCACGCCGTCTTCGTTGATGCTGCCGTCTTCCAGCCACTGCGCGGTGCGCTGCAGCAGGCGCGTCAGGCGGCCGCGCGCTTCGTCGCGCAGCGCCAGCACGCGCGGGTGCTCGGGCCAGTCGGCCATGCGTTCGCGCACCCGGTCGGGGAAGGCGGCCAGCGCGGCACCAATGTCGGACGAGGCCACGCGCGCCTCGCCGTGGGCGTTTTTCTGGCAGCTTTTGCAGGGCGCGTCGCCGCCCAGCAGGCGGTCGAATTCCTGCGCCACGAATTCGCGGTGCGCGTCCAGCTCGTGCAGAAACGGGCAGGCGCCGTCAAAGCCCAGCGTGCGCGCGATCCAGTCCAGGTCTTCGTCCTGCGTCGGCAGGATGTGGGTCTGCTGATCGTCCAGGTACTGGATGCGGTGCTCGACCCGGCGCAGGAACACGTAGGCGCGCGCCAGCGCATCGGCGGTTTCGGGCGGCATCAGGCCGGCGCGGGTCACGCGTTCCAGCGCCTGCAGCGTGGGGCGAGTGCGCAGTTCGGGAAACTGCCCGCCGCGCACCACCTGCAGCAGCTGCACGGTGAATTCGATTTCGCGGATGCCGCCGCGCGACAGCTTGACGTCGTTGGCGCGCTCGGGCCGGCCCGCGCTGCGCTTGCTGGCGTGGCTGCGGATCTGGTCGTGCAGCGTGCGCAGCGACTCGAACACGTTGTAGTCGAGGTACTTGCGGAACACGAAGGGCAGCACCACTCCGCGCAGCGCCTGCGCCGAGCCGCTCGCGATGGCCGCGCGCGGGGCAATGGCGCGGCTCTTCATCCAGGCAAAGCGCTCCCATTCGCGGCCCTGCACCAGCATGTACTCTTCCAGCGCGTCCAGCGAACACACCGTGGGCCCCGAATTGCCGTTGGGCCGCAGCGCCAGGTCGACGCGGAACACGAAGCCGTGCTCGGTGGTGTCGCCGATCAGGCCGTAGATCAGCTTGACGGCGCGGGTGAAGTATTCCTGCACCGAAATCTGGCCGCGGCCGTCGTCGCGGCCGGTGGTCTCGCCGTCCTCGTCGTAGATGTAGATCAGGTCGATGTCGCTCGACACGTTCAGCTCGCGCGCGCCCAGCTTGCCCATGCCGATCACCCACAGCTGGGCGCGTTCGCCGCGCTCCGTCATGGGCGCGCCGTGGCGCTCGTCCAGCTGCGCGAACGCGGCCTGACAGGCGGTGTCCAGCGCCAGCTCGGCCAGCTCGGTCACGGCGCGCGTCACCTGCTCCAGCGGCGCGGCCTGTTCGCAGTCCAGCACCACCAGCCGCTCCATCACCAATTGCCGCAGGATGCGCAGCGCGGCGCCGGTGTCGTGTCCTTCGGCGGTGAGGCGCGCCAGGCCCTCGGCCATGGTGTCGCGGGTCGGCGCGCCGGGCGCCAGCAGCGGCAGCTCGACCTCGTAGCGCCGGCGCAGCCGCTGCACCAGGCGGGAATGGGCGGCGCTGCCGGGTGGGCCTGCAAAAGCAGGCGAAGGGTGAACTAACAAACCGTCACGGTTGCCGCAAGAACCTTGCACATCGGCGCGGGTCATAATTTCTTTCAGTCCTCCGAGGCGGGTGGCGCAGCCCCCAGTCCCATTGTTGGGTGCTGTGGTCGCTGGCCCCGCAGTTCGCTCCAGCCTTAAGCCATTGATCCAATCGTCCCTCAAGCTCGCCGCCATCGTCATGCGATGGGTTCTGCGCGGTGTCGCCGTGCTGCTCGTGGGACTGGCGCTGGCCACGGCCGTCCTCCATTGGGGCATTGTGCCGCGAATCGACGAGTTCCGCCCCCGGCTGGAACAACTGGCCTCGCGCGCCATCGCCGCGCCCGTCACCATCGAGGCCATCGAGGCCCAGTCCAACGGCCTGGTGCCGTCGGTGTCGCTGCGCAACGTGCGCGTGCACGACCCGGCCGGGCGCGCCGGGCTGCACGTGCCGCGCGTGCTGGCGGCGTTTTCGGTGCTGTCGCTGGGCCAGGGCCGGCTGGAGCAGCTGGTCATCGACGAGCCCGAGCTGGAGCTGCGCCGCACCGCCGACGGCCGCCTGCTGGTGGGCGGCATCGACCTGTCGGGCGATGCCGAAGGCAATCGCGACGCGGCGGACTGGTTCTTTTCGCAGCCTGAATTTCTGGTGCGCGGCGGCCGCGTGCGCTGGGTCGACGAGCGGCGCGACGCCCCGCCGGTGCAGCTGTCCGACGTGCAACTGGTGGTGCGCAACGGCTTCGGTCGCCACCAGCTGCGGCTGGACGCCACGCCGGCCCCCGACTGGGGCGAGCGCTTCACGCTGATCGGGCAGTTTCGCCAGCGCGTGTTCTCGCGCCACCCCGGTTTCTGGCGCGAATGGGACGGCCAGGGCTACGCCGATTTCAAGCGCATCGACGTCTCGCGCCTGCGCGCCTACGTCGACCAGCAGGCGGACTGGGGCGTCGACCTGCAGCACGGCCATGGCGCGGTGCGCCTGTGGGTCGATACCCGCCAGGGCGCGCTCACCGCCGCCACCGCCGACGTGGCGCTGGGCGCGGTGGCCGCGCGCTTCGGTCCGCAGCTGGAGCCGCTGGCCTTCGCCTCGCTCACCGGCCGGCTGGGCTGGCGCAACCCCGGCAGCGGCGCAGCCGAAGTCAGCACGCGCAACCTGCACTTCGTCGACGCCGACGGCCTGGCCTGGCCCGGCGGCAACGTGCAGCTGAGCTACCGCAGCGGCGACGGCCAGGCCGCCGGGGGCGAGCTGACGGGCGACAAGCTTGATCTGGCGGCGCTGGCCAAGATCGCGCGCCGCCTGCCGCTGCCGCCCGTGGCGCACCAGCGTCTGGCCGACCACCCGGTGCAGGGGCTGGTCGAGCGCATCCACGCCCGCTGGGACGGCGCGCTGGACGCGCCCGCCCACTGGCGTGTGACCACGCGCGTCAGCGGCCTGAGCGTGGCGCCGCTGCCGGCCCCCGCGCGCGCCGATGGCGTGGCGGTCGAAGGCATTCCGGGCATCGAACGCGCCGTGCTCGACCTGGACGCGCAGCCCACCGGCGGGCAGGCCAGCCTGACGGTGCGCGACGGCGCGCTTACCTTTCCGGGCGTGTTTACCGAGCCGCGCATTCCGCTGGCCGAGCTGGCGCTGCAATCTCGCTGGCGCGTGCAGGGCGAGCAGATCGAGGTCGACGTGGACCAGCTCAAGCTGCACAACGCCGACGCCACCGGCAGCTTCAAGGGGCGCTGGCAGACGCTGGCCGGGCAGCAGGGAGCGAAGCGCTTTCCGGGCGTGCTGGACCTGACCGGCACCTTCACCCGCGCCAACGGCGCGCGCGTGCACCGCTACCTGCCGCTGGGCATTCCGGCCCCGGCGCGCGACTACGTGCGCAGCGCCGTCGTGCGCGGCGAGGCGCGCGACTTTGCCGTGCGCGTGAAGGGCGACCTCAACCACGTCGGCGACAGCCAGCCCGCGCCGGGCAGCGAATTCCGCTTTGCCGGCCAGGTGCAGGGCGTCACTCTGGCCTATGTGCCGCGCGCGCTGCAGCCGGCCGGTCAGCCGCCCTGGCCGGCGCTGGAAGACTTGGCGGGCGAGCTGGTCTTCGACCACAACAGCATGCAGGTCAAGAACGCCAGCGCGCGCGTGCAGGGCCACCCAGGCTGGCAGTTCCACCGCGTGCAGGCCGACATTGCCGACCTTGCGCACACCCGCGTGCGGGTCGACGCCGAAGGGCGCGGCACGCTGACGTCGGCGCTGGGCATCGTCAACGCCTCGCCGGTGGCGGGCTTCATCGAACACGCGCTGGGCCGCGCCAGCGCCAGCGGCGACGCCGGCCTGCGCCTCAAGCTCGACCTGCCGATCGACCGCATCCGCGACGCCAAGGTCGAAGGCCGTGCCACGCTGCACGGCAACGATGTGCGCATCACGCCCGATTCGCCGGCGCTGGCGCAGGCGCAGGGCGCGGTCGTCTTCAGCGACACCGGCTTCGCGCTGCAGGACGCCCGCGCGCGCCTGCTGGGCGGCGAGGCGCGGCTGTCCGGCGGCACCTCCAGCGCGCCCGGCGGCCCGGCGGTGGTGCTGCGCGCCGCCGGCACCGCCAGCGCCGAGGCGCTGCGCGAGATGGCCGACTGGGCGCCGCTGCCCGCCGTGGCGCGCCAGGCCAGCGGCAGCGCGGCGTACGAAGCGCAGATCGGCTTTCGCGCCGGCGAGCCTGACGTGCTGGTCACCAGCGACCTGCGCGGCATGGCGTTTGATTTGCCCGCGCCACTGGCCAAACCCGCTGACGCCGCCTGGCCTTTGCGCTATGAAAGCGGTAGCGTCAACGGCGCGACGGGCCGCCAGCGCTATCGCGTGGCCGTGGCCGATCAGCTGACGGTGGAGTTCGAGCGCGACGGCGCCAGCGGGCGCGTGCAGCGCGGCGTCATCGGCGTGGGGCCGCAGGCGCAGCCGCAACTGGCGCTGCCGGCCAGCGGCGTGCTGGCGCGCGTGCACCTGCCGCGCCTGCAGACCGATGCCTGGGAAGCCGTGCTGGGCAAGGTGTTTGGCGGCGGTGGCAGCGACGGCGCGTCGGCGCTGGCCGACGGCGGCTTCGTGCCCACCGCGTGGTCGCTGCGCGTGGGCGAGCTGCAGGTAGACGAGCGCACGCTGAACGACGTGGCCGCCACCGGCACGCGCGAAGGCAGCACCTGGCGCGCCGACGTGCAGGCGCGCGAACTGGCCGGCCGCGTCGAATACAGCGGCGGCGTGGGCGACCGGCCGGGCAAGGTGCTGGCGCGGCTGTCGCGCCTGAGCATTCCCGCCAGCAGCGCGGGCGAAGACGAAAGCATGCTGGCCCGCCCGCCCGCCAACCTGCCGGCGCTGGACGTGGTGGTGGACGAATTCGAGCTGCGCGGCAAGAAGCTCGGCCGGCTGGAGATCGAGGCCGTCAACCACGACGTGGCGGCCGCGCGGCAGACCAGTGCGCTACAAGAATGGGAGCTGAAGAAGCTTGCCATTCGTGCGCCAGAAGCCACTTTTACCGCCAGCGGCCAATGGGCGGCGCTGGTGCGCGGCGCGCCGCCGCCGCTTGACCCGCGCGCGCCCCGCGAACGCGGCGACCCGCGCCGCACTGCGCTCGACTTCAAGCTGGACGTGCGCGACGCCGGCGGGCTGCTGGCGCGCTTCGACATGCCCGGCGTGCTGGCGCGCGGCAAGGGCAGCATGGAAGGCACGCTGGACTGGCGTGGCGCGCCGCTGTCACCGCATTACCCCAGCATGTCCGGCAAGCTGCACCTGGACATCGGCGCCGGGCAGTTCCTCAAGGCCGACCCCGGCGTCGCCAAGCTGCTGGGCGTGCTGAGTCTGCAGGCGCTGCCGCGCCGGCTCACGTTGGACTTCCGCGACGTGTTCAGCACCGGCTTCGCGTTCGACTTCATCCGCGGCGACGTCGAGGTCGCGCGCGGCATTGCCACCACCAACAACCTGCAGATGAAGGGCACCAGCGCCGCCGTGCTGATGGACGGCAGCGCCGACATCGACAAGGAAACGCAGAACCTGCGCGTGCTGGTGGTGCCCGAGCTCGACGCCGGCACCGCGGCGCTGGTGGCGACGGCGATCAACCCGGCCATCGGCATCGGCGCCTTCGTGGCGCAGCTGGTGCTCAAGCGCCCGCTGGTGCAGGCCGCCACGCGCGAATTCCACGTCGGCGGCCGCTGGGACGACCCCCAGGTCACCGCCGTGCGCGCGCGCACCGGCCCCACGCCGCGCGCCGAAGCCGGCTCCGCGCCCGCGCCTGCGGCCGCCACCGCGCCCGCCGACGCGCCTTTGCGAGAGGACAAGCCATGAAAGTCGCCGCCATCCAGATGGTCTCCGGCCCGCACGTGGCCGACAACCTGCGCGACGCCCGCGCGCTGCTGGCCGAAGCCGCCCGCGCCGGGGCCGAACTGGCCGTGCTGCCCGAATACTTCTGCGTCATGGGCCACCGCGACACCGACAAGCTGGCGCTGCAAGAGCCGCTGGGCAGCGGCCCCATTCAGGACTGGCTGGCCGTCACCGCGCGCGCGCTGGGGCTGTGGATCGTCGGCGGCACGCTGCCGCTGTCGTGTGAGCCGCGCGACGAACAGCGCGTGCGCAACGCCAGCCTGGCCTTCAACCCGCGCGGCGAGCGCGTGGCCTGCTACGACAAGATCCACCTGTTCAAGTTCGACGACGGCACGCGCACCTATGACGAGGCCGCGGTGCTGGCGCGCGGCAGCCAGCCCACGCTGTTCGACCTGCCTTCGCGCGACGGCCACCGCTGGCGCATCGGCATGAGCGTGTGCTACGACCTGCGCTTTCCCGAGCTGTACCGCGCCTACGCCGCGCAGGGCGCCGACCTGCTGCTGGTGCCCAGCGCCTTCACCTACGTCACCGGCCAGGCGCACTGGGAAGTGCTGCTGCGCGCCCGCGCCATCGAAAACCTCAGCGGCGTGATCGCCGCCGCGCAGGGCGGCGTGCACGACAACGGCCGCCGCACCTGGGGCCACAGCATGGTGGTCGACCCCTGGGGCCAGGTGCTGGCGCAGCGCGCCGAAGGGCCGGGCGTGGTGCTGGCCGATCTGGACGCCGCCGCATTGGCCGCGCGCCGCGCGCAACTGCCGGCGCTGGCGCACCGGGTGCTGGGCTGATGGCGCCGTGGCGCGCGGCCAGTTCAGGCCCTGATTGGCCGTCTGCGCTTGCCAGGACTGCGCAGGCAGCTATCTAAATAGTAGCAGTCCGGGCGCCGCGCCGCCGCCACGTTCTACACTGGCGCCATGACCGACATGCATTCGTGGCCGACCCCTCTGCCGGGGCATGGTGCGCCCGCGAATGCCTGGCGCCGCCGCGGGCTGTGGGGCATGCTGGTGCTGGTGGTGGTCGGGCTGTTGGCCACGCTGGTCTGGCTGGCGCGCAGTTACGAGATGGAGCAGACCCAGCGCGACCTGGAGCGCGACAACAGTTACGCCGCGCAGGCGCTGCGCCAGCGGCTGGCGCGCAACCTGCAGGACCTGCACGGCCTGGCCGCCACGCAGACCGAGGCCGTCGGCTGGACCGCGGCCGCCGGCCCCATGCTGGGCGAGCACCGCGAATGGCTGCGCCTGCAGTGGCGCGACCCCCAGCTGCAACTGCTGGCGGCGGCCGACAGCCCCTACTACGCGCCGCTGCCGGCGCCCGAGTCGGACTTGCCGCCCAACGTCGACCTGGGCCAGGCCTGCGCGCAGGCGGCCAAGACCGCGGGGCCCGTCTACGCGCCCAGCCGCTTTGTGCCGCGCCCCGGCGGGCTGGGCGACGAGGTGATGGAGCTGTGCCTGCCCATCCTGCACGGCACGCGCTTGCTGGGCTACCTGGTGGCCGCGCACACGCTGGAAGGCGTGCTGGCGCAATTGCCCACGCAGCTGACGCGCGGCCAGAGCGTCAGCCTGACCGAGCTGGACGGCACCCGCCTGGCGGTGCAGGGCGCGCCCCGGCGAGGCACGCGCGTGTTCGTCGCGCAGCAGGTGCTGGACTTGCCCGGCGCGCCCATGGTGCTGCGGCTGGAAGGCGCGCGCCAGCTGCCCGACGTGTTCCCCAACGTGCTGACGGCGCTGGTCACCGGCCTGTCGATCGCGCTGGTGACGGTGCTGGTGCTGTTGGCGCGCGACTTCCGCCGCCGCCAGGCCGCCGAGGCCGAACTGGCGCAGGCGCTGAGCTTTCGCAAGGCGATGGAGGATTCGCTGGTCACCGGCCTGCGCGCGCGCGATTTGCAGGGCCGCATCACCTACGTCAACCCGGCCTTCTGCGCCATGGTGGGTTACGAGCCGCACGAACTCATCGGCCGCGGCGCACCCATGCCCTACTGGCCGCCCGAGCACGCGCACGAATACGGCGAACGCCAGGTGCAGCGCCTGGCCGGCCAGGCGCCGGGGCGCGACGGCTTCGAATCGGTCTTTCTGCGCAAGGACGGCACGCGCTTTCCGGTGCTGATCTTCGAGGCGCCGTTGATCGCCGCCGTGGGCAAGCAGACCGGCTGGATGAGCGCCGTGATGGACATGACCGCGCTGCGCCGTGCCGAAGAGCTGTCGCGCGCCAGCCAGGAGCGCCTGCAGGCCAGCGCGCGCCTGGCCACCGTGGGCGAAATGGCGTCGCTGATGAGCCACGAGCTGAACCAGCCGCTGGCGGTGATCTCCAGCTACGCCACCGGCTCGCTCAACCTGTTGCAGGGCGGCCCGGCGGCGGGCGCTGACGCCGCCATGCTGCACGACGTGCGCACCGCGCTGACCCGCATCGCCGACCAGGCCGGGCGCGCCGGCAAGGTCATCCACAGCGTGCGCGACCTGGTGCGCCAGCGCAGCACCGCGCGCCAGGCCGTGGCGCCGCGCGAACTGGTCGACACCGTGCTGCCGCTGGTGCAGCTGCAGGCCCGCAAGCTGGACGCGCTGCTGCAGGTCGACGTGCCGCCCACCTTGCCGGCGGTGTGGTGCGAGCCGACCATGATCGAGCAGGTGCTGATCAACCTGGCGCGCAACGGCCTGCAGGCCATGGACCAGGGCGCCGCCGCGCGCGTGCTGCGGCTGCGCGCGCGCGCGGTGCCCGATGGCGAGCCGCCGTCGGCGGTCGAATTCAGCGTCGCCGACACCGGCTGCGGCATCGCCGACGACGTGGCCGAGCAGCTGTTCACCCCGTTTTTCACCACCAAGGACGAAGGCATGGGACTGGGCTTGTCGTTGTGTCGCACGGTGGTCGAGCAGCATGGCGGCAAGCTGCTGCACGCCCCGCAGTCGCCGCGCGGCACGGTGTTCAGCTTTCTGTTGCCGCTGGCGCGTGGATGACCGACGCGGCCGTGGCGCGCCGCGTGCCTTGGGGTCACTGATCAGGCAGTGGCGTGCGCCACCAGCAAGGCCTGGTGAAACGCCTGCGCCGCACGCGCCGGCTGCGGCGAGCGGCGCAGCACGCTGACGAAATCACAGGCGTAGTGCAGCGTGGACGGGTGGATCGCGCGCATCAGCCCGCGCTGCACAAAGGTGTCGGCATAGTGGTTGGGCAGGAAGCCGACAAAGCGGCCCGACAGGATGAGCGTGGCGATGGCTTCCTGCTCGTACGCCGTGGCGGCGCGACGCAGCTGGCGGCCGTGGGCCAGTTCCATGTTGGGCGAGTGGTAGCCCAGGCCGGCAAAGTCCTTTCTGGCCCGCAGCCCTGGCCAGTCGAGCGAAGTTTGCTCTGATTCATATAGCGCATGGCGCTGGCCGGCGTACAGGTACATGGTCTCGCTGAACAGGCTGTCGTAGCGCAGGCTGGCCGACGCACGGTGCGCCGGGATGACGCCGACCGCGAAGCTGCCGTCCATCACGCCGCGTTCGATGGTCTGGATGCTGCCCACGTGCAGGTGCAGCTTGACGTCGGGCGCCTGGCTGGCGAAGGCGGCGATGGCCGCGTGGATGCGCGCGGCCGGGTTGCTGGCCGTCTTGTCGAACAGCGCCACGTGCAGCGCGCCGCCCATGCGGTCGTGAATGTCATCGACGCTGGCGCGAAAGCCGTCCACCGCAGCCAGCAGGTGCAGCGTCTCGTCGTACACGCGCTGGCCTTCGGGCGTGAGCGCGAAGCCGGCCCGCCCGCGCCGGCACAGCGTCAGGCCCAGCCGCGTTTCCAGGTCCTTGAGGTGGCGGCTGACGGTGCTGGTGCCGATGTTCAGCTCCAACTCGGCCGCCGACAGGCCGCCACATTCGACCACGGCCTTGAACACGTGCAGCAGGCGCAGGTCCATGTCGGCCAGTTGACCGAGGATGGGGCGGCTGCGCGGCGGTTTTACTTGCATGGATCAGCAACTGAACATGGACAGTTTCTCATTTGACGGATTATCAACGGCATCCACAATGGGGACCGATGCGCCGTCTGAACAGCCGGACGTGAAGGGCGCAGCAAGACATCCAAAAATTTGGTTTTTCTTTCGCGTCCTTCGCGAATCCTTTGCGCCCTTCGCGTCCGGTATTCCTCTGCGATCCATAAGGAGACAAGCCATGACCCTCGCCACCGCCGCACCTGCTGCCGCCTCCAGCGCCCGCCCCGACGCCGCCTGGCTCGACGCGCACTGGATGCCCTTCACCGCCAACCGCCAGTTCAAGCGCGACCCGCGCATGATCGTGGCCGCGCAAGGCGCCTACTTCACCGATGGCGATGGCCGTCAGGTGTTCGACGGCCTGTCGGGCCTGTGGTGCAGCGGTCTGGGCCACGGCCGGCGCGAGATCGCCGAAGCCGTGGGCAAGCAGGCCGCGCAGCTGGACTACGCGCCCGCCTTCCAGTTTGGCCACCCGCTGTCGTTTGAGCTGGCCAACAAGCTGAAAGCTTTCACCCCCGCCGGGCTCGATTACGTCTTCTTCACCGCCAGCGGCTCCGAGGCTGCCGACACCGCGCTGAAAATGGCGCGCGCGTATTGGCGCCTGAAGGGCCAGGGCGGCAAGCAGCTGCTGATCGGCCGCGAAAAGGGCTACCACGGCGTCAACTTTGGCGGCATCTCGGTTGGCGGCATGGTGGGCAACCGCAAGCTGTACGGCACCGCCGTGCAGGCCGACCACCTGCCGCACACGCAGCCGCCCGCCGGCACCTTTGCCAAGGGCCAGCCGGTCGAAGGCGGCAAGCAACTGGCCGACAAGCTGCTTGACCTGATCGCGCTGCACGACGCCAGCAACATCGCCGCCGTCATCGTCGAGCCCTTCAGTGGCTCGGCCGGCGTGGTGATTCCGCCCGTGGGTTATTTGCAGCGCCTGCGCGAAATCTGCACGCAGCACGACATCCTGCTGATCTTCGACGAAGTCATCACCGGCTTTGGCCGCTGCGGCACCAAGACCGGCGCCGATGCGTTTGGCGTGGTGCCCGACATCATGACCTTCGCCAAGCAGGTCACCAACGGCGTGCAGCCGCTGGGCGGCGTGATCGCCAGCAAGGGCATCTACGACACCTTCATGGCCGCCGGCGGCCCCGACTACATGCTGGAATTTGCGCACGGCTACACCTACAGTGCGCACCCGGTCGCCTGCGCCGCCGGCATCGCGGCGATGGATTTGCTGGAGCGTGAAGACGGCGTGGGCCGCGTGAAGGCGCTAGCGCCGCACTTTGAGGCTGCCGTGCACAGCCTGGAAGGCGCCAAGCATGTGCTCGACATCCGCAACTACGGGCTGGCGGCGGGTTTCACCATCGAAGCCCTGCCCGGCGAGCCCGCCAAGCGCCCGTATGAGATTGCCATGCATTGCTGGAAGAAGGGCTTTTACGTGCGCTACGGCGGTGACACGATTCAACTGGCGCCGCCCTTCATCAGCACGCCGGCGGAGATTGATCGGCTGGTGAGTGCGTTGGGGGATGCGTTGGGCGCGACCGCTTGAGTTTCTGTAGGCTGGGTTTGCCGAACGCGTAACTCAGCGAGTGCGTGCGAAACCCGCTGGGTTACGCTGCGCTAACCCAGCCTACGAGCTGTCAAGCTTTCAGCGACAATAGGCATTTACTCAAGCATTTATATTGGATGAGTATGACAAATGCAAAGATTAGTCAAATGGTTGATATCGCACTTAAGCAAAATGAACCTATATCAACGGTGATTATTGGTTGTATTGATGAAATTGAACGCACACTGGCAGTTCGGGTTGCGCGCGCGCTTTGCGACATGAGTGATCTGTATAGGGATATTCAACAAGATGAAAAACAAACATATAGGCTGGCTGAGGTCTATGGAGCGAGTTTTCTAAATGACCCTGAGCTTGAGCAGCGTTTTGATCAGAATATCGAAGGGATTCGAGAAGACATTGACCATAAATACAATGAACTTGAGCGCGAAGATCGCGAGGCTATTAATTGCTTCCGTGAGCTAATAAATTTAGGTGTTGCGAGAGGTTTGATGGACGGTTCTTCTATGGATGAGGATCAAGCTAAAGTTTATGCCTATGCCCTTTGCAAAACAAGGACTAACGAAATTCAAAGAAGTTATTTGCTTAGGCTGCTTGAGGAGGGAATTTTAGAGTGTAATACTGACGTAGAATTTAATGAGGCAGTGTTTGATGAAAAAGAGGAAAATCTATTTCATATAATGAAGAAACTGCGAAATTTTCATGATAGCCCATTAAATGATCGGCTCAAAGGGATCTTTGATCGTGTCATGACAAAGGGCGATTGGATCAGGCGCAAGAACGATCTAAAACATGCTACAGATGCAGATTTGACCAAAATTGAGTCAATTGACGGCCATGATGATGATGAAATTCCTTTTTAGACCATTAAGCAACAATATTCAAGCGCTAAATCGATAAATCGACCATGCGTCAGTAGGCGCGCACATAGATCGATCGGGGATTATTTTGCGCTATTAACGAATTATTTTCTTATCATCATTAAATAGCGAAGATATGTTAATCACCCCAACCCTCAGCCACCTCATCGACGGCCAGATCGTCCATGACACCGCGCGCGCGCAGCCGGTGTTCAACCCGGCCACCGGCCAATCCAACCTGAACGTGGCGCTGGCCAGCAAAGCCACCGTGGAGCAAGCCATCGCCAGCGCCGAGAAAGCCTTCCCCGCCTGGCGCAACACGCCGCCGCTCAAGCGCGCGCGGGTGATGAGTAAGCTGAAGGTGCTGCTGGAAGACAACGCCGACAAGATCGCCGCCATGATCACCGCCGAGCACGGCAAGGTGCTGAACGACGCGCACGGCGAGTTGCAACGCGGCATCGAGAACGTGGAATACGCCAGCTACGCGCCCGAGCTGCTCAAGGGCGAGCACTCGCGCAACGTCGCCCCGGGCATTGATTCGTGGGCGGAGCATCAGGCGCTGGGTGTCACCGCTGGCATCACGCCGTTCAACTTTCCCGCCATGGTGCCGCTGTGGATGTGGCCGATGGCGGTGGCCTGCGGCAACACCTTTGTGCTGAAGCCGAGCGAGCGCGATCCGTCCAGTGCGCTGTTCATCGCGCAACTGGCCTTGGAGGCTGGCCTGCCGCCCGGCGTGCTGAACGTGGTCAATGGCGACAAGGAAGCGGTCGATGCGCTGCTGCACTCCGCAACAGTGAAGGCCATCAGCTTCGTCGGCTCCACGCCGATTGCTGAGTACATCTACAGCGAAGGCACGAAACATGGCAAGCGCGTGCAGGCCCTCGGCGGCGCCAAGAACCACGCGGTGGTGATGCCCGACGCCGACGTGGCCAACGCCGTCACGGCCATGATGGGCGCCGCCTACGGTTCCTGCGGCGAGCGCTGCATGGCCGTGCCGCTGATCGTGGCGGTGGGCGACGAAGTGGCTGACAAGATGATCGAGGGACTGAAGACCGAGGTCGCCAAGATGAAGGTCGGCCCCGGCACCGACAACGGCAACGACATGGGGCCGCTGGTGACCCAGCCGCACTTCGAGAAGGTGAAGGGCTACGTCGATCAAGGCGTGAAGGAAGGCGCCACGCTGCTGGTCGATGGCCGCGGCCTGAAGGTGAAGGGCCACGAAGACGGTTACTTTCTCGGCCCCTGCCTGTTCGACCACGTCAAGCCCGGCATGGTGATCTACCAGGAAGAAATCTTCGGCCCGGTGCTGGGCGTGGTGCGCGTGAAGTCGCTCGATGAAGCCATGCAGCTCATCAACGACCACGAATACGGCAACGGCACCTGCATCTTCACGCGCGATGGCGAGGCGGCGCGCCACTTCACCGACCACATCCAGGTCGGCATGGTGGGCGTGAACGTGCCGCTGCCGGTGCCGGTGGCGTACCACTCGTTCGGCGGCTGGAAGCGCAGCCTGTTCGGCGACCTGCACGCCTACGGCCCGGACGCGGTGCGCTTCTACACCAAGCGCAAGACGATCACGCAGCGCTGGCCGTCGAGCGGCGTGCGCGAAGGGGCGGTGTTCAGCTTCCCTTCGAGCCGCTGACGCGGGGTTCGCCGCGCGCAGTCGGGTCGTCCATGCGTCCGCGTCGTCGGGTGAGCTGCCATGCGGCCATAACCGGATAAACTCTGGCGGGTGTCGGGTGTGCGGTTTTTCGCACGCCGGGCGCGTTCACACTCGATTTTGCATCACACAATTCACGGTACCCCTGAACCTTCCTCGTGTCCTCGAGTTGGCTTGGTATATTGGTACCTTCCAATTAAATTCGTTTCAGGGAAGCATAGACGTGGCATTCAAATTCAAGAGCTTGGTTCGCGCGCTGGCAGTGTCGATGGGGGTGTGCGGCGCGACCGCTGCCTGGGCTGCTGACAACAGCTTTATCCCGACCCTAGACTGTTCGACCAAACCGTCGGCGTTCAACACAGGTTACAACCAGTCGACCAAGGTGCAACTGGCGCCTGGTTCGACAGACCCGCAGTGGTACGTTTACCCGTCGTGGTCTGGGGTGGTCAAGCCGACGAACGCTTTGCCCGCCAACAGTGATTCGGGTTGGGTCCCAGCCTATGTGCCGACGGCCATTGCCCCCGCCTGGGTGCCATCTCGCAATCCGGGCGCCGTGCTGGTGGACGGCAGTGGCAATCCGGACGCCGACTGGATTTCGCCTCGCGTGGACGGAACCACGTTCGGCGGCGGACGGGCGCTGGCCCCGATCACCGTCTACTACCGCACCCAATTCATATTGGCGCCCTCGGTTGATCCCGCCAATGTGCAGATCAAGCTGGATCGATATTCCGACGACGAAGGCTATGGTGTGTTCATCAACGGAACCTACACGGCGTTGGCGGAAAGCGGCTTCAATTCGGGGAGCATGAAGACGGACGTGTTGAGCGGACCCTGGCAAACCGGCTTGAATACCGTGGTGTTTGCCCTGAACGATCAAGGCTGGATGTCGGGTCTTCTCGAGCGTGCCGACCCGACGGCCACGTCCATCTGCAAAGTGCTGCCGCAAACGAATGCCGTGCCGACGCTGCACCCCACGATCTTGTTGAGCCTCGTCGGTTTGCTGGGCCTGCTCGGCCGCCGTTTCTTGCGTTCGCGCGCCTGAGAAAACTCTGATCCAGTAGCGGCGGTGTGTTGATCATCGTTCAGCCACGGTATTTCAGGATCAGCGCGCCACCCAACCGCCGCACACCGGAAACACCTGGCCGACAAAGCAATCGGCCGCCGGGCTGCACAGGTAGGCGGCAAACTGCGCGTCTTCGCGCGCGCCCACCAGCCGCCCGAGCGGCACCTCGCGTTTCAGGCGTTCCTGAAAGCGCGGGTTGGCCTGCACCTCAGGAGGGAAGTAGGTGGGGTTGTCGACAAAGTTCTGCGCGATGGCGTTGACCTGCACGTTGTGGGGCGCCATCTCCACGCCCAGGGCCTGTACCCACGCCAGTTGCGCCCCGCGCGCGGCGCTGTAGCTGGCGCAGCGCTTCATGCCGCGCAGCGCGGCGGCGCTGCCCATCACCAGAAACTTGCCCGAGCGCCGCGCCATCATGGCAGGCAAGGCTGCACGGGCCAGGCGCGGCAGCGGGTCGACCAGCGCGGCGAAGGTGGCGCGCCATTCGTCGTCGGTCACTGCATCGGCGGGCGTGGTGGGCGCTTCGAACGCCAGGTTGGCGACGAGTGTGTCGATGCGACCGGCCTGCGCCACCACGTCGGCGGCGGCGCCCGGCTCCAGCAGCGGCTGCGTGCTGGCGATGACCTCGGCGCCCTGCTCAGCCAACACGGCGCACAGGGCCGGGCCCATGAAGGCGTCTGCCTGGGTGATCAGGATGCGCTGGCCTTGCAGCGGTTGGGACATGAGTGGGCTCCTCGTGGGTGGCTGCGCGCCGCAGTGCCGCAGCGTGTCGCCAACGATAGCCGATGTGTCTTACCCCACCCCGCGTACGGCGGGCATGCATGCCCGTGCGGCATGGCGGCGTTAGGGTCCAAAAACGCGGGCCTGCATGCCCGCCCTGCGTGTCATGCAGGCGCCCAGCCCTCGACCCATCTGCCTTGGATGCTCCTGGATGAATAGCGATCAATGCCCAGCCCACGGGTGGAAATGTCGGGCCGTCGCCCCAGCGCCAGATCGGCCACCAGCTTGCCCGAGCCCGCCGCCATGGTCCAGCCGAGCGTGCCGTGGCCGGTGTTGAGCAGCAGATTGTCAAAGCGCGTGGCGCCGACGATGGGCGTGCTGTCGGGCGTCATGGGGCGCAGGCCGGTCCAGAACTCGGCGGCGGGCAGATCGCCGCCGCCGTCGAACAGGCCGCGCGTCACCATCTCCAGCGTGGCGCGGCGCGCGGGGTTCAGGCCCAGATCGAAGCCGGCTAGTTCGGCCATGCCGCCGACGCGGATGCGTTGGTCGAAGCGCGTGATGGCCACCTTGTAGGTCTCGTCCATCACCGTCGAACGGGGCGCACGCGCTTCGTCGATGAGCGGCACGGTGAGCGAGTAGCCCTTGACCGGGTACACCGGCAAGTCCAGCCCCAAGTTGCTAAGCAACTCGCGCGAATAGCTGCCCAGCGCCAGCACCACACGGTCGGCTTTCAGCACTTCATTGGCCACCCCCGCAAGACGGACGCCGGTAATGCGCTCATCTTTTTGCAGCAAACCGTCAATGCGCGCACCAAAGCGAAAGCGCACGCCCAGCGCCCGCGCGGCGTCGGCCAGTTGCGTGGTGAAGCGCTGGCAGTCGCCGGTTTCGTCGCCCGGCAGGTGCAGGCCGCCGACCAGGCCGCGCGCGTGCGCCAGGGCGGGCTCAACGTCGGGCAACTCGTCGGCGCGCAGCAGGCGATAGGGCACGCCGCACTCCTGAAGCACGGCGGTGTCGCGCTGCGCCGCCTGCAACTGCGCGGCGGTGCGAAAGACTTGCAGCGTGCCCAGCGTGCGCTGCTCGTACTGGATGCCGGTGTCGGCGCGCAGCGCGCGCAGGCAGTCGCGGCTGTATTCGGCCAGGCGCGTCATGCGCTCCTTGTTGACGGCGTAGCGCTCGGCCGTGCAGTTGCGCAGCATGGCGGCCATCCAGCGCAGCTGGAACAGGCTGCCATCGGGCCGGATCGCCAGCGGGGCGTGCTTCTGGAACAGCCACTTCACGGCCTTCAGGGGAATGCCGGGCGCGGCCCACGGCGTGCTGTAGCCGGGCGACACCTGGCCGGCGTTGGCAAAGCTGGTTTCCAGCGCCACGCCGGGCTGGCGCTCCAGCACCGTCACGTCGGCGCCGGCGCGCGCCAGGTAGTACGCGGTGCTGACACCGATGACACCGCCCCCCAGAACCAGGACTTTCATGCTTGCCTCTGCTTGTTGGCCTTGAATCGAACGGTTCAAGTCTAAGCAGATGCCACCAAAAGTTTTGCCGAAATCGCTGATGTTCGGCTGCGACTGCAGCAAAATACGCTGATGAAAACGAATTAAACGGTGATTTATATGGACATCGACCGCATCGACCGAAAAATCCTCGACATCCTGCAGCGTGAGGGCCGGCTGTCGATCACCGAACTGGCCGAGCGCGTGGGCCTGTCCACGTCGCCCTGTTCCGAGCGGGTGCGCCGGCTCGAACGCGCCGGTGTCATTCGCGGCTACAGCGCCAACGTCGATCCCGCCGCGCTGGGGCGGCCGCTGCTGGTGTTCGTGCAGCTCACGCTGTCGTCCAACTCGGGCGAGGTGTTCGAGCAGGTGCGGCGCGAACTGCTGCACGAGCCGCGCGTGCTCGAATGCCACCTGGTCTCGGGCGCGTTCGACTACCTCATCAAGGCACGCCTGTCGGCCATGAGCGAATACCGTGACCTGCTGGCGCAGATCCTGCGCACGGTGCCGGTGCCGGCGCAGAGCAACAGCTACGTGGTGATGGAGGAGATCAAGGAATCGCTGGTGCTGCCCGTGGACGTGGCAGCACCCGTGCGTTGACCGCCCCGCGCCGGTTTACAGGTCGCGCGCCAGCCGCGCCATGCGGTTGACGGCGAAGACGAAGTACTCGGGCACGCAGTCCAGGTGGCCGTAGTTGGGCGTGGTGCAGTCGGTCAGCGTCACGTCGCGCCCGCCGGCGGCGCGCAGCGTGTCGCGCGCAGACTCAGACACCGGGTAGGGCACCGTCTGGTCGAGCTTGCCGTGGAACAGGTACACCGGCGCCTCGGGCGCCCAGCCCAGGTGCACGCTGTGGTCGCGCGCCAGCAGGTCGCGCTGGTCGGCCATGTAGCGGTCGAGAAACAGCGTCTGGTAGCTCACGTCGCCGTCCTCGGGCACCATCTGGCGCAGCAGCAGGCGGCGCACCTCGTTGCGCACGCTGGTGGGCAGGCGCGACAGCAGGCCAGGGTTGAGCAGCGCGCCCAGCGCCGACGAGGTGTCGCTGACGCGCGCCACCTGCTCGTCCAGCGTTTTCAGCACGTCGTATGGGCCGGCACCGGGCACGGCGGCCCGCAGCTGCGTCTTCAGCGCGCCGCCCTCCTGCTGAATGGCGCGGTGCGCGGCCATGGTGGCGTATCCGCCTTCCGAATACCCGGCCAGAAACAGCTGGCCGTTGCCCGTCACCCGCTGCTGCAGACGCCAGGCCTGCGCGGCGCGCAGCATGTCGATCACGGCGCGTGCCGTGGGCGTGGCGACCAGGTAAGGGTGGTCTTGCCCCTTCGACGCGCCAAAGCCCACGTAGTCGGGCGACACCACGATGTAGCCCAGCGAGGCCAGCACCAGCGGCGGCTCGTACGGCTCGACCTTGTTGGACGGCGCGTTGGCGTCCTGGAAGGTGGTGGCGTGCTGGTAGCTCAGCACCGGGCTGACGGCGCCGGCCGGCTTGACCGGCACGCTGACCAGGCCCGACGCCGACGTGGTGACGCCGTACTTGTCGGTGGTCAGGTAGGTCAGCCGGTACGACGCCACGTCGTAGCGCGGCGCCAGTGAGCCGGGCTTGACGCGGCTTTCGGGCGAAGCCAGCGCCGCATTGATGGTGGTGGCACTGAGCGTCTTGACGAACGCCCCCGCCAGCAGGCTACCCGGCATGCCAGCGGCGGGCAACGGGTCGCCCGGCTCGACCGGAGACACGGGTGCGGGTGCCGGGGTCGGAGCAGGTGCCGGAGCTGGGGCCGGAGCCGGAGCAGGAGCAGGAGCTGGGGCTGGGGCTGGGGCTGGGGCTGGGGCTGGGGCTGGGGCTGGGGCTGGGGCTGGGGCTGGGGCGGGGGCTGGGGCTGGGGCTGGGGCAGGGGCACGGGCGGGAGCAGGGGCGGGGGCCGGAGCAGGTGCCGGAGCAGGAGCAGGGGCGGGGGCTGGGGCCGGAGCAGGCGCAGGCGCAGGCGCTGGAGCCGGAGCAGGAGCCGGAGCAGGAGCCGGAGCAGGAGCCGGAGCAGGAGCAGGAGCAGGAGCAGGAGCAGGAGCAGGAGCAGGAGCAGGAGCAGGAGCAGGAGCCGGCGGCGCAAGCTGCGCGGGCTCGCTGCTGTCGCCGCCGCCTCCGCAGCCGGCCAGCGCCACGGCCAGCATCCAGGGCGCCAGAGCGGCGGCGCGATGACGACGAGAGGGGCAAGACACGATCAGATCACTCCCTGGGCAGATGGCAGCGCCCGCCGCACCGTGCGGACAAGCGAGCTGTGGTGCGCATTGTCGTCGCTGCGCGTGCGCGGCGCCGCTTCTAGAATGGACTGCATGTCATGCAACGACGCCACGGTCTATATCGTTGACGACGACGCCAGCGTGCGCGAAGCGCTGGCCTGGCTGCTGCGCTCGCGCCGGCTGTTGTCCGAGTCCTTCGACAGCGCCGAGGCTTTTGACGCCGCGCTGGCCCGCGCGGCGCCGGCGGCGCCAGCGTGCATCCTGTTGGACGTGCGCATGCCCGGCGCCAGCGGACTGGCGCTGTTCGATCGGCTGCGCGAACGCGGCATCGCGCACGCCTGGCCGGTGATCTTTCTCACCGGCCACGCCAGCGTTGCCACGGCGGTGGACGCGGTCAAGCGCGGCGCCTTCGACTTCTGTGAAAAACCCTTTTCCGACAACGCGCTGGTCGACCGCATTGAGCGCGCGCTGGCCACTTCGCGCGAGCGCCTGGCCCAATTGGCGGTGCAGCGCGCGCTACAGGCGCGGCTGGGCGAGCTGACCGAGCGCGAACGCGCCGTGCTGCGCCTGGTGGCCGCCGGCCGCCCCAACAAGCTGATCGCCGACGAGCTGGGCATCAGCGTGCGCACCGTGGAAGTGCACCGCGCCCGCGTGTTCGAGAAGATGGACGTGAAGTCGGCCGTCGAACTGGCGCAAGCGCTACAAAAAATATAGCAATAAGCGCTGACCAGTCAAGCGCTGGCGCACGTTTTGGCAAAAAAAGCGTTGAGCGTCGCCTGTCCCGGCTGGCCCTTCAGTCCTTGGCGGCGGCCGGTGGTTCGGGTGCGAGGGGCGGCGGTTCAGCCGCCGGCGGCAGCGCATCGTGCTGGCCCGGCAGCTCGCCCTTCTTGCGGCCGGCAAACATGGTCCACCACACGATCAGCAGCAGCAGCACCAGCGCCGCCAGCGCTTCCAGCAAAATCAGGGTCATGAAACGACTACTACGGTTTCTGGCATGTGCGGCCATTGTAGGAGCGCTGGCCAGCTGCGCGGTCAAGAAGCCGCCGCCCGCGCCCGCGCCGCCGCCCGCGCGCGAAGAGCCGGGCCTGCCGCCACCCGGCCCGGTGGCCGACACCGCGCCCATCGGCCCGGCCATCGAGCGCGCACGCAGCCGCTGGGTGCCGGTGCGCTGGGCCGAGCTGCCGGGCTTCGAGCAGGACAACACCACCGACGCCTGGAACGCCTGGATCAAGAGCTGCGAGCGCCCCGGCCCCACCTTTGCCCGCCTGTGCAGCGAAGTGCGCCGCCTGTCGCTGGGCAGCGTGGAGGAACAGCGCAACTGGATGAAGGCGCGCCTGCAGCCGTACCGCGTCGAGCCGCTGCCGGGCGCCGGCGCGGCGGCGGCCGAGGGGCTGCTGACCAGCTATTTCGAGCCGTCGTACGACGCGTCGCGCACGGCGCGCGCGGGCTTCGGCGTGCCGCTGTACCGCGCGCCGGCCACGCTGGGCCAGCGCCGGCCGTGGTACACGCGGCAGGAGATGGAAGCGCTGCCCGAGGCGCGCGCGCAACTGGCGGGCACCGAGATCGCCTGGCTGGCCGACCCGCTGGACGCCCTGATCCTGCAGATTCAGGGCTCGGGCCGTGTACGCCTGACCGAGGCCGACGGCAGCCAGCGCCTGGTGCGGCTGGCCTTTGCCGCCACCAATGACCAGCCCTACCGCAGCCCCGGCAAATGGCTGATCGACCAGGGCCTGCTGCGCGGCGACGTCACGTGGCCCGGCATCCGCAACGCGCTGGCGGCCAACCCGCAGGCGCTACAGGGCTTTTTGTGGAGCAACCCGCGCATGGTGTTTTTCCGCGAAGAGGCGCTGAGCCCGCTCGACGCGCAATTCGGCCCCAAGGGCGCGCAGGGCGTCCCGCTGACGCCGGGGCGCTCCATCGCGGTCGATCCGCAAAGCATTCCGTACGGCACGCCGGTGTGGCTGTCATCGCAGGGGCCGGTGGCCAACTTGCAGCGCCTGGTGCTGGCGCAGGATACCGGCAGCGCCATCGTCGGCGCCGTGCGGGCCGACTACTTTGCCGGCTGGGGTGCCGAGGCGGGCGATTTCGCCGGCCGCATGAAGCAGCCGCTGAAGCTGTGGGTGCTGTGGCCGCGCTGAAGCGGCTGTCGAGGCCATGACCCTTCATCCAATCAAGCCATCAAAACGGACTCTAGCGCTTGTCCTTCAAGCGTGCAATGCTATCAATAATGTAGTTTTTGGTGGCGTGGCCTTGAGCGCATGCGCGCTGCTGCTGGCCGGCTGCGCGGCCGTGCAAGACGCGCCGCGTCTGACTTTCCTGTGCCCCAGCGATCTGCGCTTCGAGGCCCGGCTGTACCAGGACATGGCGCTGCTCGAAGGCCTGCGCGGCCACGCCGTGCTGGAGCGCGCGGCCAGCCAGGGCGGCGCGGCGCCGGCGCTGGTCTATGCCGACCCCACGGTGCGCGCCCACTTCGGGCTGGGCGTGGATGGCAGGCTGGCGCGGCTTGACTACACCAACATTCCGGCGCCGGTGTATTGCCAGCGCGCGCCTACCCCCGGCGCCGCCGAGCCGCCACCGGTCAGCGCGTTTGGCCGCCCCGGCCCGCGCCCGCCACCGCCGCCGCCCGACCCGAACGCGCCGATCGAAACCAACATCCACCTGAGCGACGGCCGCAACGGGCCGGGTTGAGCCGCGGCGCCCGGCGCGCGCGGATTCGTCACAGGGCTGAAATATTTCGTCCACACACTGGCGCGACTGGCTGTTGTGCCGGTCGCCCGTGGCCAGCGCCGCGCGCGCCGATCGACTTTGTTCCCTCTTCCCGGAGTTTCTGTTGCCATGACCCTTCCCGTCGCCCTTTCCCGTCGCCGCGTGCTGTCTTTGTTGGGCGGCGCGCCCATGCTGCCGCTGGCATCGTCGGTCTCGGCGGCCTGCCTGTTCACCGCCTGTGGTGGCAGCGACGGCCCGGCGTTCAAAAGCGTCAGCTTCAGCTCGACGCCCGCGCCCGACTTGAGCAACGCGGCCGCCATGGCCACCACCAACGTGTCGTCGGTCATGACGGTGAATTTCGACGACGGCAGCAAGGTCGACTACAAGCTGGCCTACCAGCCGTTCTTCGTCACCGGCAACAAGGTGCCGGACGGCAAGGGCGGCACCCTGCTGGCGGGCGGCTACTACGACATCAACAACCAGCCCATCATCGACCGCTCGGTGGCGGGCAGCGAACGCCACTTCTTCAGCGACTCGCCCGACGGCACGTCGCTGCTGACGGTGCCGGGCGCCAAGGTGGACGGCGTCAAGGGCAACCCCGTGTTTGCCGTGGTGCAGTTTGAATACACCACCTGGGCGCAAGACGGCAAGACCGACATGTACGGCAAGCTGCCCTCGCCCATCGCCGTGCTGACGCTGGACCAGGACAAGACCACCGGCAAGCTGTCGCTGGTGAAATACCACAACGTCGATACGTCCAAGGTGCACGGCCTGTGGATCACCTGCGGCGCCAGCCTGTCGCCCTGGGGCACGCACCTGTCGAGCGAGGAGTACGAGCCGGACGCCTTCGCCGACCGCGCCAAGAACTACATGAACGACTTCAGCCAGAACCTGTACGGCAACCCGGCCACGGCGAACCCGTACCACTATGGCCACCTGCCCGAAGTCACCGTCAACGCCGACGGCACCGGCTCGATCAAGAAGCACTTCTGCCTGGGCCGCATCTCGCACGAGCTGATTCAGGTGATGGGCGACAACCGCACCGCGCTGATGGGCGACGACGCCACCAACTCGGCCTATTTCATCTTCGTGGCCGACAAGGAAAAAGACCTGTCCGCGGGCACGCTGTACGCCGCCAAGGTGGGCGGCAGCACCGACTTCAGCAGCACCGCCTCGGCCGCCGCGCCGCTGACCTGGATCAAGCTGGGCAAGGCCAGCAGCGCCGAGATCGAGCAGCTGGCGGGCACGCTCAAGCCGACCGACATCATGACGGTCGTCAAGGAAGACCCGAAGGACGCCAGTTTCACCAAGATCGTCGCCAACGGCAAGACCGAATGGGTCAAACTGAAGGACGGCATGGAAAAGGCCGCCGCCTTCCTGGAAACGCACCGCTACGCCGCCCTCAAGGGCGCCAGCATGGGCTTCACCAAGATGGAAGGCACCACCGTCAACCTGAAG
Source organism: Pseudomonadota bacterium (assembly GCA_029780695.1). Classification (GTDB taxonomy): domain Bacteria; phylum Pseudomonadota; class Gammaproteobacteria; order Burkholderiales; family Burkholderiaceae_C; genus Ottowia. Next base: position 166,604 of record JAKOYD010000107.1, read on the forward strand.
GACAAGGTGGCCTATTCGGCGCTGCAGAACATCCAGTCGTCGATGGTGGCCGGCAACGCCGCCAACGTGCCGGGCAACGGCATCTCGGTGCCCAAGCAACTGGTGGCCGGCGGCGTGATGGCGCTGAATCTGAAGGGTGGCCAGAAGGACACCGACGGCGCCGCCATCAACAGCGACTGGGTACCCGCCGATGTCAAGCCCCTGCTGGTCGGCAAGGACCTGCTGGCCGCCGACGGCAAGACGCTGCAGGGCGATGCGCTGGGCAACACCGCCGACCCGAACATGGTGGCCAACCCCGACAACCTGAAGTTCTCCGAGACCATGCGCACGCTGTTCATCGGCGAAGACTCCAGCCAGCACGTCACCAACATGCTGTGGGCCTACAACGTTGACACCAAGCAGCTGTCGCGCCTGATGACCCTGCCCGCCGGCGCCGAATCCACCGGCCTGCATGCGGTGGACGAGATCAACGGCTGGACGTACATCATGAGCAACTTCCAGCACGCGGGCGATTGGGGCGGCATCCACGCCAAGGTCAAGGACACGCTGGACCCGCTGATCAAGGCCAACTTCAACGGCAAGTTCGGTGCCGACGTGGGCTACCTGACCGCGGCGCCGACGCAGATGCGCCTGAACAAGGACTGACGCCAAGCCGTCGGTTGGGCGCAAAGGCGCGGGCTGTTCGGCCCGCGCCTTTTTTTGTGGACGACGGCGGTGCGCGTTTTCAGCGCGAGGTCTGGCGCGCCAGGTGCTCCAGCGGCAGCGCGCCGCCGGCTTTCACCTCGCCCAGCGAAAAGCTGGTGTGCATGTCCTTCACGTTGGGCAGGTGCAGCAGCACTTCGCGCGCGAAGCGGCTGAACTGCTCCAGGTCGGGCGCCACCACCTGCAGCTCAAAGGTGCCGGTGCCGCTGATGTAGTGGCAGCTGGTGATCTCGGGTCGGGCGCGGATCGCCTGCTCCAGCCCGCGCATGCTCGCGGCGCCAATCTGCGCCGCGTCCAGCCGCACGAAGGCCAGGACACCCAGGCCGATCTTGTGGCGGTCGATCTCGGCGCGGTAGCCACGGATGAAGCCGGCCGCCTCCAGCGCCCGCACGCGGCGCCAGCAAGGCGCGGCCGACAGGCCCACGCGCTGCGCGAGCTCGGTATTCGTCAACCGTCCGTCTTCCTGAAGATGTTGCAGGATGGCGAGATCGTAGGCGTCGAGTGTTTCCATGATGGGCAAATTCTAGAAAGAATCTTGCTTTTCGTGGCGCGAAACAGGAATGCAAAGAAAACACTTATCGCGGCAGGCGGCATACACTTTGCGCTCAAATGACAGTGGGCCCGCCACACGCCGGGCCTGCACGCCGCGCAGGCCCAAAAGGCCGCGGCCCACACAGGAGACAACACGATGAATGCCCCCCTGCCCGAGCACATCCGCAAGGCACTGGAAACGGTGACCCTGGACGACAAGTACAGCCTGGACTACGGCCGCGCCTTCATGAGCGGCATCCAGGCGCTGGTCAAGCTGCCTATGCTGCAGCGCCAGCGCGATGCGCTGGCCGGCAAGAACACGGCCGGCTTCGTCAGCGGTTACCGCGGCTCACCGCTGGGTGGTTACGACCAGGCACTGTGGGCGGCGCGCAAGCACCTGCAAAAGCAGCACATCGTCTTTCAGCCGGGCGTGAACGAGGAACTGGCGGCCACGGCCGTGTGGGGCACGCAGCAGCTCGGCTTTGCGCCGCCGGGCAGCAACAAGTTCGACGGCGTGTTCGGCATTTGGTACGGCAAGGGCCCGGGCGTGGACCGTACGGCCGACGTGTTCAAGCACGCCAACATGGCGGGCACCACGCCCTGGGGCGGCGTGATTGCCGTGGCCGGCGATGACCACGTGGCCAAGAGCAGCACCGCCGCGCACCAGAGCGACCACATCTTCAAGGCCTGCGGCACGCCGGTGTTTTTTCCCACCAACGTGCAGGAAATCCTCGACCGGGGCATCCACGCCTTTGCCATGAGCCGTGTCTCGGGTGTGTGGTCGGGCATGAAGACGATCCAGGAGATCGTCGAATCCAGCGCCACCGCGATGATCGACCCCGAGCGTGTCAACATCGTCATGCCCACCGATTTCGAGATGCCGCCCGGTGGCCTGCACATCCGCTGGCCTGACCATGCGCTGGAGCAGGAGGCACGCCTCATGCACTACAAGTGGTATGCCGCGCTGGCTTATATCCGTGCCAACAAGCTGAACCACAACGTGATCGAAGGGCC
>JAKOYD010000141.1 GCA_029780695.1 Pseudomonadota bacterium
TCACGCTGCAGGCTGCCGAGCCCGTGGCGCCCGATGGCATGCAGATGACCTGGCTGGTGACCGTGGAGCGCGAGGGCAGCGACAAGCCGGTGTGCGTGGCCGAGTCGCTGGCGCGCAACTTCGGCGCCCCGGCCTGAGTCGGGTCGCCACCGGGCAGGAGGTCTGAACCATGGACCGCCTGCAAGCCATGAAAATTTTCGAGCGCGTGGTGGAAGAGGGCGGCTTTGCCGCCGCTGCCCGCGCCATGGACATGTCGCCCCCCGTGGTCACCCGCATGGTGGCCGAGCTGGAGCAGCACCTGGGCACGCGCCTGCTGCAGCGCACCACCCGCAAGCTGGCGCTGACCGACGCGGGCGAGTCGTACCTGCAGCGGGTGCGCGCCATCCTGCACGAGATCGACGATGCCGAGGCCGCTGCCAGCACGCGCGATCTGCGCGGCACCATCCGCATCGTGGCGGCGCCGGTGCTGGCCACCAACTTTCTGGCGCCCATGATGGCGGTGTGGCATGCACACTACCCCAAGCTCATGCTGGATGTCAGCATGGACGCCTATGCCGCCAGCCGGGTGGATGAGTTCGACGTGACCATCATGGTGGCGGGCGAGGACTTTGATGCCAACATCGTCGCGCGCCCTCTGGTGCAGGGCGAGGCGATTGTGGTGGCGTCTCCTGACTACCTGGAACGCCGGGGCATTCCCCGTGAGCCACAAGACCTGATCCACCACGACTACCTGCGCGACTCGAGTGCGCCCGTGCGCCTGCAGTCAGGGCCCGGCCGCAAGCTGCGCCTGCAGTCGCTGCGGGCGGATGTGCCAGACGAAGAGGTGGACGCACCGGCGGTGTTGCAGTCCGTCAGCACCGAGCTGCTGATGCGCGCCGCCGTGGATGGGCGGGCGTGGCTGTCACGTCGCGCCTGCTGGCCGAGGAGCACCTGGCCCGCGGCGAACTGGTCCACATCCTGCCGGGCTGGATCTTTTCGCGTTACACGATCTATGCGGCGCTGCCCTCGGGCCGCATGCTGCCCGCGCGCACGCGGGTGTTTCTGGACTTCCTGACCGAACACGTGCCCCGCGCCATGGCGGAAAAGT
>JAKOYD010000117.1 GCA_029780695.1 Pseudomonadota bacterium
TGCGCACCGGCTTTGGCAGCAACAACGTCGACCACTGCACGCGCCTGTGCCATGCGTCCAGCGTGGCGGCGCTGCTGGAGGGCGTGGGCTCGGGCGCGGTCAGCAACCCGGTGAAGGACGTGGACTTTGCCGAGCTCAGTGTCATCATCGGCTCCAACCCCACGGCCAACCACCCGGTGGCGGCGACGTGGATGAAGAACGCGGCCCAGCGCGGCGCGCGGATCGGGCTGGCCGACCCGCGCGTGACCGACATCGCGCGCCACGCCTGGCGCGTGCTGCCCTTCAAGCCGGGCGCCGACGTGGCGATGCTCAACGCGCTGCTGCACGTCATCGTCACCGAAGGGCTGGTCGATCAGGACTTCATCCGCGAGCGCGCCGACAACTACGCCGCGCTGGTGGCGAACGTGCAGGGCTACTCACCCGAGGCCATGGCGCCGATCTGCGGCATCCCCGCCGCCACGCTGCGCGAAGTGGCGCATGCGTATGCGACGGCGAAGTCGTCGATCATCCTGTGGGGCATGGGCGTCAGCCAGCACGTGCACGGCACCGACAACGTGCGCTGCCTGATCGCGCTGGCCACCTGCACCGGCCAGATCGGCCGCCCCGGCACCGGCCTGCACCCGCTGCGCGGCCAGAACAACGTGCAAGGCGCCAGCGATGCCGGGCTGATCCCCATGATGTTCCCCAATTACCAGCGCGTGGACAACGGCGCCGCGCAGGCGTGGTTCGAGGATTTCTGGGACACGAAGCTCGACGACCAGCCCGGCTACACGGTGGTCGAGATCATGCACAAGGCGCTGGCGCCCGACACCGACCCGCACAAGGTGCGCGGCATGTACATCATGGGCGAGAACCCGGCCATGAGCGACCCCGACCTGAACCACGCGCGCCACGCGCTGGCGAGTCTGGAGCATCTGGTGGTGCAGGACATCTTCCTCACCGAAACCGCGTGGCTGGCCGACGTGATCCTGCCCGCCAGCGCCTGGCCCGAGAAGACCGGCACCGTCAGCAACACCGACCGCATGGTGCAACTGGGCCTGCAAGCGCTGCAACCGCCGGGCGAGGCGAGGGCGGATCTGTGGATCATCCAGCAGATGGCGCAGCGCATCGGGCTTGATTGGCGCTATGACGATTCAGCTCCCTCCCCCGCTGGGGGAGGGCAGGGGTGGGGGCTGACGGGGCGCGTTGAAGATGCGCCGCTGGCCCCTCACCCCAGCCCTCTCCCCAAAGGGGCGAGGGAGCAAGACCTTGGCGACGAGGCGTCTGCTGGAGGTTCACGCCCTCTCCCGCCTGCGGGCGAGGGCAGGGGTGCGGGCGAGCCCACCTACCACGGCGTCGCCCACGTCTACGACGAGATGCGCCGCGCCATGCACGGCGCGATCGCCGGCATCACCTGGGACCGGCTGCTGCGCGAAAGCAGCGTCACCTACCCGTGCCTGAGCGAAGACGACCCCGGCCAGCCCATCGTCTTCGTCGACGATGTGCCGACGCCGAACGGCCGCGTGCAACTGGTGCCTGCCGACATCATCCCGCCCGACGAACGGCCCGATGCCGACTACCCCATGGTGCTCATCACCGGCCGCCAGCTCGAGCACTGGCACACCGGCTCCATGACGCGCCGCACCGCGGTGCTGCACGCCCTTGAGCCGGGGCCGACGGTGTCGATGCACGGCGACGATCTGGCAAGGCTGGGCCTGGCGCCGGGCGGGCACGCGAAGGTGCAGTCGCGCCGGGGCCAAGTGACGCTGGCAGTGCGCCGCGACGACGGCACGCCGCCTGGCAGCGTGTTCATTCCGTTTGCCTACCGCGAGGCCGCCGCCAACCTGCTGACCAACGCCGCGCTCGACCCGTTCGGCAAGATTCCGGAGTTCAAGTACTGCGCGGTGCGCGTGGCGCCGGCTTGAGGGCGCCCGGGCCTCAGCGCCCGAACGCGTCGGCCTCGGTGACGTGCGCGGTGCCGCTTCGGCGCTCAAACAGGCACAGCTCGCGGCCCAGCCGGTTCTTCATGTGCTTTTGCGGGTAGCGGCCCTGCAGCAGCAGCGCGGTGTAGCCGACGTCGTCGCTGAACAGCGCCGGCCTGCCGACCGCCTTCGTCCCGTTCAACTGGCTGGCCTGGGTGCAGGCCTTCAGCACGGCCTTGTCGTGCTGCTTCCAGGCGCCGGGCGACGCGGCCCACGCGGGCGCCGCCATGGCCGCCAGGGCGAAGGCCGCGACCAGCGGCATCGGGGAGCGTGCGTGTTTCATGGGTCAGTCCTGGGTGCTAAAAACCATGCGCGTATCTTGGCCACGCCCGCCGCGCCGCGCTGTCAGCCAACGCCTTGGTTTGCCCCGAGCGATATCGCAGCGGGTGGCTGGCGCACGCGGCGCTGCGCGAGAATTCCGCCCTCATGCAAATCACCCGCCGCCACACCCAGCGCCTGCGCCAGATGTTCCGGTCGGCCGGCTGGCCGTTTCAGGATGTGCTGGAGGCCGAGCTGCTGGCCGCCGGCCTGCTGGCGCGCGAGCGCGCCGACGCGGGCTGCGAGTGGCTGCGCGTGACCGACGCGGGCGTGGCCGCGATCAGCGCGTCGGCGAACGGCCACCGCGCCGCGCTGTCGGCGCACGAGGCGTTGGTGCAGCGCGTGGCGGCCGAGCTGTCGCGCGCCGGGCGCATCGTGTGGCGCGGGCTCGGTCTGCGCGTGCCGCTGCCGCCGGTGGCGGATCAAAATGCCGCGCCAGCGCAGGCGCAACCAGCGCAGGCAGCTATTGAATGCGTAGCGCACGAGCCGGGCGGCCCGAGCGCGGCGCCGCGCGCGCGTTGGCTCATCGCCTGCCCCGACGTGTTCTCGCTGCGCCACACCAGCGTCGAGGCCTATCTGGAACCGGTGGTGCACGAGATCAAGGTCAGCCGCGCCGACCTGCTGGGCGACTTGAAGCGCCCCGACAAGCGCGCCGCCTACCTGCAGATGGGCGGGGCGTGCTGGTATGTGCTGGGGCGCGACGCGCGCGGCCGCCCCATCGCGCAACCCGACGAAGTGCCGCCCGAATGCGGCGTGATGCAGTGCGACGAAGGCGACCGCCTGACCGTGCTGCGCCCCGCGCCGCGCCGGCCGGTGGAGCGCCTGCCGTTCCATGTCTGGATGGCGCTGGCACGCGCCACGCCGCTGCTGCCGCCGGACGATGCGCAGGGCGAGCTGGTGGGCGCGGACTGATGCGGCGGCAGAAATCAGAGCGTTTTATGCTGCATGCGCTGGCCAGGCAAGCGCATGCAGCTATCGAATAAATAGCGTCAATGCCCGCCCGCCAGTTGCGACGCGATGGCGCGCTTGAAGGGCGTCACCCGCTCGGCCACGCGCAGCGCGGCGTCGCGCAGCAGGCGCGCGGGCGGCGCTTCGGCGGTGTACAGCGTGGTGACCAGGCGCGTGGCCTCGTACAGCGGCCGCGTGGCCAGGCGGTGCGTGCGCTGGTAGCGCGCCAGCGGCTCGGGCAGGCCTACGTCGCGCCCCGCCGCGTGGGCGGCCTGCAGTTCGCGCGCCAGCGTGTCGACGCCCAGCAGCCCGAAGTTGAAGCCGTGCGCCGTCACCGGGTGCATGCCCACGGCGGCGTCGCCCACGCAGGCGAAGCGCTGCGCCACCATGTGGTGCGGGTACACGCCGACCAACGGGTAGGCGTGGCGCGTGCTGGCCAGGCGCATGGCGCCCAGGCGCTGCTCGAAGCGGCGCGTCATGTCGTCGTTGAAGGCGTTTTCGTCCAGCGTCAGCAGCGGCTCGATCTGCTGGTGCGGCAGCGTCAGCACGGCGGATGCGCGGTGCGCGCCGGTGGCGGGGTCGTCGTTCATCGGCAGCAGCGCCAGCGTCTGGCCGTGGCCGAACCATTCCCACGCGGCGTGGTCGTGCGGCTGCGGGTGCGTCATCTGGCACACCAGCATGCTGCGGCCGAAGTCGTGCATGGCCGCGCCGATGCCCACTGCGCGCCGCGTGGGCGAAAAGCGGCTGTCGGCCGCCACCAGCAGGCGCGCGGTGTGGCGGGCGCCGCTCGCCAGCGTGACGTGCGCGGCCTCGGCAGTTACATCGACCTGCGATACCGCATCGCCCGCCAGCAGCGTGATGTCGCCATGCCGGGCCATGCTGTCCTGCACGGCGTCCCAGGCCGCGCGGCGGATCAGGTGGTTGGACACCAGCCAGCCCAGTTCGCTGCGCGACGTCAGGCCGTGGCCGATCACCAGCGCAAACGGCGACGGGCCGTTCATCACGCGCGCATCGCGCAGCGGCGACAGCGCGGCCGGGTCGTACGCCTGGATGCGGTGCCACAGGCCCAGGCGCTGCAGGCGCTCGGCCGATGGCTGCGTCAGCGCGATCTCGCGCCCGTCGAAGGCCGGGTCGGCCAGGGCGGACGCGGGTTGCTGCTCCACGAGGCCGATGGACAGCCCTTGCCCCGAAAGCGCCTGCGCCAGGCACAGCCCGGCCGGGCCTGCGCCGCTGATGAGAAGGTCGACATGCATGGCCGGGCAGGGTAGCGGCCTGACGGCGACAGGGGTTTGATGCCGGTCAACCGCACGGCGCACGCGGCCAGTGCGGGCACAACGCAGCGCCGCGCGCTTGGGCGATGCGCGGCGTTCGCAGCCCGCCGCGCGGGCGCGGCGCCAGCGGCCGCTACACTGGTTTTGGGCGGCCCGGTGTTCGGGCGTGGCCCGAACCGATTTTCAACCCCGCGAGTGAACTTGCCGGCCTTTCATCTGCCCCGACTGACGCGCGCCACCGCCGCGCTGACCGAGCGCGTGTGGGTCACCGACGAGCACGGCCAGGCGGTCGAGGTGTCGGTTCCCGCCGAGCGCGCGCTCACGGTGTATGTGGACAAGCGCGAACTGGTGACGCTGATGACGCTGGGCGCGCACCCCGAATGGCTGGTGCTGGGCTACCTGCGCAACCAGCGCCTGGTGGGCGCGCTGGCCGATATCGAATCGATCACCGTCGACTGGGACGTCGGCGCCGCCGCGGTGCGCACGCGCGCGGGCATCGACCGCATCGACGAGCGCACCGCGCAGCGCGTGGTGACCACCGGCTGTGGGCAAGGCAGCGTGTTCGGCGATCTGATGGCCGACCTGGACCAGATCCGGCTGGGCGACGCCACGCTCACGCAGGCCCGGCTTTACGGCCTGCTCAACGCCATCCGGCTGCAGGAAAGCACGTACAAGTCGGCCGGCTCGGTACACGGCTGCGCGTTGTTCGCGGGCGAGCGCATGCTGATCTTCGTCGAGGACGTGGGCCGCCACAACGCCATCGACACCATCGCCGGCTGGATGTGGTTGCAGGACGCCGCCACGCAGGCCGGCGGCGACAAGGTTTTCTACACCACCGGGCGGCTGACCAGCGAGATGGTCATCAAGTCGGCGCAGATGGGTGTGCCCATCGTCGTCTCGCGCAGCGGCATCACCCATATGGGTCTGCAGGTGGCGCGGACGCTGGGGCTGTGCGCCATCGGGCGCGCCGTCAACCGGCGCTTTTTGTGCTTCAGCGCGCCCGAACGCATTGGCTGGGCGCCCGATCTGGCCTGCGCTGCCGCGGGCTGATCAGCGCCCGCGCGTTGGCGCCTTGCGCAAGCGCCCGCCCGCCCGCTGTCGCGCCATGGTGGGCCACGCTGGCGGCGCGGCGGCGGCAAGTTGCGTACAGTGCGCGACATGAACGTTTCGACATGGGCCTTGGGCTGGCGCGCGCTGTGGCGCGACCTGCGCGCGGGCGAGCTGAGGCTGCTGATGGTGGCGGTAACGCTGGCGGTGGCCGCGCTGACCAGCGTGGGGTTTTTTGCTGACCGCCTGCAGGGCGGCCTGCAGCGCGACGCGCGTCAGTTGCTGGGCGGCGACGCCGTCGTCGTCAGCGACAACCCGCCGGCCGCGGCCTGGGCGCGCCGCGCCGAAGAAGCGGGGCTGCGCCACACGCTGACGCTGGGCTTTCCCACCATGGGCCGCGCGGCCGACGCCCAGGGCGGTGCCACGCGGCTGGTGGCGCTGAAGGCGGTCGACGCCGGCTACCCGCTGCGCGGCCAACTGCGCCTGGCGCGCCACGCGCAAGACCGCGACGGCGAACCGACGCTTGACATTCCGGCGCGCGGCACGGTGTGGGTCGATCCGGCGCTGCTTGATGCGCTGGCCCTGAAGCTGGGCGACACGCTGCTGCTGGGCGATGGCGCCTTTCGCATCGCGCGCCTGATCGCGCAGGAGCCCGACCGCGGCTCGGGCTTCATGACCTTCGCGCCGCGCGTGATGCTGCATGCCGCCGACCTGGCGCAGACGGGGCTGGTGCAGCCGGCCAGCCGCATCACCTACCGCCTGGCGGTGGCGGGCGACGACAGCTCGGTGCGCCAGTACGTTGCCTGGGCCGACGCCGAGCTGAAAAACCCCGGTGTGCACGGCGTGCGGCTCGAATCGCTGGACAGCGGCCGGCCCGAGATGACGCGCACGCTGGACCGCGCCGGCAAGTTTCTCAACCTGGTCGCCCTGCTGGCGGCGCTGCTGTCGGCCGTGGCGGTGGCGCTGGCGGCGCGTGGCTTTGCGGCGCGGCATCTGGATGCCTCGGCGATGCTGCGCGTTCTGGGCTTGCCACAGCGGCGCATCGCGGGCGCCTACGCGGTCGAATTCCTGCTGGTCGGCGGGGCGGCCAGCGTGGCGGGCGTGCTGATTGGCTGCGCGCTGCACCACGTGTTCGTGGTCATGCTGGCGGGGCTGGTGGAGTCCAGCCTGCCCGCGCCCAGTGTGTGGCCGGTGCTGTTCGGCCTGGGCATCGGGCTGACGCTGCTCATCGCCTTTGGCCTGCCGCCGGTGCTGCAGCTGGCGCAGGTGCCACCGCTGCGCGTGATGCGGCGCGACGTGGGCGCGCTCAAGGTCACGTCGCTGGCGGTGCTGGCGCTGGGCGTGGCGGGTTTTGCGGCGCTGCTGCTGGCCGTCAGCGCCGACCTGACACTGGGCGGCATCGCCGTTGGCGGCTTTGCCGGCGCGGTGGTGCTGTTTGCGCTGCTGTCGTGGGGCGCCGTCCGGCTGTTGCGCGGCGCCGTCAACGAGCAGACCGCGCCGCGCTGGCTGGTGCTGGCGACGCGGCAGATTTCGGCTCGCCCGGCCTACGCCGTGGTGCAGATCAGCAGCCTGGCGGTGGGCCTGCTGGCGCTGATCCTGCTGGTGCTGCTGCGCACCGACCTGATCGCCAGCTGGCGCCAGGCCACGCCGGCCGACGCGCCCAACCGCTTCGTCATCAACGTCATGCCCGAGCAGGCCGACGCCTTTCGCGCCGCGCTGAAGGGCGCGGGCGTGACCCGGCTCGACTGGTACCCCATGTTCCGCGGCCGGCTGGTGGCCGTCAACGGCAAGGCGGTCAACCCGGGCGACTTCACCGACGAGCGCGCGCAGCGCCTGGTGGACCGCGAATTCAACCTGTCGCACGCCGCCACCCAGCCGCCGCACAACGACATTGCCGCCGGCCGCTGGCAGGCCGGCGAGGCGGGCGCGGTCAGCGTCGAGCAAGGCCTGGCCAAGACGCTGGGCCTGAAGCTGGGCGACACGATGACCTTCGACGTGGCCGGCCTGCAGGCGCAGGCGCGCATCACCTCGCTGCGCAAGGTGGACTGGGCGTCGATGCACGTCAACTTCTTCGTCATGTTTCCGCTGGCCGAAATGCCCGACATGCCGGTCACCTACATCGCCGCCTACCGCGCACCCGAGACGGTGCCCGCCAGCCTGGGCCGGCCCGGCGATGGCGCGGCCGGCTTCGACAACGCGCTGGTGCGGCGCTTTCCCAACATCACCAACGTCGACATGAGCAGCACCATCGCGCAGGTGCAGCGCGTGCTCGACCAGGTGGTGCGGGCGGTGGAATTCCTGTTCGGCTTCACGCTGGCGGCGGGGCTGATCGTGCTGTTTGCCGCCGTCAGCGCCACCCGCGAAGAGCGCGCGCGCGACTTCGCCATCATGCGCGCCCTGGGCGCCAGCCAGCGCCTGCTGGCCGGTGTGCAGCGCGCCGAACTGGCCGGCGTGGGCCTGCTGGCGGGCCTGCTGGCCAGCGGGGTGGCCATGGCCGTGGGCTGGGCGATGGCGCGCTACGCCTTCGATTTCAGCTGGACCGCCTCGCCCTGGGTGCCACTGGTGGGCGGTGCCGTCGGCGCGGCGCTGGCGCTGCTGGCCGGCTGGTGGGGCCTGCGCGAGGTGCTGCGCCGACCCGTGGTGGAGACGCTGCGGCGCGCGGCGCAATAGCGCGTTGCGGCGGCGCCGGGCGTGCCTTGCATCAACTGCATGAGCTATATGATTGATAGCTACAAGCGCTTTCTGGACAAGCGCAGGTAGCCTGGTTGATGGGTATTCGTTGTGCCTGAACGCCGCGCCAGCGCGGCCGGCGGGCTGGCGTGGCGTGGCGTGGCGTGGCGTGGCGTGGCGTGGCGTGGCGTGGCGTGGCGTGGCGTGGCGTGGCGTGGCGTGGCGTGGCTGATGCACCAAAAAGGTGAATTAGAGTGTGCGCTCTGTAGGCCAAGGCCCCGTGGGCCGGCGGTTGACCGGGTTTTTTCATGTATCCGTGGTTCACTGATCGCATGAATGATTCGCATGAAACCCATAAAACCGTCCACCTCGCGCTGCAAGGCGGCGGCGCGCACGGCGCCTTTACCTGGGGCGTGCTCGACGCGCTGCTGCTGGACGGCCGGCTGCGGCTGTCCGGCATCAGCGGCACCAGCGCGGGCGCCGTCAACGCCGTGGCGCTGGCGCACGGTTGGGCGCGGGCGCTGGCCGACGGGCAAGACCCCGCCGAAGGCGCGCGCGCCAGCCTGGCCCGCGTGTGGACCCGGGTGATGGAGCTGGGCGCGCTGGGCGATGGCGCGGCGCGCCTGGGCCGGCTGCTGATGGGCGTGTTGCCCGGCGCGTTGACCCGGCTGTCGCCCTATCAGGCCAACCCGCTCGACCACAACCCGCTGCGCCGCCTGATCGAGCGCGAAATCGACTTCGAGCAGCTGGCGCGGCTGAAGTCGCCGCGCGTGTTCGTGGCCGCCACCGACGTGGAAACCGGCCGCGCCGACATCTTTTCGGGCAAGCGCCTGACCGCGCAGGCGGTGATGGCCTCGTGCTGCCTGCCGCAGTTGTTTCAGGCGCCCGAGATCAACGGAAGGCGCTACTGGGATGGCGGCTATTCGGCCAACCCGGCGCTGGGCCCGCTGGTCGAGCTGGGCGAAACCAGCGACATCCTGCTGGTGCAGATCAACCCGCTGCGCCGCCCCGGCCCCGCGACCACCGAGGCGGAGATCGCCGACCGCGCCAGCGACCTGACCTTCAACGCCAGCCTGATCGCGCAGATGCGCACCATCGCGCTGGTCAACGAGCTGCTGACGCTTGGCGTGGCCGGCGAAGGCCACAAGCCCATTCACATGCACCGCATTGACGGTGGCGCCGCGCTGGCGGCCATGCCGCCGGCCAGCAAGCGGGTGCCGCGCCCGGCCACGCTGGAAGCGCTGTTCGCGCTCGGGCAGGACAGCGCCCGGCGCTGGCTCAAGCGCCACTGGGCCGCGGTGGGCGAAAAAAGTTCGGTCAACCTGCGGCGCGACTACGGCGACCCGCTGAAGCTGCAGGTCGAGCCAGCGACCGACCGCGATGCCGCCGACGCCGGCGACGCCGCCCGCGCCCATGCCCACGCCTGGCCGGCCTACGCGCTGTGGTCGCCCGAAGAGCAGGCGCGCGCCGCCCACCAGGCCAACGCCGCCACCCAGCAGGCGGTGCGGGCAGCCATGACCGCGCCGCCGTCCTGGGTCGCAAATCCCTAGAATCGGCGCTGGAACGTTGGCGTTTGGTGCTATTGTTAATATAGCTTCATTCGCTTGTTGGGTAAGCGCTGGAGCCTTATTTGACTGATGCAACCGATCTCGCCACGCCATTCGAGCGCCTGGGTGGCGAGCCGGCGGTGCGCGCGCTGGTCGACCGCTTTTACGACCTGATGGATCTGGAGCCCGGCTACGCCGCCGTGCGTGCCACCCACGGCAGCACGCTGGATGACGCGCGGCACAAGCTGTTCTGGTTTCTGTGCGGCTGGCTGGGCGGGCCGGACCATTACATCCAGCGCTTCGGCCATCCGCGCCTGCGCATGCGGCACCTGCCGTTTTCCATTGGCCTGCGCGAACGCGACGAATGGCTGGCCTGCATGGACCAGGCCATGGGCGAAAGCGGCGTGGACGCGGCGCTGCGCCAGCGTCTGAACCAGGCCTTCTTCCAGACCGCCGACTGGATGAGGAACCGCGATGGCTGACGCGGCGGCGGGCGCGCAGACGCCCGCGCCACCCAGCGGCTGGTGGAGCCTGGCCGTGACCACCGCCATCCAGGCCATGGTGTCGATGGCGCTGCTGACGCTGCCGGCGATGGCGCCCACCGTGGCGCGCGGCCTGGGCGTGCCGGCGGCGCTGGTGGGCGGGTACGTGGCGTTGTGCTATCTGGCAGCCATGCTGTCCAGCCTGGCGGGTGGCACGCTGGTGCGGCGCTGGGGCGCCATCCGGGTCAGTCAGCTGGGCTTGTCGCTGTGCGCTGTCGGCTTGCTGGTGTGCGCCCTGCCGTGGTGGCCGGCGGCCGCGTTGGGCGCGCTGTTCATCGGCGCGGGCTACGGACCCATCACGCCGGCCAGTTCGCACCTGCTGGCGCTGACCACGCCGGCGCACCGCATGGCGCTGGTGTTTTCCGTCAAGCAGACCGGCGTGCCGGCCGGTGGCATGCTGGCCGGGGCGCTGGTGCCGGGGCTGTCGCTGTGGATCGGCTGGCAGGGCGCGCTGGCGGTGGTGGCGGCCGTGTGCGCGGTGTGCGCCGTGGCGTCGCAACCGCTGCGCGCGCCGCTGGACGCCGACCGCCAGCGCGGCCAGCCGCTGGCGCTGGGGGCGCTGCTGAAACCCGTGGGCATGGTGCTGGGCCACCGCTCGCTGGCGGTGCTGGCGGCGTGCTCGTTTCTGTTTTCGGCGGTGCAGGTGTCGGTGACGGCGTACATGGTCACCTATCTGCACCAGTCGCTGGGCATGACGTTGCTGGCCGCTGGCGCGGCGCTGTCGGTGTCGCAACTGGCGGGCGTGGTGGGCCGCATTGCCTGGGGTGCGGTGGCCGACCGCGGCTGGGGCCCGCGCAACACGCTGATGCTGCTGGCCGCGCTGATGATGGTCGGCAGCGTGCTGACGGCGCTGCTGCAGCCGGGCTGGCCGACCGGGCTGGTGTGGGCCGTGGTGGCGCTGCTGGGCGCGTCGGCCATCGGGTGGAACGGCGTTTACCTGGCCACCGTGGCGCGCCAGGCGCCGCCGGGGCAGGCCAGCGCGGCCACCGGCGGCACGCTGACGTTTACCTTCATGGGCGTGGTGTGTGGCTCGCCGGCGTTTGGCGCGCTGGCGGGCGCGTCGGGCAGCTACCGGCTGGCGTTTGCCGCGCTGGCCGTGCCGGCGGCGCTGGCCTTGGGGCTGTTGACGTGGCGCGCGCTGCAGGCGGCGCGCGAAGCCCGGGCGGCGGGCTGAAGCTGCCGCGCTACGGCCGCGCGCTGGCGCCAGCCAGCAGCACCAGCAGCGCGCCGGCGCCGCCTTCCAGCGGCTTGGCCTGCACGAAGGCCAGCACTTCCTGCTTTTGCACCAGCCAGCCGTGCACCTTGGCCTTGAGCACCGGCGCCTTGCCGGGCGAGCCCAGGCCCTTGCCGTGCACCACGCGCACGCAGCGCAGGCCGGCGCGGCGCGCGTCGCGCAGAAAGGCGCCCAGCGCCTCGCGCGCGGCGTCGGTGCGCAGGCCGTGCAGGTCGATCTGGCCCTGCACGGCCCAATGGCCGCGCCGCAGCTTGGCGGTGACGTCGGCGCCGATGCCGGGGCGGCGAAAGCTCAGGTGCTCGTCGGTGTGCAGCAGCGTGGTGGCATCGAACTGGTCGGAAATGGCTTCGCGCAGCACGGCCTGCTCGTCGCGCTGGCGCTGCAGCGGCTGGGGCGCCACTGGCGACGGCGCGTGCACCACGCGGCCGTGCGCGCGCAAGGGCTGCGCGGGGCCGACGGCGCGGGCGAACAGGCTGTGCTCGGCGCGCGCCTTCTTTTCGGCGGCGGCGCGCTCGGCGGCCTGCTGCGCGGCGCGCGCCTCGGCCTCGGCCAGCTGCTGGCGGATCGCCTTCAGCTCCTGAAACGACTTGGCCTTCACAGCAGGCCTTTCTCGGCCATCGACAGCGCCTGGCCCGGCCCCACGATGACGTGGTCGATCACCCGCACGTCGACCAGCGCCAGCGCGGCTTTGAGCGTTTGCGTCAGCGCCTCGTCGGCGCGGCTGGGCGCCACGCTGCCGCTGGGGTGGTTGTGCGCCAGCACCACGCCGCTGGCCTGGTGGTGCAGGGCGCGCAGCACCACCTCGCGCGGGTACACGCTGGTCTGCGTGAGCGTGCCGCGAAACAGCTCTTCCAGCGCGATGAGGCGGTGCTGGCTGTCGAGGAACAGCGCGCCAAACACCTCGTGCGCGCGCTGGCCCAGGTGCAGTTGCAGATAGGCCTTGACGGCGGCGGCTGAATCCATGGCGGCGCGCTCTTTCAGCTGTTGCGCCAGCGCGCGGCGCGCCAGTTCAATCACCGCCAGCAGCTCGGCGCGCTTGGCCGGGCCGCCCAGGCCCTTGATGCGTTTCAGGTCGTCGGCGCCCGCGTGCAGCAGGCCGGCGATGCCGCCAAACGCATCCAGCACTTCCTGCGCCATTTGCAGCACGCCGCGCCCGGCGGTGCCGGTGCGCAGCAGCAGCGCCAGCAGCTCGGCGTCGCCCAGGGCGCCCGCGCCGCGCGCCAGCAGCTTCTCGCGCGGGCGGGCATCGGCGGGAAGGTCTTTCATTGGCATGGCGGCAAGTCAGCGGGGCGCTTTCTACAATCGGGCCAGTTTATCTGGGGCATGCATGACCGTCGTCGAACCGGGTTCCTTTCTCACGCTGCATTACCGCCTGGCCGGGCCGCAGGGCGATGTCGTCAGCACCTTTGGCGGGCCACCGGCCACGCTGTCGCTGGGCGCGGGCGAGTTGTCGCCAGCGGTGGAGCAGCGTCTGCTCGGCCTGCACGAAGGCGCGCACGCCAGCTTTGACATCCCCGCCGGGCAGGCGTTTGGCGAGCGCAACCCGGCCATGGTGCAGTGGCTGGCCCGCACGGAGCTCGACGCCATGGGCGACCCCCACGAGCGCTACGCCGTGGGCGACGTGATCCACCTGCCCACCCCCGACGGCCAGGGCCAGTTTGCCGCCGTAGTGCAGGCGGTGCGCGGCGATGGCGCGCTGCAGCTCGACTTCAACCACCCGCTGGCTGGCCAGCCGGTCACCTTCGAGGTGCAGCTGATCGGGGTGTTGTGATGGCGCAATCCGAAATCCTGCTGGCCGAGCCGCGCGGCTTTTGCGCCGGGGTGGACCGCGCCATCGAAATCGTCGAACGCGCCATCGCCAAGTTCGGCGCGCCGATCTACGTGCGCCACGAGATCGTGCACAACACCTACGTGGTGAACGACCTGAAAGCCAAGGGCGCCATCTTTATCGAGGATCTGGCCGAGGTGCCGCCGGGCGCCACGCTGGTGTTCAGCGCGCACGGCGTGCCCAAGGCGGTCGAGCACGAGGCCGCCGCGCGCGGCTTTCGCGTGTTCGACGCCACCTGCCCGCTGGTCAGCAAGGTGCACGTCGAAGTCGCCAAGCTGCACAAGGAGGGCTACGAATTCATCATGATCGGCCACAAGGGCCACCCCGAGGTCGAGGGCACCATGGGCCAGCTCGACAGCGGCATTCACCTGGTGGAAGACGTGGCCGACGTCGCGCGCATCCAGCCCGCGCAGACCGAGCGGCTGGCCGTGGTCACGCAAACCACGCTGAGCGTGGACGACGCGGCCGAGATCACGGCGGCGGTGAAGGCGCGCTTTCCGCAGGTGCGCGAGCCCAAGCAGCAGGACATTTGCTACGCCACGCAGAACCGGCAGGACGCGGTCAAGCTCATGTCGCCGCGGGTGGATCTGGTCATCGTGGTGGGCAGCCCCACCAGCAGCAACTCGAACCGGCTGCGCGAAGTGGCGCGCAAGCTGGGCACCGAAAGCCACATGATCGACAGCGCCGACGAATTGCGGCCCGAATGGATCGAGGGCCGCGCGCGCGTCGGCCTGACGGCCGGCGCCTCGGCGCCCGACATCCTGGTGCGCCAGGTCATCGAGCGGCTGCGCGCGCTGGGCGCCACCTCGGTGCGCACGCTCGACGGCATCGAAGAAACCGTGAAGTTCCCGCTGCCCAAGGGGCTGAAGCTCGACGGCGCGGCCGAGGACAAGCTGGCGCACCTGCGCTGAATCGCCAAAGCTATTGTTTTTATAGCTTCTGGTGTAAACAGGAAAAGCGCTGGCGCCTGTTTTTCATCTGAATTGGGGTAAGCGCCCGGCGCTGGCCGCGCCACCGCGCGCGGGGTGCGTCCGGGCCGTCTTCGATAGCCGGTACGCTGCGTGTTAGTGCCTGCTTACATGAACTCGTGAAGTTTTTCTCAGTGCGCCGCGATTTCACCCCCCACATTGGTGGGTGACTGAACGTGACTTGTCAAATTAAGCCTTTATCATTCCTTTACAGGGTGGCTGTGCACTTAGTGCCTGTTTTTCGGCGCATGCGTTGAAGCGTTGCTCGTCACCCGTTTGGTCTTCACCATTGAAGGAATGTGACGATGAAAGCTTCGAATTGGCGAGTCGGCGGGATGAGCCGCATGGTGCGGTGGGCCTGCTGGGGTACGCTGACCGCTTGTGTAGCGGTTTTCCAGGGGTGTTCAACCGGTAGCGGCGTCGAGCGCTGGCAAATGACCGAGGCGCAGGCGCCTCAGCCGGTGCAGCCGGTGGCCGGCTCCGCGGTGCAGCCCGTGGCCGTCGTCTTCTTTCGCGACGCAGGCATCGCCACCCGCCAACCCATCAACATCTACGTCAACGGCCAGTACCAGGCTTCGCTGACCGGCGAGACGTTCACCGAAAAAGTCCTGTGCCCGGGCGAGCACAGCCTGGTCGCCGCGCCCGACGACGTGCGCCAGCGTTACCAGACCAAGCAGGCGCGCAACCGCGTCAGCATCGGCAAAGAGCCCGCGCAGTACTTCCGCGTGTTTCAGAACGCCGCTGGCCAGATCGCCATCGCGGCCGCCCCGCGCGACGCGGCCCTGGCCGCCGTGCCCAGCCTGCGCACCCGCCAATCGCACACCATTTCACGCGTCAGCCGCAACGGTTGCCCCGCGGCCTGATTCGCCCATTTCTTGAGCGCGGCGTCGTGCGTCGGCGCCGCTTTTCAACCTGGACTTTGCGTTTGCGCGCCAGTCCCAACATCCGATTTCAGTCATGAACCTCCAGATCAACGTCAACAACGTCAAAGGCCTTGTTTCCACCCACAAAGTGCAATCTGGCGCGGGTGCCAAAGGGCAGCAATTGCGCCTGCAAGCGCAAAAACAGGTGAAGTACGAGCTCGTCGACGAAGCCACCCGCTTCGCTCCCGAGAACATTGCCACCAAACGCGTCGGCAACGACCTCCACATCGCGCTTGAGCAGTCGAACATCGACAGCGCGGACATCATCATCGTCGGGTACTACGACGAGGTCGATGCGGCCGTGCTGACCGGCAAGGCCGAAAGCGGCGTCTACTACAACTACATCCCTGAAAGCGGCCTGCCCACCGACGCGGTCAGCCGTCTGGGCGACAACATGCTGGCTGGCCAGGCGCTGGGTGGCCAGCCATATCCAGACGCCTTGTGGGTGTTCGGATCGGCCGGCAGCGCGATGGCGCTCCTCGGCGGCGCGCTGCTGCTGGGTGCTGCCGCTGGCGGCGGCGGTGGTGGTGGCAACAACGTCCCCGCCGCCGACAAGACGCCTCCCGCGGCCCCTGACGTGGTCGCGCTTGCCGACGGCAGCGTCGTCATCAAGCCGCCCGCCGACGCCGACGTCAAGACCGTCAACATCACCTATGTGCCCGAAGGCGGCGGTGCGCCCGTCACCGTCGTCATCACCAAGAATGCCGACGGCACCTGGAGCAGCAGTGACCCCGCCCGCGTGTCCGTGGACCCGCGCACCGGCGTGGCCGTCATCGCGGCCAGCCAGGTCAAGGACGGCAGCCAGGTCAGCGCCGTGGCCACCGACACGTCCAACAACACCGGCCCTGGCGACACCGACATGGCCAAGACGCCGCCGGAAACCAAACCTGAAACCAAGCCAGAAACCGGCCCCAACACGCCGCCCACGGCCAACCCCGACAGCGCCAGCACGCCGCACAACACGCCCGTGCAGGTCAACGTCAAGGCCAACGACACCGGCGCCGAAGGCAAGCCGCTGACGGTGACCGGCGCCACGGTCGACCCCGCCAAAGGCACGGTCAGCATCGATGCAAACGGCAACGTTGTTTTTACCCCGGCGCTTGGCGTCAGCGGCCCCGTCGTCGTCACCTACACCGTGACCGATGGAACCACCACCACCACCGGTACATTGACCGTTCAGGTGGGGTCCCAGCCCGTGCCTGTCAACACCGCGCCAGTGGCCAACCCCGACACGGCCAGCACCTTGTACAACACGCCCGTGCAGGTCAACGTCAAGGCCAACGACACCGGCGCCGAGGGCAAGCCGCTGACGGTGACCGGCGCCACGGTCGACCCCGCCAAGGGCACGGTCAGCATTGGTACCAACGGCAACGTCGTGTTCACCCCCGCGCCTGGCGTCACCGGGCCGGTGAAAGTCACCTACACCGTCAGCGATGGCACCAACACCAGCACCGGCACGTTGACGGTTGAAGTGGCGCCGCCCATCGACTTGCCCGGCCCCGGAGGCGGTGGTGGCGGCACCGGCGGCACCACCGCGCCGGCAACCGCGGCAGGTGTGCAGATCAAGCTGGACACCAACAACGACGGCACCATCAGCGCGACCGAAAAAGGCAGCAACACCGCCACCGACGTGGCCATCACCATCCCGAAGGACGCCAAGCCGGGTGACGTGATCACGGTCAAGGACGGCGCGGGCAAAACGCTGGCCACCTACACGGTCGGCACCAACGTGACCGCGGGCGAGGTCAAGACCGTCAGCGTGACGCTGCCGACCGACGGTTCGCAGATCAAGGTCACGGCCGACATCAAGGACGCCTCTGGCAACCCGGGCCCACAAGGCAGCGACAGCGCGACGGTGGGCGACACCACGGCGCCGGGCGCGCCGACGGTGGTGATCGCCGACGGCAAAGGCACGGCCGACCAAATCGACGCGGCCGACCTCAACGCCAACGGCAAGGTGGACGTGAAGATCACGCTGCCGGCCGACGCCAAGGTCGGCGACAAACTGGTGGTTGACGGCGGCACGCCGGTGACCATCACGCAAGCCATGCTGGACAACGGCTACAGCCTGGAAGTGAACAAGCCGGCCGACGGCCAGACCCTGACCGTCAAAGCCACGGTCACCGACGCGGCCGGCAACACCGGCGCGGAAGGCAGCGACAGCAGCAAGGTGGGCGACACCACGGCGCCGGGCGCGCCGACGGTGGTGATCGCCGACGGCAAAGGCACGGCCGACCAAATCGACGCGGCCGACCTCAACGCCAACGGCAAGGTGGACGTGACCATCACGCTGCCCACAGACGTCAAGGCAGGCGACACGCTGAACATCGTGGTCAACGGCACGGCGCTGACGGGCGTGTCCGTCACGCAGGCCATGATCGACGCTGGCGGCAAGTACACCTTCGAGACCGCCAAGCCGGCCGATGGTGCGACGCTGACCGTGGACGCCACGGTCAAGGACGCGGCGGGCAACATCAGCACCAAGGGCAGCGACTCCAGCGTGGTGGCATCCAATGCCGCGCCATTACTTGCCACGGTGACCTCGGCTACTGTGTCGGAAGAAGGGCTGGCTGGCGGCAACCCGGACAGCACGGGCAATCCGACGGATACGACCAACAGCGCGACGGTTACCACGGCGCTTGGCAGCGTGAAGTTCACCGATGCCGACAGCACGACGTTTAGCTTCGCGCTTACCGCGCCAACGGGCAGCTTCACTTCTGGTGGCCAGGCGGTGACCTGGACGACGCCGAGTGCTGGCGTCATCGTCGGCAGCGCGGGTGGCGCCGAAGTGATTCGCGTCACCATGGGCTCGGCCAGCGCCTCAGGCGTCACCAACGAGTATCAGGCCAGCTATACGGTCGCGCTCAGCAAGCCGCTGGACCATGCCGCCACGCCGACCGGTGAAAACCTGCTGACCATGGGCTTCGGGCTGAAGGTGACGGATTCCGCCGGCGCATCCAGTTCGTCGCAAACCCTGACCGTGACGATCGAGGACGACAGTCCGAAAGCCGATGCGCAGGTATCGCTGGGGAATGTTGCGCCAGCGCAGGATACCAACATCATGTTGGTGGTGGACTTGACGTCCTCGATGGACAGTGACTACGCGTCTGCCTCCGATTCCGCCGACCCATCGCAAGGTTCGGGCTTTTCGCGATTGCAAAAGATGCAGGGTGCGCTGAAGCAAGTCATTGACATCTATGACTCTTTTGGTGACGTGAAGGTATCGCTGTTCGGCTTTACTTCAGCACAGACAGGCTTCAGGTTGAACTGGGCCAATGCGACGAGCGCCAAGAGCTGGATCGATGCGCTTACGACGATATCGAACGGCGGTACCGACTACCATCTGGTGCCGGATGAGGCGACCAGCGTGTGGAACACCACCGGAAAGATCACGACGACCACCAGCGTGACCGGCTATCCGATAAAGAACGTGGCTTACGTATTTACCGACGGCTCGATGAACGGAACGGCGCTTTCCACTACGCAAGAAGCAACGTGGAAGACATTGCTCAATACCAATTCGATCACCGCCAATGCGTACCAGGTCGGTTTCAACGCAACGGGCCTCAATCCCGACATGGACATACTGGCGTGGGACGGAGCTACCGTGCCACCTACCGACTTGAATTCGATCGCTGTACCAGATATGGCGAATCTGGCCAATTCACTGTCAGTCAGTGCGACGCCGCCCATGCAGGGAAGCCTGTTCCTCTCCAATCTTGACGCGGCGGGGAATACTATTCTTTCAGCGGGAGCCGACGGTTTGGGTTCGATTGTCAGCATCGTGGTGGATGGCGTGACATACAGCTATAACAAGGCGACGGATACGTCCAGCGTCACTGGGACCAGCAAGGGCACGTTCAACGATGTGACCAACGCGTGGACTGTGACGTTTGCCACCGGTGCCAAGCTGACCGTCGACATGGACGACGGTAACTACACCTACAAAATCGGTGCTGGAACGCCGGCCACGGGCGACGTGTTCAGCTTCACCATGGTCGACAAGGACGGTGACACCGGTACTGAGAGCTATCGCCTCTACAAATCAGGCGCCACGATTAACGGTGATCAGAACACGGCCAAGCCGGACGACGTCATTCTCGGAGGTTCGGGCAACGACACCATCAATGGCCTGACTGGCAACGACAGCCTGTACGGCGGTGACGGCAACGACACCCTCAACGGTGGCGCGGGCAACGACTTGCTGGTGGGTGGCAAGGGCAACGACACGCTGACTGGTGGGACCGGCAACGACGTGTTCCGATTTGCCGAGGCGGGGACGGCCAACAAGGACACCATCACCGATTTCGTGTCGGGGACGGACAAGATCCAGCTGGATAACGCGTTCTTCACGGCACTGACCGCTGAAGGCACCTTAGTAAGTGGCCTGTTCAGTTCGGGTGCCGGCGCCACCTTTGGTGCGGGCACGGTGCTGCGCTACAACACGACAACAGGCGAACTGCTGTACGACGCGGATGGCCCGGGCACGGGTTCTGCGGCGCAGGTCATCGCAGTCCTGGGTACGACGACCCACCCCACGTTGGCGGCCAGCGATATCGTGGTGATCTGATGCCGATGGCGCCGCTGCCCTGATCCAGGGCGGCGGCGCGCGTTGTCGTTCAGTAGGGAGACCGTTCCGGTGGCGCGCAGGCGTTGGATGGGCGGGGTGCACGCACCGTGACCGGTAGACGCCGCGTGCTTGCCTTGCCTGCACGCCGATGGCGCGCAGATAGGAGATGGCACGCACCGCGCTGGCAGTTTGCCTGGCTTGGGGTGGGTTGACCGAATGGCGGCCGTCGCGCTTCAGCGCCGCGCTGCCGCCCAGTCCGCCAGCATGGCTTGTGCGTAGAGGTAGTTGACGACCGCCTGGCGGTAGTCGTTGGTGGCAATCACACGCGACGCTTCCACGCCGGCAAGTTCGGCATGTGCGTTGACCAGCTCGATCAGGCTGCGGCGGCCGACCTTGAACTGCAGCTCGTACAGCTCAACCACGTTGGCCGAGGCGTCGATCTGCTGCTCGGCCGCCTTGACCTGAAACAGGCTCTGGGCCATGTCGGCCTCGGCGGTGGCGCTGCGCTGGTCGATGTCGCGCTGCAGCAGCTCAGTGCGTTGCTCGGCCGCGGCTATTTGCTTGGCGGCGCTCTGAACGGTGAAGTCGGCGCTGCGGTCGAAAAACGACCAGTTGAGCACCATGCGCGCATAGCGCTGGTTGCCGGCGCCGGCTTCCAGGTCGACGCGCGGATAGCGTTGGCGTTGCAAGGTGCGCTGCTCGGCGCGGACGGCTTCGGCTTCCAGGCGTTGGGTTTCGATGCTGGGGTGCTGTCGGGCCTGGGCGCTGGCTGGCAAGGACGTATGCGCGCGGCGAACCCATCTTGAATCTGCTGCAGTAGGCTGTAACGATCCTGTCCAGTAAGGAGAAGCTGGACACGATGGCAACGCAGATAGTCAGAAGGCGCAGGCACTACAGCGCCGAATTGAAAGAGCAGATCCTGCTCGAATGCGCACAGCCGGGCGCGTCAGTAGCCAAGATCGCAATGGCGCATGGCATCA
>JAKOYD010000014.1 GCA_029780695.1 Pseudomonadota bacterium
CGTGGATGTGAAGAACTGGGCGTAGCCAAACGCATCCACGTAGTCGCCCGAGAAGCCCGCCACAAACTTCGGCAGCAGCAACATCATCGAGCTGAACAGCGCGTACTGCGTGGCCGAGTAGCTCACGTTGGTCAGACTCGACAAGTAGGCAATGAACGCGGCCGAGGCGATGCCGCTGGCCAGGTTATCGGCCGACACCACAGCGATCAGCGCCGTCACATCGTGCCCGTGGCCCGCCAGCCAGGCAAACAGCAGGTTGCTGGCCGCGCTGAGGATGGCGCCGAGCATCAGGATGCGCATCACGCCAAAGCGCATGGACAACACGCCGCCCACAAAGGCGCCCGCCAGCGTCATGATCACGCCATAAATCTTGGTCACGGCGGCCACTTCGTCCTTGGTGTAGCCCATGTCCACGTAGAACGGGTTGGCCATGATGCCCATCACCACGTCGCTAATGCGGTAGATGGCAATCAGCGCCAGGATCAGCGCCGCATGCCAGCCGTAGCGGCGCAGGAAGTCGGCAAACGGGGCCACCAGCGCGCCCTGGATCCACTCGGCGGCGTTCTTGGCCGGGGGCAGCGCCACCGGCGCGGGCTCGCGCGAGAACAGCACGGTGACAATGCCCACCACCATCGACGCGGCCATGGCCAGGTACGCGGCCTGCCAGGCGCCGTTCTGGTAGGCGGCGGCACCTTGTGCGAGGGCCTGGCCAACAGCGGGCGCGACCTCGGAGCGCGCGGCAATCCACAGCACGCCAGCCCCGGCCCAGATCATCGCCAGGCGGTAACCTGTCTGGTACGACGCCGCCAGTGCGGCCTGGTGGTTGGCGTCGGCGGATTCGATGCGGAAGGCGTCGAGCGCAATGTCCTGCGTGGCTGATCCAAATGCCACCGCCAGTGCGCACCACACGATGGGCCCCAGGGTAAGGCGCGGGTCGGCCAGGGCCATGCCCACCAGGCCCGCCACCACCACCAGTTGCGCCAGCAGCAGCCAGCTGCGCCGCCGACCCAGCAGCCGCGTGAGCACCGGGATGGGCATGCGGTCCACCAGCGGCGCCCACACCCACTTGAAGCCATAGGCCAGGCCCACCCAGCTGAGGTAGCCGATGGTGCTGCGGTCGATGCCC
>JAKOYD010000124.1 GCA_029780695.1 Pseudomonadota bacterium
CAGGCTGCTTTCGTTGCTGATGCTGGCCCACAGGCTGGTGTGCGTGGGCAGCTCGCATTCCATTGTGTAGTGCCCGATGAACTGGAAACGCAAACGGTTGTAGTCGGTGAAATAGCGCGGATCAATATTCAGCTCGACTGTCTGTGCGCGGCCCAATTTGTCTTTGTCGAGGACCAGCGTTTGCAGCAGCTCTTCGTTGAACAACACCTTCAGGTGCGACAGGGCAGGCAACAGGGCTGGCGAAAAAGTGAACACCAACCGCAGGCGGGCCGACTCCACCACCTCGTCACGGCGCACGCCCATGCCCACACTGCCTTCGCTTTCAACCCCACGCAACGTCATCTGGCCAGCCTGGCCCATGTCTTTGAATGACAGCTTCAGCGTGCGCGATGGCAACACCACTGCCTGTGAATCGGCCAACGTGGCCGCTCCTCCCACGGGCTGGGCCGACGCAGGTGACAGCTCTGTCGCCTGGGCTGGTTTCTCAGCGGGCAAGGAGGCCTGGGCTGTGGGTTTGGCCTGCATGCTGGCGGGCAGCAAGCAAAGGCCGCAGGCCAGCAAGGCAGACACCACGGGGGTAAAGGCCAGTCGGGGGGTGAATTCCATATGGGTAGGGAGGCGTGCGCTGGCAAAACAGAAAAAGGCCGAACAACAGTCGAAACAGTCCGAACCGTTTGTAACCGGCCTGCCCCACAGTCAGAGTTTGCCTTGGGTTTTTGTACTTTTTGCGACTGAGGATACGGCAATTTTGTCACATATGAGTCTCAGAACCGACACCCGACCAGCTTGCAATAAGCCTGGCGGGTCAATGGCGAAACAGACTGCACCACTTGGGCATGGCTGGTCTGGTGACGAAGCAACAAATGGGCCGATGCACGGTTCTGGGTACGGCAAAACCACAGGCAGCTGTGTTGCAGCAGCAGCATTTCAGCGGTCAGGGTAAAGGCCCGGTCGCGGGGCGACAGGCCTTGGGCGTTGTCCATCACGCTGCGCAGGCCACGGATGTGGATGTCCAGCACCTGTCGCAAATCAAAAGCAGCCTGCGGAAACAGCAGAGTGGCCCTGGGCAGGGCAAACGGCAGGCGACTGACCCGCAGTTTTTCATCCCATATCTCGGCCAGACCAGTCTGAAACTGCACCAGCTCTTCCAGCAGCCGCCGCTCATTGAGCGCCAGCTCGGCCCATTGGGCTTCGGCACTCGCGGCATGGCCCTCGCCCAGTACACGCAGATAACCGTCGGTCAGGGTCTGCATGCGTTGCTCAATGCGGTAGGGCTTGAGCTGGCCGTTCAGCAAAGTCACGCGCTGAGCCTGCTCGGTGGTATTGACCCAGTGCCAGACCAGCGCCAACACCATCATCAGAAAAAGAAACTCCATCATGGTCAGTCGTACACCAGTTCGGCGCGCAGCGGATGGGCGGCTTTGCTCCAGTGGGCCAGGGCCGCATCGCTGGGGAAGAACAGGCTGCGTTCATCTAGCTGCAATTCACAGCGCACAGTGGGCCGCTCAATGGCCAGGCGCACCGGCACACCGCGCACCAGCTCGCCCTGCTCGGTCAACTCGCGCTGGGGTGGGTGTGTGGCCACCACCTGGGCCACCGGCGCAGGCTGGCTGCCCACACCCACCCGCAGGTACTTGGCAAAGCGGCAGCGGGCGGCACCCAGGCTCCACACCTGCTGCACCTTGAAGCGCAGGCCACCCGAGAAGCGGTCGTTCTGCACAATGCCTTGCAGGATGACCAGCTCGTCGTCCTTCAGCACCTCGCGGTGCTGGTTGAGCAGGTTTTCATCGGCACTGGCTTCCACGCTGCCCGTCTTGTCGTCCAGCCTGAACAGGCCCAGCTTGCCGCGCTGGCCGTTGATGATGCGCAGGTCAGTCACGATACCCGCCAGCGTCTGCGGCTCGCGCGAGTCGCTCAGGTCGGCCAGGCGGGTGCGCACAAAGCGGCGCACCTCGTGTTCCACCTCGTCAAACAGGTGGCCCGAAAGGTAGAAGCCGATAGCGGTTTTCTCGTAGGTGAGGCGCTCCTTGATGCCCCAGGGGGCCACCTCGGCCAGATCGGGCTCTTGCGTGCTGCTGCCGTGGCTGTCGCCATCGTCGAACATGTCAAACAGCCCGCCCTGGTTGGCGTTGGCGGCGGTGGCAGCGGCAAACTCGAATGCCTTTTCCACGCTGCACAGCAGGGCCGCCCGGTTGGGATGGAGGCTGTCAAACGCACCGGCCTTGATCAGGGCTTCCACCGTGCGCTTGTTGACGCGGCCCTTGTCCACCCGGCAGCAAAAATCAAACAGCGAGGTGAACGGGCCGCCCTCTGTGCGCGCGGCCACCAGATTGACGATGGCCTGCTCGCCCGAACCCTTGATGGCCCCCAGCCCGTAGCGCACGCAGGTGTTGCTGACCGGCTCGAAGCGGTAGGTGCCCTGGTTCACATCGGGTGGCAGAAAACTGATGCCGAAGTTCAGCGCATCGGCATGCAGCACCGCCAGCTTGTCGGTGTTGTCCATTTCCACCGGCATGTTGGCGGCGTCGAACTCGGCCGTGTAATGCACCTTCAGCCAGCCGGTGTGGGAGGCCAGCAGCGAGTAGGCGGCAGCGTGCGACTTGTTGAAGCCGTAGCCCGCAAACTTTTCCATCAGGTCGAACACCTCGTCGGCCTTGGTCTCGCTGATGTCGTTTTTGGCCGCCCCGGCGCGGAAGATGGCGCGGTGCTCGGCCATTTCCTCGGCCTTTTTCTTGCCCATCGCCCGGCGCAGCATGTCGGCACCACCCAGGCTGTAGCCACCCAGAATCTGGGCGGTCTGCATCACCTGCTCCTGGTAGACCATGATGCCGTAGGTCTCGCTCAGCATGTCGGCCACCAGCGGGTGCGGGTATTCGACCGGCTCGCGCCCGTGCTTGCGCGCGACGAAGCTGGGAATCAGGTCCATCGGGCCAGGGCGGTACAGCGCGTTGAGAGCGATCAGGTCTTCGAGCCGGGTCGGCCGCGCGTCGCGCAGCATGCCCTGCATGCCGCGGCTTTCAAACTGGAACACGGCTTCGGTGCGGCCGTCCTGGAACAGCTTGTAGGTCTTGGCGTCGCCGAGCGGAATGTTCTCGAAGGCAAAGTCCGCCTGCCCCGGGTGGCGGCGCACGATCAATTCCTTGGCGATTTCCAGGATGGTCAGCGTGGCCAGCCCCAGAAAGTCGAACTTGACCAGGCCCACCGCCTCGACGTCGTCCTTGTCGTACTGGCTGACGGCCGAGTCGCTTCCGGGCTGCTGGTACAGCGGGCAGAAGTCGGTCAGCTTGCCGGGCGCGATCAGCACGCCACCGGCGTGCATGCCGACGTTGCGCGTCATGCCTTCGAGCTTCTTGGCCAGCTCGATCAGCGTCTTGACCTCGTCTTCCTTGGCGTAGCGCTCGGCCAGTTGCGGCTCGACCTTCATCGCGCCGTCGATGGTGATGTGCTGGCCCGGCTTGTTGGGGATGAGCTTGCTGATGCCGTCGCAGAACATGTAGCTCATGTCCAGCACGCGCCCCACGTCGCGGATGGCGGCGCGCGCGGCCATGGTGCCAAAGGTGGCGATCTGGCTGACGGCGTTCTTGCCGTACTTGTCCTTCACGTAGTCGATGACGCGGTCGCGGTTGGCCTGGCAGAAGTCGATGTCGAAGTCGGGCATCGACACGCGCTCGGGGTTCAGAAAGCGCTCGAACAGCAGCTTGTATTCGAGCGGGTCCAGGTCGGTGATCTTCAGCGCGTAAGCCACCAATGAGCCCGCGCCCGAGCCGCGCCCCGGCCCCACCGGACAGCCATTGGCCTTGGCCCAGTTGATGAAGTCGCCCACGATCAGGAAGTAGCCGGGAAAGCCCATCTTCAGGATGGTGGCGATCTCGAACTCCAGCCGCTCCAGGTATTCGGGCCGGCGCGCATCGCGCACCGCCGCGTCAGGAAACAGGTGCGCCAGGCGCTCTTCCAGCCCGTCCAGCGACGCCTGGCGGAAATACGTGTCGATGGTGTGCCCCGCGGGCACCGGAAAGTCGGGCAGCTGCGGCTTGCCCAGCACCAGCGTGAGGTTGCAGCGCCGCGCGATCTCCACCGCGTTGGCCAGCGCCGAGGGCACGTCGGCAAACAGCGCCTGCATCTCGGCGCTGGACTTGAAGTACTGCTCGGGCGTGAAGCGGCGCACGCGCCGTGGGTTGCCCAGAATCTCGCCTTCGGCGATGCACACGCGCGCCTCGTGCGCCTCATAGTCGTCGCGCGTGGCGAACTGCACCGGGTGCGTGGCCACCACGGGCAGGTTCAGGCGCGCGGCCAGTTGCACGGCGGCGGCCACGTGTACTTCGTCGTCGGGGCGGCCGGCGCGTTGCAGTTCCAGATAGAAGCGGTGCGGAAACAGCTCGGCCAGCTGCAGCGCCACGTCGCTGGCCTGCTGCAGATGGCCCTGCAGCAGCGCCGGCCCCAGCGGACCGGCCTGCGCGCCCGACAGCAATACCAACCCCTCGGACAATTCGGCCAGCCACGCCCAGCGCACCACGGCCTGCGCCTTGACCACGCCCTGCGTCCAGGCGCGCGCCAGCAGTTCAGACAAGTTCAGGTAGCCTGGCTTGCCGGTGGCCAGCAGCAATACGCGCGAAGGCGGGTCATTGTCGGGATCACGCCCTTCCAGCAACACCTCGGCACCGATGACGGGCTTGACGCCGGCGCCGCGCGCGGCCTTGTAGAACTTGATGGCGCCGAACAGGTTGTTCAGGTCGGTGATGGCCAGCGCGGGCTGCCGGTCGCGCGCGGCCGCAGCCACCATGTCGTCCACCCGCGTGGCGCCATCGACGACGGAGAATTCGGTATGCAGGCGAAGGTGGACGAACATGGGGACAACAGAAATCGGTGCTTCGCCATCCAGTAATTTGAAGAACCGTCATTCCCGTCAAAGCAGGAATCCAGAGCAGGCCGTGAAAGCGGTCATGGATTCCCGTTTTGGCGGCAAAGACGATGGCTTGGCCCGTGGCGGCGAAGACGGCCCGCCAGGATGGCGCTGCGGCAGGACAGCCAAAGAAATATACCCCCTTTCACCCACGGGGCGAGCCGCTGGCGCCGCGTCGCACCCGCTGCGGCACATGCTGGACATGCGCGGCGCTGCAGCTGCGCCCCCAACGACACATCCCCGGTCATGCCGGGGATGTGTCGGGCGCAGGGTCATGTGCTATTTGCTACAAATACGATAGCTGCCTGCGCCTGTCAGGCAAGCGCTGGCACCCAAAATCGTTCAGCACCGCGGTCCGGGACGCACAGTGCTGCGGCGCCGTGGCTCAGCCGCGCCGGCGCCCGTCCAGGCCCAACGCGCCACCGCCCAGCGCGGCGATGGCCAGCAGCCCGCCGGCGATGCCCAGGTTCTTGGTGAACATGAGTTTTTGCGTCATGACCTGGTCGGCCGGCACGCCCCAGAAGTTGTGGAAGAACAGTGCCGCCATCAGCGTGAACAGGGCCAGCGCCAGCGCGGCCCAGCGGGTTTGCCAGCCGATCAGCAACGCGATGCCGGCGCCGATTTCGACCACGATCGCGGCGACCGCCAGCACTTCGGGCATGGGCAAGCCCTTGGACGCGATGTAGCCCACGGTGCCGGCAAAGCCAGCGCCCAGCTTGCCGATGCCAGCCGGGATGAAGACATAGGCCAACAACAGGCGGCCCAACAGCGCGAGGGGGTTTTGCAATGCATTCATGATTTTTCTTTCGGATGGAGTTGTAAAAATGAAAAGCCCGCCGGGGGCGCACGGGCGGGGGTTGGCGCGCGCCTGCTCAGGCCGCCAGATCGAACACCAGCACTTCGGCGTCCTTGCCGCCAGCCAGGCGAAGCGTGTCTTCGGCCTCGATCAGCGCCGCATCGCCGCCGCTCAACAGCAGGCCGTTGACACCGAGTTCGCCGCGCACCAGATGCACATAGGCCTTGCGCGCCGGGTCAAGCTTCAGCGTGGCGGCTTCGGCGCCGTCGAACAAGCCCGCGTACAGCGCGGCGTCGGCGTGTATCTTCACCGCGCCGGCGTCTGGCTGGCCGGCCGCCACCAGACGCAAGCGGCCGCGTTTTTCGGCCGCTGGCACGGTCTTCTGCTCGTAGCTGGGCGCCAGGCCCGTCACATTGGGCTCGATCCAGATCTGCAGAAAATGCGTCGGCTGGCCTTCGGCGTGGTTGAACTCGCTGTGCGTCACGCCGCTTCCCGCGCTCATGCGCTGCACGTCGCCGGGCGGAATGCCCTTGACGTTGCCCATGCTGTCCTGGTGGGCCAGATTGCCGGCCAGCACGTAGCTGATGATTTCCATGTCGCGGTGGCCGTGCGTGCCAAAGCCGGTGCCGGGCGCAATGCGGTCTTCATTGATGACGCGCAGATTGCCCCAGCCCATGTGGGCGGGGTCGTGGTAGTGGGCGAACGAGAAGCTGTGAAACGACTTCAGCCAGCCGTGGTCGGCGTAGCCGCGGTCGTTTGATTTGCGAATCCTGATCATGCGATGGTTCCTTGAATCAACCGTACTTTAGGCCGACAAGCGGCGTTTGAAACCGCATGGTTTTGATGGCATCATTCAAAAAATTGGAATGAACGCATGAGTAACCCGGCCGACGTCCTGACGCCCGACGCCTTCCGCATCCTGGCGGCCATCGCCGACGCCGGCAGTTTTGCCGGGGCGGCGCGCGCGCTGGGCCTGGTGCCCAGCGCATTGACCTACCGCGTGCGCCAGATCGAGGACGCGCTGGACGTGCTGCTGTTCGACCGCAGTTCGCGCCAGGCGCGCCCCACCGCCGCCGGCGCCGAGCTGCTGGCACAGGCCGCGCGCCTGCAGCAAGAGGTGGATGCCGTGGTGCAGCGGGTCAAGCGCGTGGCCACGGGGTGGGAGCCCGAGCTGACCATTGCCGCCGACGGACTGATATCGCACGCCGCGCTGATGGATCTGTGCTGCGACTTCGTCGCGCAAGACCCCCCGACGCGCCTGCGCCTGCGCGAGGAAGTGTTGAGCGGCACCGTGGGGGCGCTCACATCGGGCAAGGCCGACCTGGCGCTGGGCGCGATCCTGGAGCCGTCCAGCGCCGCCAACCTGCGCGCCAAGCCGTTGGGGCAGGTGCGCTTCGTCTACGCCGTGGCGCCCACGCACCCGCTGGCGCGCGCGCCCGAGCCGCTGCGCGACGCCGAGCTGCTGCGGCATCGGGGCATCGTGGTGGCCGATTCGGTGCAGCAGGGCGCCACGCAATCCTTCGGCTTGCTGGCCGGGCAGGAAACGCTTACCGTGTCCAGCCTGAAGGCCAAACTCGACGCCCACCTGCGCGGTCTGGGGGCGGGCTTTCTGCCCGAACCCATGGCGCGGCCCTGGCTGGCCTCGGGCAAGCTGGTGGCGCGCCGCGTCGAGCGCAGCACGCGCATCGCTTCGCTCAGTTACGCCTGGCGCGCCGACACCGCGCCGGGCAAGGCGTTGGCCTGGTGGCTGGATCGGCTGGAGCGCCCCATCACCCGCCGCGCCCTGTTGGAGCAGCACCCGAGCGTGTAGAGTTGCCGCATGAATCGCCACCGCACGCGCCCGCCCCTTTCCCGCCGCATGGCCGTTGTCGGCGCCGGCATTGCCGGCCTGGCCTGCGCGCGCACCCTGCAACGCGCGGGCTGCGACGTGCAGGTGTTCGACGCCGCCCCCACGCCGGGCGGCCGGCTGGCCACGCAAGACACGCCTTTTGGCACCTTTGACACCGGCGCGCAGTACTTCACGGTGCGCGATGCGCGCTTCACGCAAGTCCTGCAGGCCACCGCCGTCGACGTGGTGCGCCCCTGGAGCGCCAATGCCGTGCGCGTGCTGGACGAGCACGGCCGCGTGGTCGAGGCCGCGCTGGCGGCGCGCGAGGCGCACTGGGTTGCCGTACCGTCGATGAACCGCCTGCCCTTGCGCTGGGCCGAGCCGCTGCAGGCCGCCGGTGCGCTGCACCTGGGCGCGCCCGTGGATCGCATCGCGCCCGGCACCGCAGACACGCCTGGCTGGCGGCTGTACGTGGCCGACGCCAGCGGCCAACACCGCGCGCACGCCGGTTTCGATGCCGTCATGCTGGCGCTACCCTCATTCCAAGCGCGCCAGTTGCTACTTAAATCAGAGCATTCGACGCCGTTGACCGACCGCCTCGCCGCCGTGGACGTGGCGCCGTGCTGGACGTTGATCATGGCGTTTCCGCACGCCGCGCAGCCCGGACTGCACACGCTGGGCCCCCAATGGAACGCGGCGCGCAGCACGCACCACCGCGTCGCCTGGCTGGCGCGCGAATCGTCCAAGCCCGCGCGCGCGCTGATCGAACGCTGGACGGTACAGGCCAGTGCCGCCTGGTCGCGCGAGCACCAGGGCGACGACCCGGCGCGCGTTACCGCCAAGCTGCTCAAGGCCTTTGGCGAAATCACCGGCATCCGCGCCGCGCCCGCCTTTGCCGAGGCGCACCTGTGGCGCCAGGCGCAAACGCTGGCGCCGCTGGGCCAGCCCTTCGTGTGGGACGCCGCCGCGGGCATCGGTCTGTGCGGCGACTGGTGCACAGGCCACCGCGTCGAAGACGCCTTCGTGTCGGGGCTGGAGCTGGCCTTGCGCGCGCTCGACCGCTGACCGCGCCGCAGTCTCCACCCACGGCGCTGAACCTTTGGCGCGGCGCTGAACGCCCAAGCCTTGCACGATGTACGTCGGTCGATTCGCCCCTTCGCCCACCGGACCGCTGCATGCCGGCTCGCTGGTCGCGGCGCTGGCCAGCTGGCTCGACGCGCGCGCGCACGGCGGCCGCTGGCTGGTGCGCATCGAGGACGTAGATACCCCGCGTTGCGTGCCGGGCGCCGACCGCTTCATCCTGAGCCAGCTGGCCACCTGCGGCCTGACGCCCGACGAAGCCCCGACCTGGCAGTCGCGCCACGGCGGCCGCTACCAGGCAGCCCTCGACCAGCTTGTCGCCGCTGGTCACGCCTACCCCTGCGCTTGCTCGCGCAAGGACATCGAGATCGCCCAAGCCACGCTGGGCGTCACGCGCCAGCGCGGCGCCGAATTGCCTTACCCCGGCACCTGTCGCCCTGAACACGGCGGGCTGCGTGGCCGCGCACCGCGCGCCTGGCGCCTACACACCGGAAGCTTCGCATCTGATGGGGCGCCAGCGCCGGCTGATGCTCACTTTACAGCTATCAATAGTGAAGCACCCTCCGGCTGGCTGACATGGCATGACCGCCGCTTGGGCCCGCAGCGGCAGCACGTCGAGCGCGAGGTAGGCGACTTCGTGCTGCAGCGCGCCGACGGCCTGTGGGCCTACCAACTGGCCGTGGTCGTGGACGACGCGGCGCAAGGCGTCACCCACGTGGTGCGCGGCGAAGACCTGGCCGACAACACGCCACGCCAGATGAGCCTGCAGCGCGCGCTGGGCCTGCCCACGCCGCACTACCTGCACACCCCCCTGGTGCTGGCCGCCGACGGGCACAAACTGAGCAAGCAAAACGGCGCATTCGCCATCGACTTGGGCGACCCCGTCACCGCCTTGCGCGACGCAGCGCATGTGCTGGACTTGTCCCCCGCAACCGGCGATGCGCTGGCACCTGCGCTGGCCGAATGGAGCGCCGAGTGGCGCGACCGGTGGGGAGTTGACTCGGCTTCGGCGATGGCGCGCAGTGCTGTGATCGGTTAGCCGCAATCCCCGCGCCAACCCTGCTGCCGGCCCACCGGATCGCCGGATCGCCGCCCCGCTTTGCCGTGATGTTGACGCAACCAAAACAAAAACGCCCACTGTGTT
Source organism: Pseudomonadota bacterium (assembly GCA_029780695.1). Lineage (GTDB taxonomy): Bacteria > Pseudomonadota > Gammaproteobacteria > Burkholderiales > Burkholderiaceae_C > Ottowia. Next base: position 9,749 of record JAKOYD010000124.1, read on the forward strand.
AGCGGGCGCTTCTGCTGCAAGCCGCATGGTTGCTTGCAAGTGTTGGTAGGCGCGATTGGACTCGAACCAACGACCCCCACCATGTCAAGGTGGTGCTCTAACCAGCTGAGCTACGCGCCTGAAATCGATTCGAACTGCGAAGTATAGCAGTTTGTGGCCGGCTCATCGGCGCTTGGCGGTTCGCACGCCGGATACGTCCTTGACCTGACCCAGAACATGGGTCAGGCGCTGTGTGTCACTGACTTCAACGGTAAAGGTCATCCAGGCCCAACCCTTGACGGACTGGGTCTGCACGCCGATCACGTTCATCTTCTCGCGGGCAAACACGTCGGAGATGTCGCGCAGCAGGCCCTGGCGGTCCAGCGCCTCCACCGCCACGTCGACCGGATAGGCCGGCGCGTGGCCGGTGGCGGGTGTGCCCCAGCCGACGTCGATGACGCGTTCGGGCTCGCGCGCCTGCAATTCGCGAAAGCTGGCGCAGTCGCGCCGATGCACACTGACGCCGCGCCCGCGCGTGACGTAGCCGGCGATGTCGTCGGGCGGCGCCGGCTTGCAGCAGCGCGCCGGCTGTGTCAGCAACGAATCCAGGCCGACGACCAGCACGCCGCCGCGCCCGCCCTTGTCGGCGCGGGCCTTGCGCAGCAGCACCTGTTCGTCGGCGGCCGGCGCGGGGGCCGGCGGGCGCAGCACGGTTTCGATGGCGCGCAGTGAAAGCTCGTCCTTGCCCACGGTCTCGAACAGGGCGTCGGGCGTCTTGAAGCCCAACTCCCCCGCCAGGTGCTCCAGCGACACCGCCGTGCGGCCTTCGCGCTGCAACAGCTTTTCGACCATGTCGCGGCCGCGCGCAACGGTTTCGCGCGTGTGCTGCGCGTTGAACCAGGCGCGCACCTTGGTCCTGGCGCGGTTGGACGCGAGGTAGTGCAGGTCGGGGTTCAACCAGTCGCGCGAGGGGCCACCGTCCTTGGCCGCGATCACTTCCACCGTCTGGCCGTTCTTCAGCGGTGTGTGCAGCGGCACCATGGCGCCGTCGACGCGCGCGCCGCGGCAGCGGTGGCCCAGCTCGGTGTGCACGGTATAGGCGAAATCGACCGCGGTGGCGCCCGCGGGGAGCTCGACGATGGCAGCGTCGGGCGTCAGCACGTAGATGCGGTCGTCGAACAGCCCGTGCTGCGGCGCGGCGCCCGACAGGTCGCGCTCCCACGCCAGCAGCTGGCGCAGCACGGCGATCTTGGCGTCGTAGTCGCTGGCGGCGCTGACGCCGGCGTAGCCCTTGGTGCCGGCTTCCTTGTAGGCCCAGTGCGCCGCCACGCCGTTTTCGGCATGCTCGTGCATCTGCTGCGTGCGGATCTGGATTTCCCACGGCCGGCCGTCGACGTCGCGCACCACGGTGTGCAGCGATTGGTAACCGTTGGGCTTGGGCCGGGCGATGTAGTCGTCGAACTCTTCCGGCACCGGGGTGAAGTTCTGGTGCACCCAGGCCAGCGCGGTATAGCACTCGACCACCGTCTGCACCAGAATGCGCAGCGCCCGCACGTCGAACACGCGGTCAAAGTCCAACCCCTTGCCGCGCATCTTGCGCACGATGCTGCTGATGTGCTTGGGCCGCCCGCTGACACTGGCGTGTATGCCCTGCGCGCGCAAGTCGCTCTCTATTTGAGAGCGCCTGAGCTCCAGCGTCTGCTCGCGCTCGACGCGTTTCTCATCCAGCAGCGAGGCGACCAGCCGATACGTGTCGGGCTCCTGGAAGCGGAACACCAGGTCTTCCAGCTCCCACTTGATCTGCCATATGCCCAGGCGGTTGGCCAGCGGCGCGAACACCTCGTGCGATTCGCGCAGCAGGGTCGGCGACGGTGGCTTGCGCGCCGACGCGCACCAGCGCAGTGTCTGCAGGCGCGAGGCCAGGCGCAGCAACACCACGCGCAGGTCGCGGCTGAAGGCCAGCAGCATCTTGCGCACGAATTCGGTTTGCTGGCCGGCCTGCTCAGAGTCGCCCGACAACTCTTGCCGGCTGGCGCGCGAACGCTGCTGCACGCGCTCCAGCTTGGACGCCTCGATGGCCAGGCGGGCGAAGCCCTCGCCGAACGCCTTGCCGATGACCTCGTCCGGACGGTTCAGCTGCGCGCTGGCGTAGCTGAGGTAGACCGCCGCCTGGATTTCGTCGGAGCCGCCAATGCCGGCCAGGATGTCGGCCGTGGCGTCGGCGTGGGCCAGCACGTTCTCGCCGGACGAGGTGGTTTCGCCCGCCAGCAACGGCTCGGCGAAGGCGCGCGCGCGGGCACGCATTTCGCCCGGCTCGACCGAGCCGCCGCCGGTGGCGATGACCACGTCGGGCACCGATCGGCGCACCGGCTGGGGGGGCAAGGCCAGCGTCTTCATCGCGGCCGGCGCTCCTGGGTGGCAGGCAAAGGCGATAGCAGAAAGTCGACCACCGCCGTGGCTTGGGCCGTCGCCACCAGCGTGGGCGCATGGCCAACGCCGGCGAATTCGATCAGCCGCGGCCTGGGACCACGCTGGCACATGGCCTGCGCGGTGGCGGTCGACAGCAGGTCGGATTCGGCGCCGCGCAGCAACAGCGTGTCGGCCTGTATCTGGTCGTACATGTGCCACAGCGCGGCTTCGCCCTGCGCCGCCGAAGCCTGCGTGACTTGCGCGTAGGGCACGGCGATGGCCGGGTCGTAATGCATGCGCCAGCCGCCGTCTGGCGCGGGGCGCATCATGGGTCGCGACAGTGCCAGCCATTCGTCGTCGGTATGCGGACCGAAGCCGGCGGAAATCTCGCGCATGCGGGCCGCCGCCGCCTCGACCGTGGCCGCCGTGCCAAACTGCCCCAGGTACCGGCCGATGCGCGCCAGCGCTTCCCATTCGATCACTGGCCCAACGTCGTTGAGCACCAGGCGGCGCACCGGCGCGGGCAACGGCAGGTCAGGCATGCCGGCCAGCGTCAAACCGATCAGCCCGCCCATGCTGGTGCCAACCCAGTCGAAAGTGCCGATGCGCGCTTGGCCTTGCAAGCGGCCCAGCATCGCCAGCATGTCGGCCACGTAGGTAGGAAACTGGTAACCCAGCGGGTCGGCCAGCCAGTCGCTTTCGCCGCGGCCCACCACGTCGGGGCATACCACGCGCAGCGCGGTGCCCTGCGCCGCCGCCCGTGCCAGCAGCGCGCGCGCCAGCACGTCGAAGTCACGCCCCTGGCGCGACAGGCCATGCACGCAGACCACCAGGTGCGGCGCGCCGTCGTCGCCCCACTGCCAGTACCCCATCCGGTGGCCGCCCGCCGCGTCGGGGCAACTGACGTGGTGAAGAACGGGCTCGGACATGGGGACTTCCAGTGGTTGACGGCGCGCCGGCGGCACGCGGCGCCGGATGTCGTTCATGGTAATTGAAACGCGCCCCAGCCACCTTGCCCGACCGGACCGCGGCCAGCATCACGGCGCCTGCGCATGGCGCTCAGCGCGCCTGCACGGTGCCCGACACAGTGACCTGCACCAGGGTCTTGCCCGGCTCGACGGGCACGGGGGCGTCGGCCGCCATGGCCTGCGCCTTGGCCATGCCGTACATGCGTGGCATGGGCGCCTCGCTGTCGCCGCTGATGGCCACTTCGCGCAGGCTGTAGCCCGCAAATCCGAAGGCCTTGGCGATCTCGCCTGCCTTGGCCTTGAAACGCTCGATGGCGATGGACTGGGCTTCGCCTTCGACCCGGGCGCGCTGCTCGCGGCTCAGGCCGAACGCGACGTTGCCGATGGTCATGCCCGCAGCGCGCGCCGCGGCCTGGGTGATGCGCGGAAAGTCGCGGCCTTCCAGCACCAGTTCGGCCCGGCCCTGCCAGCCGCTGATCTTGCCGTCGCGGTTGTAGCGCGGGTGAATGCTGAAATCGCCGGTGAGCACGTCCATCTGGCCGGGCTGGGCGGTGGTCTTGACCTGGGCCAGCGCGGCGTCGAGTGTTTTGCGCAGCTCGGCCTGCACGTTGGCCGCATCGGCGCCTTCGCGCGCGGTGGTCAGCGACAGCGTCAGCAGATCCTGCATGACCTCGACCTGGCCGGTGGCCGACAGTTGCAGCACGTTCTGGGGCACGGCGAAGGTCATGGCGGCAGGCAGGTTGGCGGGTTGGGCGTGAACGGAAGCGGCACCGAAGGCGGCCGCGAACAGGGCAAGCGCAGCCCAGCGGGAAACAGGTTTTTTCATGGTGAAAAAGCGAGACGGTAACGCGCGCCACACGCGCGGCAAAACATTATGGCAACGCCCGTCGCGCCCACGTGTGGGACAAGACCGCACGATCACCCAGCGCGGTCAACGGGTACGCTGCGCCATCAGCGGGCACGCGGCCGCGGCGTGCGCTGGGCGCGTGGTGGCGGGTCTTCGGCCCAAGCCGCCGTGCGCCGCACCTGCTCACGCAACTGCTGCCTCTGCTCGACGCTCAATCGGCGTTCGGCAGCCACCACCGCGCTGTCGCGCTGGTGGGCGGCGGCCTGCACCGCCTGCCACACGCCGCTGCGTGCCGCGCCTGGCCCCATGTCGGGCAACTCGCCGCTGGCCTGCGCCCAAGCCAAGGCCGGCCCGGTCGCCATGCCCCAACCCAGCCACCACGTCGCGCGGCGTACAACCATCTTGTTCATCGACACGCACCATCGCAAGATCATGGGTTTAAGTCCTTCAATTTGGGCGAGCGCGGGGCAACAGATGTAACACTGTGAAAGGTCGCTGGGGTTAACCCGCAATTCACCGCGCATCGCCCCCACAATGGGTCTGTTACAAATACGACAGAAAGGTTTTGATGAACCAGGCAAGCCACCGCATCGACAAGATCGTCGTCGTGGACGACGACGCGCGCATCCGCGACCTGCTGCGCCGCTATCTGGCGCAGGAAGGGTTCGAGGTCATTCTGGCCGAGGACGCCAAGGCGCTGTCGCGCATCATGCTGCGTGACACCATCGACCTGATCGTGCTCGACCTGATGATGCCCGGCGAGGACGGCCTGTCCGTGTGCCGCCGCCTGCGCGCCGCCGGTGACCGCACGCCCATCATCATGTTGACGGCCAAGGGCGAAGACGTGGACCGCATCGTCGGACTGGAAGTCGGTGCCGACGACTACCTGGGCAAGCCCTTCAACCCGCGCGAGCTGCTGGCACGCATTCACGCCGTGCTGCGCCGCCGCCCGCCGCAGGAAGCGCCCGGCGCGCCCTCGGCCGAAAACGAATCTGTCAGCTTCGGGCCGTTCCACTTCGACCTGGGCGCGCGCACGCTGCGCAAGAACGGCGAGGAAGTCAACCTCACCACCGGCGAATTCGCCATGCTCAAGGCGCTGGTGCGCCATCCGCGGCAGCCGCTGTCGCGCGAAAAACTGGCGCAGCTGGCACGCGGGCGCGAGTTCGAACCCTTCGACCGCAGTCTGGACGTGCAGGTCTCGCGCTTGCGCAAGTTGATCGAGCAGGACGCCGCCAGCCCGCGCTACATCCAGACCGTTTGGGGCGTGGGCTACGTCTTCGTACCGGACGGCACCAGCTGATGCGCCCCGCGCGCCCTCGCCCGCGCCCGCACCGGCCGCGCGGCGCCGCCGCTTCGGCATGCGGCGGGCGTCGTCCGGCCCCGGCTGAATGCATGGCGCCGCACCCATGAGCGGCGAGGCGCCCTCGCCCGACGCCGCCGCTGACACGCCGGCGCAGGCCCGCAGCCCGCTCGGCTTCAGCCTGTTCTGGCGCACCTTCATTTTGCTGGCGCTGCTGCTGGGCAGCTCCATCGGCTGGTACCAGTTGTTCCGCACGCTCGAATACGAGCCGCGCGTGCTTGACAACGCGCGCCAGGTCGCGTCGCTGGTCAATTTGTCGCGCGCGGCGCTGGTGCATTCCGATGCGATTGCGCGCGTCTCGCTCATCAAGACGCTGGCCGACGAGGAAAAGGTCCGCATCGCCACCCGCGAGCCCGGCGACAAGTTCGACCCGTTCAACCAGACCGACCTGGAACGCCGCATGAGCGCCCAGATCGTCACGCGCCTGGGCCCCGGCACCGTGGTGGCGCGCCGCGTCAACGGCGAAGCCGGGCTGTGGGTCGGCTTCTCGATCGAGGGCGATTCGTACTGGCTGCTGACCGACCGCTCACGCATCGGCGCACTGCTGGGCGGCAGCGCCTGGCTGCTGTGGCTGGCCATGTTGGCGGCGCTGTCGCTGCTCGGCGCGGCGCTGCTGGCGGGCTTCATCAACCGGCCGCTGCGCCAGCTGTCGATTGCCGCCGCGCACGTGCGTGAAGGCGACTTCCAGCGCTGGCGGCTGGACGAGTCGGCGCGCTCGCGCGAGATTCGCGCCGTCAACATCGGCTTCAACCGCATGGCCGAGCAGCTATCGAAAATAGAGCACGACCGCACCGAGATGCTGGCCGGCATATCGCACGACCTGCGCACGCCGCTGGCCCGCCTGCGGCTCGAAACCGAAATGAGCGTGCCCGACGCCGAGGCACGCGAGCACATGGTGGCCGACATCGAGCAGGTGGACGCCATCATCAACAAGTTCCTCGACTACGCACGGCCCGACCACGTGGAGCTGCGGGTGCTGCCGCTGGCCGACATTGCGACGGCGGCGGTGCAGCCGTTCACGGCGCGCGACGACATGCAGGTGCAAATCGACATCGCGCCCGAGCTGCGAGTGATGGGCGACGAAGTGGAGCTATCGCGCGTACTGGCCAACCTGCTGGAAAACGCGCGCCGATACGGCAAGAGCGAAGGCAGCCACGTGGCGCGGGTGCACGTGGCCGCCACCGTGCGCGAGCAATGGGTGGCGCTGCGCGTGCGCGACCACGGGCCGGGCGTGGCGCCGCGCCTGCTGCCCAGCCTGACGCGGCCGTTCTTCCGCGGCGACCGCGCGCGCACCTCGGCCACCGGCGCCGGGCTGGGCCTGGCCATCGTCGCCAAGATGGTGCAGAACATGGGCGGCGTGCTGGAGCTGGAAAACAGCCCCGGCGGCGGACTGCTGGCGGTGGTTCGCCTGCGCCAAGCCGCCGACCCCAACAAGCCGGCGGGCTTGCTGCTGAAGAAGCGGCGCTGAACGCGGTGGCTTATCAACCCACCGCCCAGCGCTTGCCGAACGTGCGCAATCAGCTACAAATAAAGTAGCACCACGGCGCGCGCCTCTATCGCCGCGCCCTGCCCCACCGGCCCCAGGCGCTCGGCTGTCTTGGCCTTGACGTTGACCTGCGCCTGCGCTACATCCAGAGCTTCGGCAATGCGCGCGCGCATGGCGCCAATGTGCGGCGCCAGGCGCGGCCGCTGCGCGACCACGGTGCTGTCCAGGTTGCCGACGCGCCAACCCGCGGCCTTCACGCGGCGCGCCGCCTCGACCAGCAGCGCGTGCGAATCGGCCCCGGCAAAGCGGTCGTCGGTGTCGGGAAAGTGCGTGCCAATGTCGCCCAGCCCCGCCGCGCCCAGCAGCGCATCGGTGATGGCGTGCAGCAGCGCGTCGGCATCCGAATGGCCCAGCAGCCCGTGCGTGTGCGGAACGTGCACGCCGCCCAGCACCAGCGGCCGGCCCGGCACCAGCGCATGCACGTCCCACCCTTCGCCGATGCGGAAGGCGGGCATGCCGGTGTGCTTGTCTGTCATGCGTCTCGGCTCCTCAAAACGGCCTCGGCCAGCGCAAAGTCTTCGGGATACGTCACCTTGATGTTCTGCGCACTGCCCATCACCAGCAAGGGCGCGTGGCCGGCGGCTTCCATGGCGCTGGCCTCGTCGGTGATGCCGGCAAAGCCGCCGGCGGCGTGGGCCGCGTAGGCGTCGCGCAACGCGCCGACACGGAACATCTGCGGCGTCTGCGCCAGCCATTTGCCCGCGCGCTCGATGGTCGCCGCCACGCGACCGGCGCGCTCGCTTTTCAGCGTGTCCGGCAGCGGCAGCGCCAAAAGGCCACCAACGGCGTCGGGCAGGCAGGCGTCGATCAGCCGGTCGATCAGCGCGGGCGTGACCAGGCAGCGCGCGGCGTCGTGCACCAGCACCCAGTCGTCGGGACGGGCGCCGTCGGCCAGCATGCGTGTCAGGCCATTGAAGACGCTTTCAGCGCGCGTGGCGCCGCCGCAGTCAGCTATCGAATATGCAGCGTCGGCGCGCTTCAGCGCATCGTCGCCGGGCGCGACGACCACGTGGATCTGGTCGATGCGCGGCACGCGCGCCAGCGCGGCCAGCGTGTGGTGCACCATCGGCCGGCCGGCCACCGGCTGGTATTGCTTGGGCACCGCCGTGCCGGCACGCGAGCCGGTGCCGGCGCAGGGCAGCAAGGCGTGGCAACGGGCGGGGGGCATCACATCAGGCATGGGCTGGCCCGCATTGTAGTCAGCCGCAAGGGGCCATTTGCTCCTTTTATGATAGCTACCAGCGCTTTGCAGACAAGCGCCAACGGCCGAATGCACGCAAAACGCAGGCGGCGTAAAATTCAGCCCTCACCCCCCGCCCCTGCCGGCCGGGGGTTTTTGTCGTTTCCAGCGCCCCGCTTTCATGGACCTGCCCAAGCTCATCCCCGGCAAACGCCACGCCCTGCCCGCCCCGCCCGCCTCCAGCGACGCGCTGCTGCTTGCCCAGCTGGCACAGCGCGAAGCGGGCCAGGGACGGCTCACGGCCATCGTCACCGCCGACGCGGGCGACGCGCGGCGGCTGATGGACGAAATCGCCTTCTTCGGCCCCAGCCTGCGCAGCGTCATGTTCCCCGACTGGGAAACGCTGCCCTACGACACCTTCAGCCCGCACCAGGACCTGATCAGCGAGCGGCTGGCCACGCTGTGGGCCATTCGCCAGCGGCAAGCCGACGTGGTGCTGATTCCCGCCACCACGGCCTTGTACCGCCTGGCGCCGCCCAGCTTCATGGCCGGCTACACCTTCCATTTCAAGCAAGGCCAGCCGCTGGACGAGGCCGCGCTGAAGTCGCAGCTGACGCTGGCCGGCTACACGCACGTGACGCAGGTGGCGAGCCCCGGCGAATACGCGGTGCGTGGCGGGCTGATCGATCTGTTTCCCATGGGCAGCGCGATGCCGTTCCGCGTCGACCTGTTCGACGACGAGATCGACTCGATCCGCGCCTTCGACCCCGACACGCAGCGCAGCCTGTACCCCGTGCCCGAAGTGCGCCTGCTGCCGGGCCGCGAATTCCCCATGGACGACGCGGCACGCGCCAAATTCCGCAGCCGCTGGCGCGAGCTGCTGGAAGGCGACCCGACCAAGAGCCGCATCTACAAGGACATGGGCAACGGCGTCGCCACCGCGGGCATCGAGTACTACCTGCCGCTGTTCTTCGACGACACGGCCACCGTGTTCGACTACCTGGGCGACAGCGCCACGCTGGTGATGCACGGCGACCTGGAAGCCGCCTTCCAGCAATTCGCGCAGGACACGCGCGAGCGCTATCGCCTGGCGCAGGGCGACCCCGAGCGGCCGGTGCTGCCGCCCGAGGCATTGTTTCTGGATGCGGAAGCTTTCTACGTCAAGGCCAAGCCGCATGCGCAACTGGCAGTGCGCGGTGTTGCCCCTCCCCCCGCTGGGGGGAGGTTGGGAGGGGGGCCAGCCGCGGTCGAGGACAACACCGGCGCGACCCCCACCCCAACCCTCCGCCAGCGGGGCGGGGCGCAAGACACCAGCCCCTTTGCCGAATTCGACCACCTGCCCGACCTGACCGTCGTGCGCGGCGCCGACGACCCACTGGCGCGCCTGCAGGCGCATTTGCGCGCCAGCCACCACCGCGCGCTGGTGCTGGCCGAAAGCGCGGGCCGGCGCGAGAGCCTGCTGGACTTCCTGCGCGCGTCCGGGCTCCATCCGCCCGCCTTCGATTCGCTGGCCGAATTCCAGGCCAGCGACGAGCCCACGGGCATCGCCACGGCTGCGTTGGCGCGCGGGTTTGCCTGGGTTGAGGGCGGCATCGACTTCGTGACCGAGACCGAGCTGTTCGCGCAGGGCAGCACCACGCGCCGGCGCCGCAAGCAGGAACAGGTCAGCGACGTCGAAGCGCTGATCAAAGACCTGAGCGAGCTGAACCTGGGCGACCCGGTGGTGCACGCGCAGCACGGCATCGGGCGCTATCGCGGCCTGGTGAACATGGACATGGGCGCGAAGAACGCCGACGGATCGCCTGCGCTGCAGGAGTTTTTGCACCTCGAATACGCCGCCGACGCCGTGCTGTACGTGCCGGTGTCGCAGCTGCACCTGATCGGCCGCTACACCGGCGTCAGCGCGGATGAAGCGCCGCTGCACAAGCTGGGCAGCGGCCAGTGGGACAAGGCCAAGCGCAAGGCCGCCGAGCAGGTGCGCGACGCGGCCGCCGAGCTGCTCAACATCTACGCCCGCCGCGCGGCACGCGAAGGCCATGCCTTCCGCTACAGCCCGCACGATTACGAAACCTTTGCGGCCGACTTCGGCTTTGAAGAAACCGCCGACCAGAAAGCCGCCATCCACGCCGTGGTGCAGGACATGATCAGCCCGCAGCCCATGGACCGGCTGGTGTGCGGTGACGTGGGCTTTGGCAAGACGGAAGTCGCGCTGCGCGCCGCGTTTGTCGCCGTCACGGGCGGCAAGCAGGTCGCCTTCCTCGCACCCACCACGCTGCTGGCCGAGCAGCACTATCAGTTGCTGGCCGACCGCTTTGCCAAATGGCCCATCAAGGTGGCGGGCATGAGCCGCTTCAACTCGGCCAAGGAAGTGAACGCCACGCTCAAGGGCATTGCCGACGGCAGCGTCGACATCGTGGTGGGCACGCACAAGCTGCTGAGCGACAAGACGCAGTTCAAGAACCTGGGCCTGCTCATCATCGACGAGGAACACCGCTTTGGCGTGCGCCACAAGGAGGCGATGAAGCAGTTCCGCGCCGAGGTGGATGTGCTGACGCTGACGGCCACCCCAATCCCGCGCACCATGGGCATGGCGCTGGAGGGCTTGCGCGACCTGAGCGTCATCGCCACCGCGCCGCAGCGGCGCCTGGCCATCAAGACCTTTGTGCGCAACGAAGGCACGGGCGTGATCCGCGAAGCCGTGCTGCGCGAATTGAAGCGCGGCGGGCAGGTCTACTTCCTGCACAACGAGGTGGAGACGATCGAGAACCGCCGCCAGGCGCTGGAAAAGATCCTGCCCGAGGCGCGCATCGCCATCGCCCACGGCCAGATGCCCGAGCGTGAGCTGGAGCGCGTGATGCGCGACTTTGTGGCGCAGCGCTACAACCTGCTGCTGTGCTCGACCATCATCGAGACCGGCATCGACGTGCCCACCGCCAACACCATCGTCATGAGCCGCGCCGACAAGTTCGGCCTGGCGCAGTTGCACCAGTTGCGCGGGCGCGTGGGGCGCAGCCACCACCAGGCCTATGCTTACCTGTTGGTGCCCGAAATCGAAGGTCTGACCAAGCAGGCGGCGCAGCGGCTGGACGCCATTCAGCAGATGGAAGAGCTGGGCAGCGGCTTTTACCTGGCCATGCACGACCTGGAAATCCGCGGCGCCGGCGAGGTGCTGGGCGAGAACCAGAGCGGCAACATGATGGAGATCGGCTTTCAGCTCTACAACGAGATGCTGGCCGAGGCCGTGCGCAGCCTGAAGGCCGGCAAGGAGCCCGACCTGCTCTCGCCGATGCAGGCCACGACGGAAATCAACCTGCATGCGCCCGCGCTGCTGCCCAACGACTATTGCGGCGACGTGCACCTACGCCTGTCGTTCTACAAGAAGCTGGCCACCGCCAGGACCAGCGAGCAGATCGACACGCTGCTGGAAGAAATCGTCGACCGCTTTGGCAAGCTGCCGCCCCCCGCACAGACGCTGATCGACGTGCACCGGCTGCGCGTGCTGTCGCAGCCCTATGGTGTGCAAAAGGTGGACGCGGCGCCGGGCGTGATTCACATTGCCTTCAAGCCCAACCCGCCGATCAGCCCGATGGCCATCATCCAGATGATCCAGAAGAACAAGCACATCAAACTGGCCGGCAACGACAAGCTGCGCATCGAAAAAGCCCTCCCCGAGCCGAAAGACCGCGCGCAAATGGTGCGCGATGTGCTGAGAACGCTGGGCGCCACCGCGCCCGCCTGACAGCACGCCTTGCGTGTGTCCTACACGCACCGTCGCCGCGCCACTACCCGCGCGGCGGCGCAGCGCTCTTAAATTTCACTTCAAGCCAGCCGGGGCTGTCGGCCGCAGAACCTGCAACCCCGTTGGCTTGCCAAACCTTCCATACAACCCATACCCGAAAGGGAGAGACTCCATGAAAAAGCTTGCCACTACCGTCATGCTGACCGGCCTGGTGCTGTCTGGCGCCGCCTTCGCCCAGAACGACCCCCGCCAAGCCGCCGTGAACAGCGACGCCGCAAAGCCCAATTCGCCGCTGAAAGAGCGCGGTCAGCCCGACGCCGGCACCTTCAACCCCACGGGCCCGGCCGCCGTGCCGCGCGTGGTGGCTCCGGCGCCTGTGGCACCGCGTCCGGCGCCCGCGCCGGTGGTGGTGCCCGCGCCCGCGCCCGCTCCAGTGGCAGCGCCCGCACCGGCCCCCATGCCCGCGCCCGCCCCGGCACCGCGCGCGCCTCGCGCAGACCGCGGCTGATCAAGCTGCGTCATGCCGCGCGCAAAGCCTCGGTTCGCCGAGGCTTTTTTGTCACGGCCGCCGACGCGCCATGACCGCTGGCGGGCGCGGCGGCTCGTTCGGTCGTATAAACCGGTATTTACCTTCCTTGTCTGCTGCAACTTGGCCATGTCGCTGTTTGCCGTTTTCCCCCTGACTTCGCGTGCACTGCGAGGCGCGCTGGGCGTGCTTGCGCTGTCCGGGGCGCTGCACGCCAGTGCCGTCCACGCCGCCGACGCGGCGGCCAGCGCCGACACCGCTTCACCCATGTCCTGGGTGGCCGAGCGCTTCGCGCAAGACGTGGTGCGCACGGCCGACGCGGGCGGGCGCACCTTCGGCATCATCGACAAGCCGCAGGCCACCTTGTGGGTGTTCGACGCACAGGGCCGTTTGCTGGCCAGCACCCCCGTGCTGGTGGGCGAGGCCACCGGCGACGTCGCGCCGCCCGACATTGGCTCGCGCCCGCTGTCGCGCGTGAAAAAGCACGAAAAAATCACCACCGCCGGCCGCTTCATCACCGAGGCTGGCAACAACCACAAGTCCGAAGACATCGTCTGGCTCGACTACGACGCGGCGCTGTCGATGCACCGCGTGCGCAACGTGCCGGGCGAAGGCCGCGCCCGACGTCTGCAAACCCCCAGCGTGGCCGACAACCGCATTTCGTTTGGTTGCGTCAACATTCCCGCCGGTTTTTATGATCGCTACATCGACCCGCTGTTCAGCCGCACCAGCGGCGTGGTCTACGTGCTGCCCGAAACGCGGCCCTTGGCCAGCGTATTCCCCTTTGCCACCGAAGGGGCCGCGGCATTGGCCAGCATGACGGCACGCGCGGCGCATTGACCGCGCAATGCGGCCGTGGGCGCTGCCACGGCGCGCCGTGGATAATGCGGCTTCTTGATCTTTTGCGCTGCTGGCGCTTGTCTATCAAGCGCCATTAGCTATCAAATTAGAAGCAAATGGACACCGCACTTCCTTCCGACCGCGCGCGCGAAATCAGCCCCGGCCTCATCGTGCGCGGCGTCACGCCGCCGCTGCGCCTGCGCGACTTCAAGCTGATTGCGTTTGACATGGATTCGACGCTGATCAACATCGAGTGCGTGGACGAAATCGCCGACGCCGCCGGCCGCAAGGCCGAAGTGGCCGCCATCACCGAAGCCGCCATGCGGGGCGAAATCACCGACTACAAGGAAAGCCTGCGCCAGCGCGTGGCCATGCTCAAGGGCGTGCGCGAAGAGCAACTGGCACAGGTTTACCGCGCGCGACTGCGCCTGAACCTGGGCGCGCCCGAGCTGGTGCTGGCCTGCAAGGCGGCGGGTCTGAAGGTGCTGCTGGTCTCGGGCGGCTTCACCTACTTCGCCGATCGCCTGCGCGATCGCCTGGCGCTGGATTTTGCGCGCAGCAACAAGCTGGAAATCGAAGACGGCCAGCTCACCGGCCGCATCCTGCCGCAAAGCTGGGGCGACATCTGCGACGGCGACATGAAGCGCCAGACACTGCTGCGCGTGTGCAGCCTGCTGGGTTGCGAGCCGACTCAGGCCATCGCCATGGGCGACGGCGCCAACGACCTGCCCATGATGGCCGCCGCCGGCCTGTCGGTGGCCTACCGCGCCAAGCCCAAGGTGCGCGCCCAGGCCAAGGTAGCCATCGACATGGGCGGGCTGGACCGCTTGCTGGAAGTGTTCGACCACACGGGGTCGTAGGCTCGGATGGGCGCTGGATCGTCGGCAAGGCGGCGCGCAGCGCAACCCGGTTCACGCACCGGCGATACGCCCCGATGCGCCACTCATTCGCCGCCCCATCGTCGGCGCGATGTATTTCTTCAGCGCCGACCTGGCCGGGCGCCAGCGGGGCGGCCATGCCCCGACACGCCGTCCCGCCTGATCGCGCCGCGCAATGACCTTACGCCGGCACGCTGGGCAGCCCCGACAGCGCCTGGGCCAGTTCCTTCTCGTCGTAGCTCTGGTCGGTCAGCTCGCCCGCAAAGTACTTCTGGTAGCTGCCCATGTCGAAGTGGCCGTGGCCGCTCAGGTTGAACAGGATGGTCTCGGCCTTGCCTTCGCGCTTGCAACGCAGGGCTTCTTCGATGGCGCCGCGCACGGCGTGGTTGGCTTCGGGCGCGGGCACGATGCCCTCGGCGCGGGCGAAAGTAACGCCGGCTTCAAAACATTGGTTCTGCGTGTAGGCGGTGGCTTCGAGCAGACCCAACTCCTTGCAGTGACTGACCAGCGGCGCCATGCCGTGGTAGCGCAAGCCACCCGCGTGAAAGCCCGGCGGCGTGAACGTGCTGCCCAGCGTGTGCATCTTGGTCAGCGGCGTCATGTGGCCGGTATCGCCGAAGTCATAGGCGTACTTGCCACGCGTGAGGCTGGGGCAGGCGGCCGGCTCCACGGCCACGATGCGCGGCTTCTTGCCGCCACGCAGGCCGTGGCCGATGAAGGGGAACGCAATGCCGCCGAAGTTGCTGCCGCCGCCGGTGCAGCCCACCACCACGTCGGGCCAGGCGTCGGCCATCTGCATTTGCTCCATGGCTTCCAGGCCGATGATGGTCTGGTGCAACAGCACGTGGTTGAGCACGCTGCCCAGCGCGTACTTGGTGTCATCGCGCTGCGCGGCGATTTCGACCGCTTCGCTGATGGCGATGCCAAGGCTGCCGGGGTGGTCGGGCCGTTCGGCCAGCACACGGCGGCCGTATTCGGTTTCGTTAGAGGGTGAGGCCACGCAACGCGCGCCGTAGGTTTCCATCAGCGCGCGGCGGTACGGCTTCTGGTCGTAGCTGACGCGCACCTGGTAGATGGTCACGTCCAGCCCGAACAGCTGACCAGCCAGCGCCAGCGAGCTACCCCACTGCCCCGCGCCGGTCTCGGTCACCAGGCGCTTGACGCCAGCCTGCGCGTTGTACCAGGCTTGCGGAATGGCCGAGTTGGGCTTGTGGCTGCCGGCGGGGCTGACGCCTTCGTACTTGTAGTAGATCTTGGCCGGCGTGCCCAGCACCTGCTCCAGCCGATGCGCGCGAAACAGCGGCGCCGGTCGCCACAGGCGAAACACTTCGCGCACCGGTTCGGGGATTTCGATCTCGCGCTCGGTGCTGACCTCCTGCATGATCAGCGACATCGGAAACAGCGGCGCCAGGTCGTCCGGCCCGATCGGCTGCAGCGTGCCCGGGTGCAACACCGCCGGCGCCGGCTTGGGCAGATCGGCCTGGATGTTGTACCAGAACTTGGGCATCTGGCTTTCTTGCAGCAGGTACTTGGTTTGGGTGCTCATGGGGCGTTTCCTCCGGCCGTTGGTCTAAAGTCAGGCAGTATGCCAGCGCAAAGAGCAACATGGTCATGAAGCCAACGCATCTACCCGCGCCGCGCCGTTGGCGCTCGCACCTGGGCACGCTGACCATGGTGCTGGCGGTGCTGGCGGGCACGCACCTGTGGCAGACGCGCCATGTGCCCAGCGGGCCAGCGCCCGACTTCGACGCGCCGGCCGTGGCTGCACAGGACGGCGCCGTGCTGAGCCTGGCGCAATGGCGCGCCGCGCACCCCGGCCGGCCGGTGGCGCTGCATTTCTGGGCCGACTGGTGCGCGATCTGCCGGCTGGAGCAAGGCAACATCAGCGCCGTGGCCGCCGACTGGCCGGTGCTGACGGTGGCCATGCGCTCGGGCGACGTGGTCGCCGTGCGCCGCGTGCTGGCGCAGCGCGCGCTGGCCTGGCCCACGGTGACGGACCCGGACGGCGCGCTGGCCGCGCGCTACGGCCTGGGTGCCGTGCCGGCCTTCGTCGTCATCGACCCCGGCGGCCGCGTCCGCGCCAGCAGCATCGGCTACACCAGCGAAATCGGCATGAGGCTGCGGTTGTGGTGGGCTGGCCTGTAGGTCAAGACATTTGCAAGTCAAATGGGCCGCCAGCGCTTTTCCATCAAGCGCAAAATGCTATAAACCAAGGAGCAATCCATCTCCTATACCATGTGCTCGCCCGACTCGTACACGGCATAGAGCACGTTCTGATTGACGGCGACGACGACTGTCTTGTGATGCGCTCCGCAACACCGACAGACTCTTACCTCTCCCCAAGGCGACGGACAGGGGCGGCGAGAGCCCCCCGACGCACCACCGCCCTTATCGACGCTGGCGACGCCAACCGGTAACGCCAGCCGTCAGTGCCAACAGTAACAAGCTCCAGCCTGACAAAGTCGGTACCGCAACTGGCGCCTGAGGTTCCTGGGCACGCGGCTGCGTCCACTTCACCTCCAGCGTGTTGGAAGGAAGCGACCCATTGCCGGAATCCACGGTAGCCTGCAGCACGTCCGTCCCTAGCCCACCGAGACCCGGGTAGCTGAACACCGCCACACCATTCGAATCGGTCTTGGCCACCAGATAAACGTTGTCAACGTTCGGGCCGCTGGCGAGGGTGAGCGTCACATCGACGTTGGGCACAGGTTTGCCATTGGCATCGGTCACGGAGGCCTGTGCCTGGTGGGTTGCGCCCACCGGGTGAGAATTGACCGCCTGTGTCAAGCTGATCGCCGCTGGCGGGGGGCCCTTCACTGTCACTGTGGCCTTGGCCGTAGTGCAGTTGGTCGGGTGCGAAATCTGGCAGATCTTGTAATCCAGTGAATAGGTCCCGGGCGGCGTGTTGGCTGGGACATTGACTGCTCCCGTAGCGGTATCCAGGGTGATAACGAAGCCAGCTGGGGAGGTGTTGGATCCCGGCACCTCGCTTAGCGTGACAAAGGTGCCCAGCTGCGGCACCACCTGACCGTGCAGCCCTCCCGGATTCATGTCGTCGTTGCTCAATACGCTGGCAATCGCTTGGCCGCCAGTCGCAAACACCGATCCTGAATCGTCCACGGCCAGCAGGTTGGCCGGACAACTGGACGGTCCCGACGCTGACAGGAAGTTTTGCAGATTCTTGATGAGCTGAATGTTTTGTGAGGTCTGCGTCGAGGGTCCGAGATTGCCCACGTCGCCAAAGAAGGAGATCCGGCCCTTGCCACCGACCATGTCAGCTTCGTCGAACGCAGCGGTATTCGTCACGCCGGACATACTGGCGAGATCGCCCTGATAGGCGACGCGGTTGCGCGCAGGAATGTTGCCCAACAAACCGCCGCCATTGTCAAAACCGATTTGACTGGGCTGCGGACTGCCAAGCGGAAAAGGCGCCGCATGAACACTCGCGATGGAAGCCGGATTCAACTCCCAAGTTCCCCCTTGCATCGAGGTCGAATACGTGACCGAACCTCCACCAGAGGCCGGGAGCAAGCGGGTGTTCATGATGTCCAGCATCCACGCTGTGTACGCTGCAGACATGGAGATCTGTCCCTCGGGGTATTCGCCGCTGAAATGGACGCTGCCGCCACCCGCCAGGTAGGTCTTGATCGCGTCACCATCCGCAGCCGTCGGCGTGTAGTGGTTCACCCAGTGCAACCAGATCAGGCAGTACTGGCCCAAATTGGCACTCGGCCCTGACAGATAACCCGACAGCCCCGTCAGGGTCTCCGTGGCAACCACATCGTAGCCATCCAGAACCAAAGCCTGGGCCGATACGTAGTTAACAGAGCCGTGAAAAAGCACCTTGCAATTGGCCGCGTGTGCGTGCTGAACCGCGGAAAGGCTCAGGAACATCGCCACAGCAACCGCCAGCTTTGCCCAAGCGCGCAGCAGCGCACTAACCACATTTCTAGCCATTTTTCCCCCTATTCCTGAGTTTTGCACTGCGCCAGCAATGACCACCGGTTCAGTCATATCCCCATTGATAATCAAAAATGATTATATGAACGCGAGTACGCCAATTGAGGCAGTGGCCCCATGCCAATGAGATCACCTTTTCACGCAGCACCCTCAAGCCTCTGGCGCCATGTGCTCGCCCCACTCGTACAGCGCCTCCAGCACGCCCTGCGCGCGCTCGTCGTCGGCGCTTTCGGCCAATTGGTCGATGCGGTCGAACAGGCCTTGCACCGTCAGTGCGCCGCCTTCGCCATGCAGCAGGCGCGCGGCGCGGTGCTGCAGCCAGCGCGCCTGCTCGGGCGCGCTCAGCGTGTCGGGGAAATTGCGCGCCCGGTAGCGGAACAGCAACTCACCCAGGCGCTCGTCGTCGAAGCCGGTGCGTGCGGCGGCCAGCTCTTGCGGTGACAGCTTCAGCAGCCCGTCCAGCCGGCGGCGGTCGGCGTTGCCGACGAAGCCGCCGTACAAGTCCTCGTCCACGTCCGTCGGCGTGGCAGCGGGCGGGTGCGCGTAGACCTGCGGCCACAGCGCGCTCAGGTCCGGCAAGGCGCGCAGGCGCTCGAAGTGGCGCTCGGCCAGCCCCAGGTCGATGCCCCAACGCTGCACCAGCTCGGGTTGCTTTTGCAGCATCGCCACGCCGCCGATGACGATGGGCGACTTGTTCAGATGAACGCCCTTGATGGGCAGCCGCGCCACGCCTTCGGGCAATTCGGCGGTGGGGGTAAACAGGCGCTCGCGCACGGCCTCGGGCTTCAGGTCGGCCAGCTCCGTCGGGTCGGCCGACAAGTCCCACGCCAGCAGTTGGTTCTTGTTGGTCGGGTGCATGGCCAGCGGCGCCATCAGCGCCAGGCAGCCGCGCGCGGCGCCGAACATGCCACTGATGTGCACGAACGGCCGCGCCTCGCGCAGCGTGGTGGGCAGGCCCAGCTCGTGCGCCACACGCTCTTTTTTTCGCAGCGACAGGCAGAAGTCGAACAGGCGCGGCTGGCGCGCTCGCACCAACCGCGCCAGGGCGATGGTGGCGCGCACGTCGGACAGCGCGTCGTGCGCCGCGTCGTGCGCCAGGCCGTTGGCGGCGCTGAGTTTTTCGAGCCGGAAGGTGGTGTGCCCGTCTTCGCCGCGCGGCCATTCGATGCCGTCGGGCCGCAGCGCATGCGCGGCGCGCACCACGTCCAGCAAGTCCCAGCGGCCGCAGTCGTTTTGCCATTCGCGCGCGTAGGGGTCGCGCAGGTTGCGCCACAGCAGGTGGCGCGTCACCTCGTCGTCGAAGCGGATCGAGTTGTAGCCGACGCCGATGGTGCCGGGCTCGGCCAGCAGCGCCTGGATGCGCGCGGCGAAGTCGTGTTCAGGCACGCCCTTGGCCGCGCACTCCTGCGGCGTGATGCCGGTGATCAGGCAGCTTTCGGGATCGGGCAACACGTCGGACGCCGGCTGGCAGTACAGCATCACGGGCGCGCCGATGTCGTTCAGGTCGGCATCGGTGCGGATGGCGGCGAACTGCGCGGGGCGGTCACGGCGCGGGTTGGCGCCGAAGGTTTCATAGTCGTGCCAGACAAAGGTGTGCGTCATGACGCAAGCATAGCGGCGCGGCTGCCGCTGGCCCAGCGCTGGGTTCAGCGTCCAACGGCACGCCAGCCCTTTTTTGGTGAGTACAAGCAGCTATGATTAGTGTAGCAAACAGAAAAGCAGGTCGAGCCGGTTGGCTCAGCCGCGCGCGCTGAAAGCCGCCGTCAACGCATCGGCCACCACGCGCAATCGGGGGGTGCCGCGCAGTTCGCGGTGCACCACCAGCCAACAGGCCATCGGCGCGACGGCCACGTCGGGCAACACGCGCACCAGATCGGGCGTCTGCGCCGCCACCTGGCACAGACCCGCACCCACGCCAAGCCCATGGCACACGGCCTGCCACGCCAGTGCCGAGTGATCGGTGCGGATGGCAAAGAAGTCGCGCGTGACGGCATGTCCGGCTTGCGCAAAGCCGCGCAACATCTGTTCGCCCCGATCGGGCCCGATCCAGTGGTGGCGCGAAAGCGTCTGCAGCGACACCAATCCGTGCCGTGCCAGGTAATCGCGGTGGGCATACAGGCCCACCGGAAGATCGGCCAGGCGGCGCGCGATCAAGGCGGGTTCGCGCGGACGAAACATGCGCAGGGCGATGTCGGCCTGGCGGCGCAGGAGATCGGCCACGTCGTCGCCGGGGGCCAGTTCGATCTGAATTTCCGGGTGCGCGTCGCGCAAGGGGCGCAGCGCGGGCAACAGCAGACACTGGCTCACCAGGTCGCTGGCGGTGATGCGAACGGTGCCTGCCAGCGTGCGCGCCTGCCGCTCGACCGCCAGCGTCATGTGCGCCACCTGCTGCTGCATGCGTCGGGCGTGGCCCAGCAGCGTGCGCCCGACCGGCGTCGGTGCCAGGCCCCGCGGCGAGCGTTCGAACAAAGGCTGGCCCAGCGCGGCTTCCAGCTCGGCCACGCGGCGACTGAGGGTCGGCTGGCTTTCGCCCAGCGCGACGGCCGCTCGCCCGAGCGATCCCGCCTCGGCGGCGGCCAAGAAGGTCTGCAGCAAGCGCCAGTCCAGCGCCGTCAGCGCCGCGGCGGGCATGGCAGTATCGGCGGAATCATTCATGGATGAATGACGGCCATTCTATTCCGGTGCTTCTCACCGACCCGGCCCGGCGCCAAGATAGGCGGCATGAACGCCCCACCACTCACCCTGTGCACGCACCACCTGATCGTGGGCGACGGTGTCATCGGCCAAGCCACGGCGCAGGCGCTGCGCGCGCTTTCACAACCCGTGACGCTGGCCAGTCGGCATGCGCCCACCCGCGCCACCGCCCACGTGCCGCATCTTGTGCTCGACGCGCTGGACGGCGCGGCCATGCGCGCCGCCGCCACGGGCGTGAGTCACCTGTACCTGACGCTCGGCCTGCCCTACCGCGCGGCGGTGTGGCAGCGCGATTGGCCGCGCGTGATGCGCAACGCCATCGACGCCGCACTGGCCCACGGCGCGCGCCTGCTTTGGTTCGACAATGTGTACGCCTATGGTCCGCTGCCGCTGCGGGTGCCGATGCGCGAAGACCATCCGATCGACCCGCCGTCGTGCAAGGGCAAGGTACGCGCCGGTCTTCTGACGATGCTGCAGCAGGCCGGCGAGCGCGAAGGGCTGCGCTGGCTGGTGGCCCGCAGCGCAGACTTCTACGGACCGGACGTGCGTCTGTCGGCGCTTTATTCGGCAGCCATCCAGCGCCAACTGCGGTGCCGCGTCGCGTGTTGGCTGGGCGACCCGGACACGCTGCACAGCTTTACCTACACCCCCGACGCCGGCCGCGCGCTGGCCCGGCTGGCGCTGGATGACGCTGCGTATCAGCAAAGCTGGCACCTGCCCACGGCCGCGCCGGCGCCGACGCCGCGCGAGTTGCTGACGGCCAGCGCGCGCTTGCTCGGCGCGCCGACAGACGTTCACGCCCTGCCCCTGCCATTGATTCATGTGCTCGGACTCGCCGTCCCGCTGCTGCGCGAAGTCAGCGAGATGCTGTATCAGAACCGGCAGAGCTACGTGTTCAGCAGCGAGAAGTTCATGCGGCGTTATCCCGACTTCGACGTCACACCCTATGCGGAAGGCTTGCGTGCGATGGTGGAATCGTTCAGGGCGCGAGCATAAAAAAACCCGCTGCGGGCACAGCGGGCTGGTCACGGTTCAAGGGGACGGCGCTCAGTCGGCCGCCAGCTCCTCTTCCGGCTCGGCCGGTTCGGCGCCGCGGCTGCGCTCGCGCTTGGGCAGCGGGGTGATGTCGAGCGTCACCTCGTCCTTGTCGTCCAGGTCCACCGTCAGGCGACCGCCTTCGGTCAGGCGGCCAAACAGCAGCTCGTCGGCCAGCGCCTTGCGGATGGTCTCCTGGATCAGGCGCTGCATCGGGCGCGCGCCCATCAGCGGATCGAAACCCTTCTTGGCCAGGAACTTGCGCAACTGGTCGGTGAAGGTGACCTCGACCTTCTTCTCGGCCAGTTGCTGCTCGAGTTGCAGCAGGAACTTGTCGACCACGCGCAGGATGACCTGCTCGTCGAGCGGCTTGAAGCTGACGATGGCGTCCAGCCGGTTGCGGAACTCGGGCGTGAACAGGCGCTTGATGTCGGCCATCTCGTCACCCGCCTGGCGCTGCGTGGTGAAACCGATGGTGCTCTTGTTCAGCGTCTCGGCGCCCGCGTTGGTCGTCATGATGATGATGACGTTGCGGAAGTCGGCCTTACGCCCGTTGTTGTCGGTCAGCGTGCCGTGGTCCATCACCTGCAGCAGCACGTTGAAGATGTCAGGGTGCGCCTTCTCGATTTCGTCGAGCAGCAGCACGCAGTGCGGCTTCTTGCTGATGGCCTCGGTCAGCAGGCCGCCCTGGTCGAAGCCGACATAGCCGGGGGGCGCGCCGATCAGGCGGCTGACGGCGTGGCGCTCCATGTATTCCGACATGTCGAAGCGGATCAGCTCGACGCCCATGATGTAGGCGAGCTGCTTGGCCGCTTCGGTCTTGCCGACGCCGGTGGGGCCGCTGAACAGGAAGCTGCCAATCGGCTTGTCGCCCTTGCCCAGGCCCGAGCGCGCCATCTTCACGCTGGCGGCCAGCACTTCAAGCGCCTTGTCCTGACCGAACACGACCGACTTGAGGTCGCGCTCCAGCGTCTGCAGCTTGCTGCGGTCGTCGTTGCTGACGCTGGCCGGCGGGATGCGGGCGATCTTGGCGACGATCTCCTCGATCTCGTGCTTGCCGATGGTCTTCTTGCGCTTGCTGGCCAGGGCAATGCGCTGCGCCGCGCCGGCCTCGTCGATCACGTCGATGGCCTTGTCGGGCAGATGCCGGTCGGTGATGTACTTGGCCGACAGCTCGGCCGCGGCTTGCAGCGCAGCCGTGGCGTACTTCACGCTGTGGTGCTCCTCGAAGCGGCTCTTGAGCCCCTTGAGGATCTCGATCGTCTCGGGCACGGTCGGCTCGACGACATCCACTTTTTGGAAGCGCCGCGACAGCGCCGCGTCTTTCTCGAAGATGCCGCGGTATTCGGTGAACGTGGTCGCGCCGATGCACTTGAGCTGGCCGCTGGACAGCGCCGGCTTGAGCAAGTTGGACGCGTCCAGCGTGCCGCCCGACGCCGCGCCGGCGCCGATCAGGGTGTGGATCTCGTCGATGAACAGGATGGCGTTGGGCTTGTCCTTGAGGCTTTTCAGCACGCCCTTCAGGCGCTGCTCGAAGTCGCCGCGGTACTTGGTGCCCGCCAGCAGCGCGCCCATGTCGAGCGAATACACCGTGGCCTCGGCCAGGATCTCGGGCACCGAGCCTTCGGTGATCCGCCAGGCCAGGCCTTCGGCAATGGCCGTCTTGCCCACGCCGGCCTCACCCACCAGCAGCGGGTTGTTCTTGCGCCGGCGGCACAGGATCTGGATGGTGCGCTCGACCTCGTATTCGCGGCCGATCAGCGGGTCGATCTTGCCGTCCTTGGCGTTCTGGTTCAGGTTGACGGTGAACTGCTCCAGAGGGGACTGCTTCTCGTTCTTTTCGGTGGCCTCCTCGGCCTCACCGCTGGCGCCGGGCTGGCCTTCGGCCGGCTTGGCGCTTTCGGGCGGGTCGCTCTTGCGGATGCCGTGGGCGATGAAGTTGACCACGTCCAGCCGCGTCACGCCCTGCTGGTGCAGGTAGTACACGGCGTGCGAGTCCTTTTCGCCAAAGATGGCCACCAGCACGTTGGCGCCGGTGACTTCCTTCTTGCCGTTGCCGGTGGACTGCACGTGCATGATGGCACGCTGAATCACGCGCTGGAAACCCAGCGTGGGCTGGGTGTCCACGTCGTCGGTGCCGGCGACCTGGGGCGTGTTGTCCTTGATGAAATTGGTGAGCGACGAGCGCAGGTCGTCGATGTTGGCCGAGCAGGCACGCAAAACCTCGGCCGCGCTGGGGTTGTCCAGCAGAGCCAACAGCAGGTGCTCGACCGTGATGAATTCATGGCGCTGCTGACGAGCCTCGACAAATGCCATGTGGAGGCTGACTTCCAGTTCCTGGGCAATCATGGTGTGTTTCCTTTAGCGCCTCAAGCTTACGACTTTCTCGAGGCTGACTGTGACAGTTGGGGCAGGTTCAGGGATATTCAACGCCACATCGACCGCCCTGGCTCGCCGGGAAAGCCCTAGTCGACAGGCTCGCTGACGCATTGAAGCGGGTGGCCAGCCTGCCGCGCGGCATCGAGCACCTGCTCGACCTTGGTGCTGGCCACGTCACGCGTATACACGCCGCACACGCCTTTGCCGTCCAGGTGGATCTTCAGCATGATCTGGGTGGCGCTCTCGCGGTCCTTGCCGAAAAACTCCTGAATCACGACCACCACGAACTCCATGGGCGTGTAGTCGTCGTTCAGCATCACCACCTGGTGCATCTGGGGCGGCTTGACTTTCTGCGGCACGCGCTCGAGCACCACTTCGCCGCCGCCATCCGCTGGTCGAACGGGCGTGGTCGGGGCCGCCGGGGTGGGCGGTTTCGGTAGGGAGGTCGCCATGAAAATCATTCTATAAGGCAGGCGGGTGCGCCATGGGCGAGCCCTCTGGTCAACGAGATGGAGGCGCCCCGGCCGCTTGCAAGCCCGCGCTGACCGGCATCAGCGCGGCGCCTACACCAGCGCGGGCTGGTTGACAACGTCAAAGTGCTTCCGCGACACTTCGACCCGGATGGATGGATGTAACAAAGGAGAGACCCGCATGCCCAACGGAAAAGTCAAGTGGTTCAACGACCTCAAGGGGTTCGGCTTCATCGAGCCGGACGAGGGCGGGCCCGATGTTTTTGCGCACTTCTCGGCCATCGACATGGATGGTTTCAAGACGCTCAAGGAAGGCGCCCGCGTAAGCTATGAGCTGAACCAGGGGCCCAAGGGCCTGCTGGCATTGAAAATTCGCACCACCGACGACACGCTGCCGGGCAGCCAGATGCCGCCGCCCCAGATCGCTGCAGAATCGCCGTCACCCTTACCCAACTGAGCGACACCCGCCAGCCAAAACCGCCGCACGGCAGTGCCGGTCAATCAAGGCTTGTGTCCCTTGCTTCGGATACTACAAAGGGAACGTCGAAAAGACGTTCTTTTTTTGTGGTGCGGCGGCTTGAAATGCCCTTGATGCGACACGCGCCTGCCGTTTGACCTGACCATCGGACGCCCAATCGATCAACAGGCGGAACGCGGCGTACAAGCGGCAAAAAAAATGCCAGTCAGGCAATAGCTGACTGGCATAGCCGCCGTGGCGGATCTTTTGGCTATTTGGCGGAAACGGAGTCCGTCTAACCCGTAATCCTGCGTTGTCTCGTAGCATCCAAAAACGTCATATAAATCAAATAGTTAAATCGTTATCGTTGTCTTGCGTAATCTCGCAAAACCCCGCACAATCGCACCATGCTGCGGGGGACAATGCGGGGGACGTTTTCTCTCCGCCTAACTCGCACGCTTGATACGGGAAGGGATGCCGCTATGGGAAACGTCAATCGCCTGACCGCGATGCAGGTGCAAAAACTGAGCAAGCCGGGTTATCACGCCGATGGTGCGGGGCTGCATCTTTGCGTCAAAGCATCGGGCGGGAAAAGCTGGATTTTTCGCTATCGGTTCGGTGGCAAAGAGCGCGAGATGGGCCTGGGGCCGCTGCACACGGTTTCGCTGGCTGAGGCACGCGAGAAAGCCCTGGCACAGCGCAAGATGCTGCTAGAAGGCGTTGACCCATTGGCAGCAAAGCAGGCGAGCGAAGTGCAGCGCAAACTGGCTGAGGCGTCTGTTATCACCTTTGACTCTGCAGCGACCAGCTACATCGCCAGCCACCGGGCGGGCTGGAAGAACGAAAAACACGCCGAGCAGTGGACTAACACCCTCACCACCTACGCCAGCCCCGTTTTTGGTTCGCTGCCAGTGGCAGACGTTACGACGGCATTGGTGCTGCGGGTGCTGCAGCCGATATGGACTACAAAAACCGAGACTGCATCGCGGGTTCGTGGCCGTATCGAGAAAGTGCTGGATTGGTGCAAAACGCAAGGCTATCGGACTGGCGACAACCCGGCGGCGTGGCGTGGACACCTTGAGAACCTGCTGAGCGCACCGCAAAAGACAAAGAAGGTCGAACATCACCCCGCGCTGCCCTGGCGCGAGGTCGGTGCATTCATGCAAGAGCTGCGCACCATGCCCGGCACCACCGCGCTGGCGACCGAGTTCATCATCCTGACCAACTGCCGGACGAGCGAAGCCATTGAGGCACGTTGGTCGGAGATTGACATGCAGGAGAAGCGCTGGACTATCCCCGCCGCGCGCATGAAAGCAGCGAAAGAGCACACCATCCCGCTGTCTGATGCGGCGCTGGCTGTCCTGCAGCGTGCGAAAGCTGAGTCAAAAGAGAGCGAGTTCATATTCCCCGGCGGCAAGAAAAACACCCCGCTATCAAACATGGCCTGTCTCGCACTACTGAAGCGCATGGGGCGCGGCGTCCTGACGGTTCACGGTTTCAGATCAAGTTTCAGAGATTGGGCTGGTGAGTCAACTGCGCACCCGCGCGAGGTCATAGAACACGCCATGAGCCACCAGCTAAAAGACAAGGCCGAAGCTGCTTATGCACGCGGGAGCCTGCTAGAGCGGCGTCGTGTGCTGATGGCCGACTGGGCGCAATACTGCGCGCAGCCTGCGGCGGCCGGCGTTGTCGTGCCACTGCAGAGCGCGAAATCGGCCTGACACTTTTTACGCAACGGCTGGCGCAAACCGATTCAACCTACATAACCTATTCAGACCGATGAAAACACTTGCGAAACCTGATTTCTCTGTGGGCGCGGGCGGCATCGTTGACGCTGAATTCATACCTGCGCCCGTCCGCGAAGAACTGCTCCGGCATCTCCACAAATCGCCATTGACGGGCGAGCAGAAAAGCGCGCTGATCGAATACGCGAACGACATCGGGCAGATGGTGATGGATGGCGAATTGACACCCGCACAGGCACAGCGCAAACAGATCGTGCGCGTTGCAAACGAAGCGCGTCGTCTGCTGCAGGCCCTGAATCAACTGAGCCAGCCAGCCCGAGACGCTTTGCACGCGCATACTGATTACTTAGCCTATGGGAGCCGCCCACCTGTCGAGCTTGAGCAGGCGGTCAAAGCCTCGATAAAGCAACCCGGCGGGAGCCTGCTGTCAACCGGCTGGGACTACGTTGAAGCGCTCGAAAAAGCTGCTGAATACGCTGCAGAGCAGTACAAGATGGACACGACCACAAAGCCCGATCAGTTACGCGCGCGGGGTTACGTCTCTATGCTGGCTGACTGCGTTCGCGACATGACAGGAAAAGCCCCGCCAAAAGACAAAGCAAGCTGGTTTGCCTGTTTTGCGTCTTGCCTGGGCGAGCATCTTGCGTTGCCTATCGGGCCGCGCGTCGTCGCGTCCGGCATCACCGCCATACGTTGATAACGCGAGATAGTCCAACAACGTAGGTTCGCAAAAACGGGGTTTTTTCGACACTGCTTTCATACCGCGTGACAAGACAACGCGGGGCAACTTGAAAGCGAACAATGTCGCAATCTCTCCCACGGGCAGCACGCCCGAAACACGCTGCCGAGATTCTTGGCGTAGGCGTTTCTACCCTTTGGCGCTGGGCAAAAGAGCGCGCCGACTTCCCAAAACCGCGTCGTCTGTCGAGCCGCTGCACAGTGTTTGACACTGGCGAGCTTGTCGCGTGGCGCGACTCGCAAAAGGGAGGTGCAAAGTGATCGGCACCACCCAAAAAGCACAAAGCCCGGCGGCAACCGGGCTGAGCGCATACGAAAACACAAGCAGCGACATTCTAGGCCAGAAACGCGAAACGACGCTGATCGCGCGCTTTGCAATGAAGGGCGCTATTCCAAAAACGGATAGCGTTGATTTTACCGCCCTGCGCAGCGCCTATGCGCAGCAAGGCCACCACCTGCACAGCGTCACGTCCAAGGACGGCGCAACCACCTATTGGGCCGAGCGCTGGGGGCTGGTGCGCTACCTGCCCAGCCTGCACGACGCGGCGCTGTTCCTCGCGCAGATTGGGGGGCGGCTGTGATCGCATCCGAACAATTCCAACAAGCCATTGCAGGTGCTGGCCTGCCCGTGCCCGAGGTGATCCACGGCGACGGCACGCTGTACCGATTCAGCACCAACGGCAAGCGCATGGATCAATCGGGCTGGTATGTCTTGCACGATGATGGCGACGTTCCGGCGGGCGCTTTTGGCTGCTGGCGCAGCGGTCTATCTCAGACCTGGTGCAGCAAGGACACCCAGGCAATGACCCAGGCCGAGCGCAGCGCCCACCAGCAGCGCATGCAGGCCATTGCCCAGCAGCGCGAAGCCGACAAGGCCCAGCGCCAGCACGATGCAGCGACGGCGGCGGCGCAGCGCTGGGAAGCTGCTGAACCTGCCCCAGCGGATCATCCCTATCTGGTGCGCAAAGGCATCCAACCCCACGGCATCAAGGCCGAGGGCGAGGCGCTGCTGATCCCGCTGCGCGATGCAGCAACCACCTTGCACAGCCTGCAAGCCATCGGCCCGGAGGGGGACAAGCGCTTTCAACCCGGCGGGCGCATCAAGGGCTGTTACTTCGGCATCGGCAAGCCCAAGGGACTGTTGATCGTGTGCGAGGGCTTCGCCACTGGTGCATCCATCCATGAGGCCACCGGCCATGCCGTAGCGTGCGCGATGAATGCGGGCAACCTGCTGGAAGTGGCCCAGGCACTGCACAGCAAGTACCCCAGGCTGCGCCTGATCCTGGCGGCGGACGATGATGCGTTTACCGACGGCAATCCGGGTATCACCAAGGCCACCGAGGCGGCAAAGGCCGTAGGTGGCTACCTCACAAAACCTGATTTTGGCGAGCAGCGCAGCGAGACAGAAACCGACTTCAACGACCTGCACCAGCAGGCCGGATTGGACGCTGTGAAGGCATGTATTGATGCGGCTGCACCTGTGGCACAAGCCCCTGCATTCCCGCCATTGGAGGGGGCGGGCGACAGCGGCGCATGGCCTGATCCTGTCCCCCTGCCCGATGCCCTGCCACCCGTGGCCCCGTTCGACCCCGAGCTGTTGCCCCACGCGCTGCGCGGTTGGATCGTGGACATTGCCGAGCGCATGCAGTGCCCGCCTGACTTCCCGGCTGTCGGGGTCATCACTGCGCTGTCTGGCCTGATCGGTGCGCGTGTCGTGGTGGCACCCAAACAACATGACGACTGGCGCGTGGTGCCCAATCTGTGGGGGCTGATCGTGGGACGACCTGGCGTGATGAAGTCCCCGGCGCTGGGTGAAGTCTTGAAGCCCCTGCACCGGCTGGAATCGACCGAGCGCGAGCAATGGCAGGCCGCGCATGAAGCATGGGAACTCGACACCAAGGTGGCCGAGCTGGCAGGCAAGGCGAACGAAAAACAAGCGGCGGCTGTTGCAGCAAAAGACCCCGCCAAAGCCCGTGCGCTGCTGGCCCCCACCGACCAGCCCAGCGAGCCGACGATGCGGCGCTACGTGGTCAACGACAGCACGGTGGAGGCACTGGCCGACCTGTTGGTGGAAAACCCGTGGGGCCTGCTGGTATACCGCGATGAAGTCCACGGCCTGCTGTCCAGCATGGATCGGCAAGGGCAGGAAGGCGCACGCGGCTTCTACCTGACCGGCTACGACGGCAACCAAGGCCATGCAGTGGATCGGATCGGGCGCGGGCACAGCTATGTACCCCGTGTCTGCATGGCGATGCTGGGCGGCATCCAACCGGGCAAGGTGCAGAGCTATGTGCGCGAAGCCGTGAACGGCGGCGCGGGCGATGATGGCCTGTTGCAGCGCTTTGGCCTGGCGGTATGGCCCGACGTAGAGCGGGAATTCAAGCTGGTGGATCGGTGGCCTGACACACCAGCGAAGCAGGCGGCATGGGCCGTGTTCGAGCGCCTGAATGAACTACTGCCAGCGACCGACGATGATCCGCAGGAATGGCGATTCAGTGCCGAGGCGCAGGCCATTTTTTATGAATGGCTGATCCCGTTCGAGACCGGCATCCGGGGGGATGAACTGCATCCGGCGCTGGTGTCGCACCTGGCGAAGTGGCGCAAGTTGATCCCGGCGCTGGCGCTGATCTTTGCGCTGGTGGACACACCCGACAGCAGCGGCGTGATCCATGAGCGCGAGCTGATCCGGGCGCTGGCATGGGCAGAGTACCTGCGCCCCCATGCCGAGCGGCTGTATGCGGCGGCACTGATCCCGGAGACCACCGGCGCGCATGCGCTGCTGGCGAAGATCAAAGGCCGCAAGCTGTGCGACGGC